>NZ_QRQL01000002.1:0-679797 GCF_003475485.1 Dielma fastidiosa | reverse complement strand
GGAACATGAAACTAGTGAAGCAGACTATTTGTATGAGGTACAGATCGTCAGTCCAAATATCAAACAGCTAAAACATAGAATCGGGTCATTGACCTTTAAATTAAACCGGGAAACGGATAAACTGAATCATTTGAATTTAGGTGTGAGAGCCGCTTGCTTTGGTTCAAGGAAGAAGCTGCATAACAATCTTGAAGCTTATCGGTATGAAAGAAGAAAACGCATGCTGATAACGGGAAGAAGACAGGGAAAATACAGTAACAATCTCTTCAAATATCATCTTGAATCCGGGATCATGGTTTATCGAGGCACAGAGAAAGAAGTTCATTTACCGATCCGTTTTTATCATCATGCAGATAAATTAGAAAGAGCAGTCAGATTACCGCATAATACCGCTGGTAAAGCCATAGCTTATGAACTCTATGATCATGGTGAGTATTTCATCATTAAAGCGATCATTGAGGTGGAACCCAAAATGATCGTGACCAAAAAGGAAGAAGGCAGTATCGGTATCGATATCAATGTGGATCATATCGCGGTTGCCCACATCGATCGGCAAGGCAATCTGTGCAGACAACTAATATTACCCATGAAGTTAAAGGGAAAGACAAGGAATCAGCGAAAGCATGAGATTGCGGAAACAGCGAGTAAGATCATTCATGAATGTGTACATACCCATAAACCATTAGTGATGGAAGCCTTGGACTTTAGTGATAAAAAGCGGAAGCAGCGTTATCAGCCAAAAGGACTGAATCGAATGCTGAGTGAGTTTGCTTATTCACAGATTACAGAAGCTATTGAGCGAAAAGCAGTCTATGAAGGAATAGAAGTGATCAAAATTGATCCAGCGTACACGTCACTGATTGGAAAATTGAAATATGTACGGGATAAGGGAATGAGTGTGCATCAGGCAGCGAGTTATGTGATCGCAAGAAAAGGGATCGGATATAAAGAGAAGATATTACGAGAATATCGAGTATTCGTAAAAGAAAAGCAAACACAAGCAGAGCAATGGGCAGCGGTTGGTAAAAAGATAGGAAAAGCGAGTATTAAAGAATGTCAGCTTACAGCCATATTAGCATTATTCAGATAACATAAAAAAATCAATTCAATGAATCAAAGTGAATAGACCCAAACTAGAAGAAAAGGCTGTTTACTTGATGGAAATCATTGAACTGATCAAAAGAGTTCCTGTATGGATATGTTCGGGTGCGACTCCAATACCGGTAGGTAGAAAGAGAGAGACATTGAAATACAGAAAGGAACAGCGCCGCGAGAAAGGCAGCTGGGTGTCATTATTGATGGCATGATTTCCTGAAGGATTGAAGGAAATCATTTTCTTGTTTTATGTGAATCAGCGTGCACATTAAGAATTAAATGTCAGCACAGAAGCTAAATAATATTCTTTAGCAAAATATCATTTCCTCTATGACTGAATATCATTGATATTTCATTAAAATGGATACAATTTCCTAATGCTAGGAAATTGTAGTTAAGCGTTTTCAGCTTGCTTCGTTTATAATAGAAGCATAAGCTGGAGGATGTACTATGGCAAAGAAAAAAATGGTTGTAACAAATAATTCAAGCCGCGGCGGTTATTTTATAAGAAGAGTGTTGGCATTTGGTATTGATTGGTATTTATCCGGGGTACTGGCTAATATCGCAATCTCACTGTGCTATGGCTTTTTCAATCAGGGACAGATTGAGGTACAGTATAATCTTAACGGGATGACAAGCACTCAGGCGTGGATATTGATGGCTGTCCTGTTTCTTATTTTCTTATTCTATTACGTCTGGGTGCCATGCCGGATCTGGATCGGTCAGACACCTGCTCAGCGTATGCTTCAGATCAAGGTGTTCCATGATGATCACAGTGAAGTCACTTTTAAAACCATGCTGATTCGTTTTGTGCTTGGCTGTCTTGTATTAGAAGGCACCTTCTATTTCTTCACATCAACATTCAAAACCTTGCTGATTACAAAATATCTGCCATTTGATACAGGCATGATGGACATGCTGCTGAGCGGTCCGGTAGCAGTTATCTGTGTGTTATCCTTATTGCTCGCGTTAAGAGATAAGGATCAAAGCCGTATGATTCATGACAGGATTTCACACACGCACGTGGAAGATATTTATGTTCCCGGCAAAGTTCAGAAAGCATTATAGATAATTATCGAAGCTGACAAATTGATGAAGTCAGCTTTTTTATTTGAATGAGGAAAAAAGTAAGGAAACCGATTTCCGCAGTCAGCTTTACCATTTCCTAATGCACGGAAACAGAATTGATGATAACGCTTCCTTTGCTGAGATATACTTGAATCAGCCAAAGGAGGATATGAATTATGCGTAGAGTTTATTTATTCTGTAATGCAGGGATGTCTACTTCATTGTTAGCAAGCAAGATGCAAAAAGTAGCTGAAGAACACAATTTACCAATTGAAGTAAAAGCATTCCCTGACTCTAAAATGGACAACATTATCGCAGAATTTAATCCGGACTGCATTCTGTTAGGTCCGCAGGTTAAATATCTGTATGAAAAGGTTGTCGAAAGATATGGGCATTTGGGGCACCCAATTTTTGTCATTGACAGTACAGACTATGGTTCAATGAATGGGGAACGGGTACTGAAAGCCGCTATCAAAAAAATGAAAGAGAGCGAGGCCAAATAAATGTTTGATAAATTAGAAAAATACTTATCACCAGTTGCTGACGCTTTATCTAAAAACAAAATATTAAGCGCGATCCGTGATGGTTTCTTGATTACAGTACCAATTGTAATCGTAGGTTCAATATTCTTATTAATTTCCAATTTCCCGATTACTGGCTGGTCAGAAATGGTTGCCAGTGTATTTGGTGAAGGCTGGGAAGTTTATCTTGACGCGGTTACTTCATCTACCTTTGATGTTGTAGCGCTGACAGGTGTCTTATCAATCGGTTATTGCTATGCCCGTGAAAAGGGTGTCGATAAGATTGCCGGCGGTGTAGTTGCACTGACTTGCTTTTTGATTATCACACCAAAGACACATATCGCTTATGTAAATGAAGCCGGTAAAGCATTCAGCGGTTTCTCTTTCGGTAATCTTGGTACATCAGGTATGTTCTTATCAATGATTACAGCGATTCTTTCGGTATCAATCTTTGCTTGGGCAATGCGTAAGAAACTGGTTATCAAGCTGCCTGACGGTGTTCCGCCAGCGGTTATGGATTCCTTTGCGGCATTAATTCCAGCTGCTTTCGCAATGGTTACCTTCTTTATTGTAAATATTATTTTCACGAATACTGCTTACGGAAGTGCTCATGCGTTCATCTATGAAGTCTTGCAGGCACCATTAGTAGGTCTAGGACGTTCTAATCTATTTGAAGTTATTTATCAATTCTTATCAACTTTATTCTGGTTCTTTGGTATTAATGGACCAGCGGTTACAAATACCATTTTCGCGCCGATTCATAAAGTGCTGACGCAAGAAAACTATGAAGCAGCTAAAGCAGGTATCGCAATGACCAATGTCTTTACTTCTGCTTTCTCTGATTTCTTCTGTAACTATGGCGGCGGCGGTTCTACCTTAGGCTTAGTTATTCTGATGGCCTTTACTGGTAAATCAAACCGTATTAAAACATTGGGCAGACTTTCTCTGCCGGCAGCGATTTTCGGTATCAACGAACCGATCATCTTCGGTCTGCCGATCGTATTAAATCCATTGATGGCGGTGCCGTTTATCTTCGTACCAGTGTTAAATACAATCACGGCTACGATTGCGACATCAATTGGTATTCTGCCGATTACTGCCGGTGTGCAGCTGCCATGGACAACACCAATCTTATTCTCAGGCTGGCTGGTTACCGGAAGCTTTGTAGCCTCACTGTTCCAGCTTGCACAGCTAGCGATGGATATGGCAATCTATTTCCCATTCCTGAAAATGCTTGACCGCAAGTATCTGGAAGAAGAAGCAAATACAGCGAATGAATCAGATGAACTTGATGATCTTTCATTTGATGATCTCGTTTTAGAGTAATATGAAAGTCCTATTGATATTTGACTCAGGTCTGGCGGGTGCCGGCGGTAAGAGTAATCCGAATGTTGAGCTTACAGCTAAAAAGGGTATCATCGGTACCGGTGAGATGATGGAGCCATATTTCAAAAAGATCGGGGCTGAGGTTATCGCAACCTTATATTGCGGCGTTGGCTATTTCAAAGATCATCAGGAAGAAGTAGTGAAGAAAATGACCGCAATGGCTAAGAAGCTGAACCCTGATTATGTTGTATGCGGACCTGGCTTTAATTTTGAAGAGTATTCACTTATGTGTGCGATGTGTTCTAAATCGATACTGGAAAATACCGCAATCAAGTCATGCGCGATGATGTCAGTGGAAAACTCGACAACCATTGATCAGTACGCGTCACTGATTCCAATTGTGAAAATGCCTAAAAAGGGTGGTATTGGTTTAAAGGATTCACTTGAAAATTTATGTGAATTAATCGATGCAGAAGTGAATCATCCGGAAAATGTTGAAGAAATAAAAACTAGAAATTGTTACTAAAATGAAAACCAGTCGAGCATCGGCTGGTTTTTGTAAAGAAAGGACACTAATGGAAAAACAGTATATTGAACGGCTTAAGGCTTTAGTAAATGCGATGGGTGTGAGCGGTGAGGAACAGGATGTCAGAGCCTTATTGAAAAAGGATATGATTGCGGATGAGTGGGTGAGTGATCGGCTGGGTTCACTATTTGCACTAAAGCGCAGTAAGAATCCAAAGGCAAAAACACTGATGCTGGCAGCTAGTCTTGATGAAGAAGGTTTAATGGTCAGTGAGATTCTGCCTGATGGAAAATTAAAATTTGTGACGCTTGAAGCATTATCACCGGCCAGTCTTTTACATCAGCAGGTTTGTGTATATACAAGAGAGCATCAATGCTTTACCGGTATCATTGGCTGCGATAAGATCAAATTCATGGAAACCGCAGCGAATCAGATAAAGATGGAAGACTTGAGCTTGGATATGGGAATGGGCTATGAAGAAGCATTCGATATATTTACAATTGGGGATTTAGCTTTAATTAAAGGTGATTTTACGATGCTGAATGAACACTGCGCGATGGGGAAGGCATTAAATAACCGTTTAATGCTTGAAGTGATGATTGAATTATCACAAGTGCTGCAGGAGAGTGAGCTTGATTATCATTTAGCGATGGGCGGCATTGCACAGTCGGTAATCGGCTGGCGGGGCAGCAAGACTGCGACCTATGTGATACAGCCCGACGCGGCGCTGGTATTGACTGGTTTTGATACCGCCAACTCACAGCCGGCTGCCATACGCGGCAAAGGTGTTACGGTGGGAATTTATGATAAGCAGATGCTGCCCGGCAAACGCCTGCTTCATGATTTTATGGATAAGGTTCAGCCTTGTCAGGAATATCTTGGCATTTATGGCAATGATGGTTCATTTATTCATAAAACTTTAAAGGGAACACCAACACTGTCACTTGGTATTGCTATGAGTCATCTTGGCAGCAATCATATTTTAGCTGACCTGAATGACGCGGAATGCTTAAAAAAGGAATTAGTAAAATATTTGTCAGGCTTAAGCAGTGAGGACATCGAAAGCTTTGGTTATGGGGTGTGCTATGATTGATCTGGAGATATTAAAAACATTAAGTGAAGCAGCCGGTATTTCCTCTTGTGAGGAAGCGGTATGTTCACAGCTTGAAACATATATGCAGCCCTATGTGGATCGTGTGATTCATGATGGTCTTGGGTCAGTGATTGGGATCAAAGGGGATGATGAAGCAGGTCCTAAAACGATGCTGGCTACGCATGCGGATGAGGTTGGTTTTTTTGTGAAAGAAATAGAGGCAAGTGGAACCCTTCGATTGATGCCGGTGGGGAGCTGGTGGACGCATATGCTGCTGGGGCATGATTTTAAGGTAATCACTCAAGACGGCCGACAGATTAAAGGCTTTATCGGCAGTCCGGCAACCCATGGCATGCCTTCTGAACAGCGGGCTAAGACTTTGGCAATGGAAGCAATCTATCTTGATTTAGGTGTTGCTGACAAGAAAGAAGCTGAAGCTCTGGGCATCAGAATTGGCGATATGGTGGTACCTGATACAAATTTCAGAGTAATGAATAATCCCAATTATCTGGCAGGCAAGGCTTTTGACAACCGTGCAAGCTGCGCGGTGGGCCTTTATGTGTTGGAACGATTAAAGGGGAAGAAGCATGTACCGCTGAGTTTTGCCTGTACGGTGCAGGAAGAACCAGGACTGCGCGGCGCCCGTACAAGTACAGATCTGATGCATCCGGAGCTTGCCTTCGCGATTGATACAACGCTGGCAGGCGATACACCGGCCAATGCAAACAGCTGTAAACTGGGCGGCGGAGTCGTTATTTCAATGCTGGATTCCAATACTGTTTATCATCGCGGCTTAATCCGTTATGTGGAAAAGGTGTGCAAGGAACAGGGGATTCCTTATCAATATGCGGTATTTAACGGCGGCGGTACAGATTCCGGCAATATTCATAAAAGCTTTGAAGGTATCGTTAATATGACATTATCAATTCCGATTCGTTATATGCATACGAATCAGTCGATCATTCATAAGCAGGATCTTGAAGCTTGTGTAGATTTATTGACTTATATCTTATGTACGATGGATCAGCAGACCTTTGATATGATCTGCGCTTAGTGAGGAACCTATGGAAAAAGAACAATTGTTTGCGATGATTGATGAATTAAAGGATCAGATGATTGAGGATATCTGTGCAATGGTACAGATTGATTCACAGCGCAGTGAGGCAAAGCCTGGCATGCCGTTTGGTGCGGGTGTCAATGAAGCACTCTTAAAGGCTTTATCGATAGCGAAACGGGAAGGGCTGATTACTAAAAATGTCGATGGCTACATGGGTTATGGACAGTATGGTGAAGGTGAAAACTATATCGGTGTTATGGGACATCTTGATGTCGTGGAGATAGGTGATGGCTGGCGCTATCCAGCCTTTTCTGCAACGATTGCTGAGAACCGTATCTGGGGACGCGGCGCATTGGATAATAAAGGCCCGTTATTTGCGGCTTTCTATGGCATGCTGGCATTAAAGAAGCTAGGCATTAAACCAAACATACCGATTCGTGTGATTTTTGGTACAAATGAAGAAACCGGTATGGCGGACTGCCGTTATTATTTGGAACATGAAAAAGCCCCTTTGATGGGATTTACCCCGGATAATAAATTTCCGGCAATCTATGGTGAACGCGGCCGTGCGGTTGTGCGGGTTATGGGCAGTAAAGAGCTGGCGGTTCCTTTTATCAATGAATATTTCATGAATGCCAAAGCAAACGGTGATCGGCTTGGCATTAATGTCAGTGATCAGCATTTTGGCGAAATGATAATCCGCGGCAAGAATCTGATTCTTGACAACGATCTGCTTGGGATTCAATTTGCGCTCAGCTATCCAACGTGTGATATGACTGCCATTATCGATCAGATCCGCACCAAAGCAGCCGGCATGAAGGTTGAACTGATCAGCGACAGCGGGGTTGTCCTTCATGATCCAAACTGCTGGCTGGTGCAGACCCTGAGTGAAGCTTATGCGCAGGTTATGGGCAGCAGCGTGAAGCCAACGACAACGACCGGCGGCACTTATGCTCATGTTTGTCAAACCATCATCCCTTATGGGCCTAGCTTCCCGGGACAAGTGGGTATCGCTCACCAGCCGAATGAATGGGTTGATATCGATGATTTACTAACATGTGCCAAAGTATATGCCTGGTCATTGTATAAACTGTCACAGATGAATAAAAATATTAAACCTTGGTAATTATCAACAAACTGAATCGTCTGATTCAGTTTTTAAATGCTTATAAAGAAACATGTCTTATGACAGCCATTGGCAGCTCAACGGAATCGTGATACACTGAATTTATAAGATAATGCCTATAAATACAGCGTTGTCAGGGAGGTAAAGGTGAATATTAAATTAATCTGTTTTGATTTAGATGATACATTGATCAGAGGCTGTCATTCAGTCATGCTGCCCTGTATTTTGAATGGCAAAGCGAAGGAACATGAAATTATTCAAAAACAAGAGGAGTCTGGTGAACTTGATTATATCAGCGCGGATATCCTTAGAGCTGAATTGTTTAAAGGTTTAAATGAAAAGGAAATTCAGAATCATTTTCTGGAAATAGCCAAGCCGTTAGAGAATATCGCAAAGACGGTAACACTTCTGCATCAGCGAGATATAAAATGCATCGTAATTACTGTTGGGCCGCTTCAAGTCGCTGAGGCAGTTGCGTCGATCTATAACTTTGATGGCTGTTACGGCAGTGATTATGAAGTGATTGACGGTATTTTCACAGGCCGAATTGTTGATTATATCAAAGCTGAAAATAAGGTCAGCTGTCTGCATGATTTTTGTGAAAGGAATCAGATCAAGCCTTCTGAATGCATTGCTGTTGGTGACGGCGCGACAGATATTCCCATCTTTGATATATGCGCTCACTCAATCGCGCTTAATGCCTTAAACAACGTAAAGGAAAAAGCTCAGTATGCTGTTGATACGGATGATCTTTTAGATCTTCTTCCTATTATTGATGAAGTCAGAAAATAGGTACAAGCACATTATGTGCTTTTTTTTGTAAACAAAAAGCCAGTGCCTAGGCACTGACTAATCAAAATATTTAATAAATTCATTATAATTGCTGCATTCCATCAAGCTGGTCATCTTATAGACATCATTAGAGAGGTTAATCATCCACTCAAAGAACAGCTTCATAGCTACACTTTCTGTATTGCCTGCCGCCAGCAGGAATACAATTTTCACATCATAAGGTCCCCAGCGAATTGGTTTGCGTAAAATTACAACCGAGATATTAGCCTGATAAACTGTTGAATCAAGGGCATGCGGTATCGCAAACTGATGGATAAATGAGGTTGAGGACATACTCTCTCTGGCCATAACTGAATCAAAGAATTGCTCAGAGACAGCATTTGAACGAACTAAATCATCACACATAAAGCGAATCGCTTCTTCTGAAGTTTTAAATTCCATATCGGTAAAGAAATGCTCCGGTCTGAACATCTGATTCAGACAATCAGCATAAGCTTCTTTTAAATGCTTTTGTTCCAACGCATTCAATGCTGATAAGATATAAGCCTCATCTTCTCTGGAAAAGAAAATTGAAATCTGAACGGTAGGAATCTCTAATGAATGCTTCAGCGGTACCGAACAGATAATTAAATCAGGCTTTAATTCAAGAATCTTCGTTTCTTCAAAATAGTTAAAGATGCCGATGATGTCCATATATTCAGAAAAGATCCGCTGCATGCGCAGAATCGGCGCGTTGGAAATTGCCTGTGTGGTAGGAAAAATCACAATCGCTTTGTATTTGCGCTTTGCATTCTGCCGTTCATATGCCATGCCTAAATGCAGAGCAATGAAGCCGATTTCTTCTTCGGATACTTCCAGATCAAGCCGTCTGGATAAATAATTGGCACAGGATACTCCTAATTCAAAAATCAATGGATATTTACGTTTAATTTCCTGTAAATAAAGATTATTCGCTACCAAATTCTTGGCGGCTCTTTCAATCAGGGACTGCAGGTGAAGGGTTAAGCCGACAATCAGACCCTCATCATCAGTAAAATTGATGCCGAAGTTCGTAAGAATGTTCTCAAGCATCTCTTGAGCCAGCATGTTGCAAGTGACATTTTCCGGCAAAAATTCCTTTAAGGACTCTGATGAGAAATTCGTGCCTTTTTTACCCATCAGCAAAAATGCCAGCATGACAATTTCACTTTCGACAATCTCTGTCTGATACAGCGCGGAAATCCGTTCATAGAATTCCTTGGCAATCCGATATTCAATCGATGTCATAATTTCATCCGTATTACGCATTGATTCCACATAGCGGAAGTTGAAAATGCGGTCAATCGATATTCCCACATGGACAATCAGACTAGGAAATGAGACATCATGAACTTCATAGCTGTATTTTTTAAGGATCTTCTCTAACTCCTGTTTACATTTTAATAAATCGAAATTTTTATAAATTGAAGCTATTTCATCAATATTTAAGAAGTTTTTCTGAGTCTCTTCAAGCAGCATCTGTTTATATAATTCACGAATGGAATGTTCAGGCCCTTCCAGATAAAGGTGGTTGCGGCTTTTGGTAATCTTCAATCCCTCAAAGGTATCAATAAATTCCTTGATATTCTTCAGATCATTATCTAAAGCATATTCAGAAATAAAGATTTCATCAAGTAAATCAATGATTGACAGCTTTTGATTCGTCAGGAGTAATTTTTTTAAGATGAATGTAGAACGCTCCTTAGGTGTCTGCGGAATCAGGGCATCAACTGGCTTTTGGCTCTGATGAACATTTTCTATGATCAGCCGGTAGCCTTTGCGGATATTTGATTCAATCAGCGGTAAATCATATTCATGATTCATAGCGTCAATATCGCTGCGTATTGTACGATCAGATACCTTAAGTATCTGGGAGAGTTCTTTGCCGGTGATCCATGTATTTTGTGATTCAAGTAAACGGAGCAGCTTTTCTTGTCTATCTGTCATTCTATCTTCCCCTTCAATGAAAATCTTACGTTATCATTATTATATAATAATTAAAACCATTTTTATAATGTCTTTTCCTATTATTAGGAAAAGCGGTGATGTTTCTTGAATTTCCTAACAAGAGGAAATGGATTTCCCCATGTGATTTTTAAATGAGATTATAATACAGGTGAATCAGGGGGTTATGCTCATGTCAGAGAAAATTAAGGTTCTGAAAAAAAATTTTGCGGCACGCTGTATCTATACATTGATCATGGTGCTTGCCAGTGCGCTTCTGCAGACGTATGTTATTCAGGTTTTCATTAATGCCAGTAATCTGCTGTCAAGCGGTTTTACCGGACTGGCTATTTTGATTAACCGTATCAGCGGTTTATTCGGAATGCAGTTTGATGTATCGTTAATGATTATATTATTAAATGTGCCGGTAGCGCTCTTATGTCTAAAAAGTATTTCTACAAAGTTTACGATTTTTTCGAGTATTCAATTTTTCTGTGTATCCATCTTCTTAAAGCTTTTCCATTTTACACCGCTGATCGATGATGTCATGCTGAACTGCATGCTGGGCGGTGTGTTGTATGGCTTTGCAATCCTGCTTTCATTAAAGGGGAATGCGAGTACCGGCGGTACCGATTTTATCGCTTTATATGTATCCAATAAGATCGGCAAGTCAATTTGGACACAGGTGTTTATATTTAACTGCATCATGCTGTGTATTTTTGGCGCTTTGTTTGGTTGGCAGAATGCTGGTTATTCTATTTTATTTCAATATGTTTCGACACAGACGGTCAATGCCTTCTATCATCGTTATGAGCGGGTTACGATGCAGATTACGACATCAAATGCGGAAGCGGTGGTCGATGTGTATGTCGATCATTACCGGCATGGTATCACGGTTACGCCAAGCTACGGCGGTTTCTCAAAGAAGCGCTACTACTTGCTGCATACGGTTGTATCAGCTTATGAGGTTAAGGATATTGTTTATCTGATGAAGCAGGCTGATCCGCAGCTGCTGGTGAATGTGTATAAATCAGAGAATTTCTTCGGCGGTTTCTATCAGCAGCCCTTGGATTAATGAGGGTTTCCTAATCTTAGGAAAGAGAAAAACGGTTTGTAAGGCTTGATCAGCCTATAATAAAATCAGAAGTAAAACATAAAGGAGGATTTGTTATGTGGGCGATGATTGCGACGTGGCGTATGGCGCTTGAGGGAATTACAGCCGGCGGTGAGATGCTTGAGCATGGAGCGGCTGCCGGGGAGGCATTGGAAAAGGCAATATGTGATATTGAAGATTTTCCATATTATAAATCAGTAGGTTATGGCGGTCTGCCGAATGAAGAAATGGAAGTGGAGCTTGACGCAGCTTATATGGACGGCGATACATTTGATATCGGCGCGGTTGCGGCAATTAAGGATTTTGCGAATCCTATCAAAGTGGCAAAGCGTTTATCCGCTGAATCAGTGAACTGCATGCTGGTTAGTGAAGGCGCGGAGAAGTTTGCGCATAAGGAAGGCTTTGAACGTAAGAATATGCTGACGGATCGGGCTAAGATCCATTACCGCAAGCGGGTAAAGGAAACCGCGCAGGAGCTGCGCCCGTATATCGGTCATGATACAGTAGGTGTCGTAGCCTTGGATCAGCACGGCAAGATGGTTGTCGGTACTTCTACCTCAGGTTTATTCATGAAGAAAAAAGGCAGAGTTGGTGATTCACCCATCAGCGGCAGCGGCTTTTATGCTGATTCTACAGTTGGCGGCGCAAGTGCGACCGGACTTGGCGAGGATTTGATGAAGGGCTGTATTTCTTATGAAATCGTTCGTTTGATGAAGGAAGGTCATCATCCGCAGGCGGCCTGTGAAATCGCGGTCAGCAATTTAGATGCTGAATTGAAAAAACGCCGCGGCAAGGCTGGTGATCTGAGTGTTGTGGCAATGAATAATAAAGGTGAATACGGTGTGGCAACAAATATTGAAGGCTTCTCCTTTGCGGTATGCAGAGAGGGAGAAACACCGGCAGTATATCTAGTTAAAAATGTTGACGGCAAATGTATTCATGAATTAGCGAGTGAGGAATGGCTGAATAATTATATGCAGACACGCATGGCGCCGCTGAGTGAATAGTATGAAAACATTAGTTGAAATCTGCTGCGGAAGCTATCATGATGCACTGATGGCACAAAGCGGCAAGGCGGATCGGATTGAACTTAATTCTGCTTTATTTATGGGAGGGTTAACTCCCAGCATCGGAACTTTGAAGCTGGTTAAGCGTGATGTAAGCCTGCCGGTTATCTGCATGGTAAGGCCAAGAGGGGCTGGCTTTTGTTATAACGATGCTGAAATTGAATGTATATTTGAAGATGCCAAGGCGCTGTTAGAGGCTGGCAGCGATGGCTTGGCGTTTGGTTTTTTAAAGGCAGATGCTACGATTGATCTGAATCTGACAAAACGGATGATTGCGCTGATTAAATCATATGGTACAGAGCGTGAAGCGGTATTCCATCGCGCCTTTGATTGTGTTAAGGATGCGAAACAAGCAATGAGTCAGTTGATTGAATGCGGAATTGACCGTGTATTAACAAGCGGTTTAGCGCCTACTGCCATAGCGGGTAAGGAATTGATTCATGAGCTGCAAAGTGTCTATGGTGATCAGATAGAAATTCTCGCCGGCAGCGGCATTAAGGCGCATAACGCTGTGGAATTTATTAAAACAAGCGGTGTCAGCCAAGTGCATTCAAGTGCTAAAGCGTGGGTTGATGATCCGACAACCGATAACGGTATGGTCAGCTATGCGTATCATCATGAGCTGGATTATGATGTGGTGTCTGAAACAGCTGTTAAGGAGCTGGTGAATATCATCAGGGAAGCGGAGGATCACGCATGCATCGATTAGGCATATCCATTTATCCTCAGCATTCTACGAAGGAAAAAGATGACGCTTATATGCGTCTGGCGGCCAGCTATGGCTTTACACGGCTGTTTACCTGTATGCTTTCATCAGCGGATGATACTGAAACGATGATTCAGATGTTCAGCGATTTATGTACAAGGGCTCATCAATTGGGCATGATTGTTTCCGTTGACACGAATCCGCAGATATTCAAAAAGCTTGGTGCTGATCCGCTTAACTTAAAGGTTTTTAAAGATATGGGTGTTGACATTATTCGGATGGATGGTCATTTCAGTGATTTAGAGGATATCGCGTTAACATTGAATCCCTATGGCATACAGATTGAATTTAACGGTTCACAATATCTGAATCTTGACCGCATGATTGAAAAAGGCGCCAATCCGCATAATATGACGATTTGTCATAATTTCTATCCGATGCGTTACAGCGGTTTAAGTGAAGAAAGATTTCATTTCTTCAATAGTAAGACAAAAACATTAAACTTAACGAATGCTGCTTTTGTCAGCTCAAATGAAGAAAACACCTTTGGGCCTTGGCCGGTTTATGAGGGCTTGCCGACGCTTGAGCTGTGCCGGGATAAAGCAATCAGCTGGCAGACGCGGTATTTGTACGCAACCCGTGAAATCGATGATGTTTTAATCGGCAATGCTTTCGCGAGTGAGGCAGAACTAAAAGCGATGGCGGATGCTGATCCGAATAAAGTGACAGTTAAGATTGATTTAGATGATACAATCACTGAAATCGAAAAAAAGATTGTATTTGATTGTCTGCATAACCGCCGGACAGACAGCAGTGATTTATTGATTCGCACCGTTGATTCGCGAATGAAATATCATCATGCTTCAATACCGCAAAGAGTCTGCGATAAAGCAATGTTTACGGTGGGTGATGTGGTTATTGTGAATGATGCACTGAGTCATTACCGCGCTGAATTGCAGATTATTCTGAAACCGATTCCTAATACTGGTGACCGGAATCTGGCCGGGCATTTAGATGAGGATGAAATGAAACTAGTAAGCATGATTGCTTATGAAAATATCTTTGGGTTTATTCAATAAAGGAGGCAAGAACCATGGAAGGTTTAGAAATGATTTGTTTTAAAATAATTGCTGGTGTTGGTGCCGCAAGAAGCTGTTTTATCGAGGCGATGCAGATTGCCCGCAAGGGTGATTATGAAAAGGCTGAACAGCTGATTCAGGATGGCGAAAAGGAATTTGTAAATGCACATCAGGCGCATGCTGAACTGATTACAAATGAAGCAAATGGCAATAAGACGGATGTAACCTTACTTCTGCTGCATGCCGAGGATCAGATTATGAGTGCTGAAACGATTAAAATTATGGCGCTTGAAATGATTGAAATGTGCCGTCAGTTTAATAAATAAAGCTTAAGACTCCTTATGACTTAAATAAGGAGTTTTTTTCTGCCAAGATGAAGATAAAAAGGTTATGAAATGGCATTACTGCTCTTTAAAAGCGGTTACAAGTATATGGTTTCTATGTTATAATGATTAAACCTAAAAAGCTGCTGATATGAGGAAAGGAAGAAATGTATGAGTGAAAATAATGAACCAGACTTTTGTTCATCCGGCTGGGATGCGATCAGTGAGGTATTTGAAAAATTGTATCCCGAGCAGAGAGAACCTTACCATTTTGGAACTTTAATTTCGTGGCAGCTTGGCGGCAATGATCCACTGGACGGCATCAGTGTTTATGACGGCGGTGATTTTTATCATTTTGTAACTTATGGGCTTTCTGAGCTTTATGAGAAGGAAAGTGAAAATCAGGAATACAGCGGCTATGGCTTTGAACTGACGGTAAAGCTAAAAAAAGCTGGCTTGCGTGATTCAGAGGCTGAGATTCGCTGCATGGCAGGCATCCTGCAGTCAATTGCCCGCATTACTTTTCAAAATAATGAAATTTTTCAGCCGTATGAGTATCTGTATACCGGGCAGACAACGGGGATGGACGCGGCCGGAACATCAAGGATCACTGGTTTTATCACCAAGCTCGATGATGCCGGTGAAATTCAGACACCTAATGGCAAGGTAGTATTTGTGGAATTGATCGGCATGCAGGATGATGAGCTGAAGCTGCTTGTTGAGAAGAAGATTCAGGTCGGGGATATTTTGCATCTGGCACCCAATTTAATGTGTGATTATACAAGAGAAAGTCTGGCTGATAAGCTGTCAGCGGAAAGTGAGGTTCATGTATGAGTGAGCGGCAAGATGCGGTTATAACTTTATATAGTGTGATTAAAAATGATGATTTGATCCTTGAAGCATTTAAAAAAGCATTTGCGGATTTTACAATTGATGTGCTGTATGCGGATCATGCCATGAAGCTGATTCTTCAGGATAACAGTGAGATTGAACTGCATATTATTGATGATGAGAAGGAAATGCGCGGACAGACTGACGGTATGATGAACTTTTTTGCGCAGGCGCCTTTAAATAATGAGGAATTAATGGCTAGTGTCATGCAGCAAATTCAATTATTTAATCATATAACCGGCGTGAATTTTCAGTTGGATGCTCAGGAAGCGCGGACGAATGCGATTATGGAATGTTTATTCGCGGCAGCCCGCAGCACTTCTTCAATCGTATTATATCCGTCAATGTCTTTGTTTACCCCGGATGCGAAGCTCTTGCTGTCAATTGAGGGAGCCAGTGATTTAGAAACATGGCGTCCGATTGCTCATCAAAGTATTTTAGATGAAGAAAGAGTTTATGATGCCGAAGATAAACAGAATTTTATAGATGTAACTAATGAAATTAAGAAGCGCGGTTACCCGGCGATTGCTTCGATGCTGCCGATTCAGCTTTCATTAGATACGGTTGAATTGCCAAGTGTTGAGACGATTGCGAAACGTCTGCTTTGTATCTTTGCGACATCTGTGATGGCAGAGTGTGAACTGATGGAGGATGGCAGTTACGCATTTGGTCTTCAGGAGTTTACAAGACTTAAAGATCAGTTTGCATTTGTTGGCGCTTTAAGTGAGCGGGAAAAGGCATTTGTGATGGAGGCGGCTGAGGAGCAGGAGGCAATCCAGTTTTCATGGCGCTATGAATGCGCGGCGGTACTGCTTTGGGCGCTGGGCCTGTATGGCTTGGACGCCACTTATGAAAGTGTATGCAATGTCAGTGAAATGTCAAAGATCATCCGCTCTTATTCATCTTTTGATGAATTATGCAAGGCGGCAAAGCTTAGAAGCAAGCGTGAAATCTTAAATATGCATACCCGGGCTTTATATTATGATTGGACATGTGTGGAAGCCCGCATAAAACATATTGAATTAGAAAATCTTGAATCAGGTGTAGTGCAGGAGCATCATTATGCTTTGAACTGGCTGTGTAATGCCAATCACACCCGCGACTGGGATCAGATTTCATGTAATACATAATCATAGAGCTTGTTAATAATAAAACTAACTTATAGTTAAAAATGAATCAAAAATGAGTTAAAATATACTTACATATTGAAGATAGGAGATCTTATGGATTTTGAAGCATATTATCGGAAAACATATGCGGCTTGGCTCGGCAAGATCATCGGTATCCGTTTAGGGGCGCCGGTGGAAAACTGGACGCATAAGCAGATTATGGAAACATATGGAAAGCTGGATCATTACCCGGTCGATTATGGTGTTTTTGCCGCTGATGATGATTCCAACGGGCCTTTGTTTTTCGTCAGGTCTTTGGATTATAATCCAAACAAATCGATTTCCAGTGAGGAAATGGGAAACTATGTATTGAATATCCTCAGTGAAGGTCATGGCTTCTTTTGGTGGGGCGGTGATGGTATCGCGACGGAGCATACGGCTTATCTGCGATTAAAAGAAGGTATGAAGGCTCCTTTGAGCGGTGCTTGGCAGACGAATGGCAAAGTTATGGCTGAACAGATCGGCGGTCAGATTTTCAGTGACTGCTGGGGTTATGTCAGCATGGGTGACGCTCAGCTGGCAGCGGATCTTGCTGAGAAAATGGCAAGTGTAACTCATGATTTAGACGGTATCGAGGGCGGCCGCTTTGTTGCGGCATGCATCGCGCTGGCTTATACGCATGATACGTGTGAACAGATCATTGAAGAAGCCCTGCGTTTCATTAAACCGGACAGCCATTATGCTAAGCTGGTGCGTGAAATTACGGCCATCTATAAAGCTGGCAAAACGGCTGATGAATGCCTGAAATATATTCAGGAAGTACATGGTTATGATCAATACGAAGGTGTCTGTCATATTCTGCCTAATACGGCTATTATGATTATGGCGATGCTTTACGGCGAGAATGATTTCTCTAAAACAATGACAATGCTATGTACTGCAGGCTGGGATACCGACTGCACATGCGGCAACGTCGGCTCGATCATGGGAGCGCTGGCGGGCATTGAGGGAATTGATGCCAAATGGATCACGCCAATCAATGATTTAATCTTATCAAGCAGCTTGCTTGGTTCTGAAAATATCGATACTATTTCGCATACCGCTTTGCGTTTTGCCGCTTATGGGGCAAAGCTGCATCAAATAGAAATACCGGAAAAATATCAGGCAGAGCTGGATTCTTCCAGACAGCTGTTTAGGTTTTATCTGCCTTATGGAACCCATGCCTTTAAGAGTGAAAGCACCCGATATTTTGAAAGTCAATGTATCGTTGACGGGTCAGCTTTAAAATGTGTGCTGAATAACGCCTTTCCTAATACGGTTGGCAAAGTCTTGCAGAAAAGCTATTACCGCAGCTGTGATATTTATGACGCGAGGTATCAGCCAAGCTTTTCACCTAAGGTTTATCCAGGTGAAACAATCCGCTTCACACTGTCTAATCCACAGGAATTACCCTTGTCAGTTTCCGTTTACGCGCTGGGCAGAAAGCAAAAAACACAGTCAGCGTTCGTTCCTCTTGTGAAAGAACGTAAAGATTACACATTCAGGATTGAACCTTCCGATGACCTGATTTTAGAGTATGGTTTGGAACTGAGGGTGGAAGAACGCATCCTTCACAGCAGTTTTCTGATTCATGAAGCAGCGGTTGACCGCAATTTTGATGTGCTTATTGATTTTAAAAATGAGGTCAATGAAGACTATGGCCTGGACTATGGCGAACTGCGTTTTATTGAGGTAAGTCAGTGTACAACGCTGAGAAATAGGGCTAAAATCGACAATGGCAGCCTTGTGGTCACCGACGATTTTGTACTCTTTGGCGATGCTCTGGGATCAATTGGCAAAATGGAATTAGAATTAGAACTACACGGAACTGTTCAAATCTGTTATGATGTACAGGGCTGGATGCATTATCAGGCAATCGAACTGAAAGCGGATACAATGAATTTGATTGAAAAGGATAATGTAGAAAAGACAGTCAGCGCAAAAAAACTAAAAAAAGATACAAATGATTGCAAATTTTTATTGAAGCTCGATAGAAATAATGGTTTAATTATAGTAGATGGGGAGTCTTATAGGGTGGCAATGAAAGCAGTTACAGGGTCAGGCTGTGCAGGGTTATATGTACCGGCCGGTTCCAGCTGCATTATACATAGTTGTCAATTAGTATCTACTAATTCTCAATAAATTTTCATTTAGGAGGACAAAAGGAATGAAAAAATTTTTGAAGTATTGCTTAGTTGCTGTTATGACGCTAGGCCTGGCAGCATGCTCATCAAGTAATGGCGGTGAAGTTGACGCACCAAAAGATAACGGTGATACGCCATCTGGTGACGAAAAGCTGAAAGTTGCATTAGTATTGCCTTATATCGGTGACCAGTCATATTTCGACATCACGAATAATGGTTTGAAACTTGTTGCGGAACAATACGGCGATAAGGTTGAAACAAAACTGGTAGAAATGGGTACTGATGAAGCTGGTTGGGCTTCTGCTTATCTGCAGACTGCACAGGATGGCTATGATGTTATCATTTCAGGTAACTTCCAGTATGAATCATATATGCTAGAAGTTGCGGAACAATTCCCAGACATCAAATTCTTCAACTTTGACTATTCTGATCCAGAATTAAACAATCTGCCTAACGTTTACGGTGTTGCTTATGCTTCACAGGATATCGGTTATCTGGCTGGCGTAGTTGCTGCTGTTAAATCACAGAGCGGTGTTGTAGGCTGTGTCGGCGGTATGGAAATCGGCGGTATCAAACAATTCTTAGGCGGCTTCTATCAGGGTGCCAGAGATGTTAATCCAGATATTAAAGTATTAAGCGGTTTCGTAGGTGATTTCCAGGATACTGCAAAGGCTAAAGAAATTGCATTAAATATGAATTCACAAGGCGCAGACGTAATCTTCCATGCTGCCGGCGGTGCTGGTAATGGTATGATCGAAGCTGCTGCACAAGCTGACTTCTGGGCAATCGGTGTTGATGCTGACCAGCATGTTACATTAGCTAATCAGCCGGATCTTGCTGACCACGTATTAACTTCAGGTCTGAAGAACTGTGACCAAGCTATCCTTAGAGCGGTTGGACAAATCCTTGACGGTACAGCTCCATTTGGTACACTTGAAGTATTAGGTTATGCTGAAGATGGTGTTGGTGTTGCTGAGAATGATTTCTTCAAAGCAAATATGACTGATGAAGAAATGGCTACATTCAAAGAATTTGCTGACAAATTAAAAGCTGGCGAAGTTGATGTTGTTGACTGTCAGGCTGATGAAGCTGCATGGGCTGAATTAACTTCTAAATAATTAATTATTCAAACTGAATGCAAGAATGCTCTAATAATGAAGTTAGAGCATTCTTTGTATAAAAAGAAGGTGAACAGATGAATGAGACAATCTTAAAATTAGAGAATATTACGAAGATCTATTCGAATGGTGTTGTTGCGAATAGGGATATCAATATTGAATTCAGAAAAGGTGAAATTCATTCCATTGTTGGTGAGAATGGCGCCGGTAAATCAACATTGATGAAGATTATATTTGCCATTGAAAAGCAGACGAACGGTAAAATTTACTACAAAGGGAATGAAGTGCATTTTAACGATTCAATGGAAGCGATTAAGAATGGTATCGGTATGGTTCATCAGCATTTTATGCTGATTCCTTCCTTCACGGTTGCGCAGAATATCGTATTGGGCAGTGAACCTAAAAAAGGTGTGTTTATTGACATGAAGTCAGCAATTGCACAGACGCAGGAACTGGCTAAGAAATATAATTTTGATGTTGATGTTACACAGAAGGTCAGCTCGCTGACGGTTAGTGCCAAACAAAAGGTTGAAATCTTGAAAACGCTGTACCGCAATGCGGAGCTGATTATTCTTGATGAACCGACGGCTGTATTAACACCGCAGGAGACTGAGGCATTGTTTGAACAGCTGAAATATTTTAAAGAAACAGGTCATACGATCGTCTTTATTTCTCATAAGCTGAATGAAGTTAAACAGATTTCAGACCGTATTACGGTTATCCGTAACGGTGAAACTAAGGGAACGCATGACGCGAAGGATGTTACAATTGATCAGCTGACAGAACTGATTATCGGCAGAAAGCTTGAAAATTCATATGATGAGTTTAAAAAGCCGGTTGAGGACGCTAAGGTAATTCTTGATGTTGCCAATCTGAATTATGCTGAAAAAGGTGTTAAGAAGCTGCAGGATATTAATTTCTCAATCAAGCAGGGAGAAATCCTCGGTATTGCTGGTGTTCAGGGTAATGGACAAGAGGAATTGATTCAAATTATTACCGGTCTGCGCAATAAGCAGGAGGGTGTAATTAAGATTGATGGTGTTGATGTCGGCGGCATGAGTATTTATCAGAAACGTGAAAGCGGTCTTTCTTATATTCCTGAGGATCGTATGCGTGATGGTATCGCGGCTGAAGCTAGTATTGCTGATAATATGATTTCTACATATTACGAACGTAGTGATTTAAGTGGTAAAGTCTTTTTAAAAACCAAGAATATCCATAATGAGGCTAAGCGCCTGATTGAGAAGTTCTCCGTTAAGACGAAGTCTGAGAATGATAAAATCGATTCATTATCCGGTGGTAATATTCAGAAAGTTGTAGTAGCCCGTGAGTGGAATACTAATCCGCATTTGATGGTAGCTGAACAGCCGACACGCGGTATTGATATCGGCAGTGCCAACTATATTCATCATCAGCTGATTGATATGCGTAACAATGGTTCTGCGTTGCTTTTAGTCAGTGCTGACTTAAATGAAGTTATGGCGCTGAGCGATCGCTTGCTGGTCATGTATGAAGGTGAGATCGTAGCTTACTTTGATAGTCTGAAAGGCATTACGGAAAGTCAGCTAGGTCTTTATATGCTTGGTGTTGAGCACCAGAGTGAAGAAGAGATCAGGGGGGCTGTATATGAGTAATCCACTGAAGAATGGTGTAGCGAAAAAGAAAATTAAGTGGACGGATGATCTGCCTTTTGAAATTATCCGTATGCTGCTTTCTATTGTTATCGCTTTATTTGTAACTTTTATTGTTTTGTGTTTTGTATCAAAGACACCGGTTGATGATTTTATTCAGCTGCTTACTTATCCGCTGCAGGGTAAATTCTATTTCGGTTATGTATTGATTAAGATGGTACCGCTGACGTTTGCCGGTTTGGCTACCTTGCTGTATTTCAGAACGGGTTTGTTTAACCTGAGTACAGAAGGTATCTTCTATATCTGCGGTGTTGTATGTACCTATTTTGCGGTTGGTTCGATTCCTTTGACAGGAAATGGTTTCATCGATTCAGGGATTTGTATTCTTGCCTCTGGTATCGTGGGAGCGATTATTGCCTTGCTGCCAGGTTATCTGAAAGCTAAATATAATGCGAATGAAATGGTTATTTCATTGATGATGAACAGTATTCTGTTTGGTATCGGTTTCTATCTGATTAAAACTTATCTGGCTGTTGAAGGTGTTTCAGGCAATGCATCAGCACCATTTGCAAGTTCTGCCAAATTAGCGATTATCATGGATGGAACGCAGGTGCACAGCGGTTTGATTTTAATGCTGATTGCTGTGGCAGCAATTTATATTCTGTTATTTAAGACAAAACTAGGCTATACGATTCGTATGACTGGTTTAAATGATCGTTTCGCAAAGTATTCAGGAATGAGTTCATTCGCGTTATTCATGGCTGTGCATCTGATTGCCGGTTTCTTAGGCGGTGCTGGTTCAGCCATTGAGTTGCTGGGTACTTATAAACGCTTCAGCTGGACACAATTGCCAGGCTTAGGCTTTACCGGTGCGTTGATGGCAATGCTTGGAAAGAACCATCCGATCGGTGTATTGATTGCGGCTTTTGGTATCAGTTATCTGCGTGCCAGCGCGCAATTATTAGCTAACTCAAGTCCGGTTATCGATGTTAAGCTGGTATCCATTGTTGAGGTTATTCTATGTCTGCTGATTTCTTCACAGTACTTCCTGAAGAAGTGGCGTGAAAAACAGCTGCTTAAAAATGAAAAGGAGGAAATGAAAGATGAATAATATTGATATTGTTTCAACCTTCTTTACTCCAGCGTTTATTTTCGTTGTTATCCGTGTAGGTGTGCCTTTGATGTTTGCGTCAATGAGTGCCTATGTTGCTTCAATTTCCGGTATTCCAAATATCGCGGTTGAAGGTATTATGATCATGGCTGCCTTGTTCGGCGTGTATTTCAGTGCAATGACAGCGAGTGCATGGCTTGGTTTATTAGGCGCTATTGGTATCGGTATTATCATGGCTTTGGTAATGGCCTTCTTTACAATGAAGATGAAGGCGAATCCAATCATGATTGGTATTGCCCTGAACTTGTTTGCGGCTGACTTCAGCGTATGGCTGCTGTTAGTATGGACGGGTTCCAAGGGCACAACGGCTGCATTGCCTTCAAAGGTACTGCCAACGATTGACATACCAGTGATTAAGGATATACCGATCCTCGGTGAGATTATATCAGGACATTATTTCTTAACTTATGTCTGCATCGCACTTGCGATTTTGATTTGGATTCTTGTTTATAAGACACCATTTGGTCTGCGTATGAAGGCCTGCGGCCTTGATGAGCATACCGCTGAATCAGTAGGTGTTAAGGTTCAGAAAGTGCGTTTAATCGCGATTATCCTTTCAGGTATTCTGGCGGCAATGGCTGGTGCTTATCTGTCTATGGGTTATCTGTCCATGTTCTCAAGCAACATGACGGCATCCAGAGGCTGGATCGGTATCGCTGCTGAGGCGGTTGGTCAAGGCAACTTCCTGATTGTTGTGCTTACAACTATTGTCTTCGCGATTGCTCAGGGTGTAGTAAACCAGCTGATTCTGACAAATCTGCCAGCCGAGCTGGTAAATATCATTCCTTATGTCTGCGTATTGATTGGTCTGGTTATGCTGTCTGTCCGTGAATACCAGAAAGCTAAAAAGTAGGTAATTCATGACACGTAAAGTAATTATTGACTGTGATCCCGGACACGATGATATCATGGCTATTCTGTCATGCCTCGCACATCCGCAAGAAATTGAAATTCTCGGTTATACGACGGTATGCGGCAATAACTTAACGGATCAGGTTACTAAAAATCTATGTTCCGTACTTACTTATTTGGGTATTGACGGTAAAGTGGCAAGGGGTTATCAGGAGCCGATCCTGCTGAAGCCAGAGCCGCAAAGCGCTCATGGTCAAAGTGGTTTAGACGGTCCTGTACTGCCTGAGCCAACGGTTATGCCGATTCAGGAGCACGCGCTTGAATTCATGCGCCAAAGTCTTGAGGAATGTGAAGATCAGGTTACGATCATCGCTTTAGCACCGCTGACGAATGTAGCGATGCTGCTTAAGACTTATCCGCATCTGAAAGAAAAAATTGAATGTATCACGATTATGGGCGGCAGCCTGTATTCGGGGAATATTATTGAACGAGCTGAATTTAATCTGTATGCCGATCCGCATGCAGCTAAAATCGTATTTGAAGCTGGCGTACCGCTGGTGCTGAGCGCTATTGAAATCTGTAATGAGGTAGCGATTAAGCACAGTGAGATCGATGCTTTAAAGGGTCAGGGCTATGTCAGTGATCTGGTTCATGACCTGCTTCAGTTCTTCTCTGAATGGGGCCGCAAAAGAAATTACACAACATCGCCGATTTTTGATTTAGTACCAGTGATGCATCTGCTGCATCCAGAACTGTTTCAGGCGAAGATGTGTCCTGTGCATATCGTGACGCATGGCAGCTATACACGCGGCATGAGTGTCGTAAATGAACAGGAAACCGATCCGGATAAATGCAATACATTAGTATTAATGCATGGTGATCGGGATAAGTTCATTGAGTATTTTTTAGAAGATATTAAATACTTAGATAAAAATTATTAAACAAACCCGGATCATTCCGGGTTTACTTATTTTGAAAGGAGCTTTATGAAAAAACAATGTATCGAGTTGATTGACAGTCAGTCAAATGAAATTCTTGAATTAAGCAAAAGATTGTTTGAAACACCGGAATTAGGCTTTAAGGAGCATAAGACTAAAGCGTTGATTCAAGACTATTTGAAAAAAGAAGGCTTCACCATCAGCAAAGAATATTTTGAGACAGGGTTTGAAATTACCATTGGTTCCGGCAAACCGCATATCGGTCTGATATGTGAATTAGATGCGATTCCTACTCAGGGACACCGCTGTGCTGATCCTGTTGATCACGCGGCTCACAGCTGCGGTCATTCAACACAGGTAGGTATCATGCTGAGCGCGATTACTGCTTTAAAGAAACTGGATGCGGTGAAGAACGGCGGTACGATTACGCTGTTTTTTACCCCTGCAGAAGAATTCTGTGATTTGGCTTACCGCAAAGAACTGCAGAAAGCCGGTAAAATAAAAACCTTATCAGGCAAGACCAACATGCTGCTTGCCGGCTGTTTTGATGATATTGATTTATGTATTCATATGCATGGCATGGGCGAGTATCGCGGTTATAAATTTTCTGTTGATTCCACATTGGCCGGCTTCCTGTATAAGGAATATAATTTCATCGGCAAGGCTTCACATGCCGCTGTCTGCCCGGATCAGGGTGTGAATGCGTTAAATGCTTTCGCATTATTCCAAAGTGCTGTCGGCATGCTTCGTGAAACCTTTGTGGATGAAGACAAAAACCGCGTTCACGGCATGATAACTAAGGGAGGAGATACCGTTAACTCCATTCCATCACATGTTGTTTATGAGGGATATGTGCGCTCCTTCAATACTTTGAAGCTGCAGTCAATCAGCGATCAGCTGACGCATACCGCCAAACACTGCGCGCAGGCTTTAAATGGCGAATGTGAAGTACATGATATGCCGGGCTATCTGCCATTCCATCAGAATCATGATTTAAGCATGATTATTTATAAAAATATGCTTGAATTCACTACCGAGGATCAGATTTTAACTGATGAAAAGAGTGTCGCGGCGGGTGATATCGGTGACCTTGGCTGCTTCATCCCAACCATTCAATTCGGCTACACCGGCTTTAAGGGAACGATGCATGGCAAGGATTTAGAAGTCATCAGCGAACAGGAAGTTTACATTGAGCCGGCAAAGATTGTGGCAATGAGTGTGCTTGATCTGCTTCAAGATCCTTCTTTAGTTGATAACATTAAGAAGAATTTCAAACCGGAAATGACGATGGAGGAATATAAACAATATGTCGGTATTACAGACTGAACAATTTAAGCCTACCAAGGAATCGGTGATGAGTCATCAGGTGCCTGAATGGTACAATGACTGCAAGCTGGGCATTTTTATTCATTTTGGACTCTATTCAGTACCAGCCTACGCGCCGCTTGGCAAGCAGTTGGGTGAGGTTGAGCTTGATGAGCGATGGTATGCTTATAATCCCTATGCGGAATGGTATCTCAATTCATTGAGAATTGGTTATGGCCCTACTTATGAGCATCATGTAAAGACCTATGGCAAGGATTTTGATTACAACCAGTTTACAGAAGGCTTGACCTGTGAGCATTTCAATCCTAAGGCATGGGCTGATTTATTCAAAGAAGCAGGTGCCGGTTATGTGGTACTGACGACGAAGCATCATGAGGGTTATTGTTTGTGGGACAGTCAGTATACGGATTTTAATTCAGTGAAGACAGGCCCTAAACGTGATATCCTTAAGGAACTAAATCAAGAACTGAAAGCCAATGATTTACGCTTAGGTGTCTATTACTCAGGAATCATTGACTGGCAGTATTCGAAGCAGCCAATGATGAGTCAGTATCAGGTTGATCATCCGGATAATGATACTCAGGAATATGCTGATTATGCCTTTAATCAGGTAAAGGAACTGATTGATGAATATAAACCAAGTCTGATCTGGAATGATATTCTATGGCCCTATGCCGGGATGCAGCGGCTTCCTGAACTGCTGGCTCATTACTATAACACCGTCGCTGAGGGTGTCATTGATGACCGCTGGGGTGAGGGCTATCACGATTATACGACAAAGGAATATAAGATGGGGGAACGTTCACTGAGTGAAAAATGGGAAATGACGCGCGGAATCGGGCATTCCTTTGGCTACAATGAGCTTGAGGGCGAGGATGAATTAATTTCATCCAGAGAACTGATTGAACTCTTGATTGATACTGTTGCTTATAACGGCAATCTGCTGATCAATATTGGGCCTAAAAAAGATGGCAGCATCTGTCCGCTGCAGGCACAGCGTTTAAAAGAATTAGGCGCTTGGCTTAAAATACACGGGGAAGCGATCTATAAAACACGGCCTTACAAGCTGCAGCATGAACCAATTGACGGCGGTGAGATTTATTATACATGTACTGATGAAGCCGTTTATGCGTTATGCACGAAGCTGACAAGCAGACATCTGGAATTACTGCCGCAGGGCAGTCACGCTGAACTGATCACACCCATTCATGCGAGCTTGCAGATGGACGATACACTGGTCATTGATATCGAGGATGCAATTGAAGATCTGAGCGCGTTAGTGATTAAATTTAAAAGGTAAAAACCGACATTGAGTAACTATGGAAACACCTATTCTGAGAACAAAGAGACTTTTGTTAAGACCTTTTTGTGAAGATGATACAGAGAATGTATTTACTGGCTGAAAGAGTGATCCAAAGGTCGCTAAATATATGTTTTGGTGCAGTCATAACGATCTTGAGAAAACTAAAAAATGGATACCTTTTGAAATAAATCAGTTACCCTCTGATTATTGGTATCGCTGGGCCGTGATTTTAGCGGAAAGCGGTGAATTAATTGGCATGGGACTTATTTATTATGAAGAGGAATATAATTTGTTTGAGGTCAGTTATAACTTTAACCGCCAATATTGGGGCTATGGATATGCCACAGAAACAATGAAGGCAATTCTTGACTTTGCGATACTCTTGAACTAAAGGTTATTGTCGCAAGATATGGAAAGGCAAACAAAGCCTCAGAGAAAGTCTTGACAAAATTGGGTTTCAGCTTTGTCAAAGAGATTGTTTTTGAAGCAAATGAAGGACGCGTATCCTATGAAGGTGTTGAATGTCAGCTTAAATTTGAATAACCAGCTTAATCAAACCATTAGAAAAAGCAATCAGTGGTTTTCCTGATTGCTTTTTTGCTATAATTGATGAAAAATTGGCTGCATATTTTGATAAGTGCAGAAGGTTTCAAAACCAAGATTTTTTAATATTCGTTTTGCTTCATCAAAGCCGGCACCTAAATGCTCAGGCTTATGGCTGTCACTGCCAATCGTGATAATCTTACCGCCCAGCTCATGATACAGCTTTAAAATATCAATAGAAGGCGTTGTATCTTTTAAACCATAACGGCCATAGGAGGTATTAAATTCAATACCCTTGCCATTCTGGATAACAATACTCAGAATTTTCTCAATCAATGGCTTAATTTTCTCAAAGGGATAAATACCTGCCTCATCATATCTGGTAATCAGATCCATATGAGCCAGTACACAATAGTTCTGATAGTTTTCCACAAGGTGAAGCATCTCCTCATAATAACGTTCATTATATTGCTGCTGACTTCTGCCGCGCTGAAAATCCTGTGTCCAGAATTCTTTATCCTCTACCTGATGAACCGATAATAAGATAAAATCAAATGGATAGCGTTGAAAAAGCTGTTCAAATTGATCAATCGTGTGCATTTGAATACCAAATTCAAGACCGGTTTTAATCGTTATTTTATCCCCATATTTTGCCTGCATATCTTTAATTGCCCGCATATATTTAGGATAATCAACATTTGCCAGCGGATCGTTGTGCCGGTAGACAATTTCTTTGCCGCTGTCCCAGTCAACCTTAATACCATAATCAACATGATCAGTGATACAAATCTCATCCATTTTCATCGCGATGGCGTCTTTAATTACATCCTCTAATGGATAACGGGAATCATCACTGAAATCCGTATGTACATGATAATCTGCAAACATAGCCTGCCTCCTTGTAATGTTTTACTTTATTGCTATAATTATACTGTGCAATTCAATAGTATCATATCGTTTTTATATCAAATTTAATAACAATCCTGTGAGGTGAAGTATATGACAATTGAACTAAAGGATGATCGATCAGAAAAGGTACACTATGATTCACTGAATTATCCAATCTATATCCGCAGGGCAATGCTTTCTCAGTGTCTGAACTATACAGCGCCGAGTCACTGGCATGATGATATTGAACTTATCTATATAATAAGCGGCTTCATGGATTACAATGTGAATGGCAATATAATCCGTCTGCATGAGGGGGAAGGAATATTTGTCAATTCAAGACAGGTACATTATGGCTTTTCAAATGAGCAAAAGGACTGTGACTATATCTGTATTTTATTTCATCCGCTGCTGCTATGTACAACATTAGCATATGAGCAGGAATTTGTTTCACCCTTAATTAATAATGACGCACTGCCTTATGTCAAATTGAATAAGCATACTGACTGGCAGTCTGAAATCCTCAAACAGATTTATGCTGTCTATGAAAACAGACATAAAAATGCATCCCCTTTGTATTGTCAGGCTGCTTTTTCTGCCATTTGGTTTTATCTTTGCGATAATCTGCCTGTTGAAACAGTGCTGAAGAAACAGTCAGGCAATCTGACTATCATCCGCAACATGGTTGGTTATATTCAGAAAAATTATGCGGAAACGATAACTTTAAAAGAAATAGCAGCGGCGGGTTCAGTTGGAGAGAGTAAATGCTGTCAGTTATTTAAAAAGTTTTTCACACAGACACCGATTGCTTACCTAAACCAATATCGATTGAATAAGAGTCTTGACTATCTGCGGGATACTGATTTTACGGTGAGTGAAATTGCTTTAATTACAGGCTTTGGCAGTGCCAGCTATTATGCAGAGACATTTCGTAAATATTACAAACAAAGTCCTTCTGATTTTCGCAAGCAGCAAATCAATCAGACAAAATTAAACACATAAGAAAGTGAATAATTTCATAGGATATAGCAGGAGGGATATCTATGAATGATACAGCAAATGGCTTCCACTTTGAAACCAATCCTTACCATAACCTGTCGCTTAAAGACAGAAAAGTATTAGAACTTTCAGGTGTAAAATTAATTGACAGCTTTGACGCGAATGAATTTTTAATGGATACATCACAGGGCTGGATGGTTGTGCATGGTAAAGATTTAACCCTTGCCAAGATGGATACTGATCATGGCGATGTAATCATAAAGGGTGTTATTGATTCAATTGAATACATCACCAATAAGAAAGGAAACGGCAAGGAATCACTGATCAGCAGGCTTTTTAAATAATGCTTTTGCCGCAGCAGCTGCAGTCATTGATTGCGCATTTTCTCGGCGGTGTTATGTTTGCCATGATTTTCAGCCTATATTCATTGATCAGCGCTCGTTTCTCAAGGCTTGCCCGCTGTTTTTGGACGACACTGTTAACCTTGTCTGCAACGTGTGTTTTTTATTATTGTCTCTATCAAATTAATGGCGGTGAAACCCAGATTTACTGTATAGCGCTCTTTGCGATTGGCTTCTACTGCTTCTATAAATGGATTTATTTACTATTTTTGCCCTTTTATATTAGATTTATATCACTTTTTAAACCAATTGTTCACTCTGTCAGGCTTGTCAAAAAGAAAATGTATGCTATAATAACAAGTAGGGTAGGCTTAAAAAAGGGAGGACAAGAAATGGATAATGCGAAAGCATCCGGCAACAAGAAGCGTAGCAAATTACTGTCTCACGCAAAGAACGTTGTTCTTATTGCCTTTTCATGTATCTTTATTTACAATGTCTTCAATGAAGTCATGACAACTAGAGAGTTACAGCAAAACCTTGCGGAAGCACAGGTTGTGGCGAGTGAAATAGAGGCTGAGCGTGCTGATCTTGAAGAAGAAAAAGAGAAGCTGCAGAATCCTGACTATGTGAAGCGTTATGCGCGTGGAAAACTGCTGGTTTCACAAGATGGTGAACAGGTATTTTCACTTGAACCATCAGACGGAAAGTAAATTAAAGAAAGACCCTGTGAGGTCTTTTTATTTTTGCTTTCTAAAGTAGTTTTTCTTGTGATATTTGAAAAATTCAACCCGGCTCTGAGTGCAGTAGCGTTCCTTTAACCGAATGGCTGTGTTAATGCCATACGCTTTAAAATGCGGATCATTTAATAATTCTGAACAGATGATCAGCTGACCGTTTTCTTCAAAGCTGATATATCCCTGATCAAACAAATAATCATGATTGCGGCACAGCAGCAAGCCGTTGTTGTTATCCATCGCTTCATAAACATGGGCACAGTCACGGAATGGCTTAATATGACTGGCAATCAGCATCTGCGGCAGATGGATACCGCAGATCGCGCAGCAATGGTTAAACTCATTGAACAGGCAGTCCTTGAAAAAAGTCTGCAGCTCTTTCGATTCATCACGATCAACAGGAATCCCCATCGCAGGCAGGATATCCAAAATCACATCACAGCTGTCATAAGCAATCATTTTATAATCAGTGTTGCGCATTTCCAGCTTTTTCTTAGCGCGGTAAATGTCACGCGTGTATAAAGCACGGACACAGCTTGAAATAATCGGCCGTTTATTTTCATAATCTTCAAGAACCCATTCAATATATTGTTTCAGGTTAGGATTAAAACGGCACAGGGCTTCGTCTACTTCAATAAATAAGATACTGTTCTGCATCAAATAGACAAGATCCTCACAGCCAAGATCAGCCATCAGATCAATCGGATGAAAAGTAAGATCCAGATAGGATAAAAGGACTTGACGATATTTCATTTCACGGATGCAGCATTCAAACAAGGCGGCGGCTTCACATTCAGATTTCTCATAGCTTTTCGCATAAACAGTTGCCGGCTGTGACAGATCGATGCCGTCCTCCAGCGTTTTAAGGTTGCCGGTGGCCTGAAGAATTCTAATCACTTCTTCAATACTGTCCCGGCTGGTTTCACAAAACTGTAATTTTAACTCTTTTTCCAGTTGTGAGATCAGGGAACGAATTGAAGTTTTATTAATTTCCAGCGTATCAATCAGATTTAAAATACGCTTTATGATATTCTTGTTCATGAAAATCACCTCTTTTACCTATTATACATCAAATTTTGATATTCTTTTTCATATCAGTGACACTATGTGCGTGATTTCGACAAAACCAAAGCGCTACAATAGTAGCAATTGAAGGAGGATTTCGAAATGAAAGGTCCAGGTATTAAAGATTACTTAGAAATTTTAGAAAAGAAAAAACAAGATGCAGCCAAGGCGGGGTTAAAAACGATCGAAATTTCTTCCAAAGGGCTGCATGCGGAGGTGTCACCAAATCACGCGACGATGCCGACATGCTGTCAGGCGATGTATAAGCTGGCATTGACGGGGGATGAAATTCTGAGAAGACCAAAAGGACAGACAGGATTTGGTTCACATTTGGTAATTCTATATCGTACAGATGAATTAGACAGCCGGGAACGTTTATTCCCAAGTAAGAAGCGCGGAAGACCAAGCAAGTCACCGGAAGAAAAGGCATTGGCTAAAAAGCAGAAAATGAAACGCAGTACAGAGGATTTGAGTAAATTGATCCGTTCATGGCTGGATGAGCATGGTTGGGATTATACAGAAATTAAAAATGAAATATTAGCTCAGCATGAGAATGAACGCTGGGTGATCAATGTTCAGGGAATTAAAAGGGGAAGAAAGCAGACACTGCCTAGTAAAGTCACCGAATTAATTACAAAGATTCAGGACCCTTCAATTCATTATAGTCTGGCATTTAATGATTCACCAATGACCCGCAGACAGTGGAACGAGATTTCTCCAGTGGTGAAAAAACAGCTGAAGCTCAGTGTATTATTAGCTGATAAACAAGGAAATATACAGGAATTATAAAAAGCAAGTCAGACTTCGGTCTGGCTTTTATATTCACACAACGCTGTCTTAGCTATAAACTAGGTTGAGGTGAGTTATGATTGAATGGTTATTTCTCGTCATGGCCTTGAGCTTTGATGCGTTTCTGGTAAGTATCACCTATGGATTGGATAACATGAAGGTGAACCGTTCTGCCTCAGTGATTATCGCTTTTATTGGTACGCTTTTTTTATTCTTGTCTTTAAGCTTCGCGGCGTTGATTCAAAGCTTATTGAATGAACAGCTGGCATTAGCGTTAAGCGCGGGTCTGCTGATGCTTTTAGGCTGCTGTTCCTTGTTTAAGAGTCTTTGGAAAAGCTGGCTGGGAAGATTAAAACGACAGCCGATGTGTGTGAAATTTAAGAATATCGTATTGCTGCTGGAGATTGCGGAAGATGAAAAGAAGGCAGATGTGGATAATTCCAATACGCTTTCAGTAAAAGAGGCGATTATGCTTGCAACAGCCTTATCCATGGATTCCTTAGCCAGCGGTTTTGCCTATGGTTTATCGATCACACCCTCGATCAGTCTTTATCTGGTGAATTTTATTGTCTGTGTATTGTTTGTACAGCTGGGATTGCTGATTGGCAAGGTGATGAAAGGACGTCTGCGCTGGGATCTGTCATGGCTGAGCGGAGCCTTTCTGATTCTGCTGGCCTTTTCCAGACTGTTATAATCAAGCCGGCAGCGCATGCTTTCTTGTTTTAATTTGCGCTGACTAGCTGAGCTTTTTGATCGGCAATGATCCAAGTGCCTTTGCGGTAGAAGAAAAGTGATAAGGCTGTGGCAATCGTCCAGCCGATCGGCCATGCGAACCAGATGCCGGCTGCCGCAAAGAAGCGTGAAAGCACAGCGGCTAAAATTACCCGCAGCAGTAAATCGGTAAATGTCGCTGTCATGAATTGTGACATCATACCGGCTCCGCGCAGAATGCCGTCGGCAACCAGTTTAGCGGATACGATGAAGTAGAAGGGGGATAGGATACTTAGAAATTGAACACCCGTATCTATCGCCAGACCTGTTGAATGATCCATAAAGATATAAATCAGCCAGCGGCCGGCACACAGATACAGCAGCACGAGCGGCACACAAATCAGCCAAACCATTCTGATGCCGGCATGAAAGCCTTCCTTGATTCGCTGCGGCTTATCAGCACCGAGGTTTTGCGCTGTATAATTAGAGATTCCGTTGCCCAAGGTAGTAAATGAGGTAATGACCATGTTATTCAGTTTAACTGCGGCTGAATACCCGGCGATCACACTGGCTCCGAAGCTGTTGATGACACTTTGAATGAGTATGTTGCCCACAGAGATAAAGCTTTGCTGGAGGATGCTTGGAACGGCAATCCGCGCGATTCTGCCAAACATTTCCCATGAATAAAGCTGCGTATGGCCTTCCGTTTTAATTGCGGCAAGCCGTTTTAATACGACGGTAAGCGCGAGGATACAGCTGATTCCCTGACAGAGAAAGGTTGCCCATGCGACACCGGCCACCCCCATCTGGAATGCTTTGACGAAAAGGATATCGACGGCAATATTGGATAATGAGGAAACCGCCAGAAAAATAAAGGGTGTCCGTGAATCACCCAATGCTGAGAAGATACCGGTTGAAACATTATAGAAAAACATAAAAGGAAGCCCTAAGATATAAATATCCAGATATAATTTTGAAGCTGCGATTATTTCTGAGGGTGTATGAATCAGCTCTAACAGCAGAGTACAAAGGGTCAGACCGCCCAGCATTAATAAGCCGCATAAAACAGCACTGGCAATTAATGTTGTGGTGACCGCGGTTTTCATATCACGATAGTTTTTAGCACCGAATAGCTGTGATACAACGACCGAACAGCCAATGTTGCAGCCAAATGCAAAGGCTATAAAAATTAAGGTTACTTCATAGCTGTTGCCGACCGCAGCCAATGCCTGTTCACCGATGAATTTGCCCGCCACAAAACTGTCAGCGATATTATACAGCTGCTGAAAGAGAATACTGCCAAACAGCGGCAAGCAGAATTTCCACAAGACACTTGACGGCTTTCCTACGGTTAAATCGTTATTCATACCCATCATCCCTTCGTTATTTTATATAAAAGATTGAACCCTAACCAGCTTCGTATTATACTCTATATAGTATCAGATGAATAATATATAGTTGATATAGCTGATATCATAAATAGTTATATCCGGGAGGTTGCTGATGGCTGTTAATTTTGAATATTACCGTATCTTTTACTATGTCGCAAAATATCGCAGCATGACACAGGCAGCGGCTGCATTAATGAGCAGTCAGCCCAATGTAACCCGGGTGATCAATAATCTTGAAAATGAATTAGGCTGCCGGCTGATCATCAGAAATAACCGCGGCATCACGTTAACGGCTGAAGGGGAGCAGCTTTATAAACATGCTGCTATCGCCTTTGAACAGCTGCAGAGAGGTGAGGCTGAGCTGTCGCAAAATGCTGGTCTGCAAAGCGGCATTCTCTATATCGGTGCCAGTGAAACAGCGCTGCATGGTTTATTGCTGCCCATCCTGCGTCAATTTCATGAGGCTTATCCGGCTGTGCGTTTGAAAATCTTCAATTATACGACCCCGCAGGCCATCAATGCGTTAAAAAGCGGTCAAATTGATTTTGCGGTGGTGACATCACCTACTAAAGTCAGCGGTTCACTCCAAGAAATTAAACTTAAAACAATTCATGAAATATTGATAGCTTCATCATCTTTCACATCATTAGCCAATAAAAAGCTGCATCTAAATGAACTGACGCAATATCCGCTGATCAGCTTGGCTCAGAATACCCGTACCTATGAGCTTTATAATAAATTCTATCTGGATCATGGCTTGGAATGGGAACCTGATATTGAAGTTGCGACCTCTGATTTAATTCTGCCAATGGTTAAAAACAGTCTGGGTTTAGGTTTTATTCCGGCTGAATTTGCTCAGGAAGCGTTAAGTAAAGGTGAAATCATTGAAATACAATTAGTTGAAAAAACATTAGACCGCACGATTTGTCTGATCCAGGATACCCACCATGGCTTAAGCATCGCGGCCAGAGCAATGCGTGATCTGCTTGTTGAACAGGTAAAATAAAAGCTGTGTTTCAGAATTTTAGAACACAGCTTGTTTTCTATTTACAATATCGGTCAAACCAATGAGTCAGCTCTTTTAACCGTCTCAGCCGATGCTTTGGTTTACCGCTTCTTGATAACTCATGATTTTCACCTTTAAATAAGCACATTCTCGTCTCAACATGATGAAGCTTTAAGGCATGAAACATCTGCATGGCATCACACATCCAGCATCTATAATCCTCATCAGATTGAATAAATAAGGTAGGGGTGACACATTGATCCGCATATTTTAAAGGTGAAAAGTCCCACATCTTTGAAACATCTTGCCAAGGTGTCGCGGCCATTTGAGTCATGTTATGATAATAGCCAATATCAGTCGTTAATGATTTACTGATCCAGTTAGCTATTGAACGCTGACTGCCCGCGCAGCAGAAACGATTTGTATGGCCGATGATCCAATTGGTCATGAAGCCGCCGTAGCTGCCGCCGGTTACCGCGATATGCTGATGATCAATCGCTGGATATTGTTTTAATACCTCATCAGTAAAGGTCATTAAATCATTATAATCAATGGTACCATAGCGGTTTACCATATGCATGAAGCGGTTCCCGCGGCCGTCACTGCCATGCGGATTGGCAAAGAATACAAAATAACCCTGTGATGCCCACGCCTGCATCTCATGAAAGAAGGTTTCGCCATAGACCACCTTAGGCCCGCCGTGAATGTCTAGAATCGCCGGATATTTCTTATTCGGATCATAATTATAAGGCTTCAGCACCCAGCCGTCTACCCGTTCCTGATCCTCATTGATAAAGGAAAGCTTCTCAGGCTTGGCTACATAAGTATCCGCTAAGGCAGCCGTATTGATATCACTCAGTCTTATTTCCTGATTCTGTTTCAGCTGATAGACTTCCTGAAGCAGCATATTACGCATACCGATAAATACTACTGTTTCATCAACTATATCAAAGCAGTCAACACTGCCTTCCTGCTGAGTCAGCGCCTTGCATTCACCATCTAATGTTAATTCATACAGATTAGACGCATTATCCACCGTTGCGATAAAGTATAGCTTATCGTTGACATATTTAAAACTGGTACCGCCGTAGAGCTTCGCGTCAGAACCAACGCTAGAGCCGATGCCCCAGTCAGGATCAAAGAAACATGTCAGTTCTTTAGTATGGAGATCACAGGTAAAGAATTTATCATTTTCATTTGTACCCCATGTTTTTAAATCTGTGCCGGTAAAGATTAAACAATCCTTACTTAATGCGATATGACTGACATTATATTGATTATCTGCCAATAATGGTTCCGTTTCCTTAGTATCAAGATTGACTTTAAGAATGACTGAATAAGGCTGGCGGATATCCTGATACTCACTGCCGCATAGGATCAATGTCTTCTTATCCTCACTGAGTGCCATTTCGTTGACATTCATTAAGGTTGGTGAGAGCAGGCTGTGTTCGCCGGTTTGCAGATTGACCAGAAAAGCCTGTTTGCGGTGCTTGTTGATAAAGCCCTGATTATTGAACCAGTAAGGCAGTTCATCAAGTACCTCATAATCTTTTTCTTCATTCAGTGCCTGAATCGTCTGTTTTAATTCATCACCGCTCAAAGCAGAGAGATCCGGTTTATTCAGATCCACATTGGCAATCACAACCGCATAGTGTTCATCGATGAGTTTTAAAGAGGTAACGGCAAGCGGTAAGGTAAAGGCTAAAACCGCTTCACCGCCGTTTAAATTTAAACGGTAATAGGCACTGCACTCCTGATGCTCTGCGTTTGCTTTCTTAACAAGCCCGTCACGGTCAGCAGGAAATAAAATAGTGTCTGCGGATTCTAGGATTATACCGCGTTCCTTGCCGCCGCCGCTGCATTGCATAACCTTGTTGTTGATTAAGTCAGCCATCCAGATGTGATGCTGATAGCTGTTGTGATCCAAATCAGCCTGACTGACAACAAACAGACAGCGCTTCCCATCTTCAGTAAGTTTAATTTCTGATAAATATTGATAATTAGAAAAATCTTCAAGTTCTATTTTTTTCATAAAGCCTCCATTTGTTTTTCATTTTACATCAAATCATGTCGAAAGTGAATGATTTTAAGCTGAACAGAAGCATTCAGTTTCAGCTTTTATGAGTAAATGCAGAATCAGCAATCGAAGTTCGACGGCTTAAATGCTATAATACACTTAAAGTAAAAATACTGGAAAGTGAGTGCGGAAAATGGATATCAATGAATGTATCGTCTTTATGAATATTGCGGAAAAGTTAAAGTGCAACACAAGACATAGCTGGACAAGCAGCGGCCGTCATGAAAGTGTGGCAGAGCATAGCTGGCGGATGGGCTTATTGGCAATGGCTGTGGCTGATGAATTCAGCGAGCTGGATATGAATAAGGTTATCAAAATGTGTCTGATTCATGATCTTGGTGAAGCAATTACCGGAGATATTCCGACCTTCTATAAAACCGCAGCGGATGAAGTGGTTGAGCTGGATGCGATCGATCAGCTGTTAAGCACAGTCAGCGGTTCTTTTAAGGATACTTTAAAAGCCTTGTTTGAGGAGATGGATGAACTGAAAACACCGGAAGCGAGATTATATAAATGTATCGATAAGTGTGAGGTAGTGCTCCAGCATAATGAGGCGGCGCTGGATACATGGATTGAGCTGGAATATGAATTAAATCAAACACACGGTCAAAAGGAATGCGAAGAGTTTGCCTATATGAAAAGGCTGCGTGAAAAGCTGAAGCTGGATACTTTAGCCAAGCTGAATGAGCTGTCCGCGCAATGAGCATCAAGATTTCAGAATTACTGCAGCAGCCTGCGTTTTCCGCTTTTCGTATCGCCGCCGGTATCAATGGTCTCAATCGTTCTGTCAGTAAGGTAAACATCCTTGATTTTGAATATGACGCACTTAGTGATTCAGAACCCTTCGGCCTTTTTGAGAAAGAAGCCTTTGTATTAACGAGTCTGCTGTTTGCGAAGCATCACCCGGAAATGATTCTAAAATCCATTAAGCTCTTGATTCAGGATGGCGCGTCTGCCTTGGCAATTAAGGAGATTTATTATCATGAGCTGCCGAATGAGGTTATTGAATATGCGAATCAGCAAGCATTTCCAATCTTGATGTTTAAACGTGAAGGCGGTTATTTTGAGACTTTAATCACTGAGCTGAGCGCATTGATTGAAGCGCGGGGAAATGAAGAATTAAACGAACAAAAACTAAAGCTGCTGATGAATGAAAAATTATCCGCTGGCAGTCAGCGGGTCTTGGCTGAAGAGCTATTCCCTAATCTATCCGTTCCTTTTAGTGCCGCTTATGTGAAAAAGAAGATGCCGCCAGCCTATCTCAGAGCCAGTGATTGCTTCTGTTATGCATATGAAGAAGGCAGCTTTTTAGTGGGCAATCTGCATCCGGAGAGCATCCGGGAAAAAACACAGCCGATCGGTTTTGGCAAGCGCCATGACAATTTAGATGAAATAGATCTGGCTCTCAAGGAAAGCCTGTTTGCCTATGAATATGCAGACAAGTTTAAGCTGCCTCACGCATCTTTTACGGATATCGGCATCTTTCAGCTGATTTATCCATTAAGAGATAATTTATGGGTGCGTAATTATTGTGCTGATATAAAATCAATGATTGAAAAAGAAGGTAGTCATGAGGATCTTATGCAGACTGCGCAGGCATATGTTATGGCTCAGGGTGATGTTGTAAAGGCGGCAAAGCTGCTTCATGTGCATAAGAATACAGTGCGTTATCGTCTGGGGCGGATCAAAGAAGCACTTACAGCTGATCATGAACCTGAGTATTTTGAATCCCAGCTGATGTGGTTTGTGTTAATGAATGAAAATACTAAAGATTAGTTTTGTATTTTAACCAAAAAATGTTGATTAATTTTTTATTTTGACCATTGAGGAATTCCTTTCAATTGTTTATGATAATGTTGCGAGGTGGAAATATATGAAAATTAAACCATTTAAAGTAGAGGAATGGATGAATGAATATGAGGATGACGCGGTTTATAATATTGCGGAAACATGTGTTGATTCAATTTCGCTTGATGAATTATTAGCGCTGACTGGCATCGATCGCAATACTTTTTTAGATGATCTGGCTTCACAGCGGCTTACCTATGGCGCGATTCAGGGTGCGGCGCCTTTTAAAGCGGGAATCTGCGGCAGATATCGTAATATCCAGCCTGAAAATGTACTGTCAACACATGGTGCGGCGGGCGCGAATCATTTAGTCTTTTATTCGCTGATTGAGCCAGGGGACCGGGTTATTTCTGTATTGCCGACGTATCAGCAGCTCTATTCAATCCCAGAGGCTTTTCATGCGGATGTGCAGCTTTTACATTTAAAGAAAGAAAATGATTATCTGCCAGATGTGGAAGAGCTGCGTCAATTGGTGAATGAAAAAACTAAAATGATTTGTCTGAATAATCCAAACAATCCTACCGGTGCGCTGATTCCTTTAGATATTTTAAAGGAGATTGTAGCGATTGCCCGTTCAGTTGACGCCTATATCCTCTGTGATGAGGTTTACCGCGGTCTGAATCAGGATGGCAGCTATACCGAAAGCATTGTAGATTTATATGAAAAGGGAATCAGTGTAAGCAGTATGTCGAAGATTTTCTCATTGGCCGGTGTCCGTCTTGGCTGGGTTGCTTCAAAGGATAAGGCGGTAATTGAGGCATGTTTATCACATCGTGATTATAATATGATCAGCTGCGGGATGCTGGATGAAATGATTGCGGCAGCCGCATTAAAGCATGCCGATAAGCTGTTGGAACGCAATATTCAGCTGATTCAAAACAATTTGGCAATCCTTGATCAATGGATTGCTGAAAATCCGCATTTTTCTTATGTAAAACCTAAGGCTGGCACAACATCACTGATTTATTATGATTTTGATCTTTATTCCTATACTTTCTGTAAACAGATGTATGCCAAAACCGGTGCCTTTGTAACACCGGGTGACTGCTTTGAACAGCCGCATAGCTTCCGTATCGGTTATGCCTGTGAGGAACAGGTATTAAAGGATGGTTTGGCAGCCATCACCCGTTTTGCGAATCAGCTATAATAATAAAAAGGAAGGGATTCAATCATAATGCAATGTGCATAATGATGAAACCTTCCTTCTTTTATTTACGTTTACTTTTGATGAAGCCATAAATTCCCAGCAGCAGAATTACTGCCGAAGCCGCTTCAACAATAAGCTTGATCGTATCATAGAGACTCATTCCCGCATTCGCTGACTGAGCTTTAACATCCAATTCAAGCGGATCGTTTTCAACTGTCTTTTTCAGTGACGCGTCTTTTTCTAACAGCGGTTTAATGCCATCAAGGCCAAGCACCTTATAACCTGCGTCATTATATGCCTGATAAGCGGCTTTCTGCAGATCAGATCGCAGGGCAGTAAAGTCATAAAAGCGATCATCGGCTTCGCCGCGCAGTCCTGTGTTAAATTCATCTGCGGTGATGACAACATTTGCTTTCACAAAAGTATCCAGTATCTCCAGGATTTGATCAAAGCCCTGATTCAGTATTTGGATTTCTTCTTCAGAAAAATCATTTTCAATAATTACCTGCCGGGCGGCTTCAATGAAGCTCTTCGGCATTTTCGGATATTCCGTGGCATCACAGCTGCCTAGCTTAAAGACTGATGTTTCATAGCGTTCAATCAATGCCGTTTCATCTTCCCGCAGGGCTTCTTCAGCATGCACTGGAAGCATAAAACAACTAAGCAGTGACAGGCTCAATAGTATTTTTCTAAACATGAAATCACCTCACCTTAAGTTTACTTAAAGGTGACAGTCAGTGCAAGTGAAATCACTCACTAATTTTAATATGATACTTTTTAAGCCAGTAATTGATTTGGAGGAAATAAGCAATTGTCTGTGGTGTCGTCATCAGCTGACCATACCATGGCTGAGCGGTTTCATCGGTTAACAGCTTTCTTGCCGCTTCCGGTTTAACAATCTGCCACAGCGGGGCATTGCAATCATTTAATAAGTCATCGAGCATTTCCCGCAGTTTTTGTAAATAAGCGGGATGATGAGTTTTAGGATAAGGACTCTTTTTACGCCATAGAATTTCATCAGGCAGATAATCCTTCATCGCAACCCTCAGCAGTCCTTTTTCCCGGCCTTCATAATCTTTTAGTGACCATGGCACTGTGTAGAGATATTCAAGAATACGTGTATCACAGAAAGGTACCCTGACCTCTAGGCCGTTTGCCATGCTCATGCGGTCTTTGCGGTCAAGCAGCGTCTGCATGAACCAATTAACATTCAGATTCATCATTTCTTTCATGCGGGCTTCTAAAGGGGAAGTACCAGGTAATTTATCTGTCTCATCACATGTCTGCTGATAACGCGAATGCACATAATCATTGGCAGTTAAGCCCTTCAGCCATTTATCCTGCATAAAGGAAGCACGGTATAAGGTACTCTGTGACCATGGGAAGCCGTCAGCTTCACGGATATCCTTGTCTCGATACCATGGATAACCACCAAAGATTTCATCCGCGCATTCACCGGATAAGGCTACCGTTACTTGCTTTTTGATTTCTTTCGCAAAAAGCAGCAGTGAACCATCAACATCGGCCATACCCGGCAGATCTCTAGCATCAACAGCTGAGAACAGGCTCTCAATCAAATCGTCGGTGCCAAGGGTGATCGTGGTGTGATCGCTGTCCAGATATTTGACCATCTTGCCAATGAAATCAGCATCACTGTTCGGCTGAAAATGACTGGCTTTAAAATATTTAGCGTTATCTACATAATCAACAGAGAAGGTCTTTAACCTTTTGCCGCGCTCTTTCATATAACGGGATGCGACTGAGGAAATCAGACTTGAATCAAGACCGCCGGACAGGAAGGTACCAATGGGTACGTCTGACACTAGCTGACGCTGGATGGCATCCACTACCAGCTCACGGACTTTTCTGATTGTCTGTGCTTCATTGTCCGTATGCGGCTTATCCTTTAGGGTAAAATAACGATGCTTATCGATTTCACAGCCCTTTACATAAGCATACTCACCGGGTTTAAGCTCTTCTACATGCTTAAATACACCATAACCCGGTGTTCTTCCCGGCCCAATCAGCATAATTTCGGCAATACTGTGCGCATCAATTTCAGCATCAAGCAGCGGATGAGCCAGCAATGCCTTGATTTCAGAGCCAAATAGGAATGTATCTTGCACAACAGCATAAAACAGCGGTTTTACACCCACCCGATCACGGGCCAAGAATAAACGCTCCTGCGCGTCATCCCATACCGCGAAAGCAAAGATGCCGTTAAAATGGTCTACACATTTCTCTTTCCATGCGACATAGGCTCTTAGAACCACCTCTGTATCACTGTGTGACTTAAATTCATAACCAAGCTCAATCAATTCCTTGCGTACCTGATTTGTATTGTATAATTCTCCGTTATAAACGATGACGTAACGCTTTTTATCTTCCGTAAAAAACATTGGCTGCTGGCCATTTTCTGGATCGACAACAGCCAGCCGTGTATGAATCAGCGCCACATGCCGATTTGTATATACACCCTCATCATTAGGTCCGCGGTTCTTTAATGTATTCATCATTTCACGGAAAATCGGCTTTTGATTCGTAATATCATGCCGGCTGTCCAAGACACCTGCAATACCACACATAAATTCACACTCCTTCTGACGATATTATATTCGCCGCTATTGCAGTATATGCGCGAATCAGCTTACTGAGTGCCGATTATGCAAATTAATTCACGAATTTAGATAGTTTATAATGCCATTTATCTGAAAAAATGGTATATTTATTAGGTAAAGAAGGAGGAAACTCAAATGAGTAAAAGACCGGTAGTATTAGTAGTAATGGATGGTGTCGGTATTAGCGATAAAGATTATGGCAATGCGGTTAATAACGCATATACGCCTACACTTCATGAATTAAAGGCAACATCTCCAAATACAGCAATTAAAGCCCATGGCTTAGCAGTTGGCTTGCCAAGCGATGGCGATATGGGAAATTCAGAGGTTGGTCATAACGCATTAGGCTGCGGACAAATTTACAGCCAAGGCGCAAAATTAGTAAATGAATCCATTGAATCCAAGGATATCTTTAAAACAGATACATGGAAGGCATTGGTTGATAAATGTAAAGATCATGGCAAGATGCATTTCATCGGTTTATTATCTGATGGTAATGTTCACTCACATATTAATCATTTAATGGCATTAATTGAACAGGCGAAGGCTGATGGTATCAAAGAAGTTCGTGTTCACGCGTTATTAGACGGACGTGATGTACCGGAAACCAGCGCATTGATTTATTTAGATCAGATTGAAGCATTCTTTAACACTGTCAATGATGATCATTTCCATGCCTGCATCGCATCAGGCGGCGGCCGTATGAAGATTACGATGGACCGTTATCAAGCAAACTGGCCAATGGTTGAAGCTGGCTGGCATACGCATGTATTAGGTGAAGGCAGACAATTTGCCAGCGCTAAAGAAGCCGTAGAGACTTACCGCAGTGAAACTGGTGTGATCGATCAGGATCTGCCTGCTTTTGTTATCGCGAAGGACGGCAAACCAGTCGGCACTATCGAAGACGGTGACAGCGTTGTATTATTTAACTTCCGCGGCGACCGCGCTCAGGAAATCTCACTGGCCTTTGACAGCGAAGTATTCACCGAATTTGACCGTGTCCGCAAACCGGATGTAATGTATGCCGGTATGCTGCAATATGACGGTGATTTAAAGATTCCTAATAATTTCTTAGTTTATCCGCCAAAGATCAAACATACATTATCTGAATATCTTGTAAAGAACAACATTCGTTCTTACGCGATTTCAGAAACACAGAAATATGGTCATGTAACGTATTTCTGGAACGGCAACAACTCTCAGAAATTCTCAGAAGAACTTGAAGACTGGGTAGAAATCAAATCTGATGTTGTACCATTTGAACAGCGTCCTTGGATGAAGTCTGCGGAAATTACGGATACTTTAGTTGAAGCGATTGAATCAGGCAAATATGATTTCCTGAGAACGAACTTCCCTAATGGTGATATGGTTGGTCATACAGGTAATTATGAAGCTACAATTATCGGTGTTGAAGCGGTAGACTTATGTCTTGAAAGAATCATGAAGGCTGTGAAGAAGGTTAACGGTATTCTGATCGTAACAGCTGACCATGGCAACGCTGATGAAATGTATGAAAAACCTAAGAAGGAAGGCGACAAGCCGAAGGCTAAGACTTCTCATACATTAAATAAGGTTCCATTTATTATTTATAATAAGGATGTTGAAATTGCTGAGGGTGACTTTGGTCTTGCCAATGTAGCTTCAACAGTTGCGAAGCTGCTTGAGCTTGAACCAGATGCTCACTGGCTGCCTGCAATCATTAAATAACGAATAAGTCATATCGAAAGATATGGCTTTTCTTTTGCTTTATGCATAAGTGTAAAAATTAGACTTTAAAAATCCCGATGATAAGAGTATACTAATAAATTATTCAGGGGTGATGTGCAGCATGGAACGAAAAAATAGCGGAATGATGAGCGAGGGTGTCATTCGGAAACAGCTTTTAATATTTACAATCCCGCTGCTGATTGGTAATCTTTTTCAGCAGCTTTATAATACGGTAGATTCAGTAGTGGTCGGTAACTATGTGGGGCCGCAGGCTTTGGCTGCCGTTGGCGCAAGCAATCCAATCATTAATTTACTGGTTGGTTTTTTTATGGGACTGTCAACGGGGGCCGGTGTTATTGTCTCTCAATACTACGGTGCTAAGAATAAAGAAGGACTGCATGATTCAGTGCATACATCAATAGCGCTGGCTTTCTGCAGCGGCTTGATTTTAATGGCAATCGGTTATTTGCTGTCACCGTGGATGCTCTCAGCGACCGGTACGCCGGCAGATGTGCTGGATAGTTCAATTCTTTATCTGCGGATATACTTTTTAGGAATCGTACCGGTCATGCTTTACAATATGTGCGCCGGTATCCAGCGGGCAATCGGTGACTCACGGCGGCCGTTGATTTATTTGTTCGTCAGTTGCGGCATCAACATTGTGCTTGATTTAGTCTTTGTTATTTATTTTAAAATGGGGGTAGCCGGCGTCGCGTGGGCAACCTTAATTGCTCAGAGTGCTTCCTGCCTGCTAGGTTTGTTTCATTTAATTACCGTAAAAGATGATTATCGAATTAAACTGAAAGAAATTCGTTTTGAAAAACATGTCCTGCTGAGAGTTGTGAAAATCGGGCTGCCGTCTGGTTTTCAGCAGTCAATTATTTCCTTTTCTAACCTGCTTGTGCAGTCGCAGATCAATTCATTTGGTTCATTTGCGATGGCTGGCTGTTCCAGCTATAACAAGATTGATGCCTTTGCCAATCTGCCGATACAAAGCTTCAACCTGGCAATTACAACCTTTGTCGGTCAAAACATGGGAGCTAGGGAATATGAGCGGGTTAAAAAGGGGATTCGTATTTGTATGAGCATGACACTATGTGCTACGATTCTTCTTTCTTTGGGTATTTTTACACAGGCTGACCGTCTGCTTTCAATCTTTTCAAGTGAATCACAGGTTTTGTATTACGGGCATTATATGATGAGCATCTTAGTACCTGGTTATATCTTTCTCGCAGTTTCCAATATCTTATGCGGAGCCCTGCGCGGTGCCGGCGATGCGATTACACCGATGCTGATTCTTACCTTCAGCTATTGTGTAGCCCGTCAAATTTGGATTTTCTTTGCGATGCCGCATTTTCAGAATATAGCGGTAGTATTCTGGGGCTATACATTAACTTGGATTTTGGCGATGGTTTTATGTACCGTGCATTACTTCAAGAGCGGCTGGATGAAGAAATACGCATAAACACGTTCGCAGTGATTTTTGATTGGTAAAAATTTATAATCAGCTTTTTACGTTAATCTATGATAAGATAAAGGGTGAAAGAGGGTTAAATATGAAAATCACAAAAGGCCGCCATTTATCCATATTATTTGCAATCATGAATCATGATGGTGTAGTGACTTCTGATGATCTGGCAGATTTTTCCCTGTCATCAGCAAGAACGGTTAAATCAGATATTGCGGAATTAAATGATGAATTATCGAAAGAGGAAATCGCTCATATCATATCTACACGTTCCAAGGGTTATTATCTTGAGCCCATCGATACAGCTAAATATTTAGCGTTTAAAGAAATGGTGTTAAAGGAATATGGCTTCTTCCGAAATGAGGATATGGAAAAAATAGCCAGAAGAATCATGATGGCGCAGAATCTGCTTTATCATGAATATACGCTGGTCGATGATTTAGCGGATCAGCTTTTCCTTACAAAGTCCGCTATTAAAAATGATCTTGCCTGGGTTACGTCTTTCTTTGCCAGTTATGATGTTGAGTTGGTTTCAACACCTGGGAAGGGATTAAGTCCTAAGGGCAGTGAAGAAAATATCCGTTATTTGATGGTTGAGGTATTCTGCAGTCAGTATCATGATATTTCATTACAGTATGATGTGAAGGAATTTGAACATATGTTCTATGATGACCATCAGTATTATGCTGATCTTCGTCATGCCTTATTGAAAATACTCAGAGAGAGCTGTATGTCTGTGCTGGATGTCAATACTAAGAAAATGGCTACATATCTTTGCCTGATGCAGAATCGGTTAATAAGCGGGCATGGTGTTAAAATTGATTCCAAGACAGCTGCACATATTAAAACTTTATATGAATATAAGATTGCGGAACAAGTGTTTAATACTGAATATATCGTCAATTATAATGAGGATGAAAAATTACAATTTGCGAAGATGCTGATGTGTTATCGGGATATTGATCTGTCCAATAAGGATGATCTGGCGACTATTCCTGTTGATCATATCTCACAGACAAGTGATTACCTGGATAAATTGATTGCATGCATGAAAAATGAATTGGGCGGCAATTTATTTGAATTGGAATTATTTGATGTGTTCCGCACGAGTTTTGAATCATTGCTGATGCCGATTTATCTGCGCTCTTATTATGATTCGAATAAGAAAATGCGTCTGGTTACATATTGTGATGAGCTAGCGGAGGCGGATAAATCACCGCTGGCAATGCAGATGGCGCGTGTCATGCTTACTATTTCCCAGGAAATTCTGAATGATGAAATTGATGCCAGTGTGTTTACACCCATATCGTTATTAATTGATTATATGCTGAAACGGATTAATTATCAGTATACGAAACGCCGTCTGGCGGTGATCTCACAGGCTGGCCGGGCTGTCGCGCATGCCCGAGCGGATATGCTGCGCAAATCCTGCGGCAATATGATTGATACCCTGCATATCTACAATCAATATGAAATGCGGCGGATCAATTTCAGCGATTATGACTGCGCTTTAATTGAAACACCTTCAACCTATAATTATTACCCGATTCCTTTTGTCACATTTACTGGTCTGGGAATCGAGGATGAAACAATGAATTTATTTAATGAGGTATTTATTAAGGGGTATTCTACGGATGTTGTTAAACATATGAGTAATATAACCTCTACTTATCCTAAATTTGACTGCGATGTTTATGTAACTTTTATGAAGCTGATGTGCTATAAGCATGCGGTAAATGGCAAGGCGGAGGAAATGTTTGATTCCTTATTCAGCTGCGGTCAAAATCTCAGCTATTATAATAAGTCTTCGCAGGTGGCAATGATTTTCTGCCAATATAAGCATACGCAAAAGGAATTTATTGAAATTTATCAGCCGGCTACTAAAATGATTTGGGATAAACCCTATGAAGTTAAATATATTATTGTGGTAAGTCTCAAGCATGATATTAAGATTACTGATTTAAAGCTGGTGAATAAAATTCTTTTCTATTTATATTATCGTGTGAGATACATTCAGATGGCTTTTGAAAGTGTTGATGATGCTTACCGCAGCTGTTTCATTGAAGCTGTTACGAATAAATTCTTATCTAATTAATAAACCGAAAATAGTGCTTGAATGATATAAAGAGTTATTTTTTGAATAAAATTGATCTATAAACCGTGCCTCATTGTGATATGAGGCTTTTCTTTTGCACTAATGAGAGTGAAAAGGGAGGCAGTTTCACTAATGTTCAGCAAAATGTAAACGTTAACATTTTTATAAGTCAATGGTATTCTTTACTCAGCAAATGGAAAACGAAAGGAGCGGGCGCTGTGCTGAAGCTATTCTTATCATCGCATGGTCATCTGGCCAGCGGTATGAAAACCTCATTGGATATCCTGTTAGGAAACAGTGATCAGGTGAGTGTGTTTGATGCTTATGTTGATGAATGTTCGGTTCAGGAAAAACTGGACGCGTTCTATGCATCAGTGAGTGAGAATGATGAAGTTATTTTATTATCGGATATGTATGGGGGCAGTGTTAATCAAGTAATGTTTACTTATCTGCATAAACCCAATACCCGTTTAGTGGCGGGTGTAAATCTGGCTTGTGTCCTTGAGCTTTCTATTCAGGAAAGTGTCAGCGATGAACAGCTTGAAGAAATTGTGGAAAGATCACGGGAAATGCTTCGGGTTGTCAAGGATGACAGTGTAGAAACTACGGAAGAAGATTTCTTTTAAAAGGAGGAAATGAAATGATTAAACTAATTCGTTTAGATGAGCGTATGATTCATGGACAGGTAGCGATTAAATGGTCAAGACATACCGGTGTGGATCGTATTATTGTCGCTAATGATGCCGCCGCATCAAATCCTATCGTGCAGAAGTCATTGATGATGGCAGCGCCGCCTACCGCTAAGGTTGCGATTAAGTCGGTTGCTGATGCTATAAAATTACTTTCTGATCCGAAAGCAGCCAATCACTCAATTTTATTGATTGTGGCTTCACCGGAGGATCTGCTGGCAATGGTTAAGAATGTGAAAGATATTCCGTTGATCAATGTCGGCAATTATGGAAGAATCGCGCCGAAGCAGGGTGATGAACAGCGCAAGACTTATGGAAGTAATTTATATGCGTATCCGTCAGAGGTTGAGCTTTTCAAACAGATTCTGGATATGGGAATTGAAACAGTCTATCAGACAACACCAGAAGATATTCCTGAAAAGCTGAATAAAGTTTTAGGGATTTAATGAACTATAAGGAGGAACTATCATGGTCTCATCAGCATTGCAAATATGCCTAGTCTATTATATTGTCTCACTCTTGGACCCATACATTCTCTCATGGCAATGTATTAACCGTCCAATCGTTGTTGCCCCGCTTGCCGGTCTTGTTTTAGGTGATTTCCATACCGGTATTGTTATGGGAGCCGCGCTTGAATCAATCTTCATGGGTATTTCCGCAATCGGCGGTTCAATTCCTGCCGATGCTACAACAGCAAGTATTATTGCGGTTGCTTATACTATTTTAACAGGTTCTACGGCTGAAGCCGGTCTTGCTATCGCATTGCCAATCGGTACCGTTATGGCTTCAATTGCCAATATGTTTACACCTTTATGGGCTTCATTAGCCGCTTATTGGGAAAAGCTTGCCGCAGAATGCAATCCTAAGAAATTTATGATACAGACAATGGCGGTGAATATGATTACCCCATTAATCAATACTGTTATCTTATTCTTTGCGGTAGCATATGGTGTTGAAGGTCTTCAATCATTCCTTGTATCACTTCCGGCATGGGTTATGACTGGCTTAGGTGCTTCTACAAGTATGATGCTGGCGGTTGGATTTGCTATCTTAACATCAATGATCTGGAACAAAGAGGTTGGCTGTTTCTTCTTCTTTGGTTATGTATTAGTTGCTTATCTTGGTATGGGAACATTGCCAATCGCTATTATCGGCGGTGTTATCGCTATTACGATGTTCTTCAGTGAAAAACGAGTTATTGATTTGAAAAATAGTTTGGCGGCGAATCCAAACACAGTAAGTAATGATGAGGAGGACTTCTTCTAATGGAAAAGAAACAATTATCTCAAGATGAAAAGAAAGTATTAAAATCGATGTTCTTCCGTTCTCATCTTGTATTTTCAACCTTTAATATGGCTAAGATGGAGGCTAATGGTTTCACATGTACCATGGCACCAGCCATTGAATCAATCTATAAAGATGATCCTGAGGGTAAAAAAGAAGCTTACATCCGTCATCAGAACTTCTTCAATACACATGCGGTTCCTTTCTCATTTATCGCAGGCTTAAGCTATGCGATGGAGAAAGAGCATAAAGAAAAGAATTCAATTGATGGTCAGACAATCGAAAGTATCAAGGCTGCCTTGATGGGACCAACAGCCGGTATGTTTGACAGCTTATTCTTTAACTGTCTGCGTATTATTGCGGCTGGTATCGCTATCGGTCTTTGTTCAGAGGGAAGTATCCTCGGTACTTTGATTTTCATTCTGATTTATGGTGTTTCACAATCAGTCGTTAAATATTTCTTTGTTAACTGGGGCTATGTATTTGGTACATCCTTCATCGATATGGTTTTCTCCTCTGGCTTAATGGGTGCTTTATCTAAATCAGCTTCTGTATTAGGTCTTACAATGGTTGGCGCAATGACGGCTTCAATGGTGAATGTACCGCTGAATCTGACATTGAATATCGGTGAAACTTCACTGGTTGTCAATGATGTATTCCAATCAATCTTCCCTGGTTTATTAGGTGTAATCTTATTGTTTGGCTTAGTTACATTAATCAAAAAGGGTGCGCGTCCTACACAGCTGATTCTGGGCATTCTTGCATTTGGTATGATTGGTGCATTTATCGGTATTTTCTAGGATATAAAAATTGAGCTGTGGATAAAAATTCCCAGCTCTTTGCTATTTAAAGTGAGGTGAGGAAAATGAAATTATTATTTCAGGCTGATGATTTCGGCCTATGTGAATCAACGGCCTGCGGTATCCTCAAGGGGATTCGTGAAGGGGTAATCCGAAATACCGGATTGTTTGTGAACATGCCGGCCAGTGAATATTCCGCAAAGCTGATTAAGGATGTAAAGAATGTCTGTCTCGGCATCGATTTCAATTTGGTAGCCGGCAAGCCAGTCAGCGATCCGGCGTTGGTTCCTTCCTTAGTTGACGCGAAGGGTGATTTTATACCGTCTGGTGAACGGATGAAGAAGATGAAATCATTAAGCGATACAATGCGGGCTGATTTTGAGACTGATCCCTATCCGTATGATGAAACGGTGTTGGAGATTGAGAATCAGCTGAAGCGTTTTATTGAATTGGTTGGCCGCAAGCCGGGCTATCTCCATGGGCATTCTTTGATTACAAATAATATTGTCAAAGCAATCCAAGCGATGAGTGAAAAGTATGAGATTCCAGTATCCTTCAATGTCTGGAAGGAAAAGGAACTTTATATGCTGCCTTGTGAGTGGACACCTAAACCCTTTCCGATTGAACAGCAGCTGGCAACAAATGTAGAAGCAAATCTGATGTCTGTACTCCCGCAGGTTTTGGATCATGAGCTGAATGTGTTTGTCTGTCATGCTGGTTTTGCGGAAGAAGAGCTGTTTAAGTATTCTTCCTATACGATAATACGATTGAAAGATCTGGCAGCTGCGACCTCGCCGGATGTGAAGAAGTTTATTGAAATGAATCAGATTGAATTAATTACTTATGATGATTTAAAGGAGAACTAAAATGATTATCAAATGTAAAAGAATTGTGACTGAAGATGGTATTGTTGACGGTTATCTTGAAATTGAAGGTAAGAAAATCAAGCGGATTACCCAGCGTGAGATCGGTCCGGTGGATGTAGATGCTTCACAATATCGAATCATCCCGGGTATTTTTGATACGCACAATCATGGCACGATGGGTTATGCGATGATGAGTGCGGTCAGTGATGATGAGGCTAATGTGCGCGGCTATTTAAAAGGCTTAGCTTCACAAGGCGTTACGGCGATTCTGCCGACAGCTGAATTTGAGTTATTCCCTGTTATTGCGAAGGTTTCAAAAGAAGAAAATGACGGTGCGAAGATCATCGGTATTCATTCAGAAGGCCCTTATCTGAATCGTGTCGGTGAAAAGGCGATTGATACCGGTCATCCAGATATCAGTTTAGATCATCTTCAGGCGATGATTGATGCGGCTGAGGGAACCTTAAAGCTGGTAGGCTTAGCACCTGAGCTTGAAAACGCGGATAAGGCAATTGAGTTTTTGACTGAACGCGGTATCCAGGTAGCATTTACCCACAGCAACTGCGGCTATGATGAAGCGATTGCCGCGTTCCGCAAGGGAATTACCGTGACAACACATACCGCAAATGTAATGAGCGGCATTCATCACCGTCGGATGGGCGGTTTGGGCGCTTGTCTGCTTGATCCTTATGTAAATAATGAGATTATCTGTGATCTGCTTCATGTATCTAAGGAAATGCTGCAGATTATGTTTAAATGCAAGCCGTATGATAAATTTATGATGATTTCTGATAATGTGCCGATGGCCGGCGCGCCGATTGGTAGATATATGATCGATAAAGATCTGGCAGTTAACATTGATGAAAAGGGCTATTGTCTGACAGATACCGGGCGCTTATGCGGTTCAACAAAGCCGGTATTATTCGGCATCCGCAATCTTGTAGAGGAATTAGAGCTGCCGCTGGAAACAGTCAGCAAAATGGCATCACTGAATCCATGCCGGGTATACGGTGTCGGTGATACAAAGGGTTCACTGCGTGTAGGCAAGGATGCTGATTTTGTAATTATCAGTGATGATTATCAGGCTTTACAGACATACAGTGAAGGACGTAAGGTCTATGATCATGAAATTGATACCCATATCTTTAATCAGGCATTTCTTGATGTCATGAGCGCAAAATGAAACTGTTAGCTTCTGATTGGGATGGCACACTGCGCCGTAATTTAAAGGTTGATGCTTGTGATTTAGATGCGATCAAGTTATTTCGTGAACAGCAGCATCGCTTTGGAATCGTGACAGGCCGCAGTGTCGGCATGCTTAGGAATGAACTGGCTCATTATCATGTGCCTTGTGATTTTATGATCGGCACGAACGGCGGGGTAATTACCGACGCTGATTTTTCAATCATCTGGCGTCATGATATTGATTTTGATGCCGCAATGGAGCTGATTGAACTATTGAAAAGCAAACCAACGGTCATGTTTGGCATCAGTGACGGTGATGATTTCGGCAATCTTCAGTCTCCGGAAGACGAGGGTGAATCAACGCTGATTGGTATTCAGCCAATTGATCCGCAGCAAATCATCAGCAGAAAGCAGATTAATTCCTTCTATCTGCGTGATGAAACGAAATCAAAAACCGGTATATTGTATAAGGAGCTGAGTGAACGTTTTAAAGGACGGATGGCTTTTCATTACAATGCCGGAACGATTGATGTTTCAGCTGCAGGTGTCAGCAAGCGCACCGGTATCATTGAGCTGATGAAGCTGTTTGGCAGTCATGAGGTTTATGTTATCGGTGATGGTCATAATGATATTGAAATGATTGAAGCATTTCAAGGCTTTAGCGTTGAAGGGGCACCGGATGAGGTAAAGCGCAAGGCAGTTCATTGTTATCATGGACTGGCTGACTGTATTGAAGATCTATTAAAATAAAAACGGCAAGCCTTAGAGGGGCTTGCTGCTTTTGTATAGAATTGGGCCTTCTGCTTCAAAATAGATCAGCAGGCAATGTCCGTATGCATCGGTAATTTTCAAAGCTTCCTTATTTTCATTGTCATTAATAATGCTCACTCGTTCAGCCTTGGCACTTGCTGAATCAATTTCAGAGGCAGCCAGTGCTTCATGAATGAACTCAATGTTAGCCTGATAATCATAACGGTAAGCGGTTTGTACCGCTTCAATCTTGGCAAGACTGTCCGCTTCTTTGGCTAGTATGACATAACCAAATTGGTCATCATCAGCAATATAGGTACACATATAATAATTATCAAATTCTTCGTTAACGCTTAAATCACTATTTAATATCGTATATTTTGTGAAGTCTCCATAGATCCAAATGGGGTTTTTAACCGTATCTTCTGTCCAGCCGTTAAGCAGCTCTTTAAAGATTGCTTTCTTAAGCATTTTAAATGCTGAATCATTTTGGGCTGAATAATAAGTCTCAATGAAAGGATCCTGCCTGCTTTGGATTTGAGTAACAACAGTTTTTGATTTCTGACAGCCGCATAAAGCAGTAATGCAGCATATAATAATTATCAGCTTTTTCATATTTTAGCCTTTTGCCGATTAAAATCCATAAAGGATTTTTGCTAAACCTAATTCATTATAGAGAAAGAATCTGCCGGCAAACATCGCCAGTATGTAGAATAAAGGTTCTAGTCTGGAAAGATTCTGCAGCTTGCCCTTAAGCAGTCTTTCAAGGATCAGCTTGTAAAGCAGATAACCAATCAGAGCACCTAATGTATTCATAATCAAATCATCCACATCACTACTGCGTTTATTTAACAATTGACTGCACTCAATCATTAATGAAAACAAAGTACCGGATAGGGTACAAAGCAAGAAATTAGGGCGCTTAAAAAACAGCGGCAGCAGCATGCCAAAGGGGATAAACAAGAGTATATTCTGCAGATAGCCAACCCAATCAATAGTCATCGAGAAGGGTTCAAAATTGATAATATCAGCGGTATGGGACATTTTATAAACTAATAAATCATAAAGTGTGCCGGTATTTGTAAGATGGTAGACAGCAAAAATATAGCACGCGAAAATGAAAGCCATGATAAAATGCTCAAGCTTTTTAGGCTTTTTGCTGAGGAGTGCATAGACGATGAAAAAGGGAAGCATCGCGGCTGCTAATTCATATAGATTGATTAATAAATTTTTCATAGTGTCACCTGCCTGTTATGTCTGTAAGTGTACACTATAATTCTGAAAAATTTATGACAAATTCATTTAATATAAATTACATTTCTTGTAAATAGGCTTTAATTTTAGCATAGCTCTGCTCAGAAAGGGCAGGGCCTTTGGTGCTGACTGTTTCAGCCGCCACATAATTAGCAAAACGAATAGCTTCTGAATCATTCATTCCTAGCTTTTTAGCGCAGATCCATGCTCCGATATGTGAATCACCGGCACCAATCGTATCGATGACATCAGCTTTAAATCCTGCAATCAGTTTTTCCTCATCATTATTTTTCAAATAGGCGCCATCACTTCCGCAAGTAATAATAACGGTATTATGCGTAAGCTGATACAGCTTATCCGCGGCTTCATTTACGGTTTTTGAGCTGGTATAGGCAAGCGCCTCGTCATCGTTGAGATGCAGGATTGGCCGCAGCTGAAACATCGCCTGCAGCCGTTCGGGCTGAATCTTGTCAATGCGGGCACCAGGGGCAAAGATAATTTCAGCATGTGCTGATTCATTCAGATATTGAATTAATGCTTCCCCGGTTTTTTCCTCGATTTCAAGTCCGCAGACATAGATCATATCCCAATCCTCATGCAGATCTTTCAGCCATTCAATGTCAAAGAGATATTCAGCACCATGATGGGAAATAAATGTGCGTTCTCCATGTTCATCAACTAAACAGAGGCAGCAGCCATTATCTAAGCTTGGGATGCACACAAAGGGCCGGCGGTTTTGCGCAGCCAGCAGCTGTTTTATGCAGTCCGCAAAAAAGCCTTCACCACATGGTGAACAATGAATATATGGTAAAGATAAATGATGGGCAATGCTTGAAGCATTATAGGAACAGCCGCCTAAGGCAGCATTCATTGCAGATGTGTTAATATCTTCTTTTAAGCTTGGCAGATGGGGAAGTTCAACAACCATATCCAGTACCGTTGAACCGATAAATAATGTTTTTTTCATAACGTTCCCGCCTTTCACAGCTATCATTTTAACACAGATGATAAGTATTAGCGCTCATCTAATCAATAATTGATGAAATCACTGATTTGACTGGCAAAAAAATACCGCCCCGCTGATATGAAATCAGCAAAGCGGTATTAAAAAGTGAAGCAGCAATGCTATTGATTCATTGCTTCCCATTCTTCCCTTAAGATACCATAGCTCACTGAATCATAATAGGTCCCAGCGACAATACGTGCTTTTCTGTATCTTGCCTCAAGCTTTAGTCCCAGCTTTTCCGCGAGTTTTACCATCGCTTTATTGCCCGACCAAGTTGTAAGACCGATTCTTACAATTTCATCATGCTCAGCAAATAGTCTGTCTATCCACATTTTAAGGGCTGTAAATCCAATTCCTTTATGCCAGTAATCTTCATTGAAAATAACGATGCCAATTTCCATCCAATTGGTTTCTTTTGACTTCCAGTGCCAAGTAACTTGTCCAATTAGTTCATTAGTATCCGCATTGGCAATCATTAAATTATGGCTTTTATAGGTGCCGGCTGTCAGGTCATTTCTTAATACTTCAATTCTTTGCAGAAGCTCTTCTTCAGTTTCGTGTTCAAAGTAAGGCCCATTAAATTCATGAAATTTACGTGATGGTTTATTAAGGTCATAATAACTTTCTAAGTCTGATAATATTAAAGGTCTAAGTATAATTTTTGTCATTGTTTCTCCTCTATTTAGTGAGGGTCAAAGTGTGATATCCCTCCAAGTCTGATTATTAGTTATAGCTGCTGTTTTTTTCATTTTGATCATTCCTTTCTTAATATATTTATTATAACGCTAAAGGTAAGAGATTCAATCAATATGAAAATACTTACTTTTGTGTTTATGCCTTTTTATGGCCAATCTTTTTGACAAGGCTTTAAAGATTGGGTACAATCTATATATTACACGAATTAGAAAGAGGATTTTATGGAACATACAAGAGAAAAATTGTCCTCCCGTTTAGGCTTTATCTTCCTTTCAGCGGGATGTGCAATCGGCTTAGGAAACATTTGGCGGTTTCCTTACATAACAGGCAGATATGGTGGCGGCGCTTTTGTGCTGATTTATCTGTTCTTCTTAGTTGTATTAGGTATTCCGGTTGTGGTAATGGAATATTCAATCGGCCGCAGGTCGCAGCGCAGTATCGCGAGAGCTTTTGATGTATTAGAGAAAAAAGGTCAGAAATGGCATTTGTTCAGCTATGCGGCAATGGCGGGGAACTATTTATTAGTCATGTTTTATACGACTATCTCCGGATGGATGCTGGCATATTTTCTTAAAATGGTCAGCGGTTCATTTGCAGGCTTGGATCAGGCGGGTGTGGCAGATACATTCTCAGCGCTTCAGCAGGACCCAATTCAAAGTGTCTTATTTATGGCAGCGATTATTTTAATTGGTATCGTAATTTGTTCATTAGGCTTACAGAATGGCGTAGAAAGAATTACGAAAATCATGATGACCTGTCTTTTAGCTGTAATGCTGCTTTTAGTTGTGCGTTCAGTGACCTTGCCTAATGCATTAGAAGGGCTTAAGTTTTACTTGATTCCTGATTTTGATAAGCTGCGGGAAGCCGGTATTTACAATGCAATCTATGCAGCTATGGGACAGGCGTGTTTTACCTTAAGCGCGGGAATGGGCGGCATGATGATTTTTGGCAGCTATCTTGATAAAAAACGTACCTTAGGCGGGGAAGCATTAAATGTCATGCTGCTGGATACCTTTGTAGCAATTACCGCAGGTTTAATTATTTTCCCTGCTTGTTTTGCCTACGGTGTACCGGCAGATCAGGGGCCGGGTCTGGTTTTTGTAACCTTGCCTAATATTTTTAATGCAATGCCATTTGGTACCCTATGGGGCAGTTTATTTTTTATCTTTATGAACTTTGCGGCAATCACAACGATTGTAGCTGTATTTGAAAATATCATGGCTTTCAGTATGGACTTATTTCATTGGACAAGAAAGCGCGCCTGTATCGTTAATTTTGTACTGATTACCCTCTTGTCCATTCCATGCGCGTTAGGCTTTTCAATATTGAGCGGCATTCAGCCATTCGGGGCTGGTTCGGCAATCCTTGATTTGGAAGATTTCCTCGTCAGCAATGTCATCATGCCTTTAGGTGCCGTCTTGATTATCTTGTTCTGTACGACAAAACGCGGCTGGGGCTGGCAGCACTTCATTGAAGAAGCGAATACCGGCAAAGGGTTTCATTTCCCGCAGTGGACAAGATTTTATATCAGTTATATACTGCCATGCGCGGTATTGTTTATCTTCATTATGGGAATCATTGATAAATTTGCATAAAATAACAGCTGACCTACCAAGCGTAAGTCAGCTGTTTTAATCGGCGATCATTAATTCGTAACAAGTAAACTCAGGAAATGCCTTGTCTGTGATTACCTTAAGTGAAGCTGTATCGGCATCCTGAAGGGCAAACATGGATTTTTTGCCGAATTTAGAATTATCTGCTAATACATAGGTTTCTTTCGTACAGCCGAGGATGGCTGTTTTTAATTCGCACTCATTATCATCAGGAGCTAATATGCCAAGCTTTAAATCAATCGCGTTGGCGCCGAGAAAGGCTTTGTCATAGCGAAAGCTTTTTAATAAACGCACGGTTTCTTTACCCATCACCGCGTTAGAGCGCATCGACATAAAGCCGCACAGCAGGAAACAATTAATGTTTTTTTCTTTAAACTTCTGGGCCTGCAGGATTCCATTAGTAATAACCGTAATTGAGTTATCGGTAATGAAATCAATCATTGACAAGGTGGTTGACCCGCTGTCGATAAAAATCAGTTCATTAGGCTGAATCAGAGAGGCCGCTTTCTGAGCAATCCGTCTTTTTTCTGAGAGATTGACATTATGCCGCTCCTTGATTGGGGTTTCCGCAGTAACGGTATCAATGCTGCGGATACCGCCATGGTAGCGCTGAATCAGCTGATTGCTTTCCATGCGTTCAAGATCTCTTCGCAAAGTCGCAGGCGATGCATCAACCGCTGTTTCTATCTCCTGAAAGGATAATTTTTCTTTTCCTTCTAATAAATGAAGGATGATGTCTCTTCGTTGTTGATATTTCATAACTATTCCCCTTTTCATAAGCATTATATCATATAAATAACCAAAATAAATGATTATTTGATTATAAAAATGCTTAAATAATCAAAAATAGTGTTTATTTAATCATGTAAGCCCTTGTATATGATGTTTTCTGTACTATAATGAAGATGTAACCAGCGAAGCTATGAAGTGCACATTCATAATTCGCATCTGATTACATCGAGAAACCAAACGTTTGGATAAGGAGAAAGAATATGGAAATTGTAATGGCTCGCATTGATAATCGCTTACTTCATGGTATTACTGCTTCACAATGGGCACCACGCTCACAGGCTCAGCGGCTGATGGTCATCGATGATGAAACAGCTGGCAATGAAATGATGAAAGCCAGTATGAAATTAGCGCGTCCGGCTGGTATGGCATTATCAATTATTGCTTTGGATACAGCAATCACAAATATTAAAAATGGTAAATATGGCAATGAAACGATTTATATAATCACCAAAAAGCTTCAAACCTATCAGCGTTTAATACAGGAAACAGGTGTAAGGATCAAGGCGATCAATATCGGAGCTACCGCTCAAGTAAGCGCTGAAGCGATGAAGGAGAGGACGGTTTTATCTAAATTTGCATCCTTTGATTCAGAGGAAATGCGTATTGCCCAATCACTTTGTGAACAGGGAGTACATTTATATGTTCAATATTTGGCGGCTGATACACCGCATGATTTCTCTGAATATCTTAAGTAATCAATTAATTAACAGGAGGAACAGGGATTATGGTTTTATCACTATGGCAGAATCTTGCCTTAATCATTCTCGCTTTTATGGTGCCAGTCGATAAATATGGTTTTACATTTGGACTTCGCTGGCCGGTTATTACAGCAATGATTGCCGGTGCTATTGTCGGCGATATGAATACTGCATTAATCATCGGCGGTACTTTGCAGCTGATGTCATTAGGTGTCGCATCGATCGGCGGATCAAGTGTGCCGGAATATGGTGTAGGCGCTGTCATCGGCGTAGCTATTGGGGTATCGTCAGGCAGTGTTGAAAGCGGTCTGGCAATCGGTATTCCGGTTGCGATGCTGATGGTTCAATTTGACGTGATCGCTAAGATCTCTCAATCCGTAATCGTGCGTCTGTCTCAGGATTTCTGTAATAAGAAAAAGTTTAAAGAAATGAATCTCATTTTGATGTGCGGACCATTTATTATGGGACTTACTGCCGCGGTGCCGGTAGGAATTGCCTTATTGATTGGCGCTGATGTTGTAAATGCGGTTTTAGCAGCGATGCCGCAGTGGTTTACCGGCGGTTTAAGTATCGCGTCTAAAATGCTGCCGGTAGTTGGTGTTGCGCTGCTGCTGAATTACATGCCAGCTAAAAAGTATCTGCCGGCAATCTTGCTTGGTTATTTCTTAGTGGCATTCATGAATATATCGATGCTTGGGGTAGCTATCGTCAGCGCGATTATCGCCATGGTATTTTATGCATATAAGAATGAAAGCAGCAATGCAGTTGTGAATGGAGGACTTGAAGATGAGTAATCAGACACCAGTTTTAACAAAGAAGGATATCCGCAAGGCCGCGATGCGCTGGATTCCGATGGCGGTCAATACATATACTTATCAATATCAGCAGGCTGGCTCAATCGTGTATTCACTTTCACCTGCACTGCGTAAAATATATGCGGATAATGATGATCATTATGTGGCTTCATTAAACAATCATTATAATTATTTTAATACGCATCCTTGGCTTGCAACTTTGATTCTAGGAGCTGCTTTAGGTATCGAGGATAACGGCGGTGTTGATTCATTGGAGGCTGTACAAAGCTTCAAGGTAGGTATGATGGGCCCGGTAGCAGGTATCGGCGATACATTGATTTGGGTGCTTTATCCGACAATTATTGGTTCAATTGCCGGTTACATGGCGTTAGAGGGCAGTGCAATTGGTGCCGTAGCATGGCTGATTCTCAATATTCTCTGTATCTTCTTAAGAGTAAAAATGTTTGAATGGGGATATGAATCAGGTTCCAAGCTGATTACTACATTAGGGGCTAAGCTTTCTCAATTTACAGAGGCAATGTCAGTAATGGGTTTGATTGTTGCCGGTGCTTTGATTCCATCTGTCGTGAAGGTAAGCACGCCGCTGACCTTTACAGCCGGGGAAGTAACCAAGGAGATTCAAGGTGTCTTTGATGCTATTCTGCCGTTTATGCTGCCTGTTTTATGCACCTTTATTGCTTATAAGCTGATCCGTTCAGGAAAGGTCAAGGTTACAGCGCTTATTTTAATCATTGTGGTATTCTCAATGGTCTGCGCAGCCTTTGGATTGTTGGCCTAATATGCGAAGAATTGTATTAGCGTCACATCATCAAATGGCAGATGGACTGAAGGATACTTTACAGTTTCTAAGCGCCATGGAAAATGTATCTGCCATCAGTGCTTATATCGATGAGACATTGATTGAAGATCAGATTGATAAGCTGTTTAATGAATTTGATGAAGAAGATGAAATCTTTATTTTAACGGATATGCTGGGCGGCAGTGTGAATCAGAAATTCTTTGGCAGAATGAATGATCATGTACATGTTATCTGCGGCATGAATCTGCCGTTGGCTTTAACCTTGGCGCTGCAGCCGGAAGGCAGACTGACCGCGGCACAGGTGGCAGATATTGTGGCAGAAGCACGGAATCAGTTAATTTATATGAATACTTATCAGCAGTCAGAAAATGATGACGATGAGTAAAAGGGGGAAATTATGCGTACAATTATGATTCTGCATGATACATTAAGAAGAGATATGCTGTCATGCTACAATCCGGATACGGATGTAAAGACGCCCAATATGGATGCGCTGGCTGCCGATTCAATTGTTTTCGATAAGCATTTTACCGGTTCTATGCCATGTATGCCGGCACGGCGTGATATAATGTGCGGCCGTTTAAATTTCCTTGACCGCAGCTGGGGGCCGATTGAGATATTCGATGAAACATTGCCTAAAACTTTAAGTAATAAAGGTATACGTTCGCATATGATTACTGATCATGCCCACTACTTCAGAATCGGCGGTGAGAATTACTGTCAGCAATTTTCAACGTATGAGTTCTTCCGCGGTCAGGAGAGCGATCCATGGGTTTCCCTGATTGACGATCCTAAGATGCCGAAGGATTTCTTCGGTGAGGTTAAACGTCAGTATGAATGCAACCGCACGAAGCTGAAAGGCGAAGCGGATTATCCAAGTGTGAAATGCTTTAAGGCTGCGATGGATTGGGTAGATGCCAACCAGGACAGTGATGATTTCTTCCTGATGGTAGAAACCTTTGATCCACATGAGCCTTTTGACGTACCAAGGGAATATCTTGATTTATACCATGATGATTATGATGGCCCGCATTTTGATTTGCCTAAGTATCATAAAATCGATGAAGAAACAGAAGAGGCTATGGAGCATCTGAAACATCGATATAAGGCACTGATTACCATGACGGATAAAAATCTGGGATTATTTATTGATAAGCTCAAAGCGGCAGGCATGTATGAGGATACCATGATTATCTTGACAACTGACCATGGCTATTGTCTTGGTGAGCGTGAATTTATCGGTAAGAATTATATGCCGTACTATAATGAATTATCCAATATACCCTTAATTATTCATTTGCCAAAGCATGAGCATGCGGGCGAACACCGTAATGAAATCACGCAGAATATTGATTTAATGCCAACCATTTTAGAATATCATAAAGTTGATATTCCAGAACGGGTAACAGGTAAATCATTATGGCCGCTGATTAACGAAAAAAAGCCGGTTAAAGAGTATGCACTCTACGGCTGTCATGGATTAAGTGTCAATCTGTTTGATGGCAGATATACTTATTTCAGAGCACCAAGACGTGATGACTGCTGTTTTGAATATACGACTTCACTGACCACGATACGCAATTGGCTGGGAAAAGAGATTGCGGAAAAGATTGAATGCGGACACTTCATGAAAGATGTAGATCTGCCGGTGTATAAAGTTCCGGCAGTTAAGAATGCAATTGTCAGCGATAATCAATATCTGAAACAGGATGCTTTATATGATATTGAAAGTGATCCGAAGCAGCTTCATTCAATTTCTGATGGAACGCTTATTAAAGCTATGGAACAGAAATTAAGCAAAGCGATGAGCGAGCATTTCGCACCAGATGAACAATGGCTGCGTTTAGGTCTGGATAAATAACATAAACCTCCCGGTTTTGATCTGGGAGGTTTTATTTTGGCTTAGCATCAGATACGTGCCAGCTGCCGTTTTTAGTGGCTCCAACGCGTTGGATTTTGCCTTCAGCTTTTAAACGGGCAAGCAGCCGTTCAATTTGCCGTTTTGTTAGAGCCAGCTGTTCAGCAAGCCGGTCAGCTGTTAATTTAGGATCATGCCTCAACAATAGAAGAATTTTTTCTTCATTTGTTCCGACATTTACACCGACATTTATACCGACATCTTCCTCTGTTTTAAATTCAATAAGCGCGGCTTTAATAATATTCAGCATAAGTTCAACAAAAACAGTTGATTCACCGGCTGTATTAGCAGCATTAAGCGCATAGTAATATCCTTCTTGCTGTTGGAAAATCAGGGTTTCAATTGGCAGCCATGCAAAAAACGTTTTCCATTTTTGCAAAATCAATGAATGCTAAAGACGTCCGGTTCTGCCATTGCCATCAGAAAAAGGATAGATAAATTCAAATTCATAGTGAAAAATACAAGATTTGATTAATGGGTGCATAATTTAAGATTCGATGATAGTGTCTCGGTTAAAGTGAGATGCCGGCAAGCTCACCAATTTCAATTACTAAAGTCGTAATTTCTTCATTCATTGTAAAGGGCGGCTCATATTGTTCAGACATTGCAGTACCCCCATTTAATTATCTGTATAAATTAATTAACATTAAGTATTAGCAATTTTGAAGCAGGCATGCTTAAAAGCGAACTAAGCCGTTTTCTTCTTGAATAGATTTTCAAAAGTGAGTGTTATTATTCCTCTTTATTATGTTTATAAAAACAGTATAAAGAAAGCAGAAACAAGACGATTGCCATTAATCCTCCGTAATTTAAAGGAAGGCTGTTACTATACATGGTTCCGCCCGAAAGACCATTAGGGGATAAAGATGCAAGGCAAATAACTAAAGCAGCACCTACTAAAGCTATAACTCCACTTAAAAAATACATCATAATCAACTCCTTTTGATGACAAACCTTAAATTAACAATAAGCATAATAACTAATCATTAATACAGTGATGATTTCTAACTTAATTCTCACTTAAATATGTCATTCCGTCAATATATAAATGTCCTATCTCTAAAAATTTCGTAAAATAACATTATATGATAATTGCTGAACAGCTAAATATAATCAATGATGCGGAATAGATTAATAAGATGGCATGTAAGTTCAGTTAGGCATCAGATGAGAATTTTGCCGCCGCTAGGCTTAGAGCAATAAATACGAACCAATTGTTAGAATTATTACGCAAAAAAAGCGAACTAAGCCGCTTTCTTCTTGAATAGATTTTCAAATATACCTTCCGAGACAAATACCGAGGTCAGCATCAGGCAGCCGCCGATGACAATACGGATGGTCAGCGGCTGGCCGAGTATGACAACACCAGCCAAAGTGCCGACGGTTGATTCCTGTGACAGCAAAATCGTAGCCGTTGATGCCGGTACATGCTGCTGACCCTTCATCTGCAGGAGAACAGCCAATGCACTGCTGAAGATAGCGACAAACAAGACTGAGAACCAGCCGACATGAGGAATTTCGGTCTGTGCAGTGATCGGCATAAAAATAATAGAACAGATTGCCATCATAAAGAGCTGGATGGCGGTAATGGCAACCGGATCACCAAACTGGGCTGCACGATTAGCAAATATGATTTGAAGAGCAAAGAAAACAGCGCCCAGAATCAGCAATAAATCACCAGGCATGATTGTTAATGCGGAAGTAAGAGAAAGTACGGCAGTACCTACTAATGCAAAGCAGCAACCGATAAAAACCCTGCGTTCAACTTTTTGTTTAAAAATGATAAAAAGCAGTAAAGGAACAAAAATTACATTTAAAGCAGTTAAAAATGCTGAATTGGCAACTGTTGAGCTTTGCTGGCCCAGAGTTTGAAACGCAAAGCCTAAAAAATACATTAAACCCGTAACAGCGCCGCTTAATAATAAATCTTTATTCTTCCACCATTTATTTTTTATTGAAAAAGGAAATAAAACCAGACCGCCGATCAAGCCGCGCATAAACAGCAAGGGGAAAGCCTGCCAGCCAGCATCAAGCGCACCTTGGACACCGACAAAGCCCAGTCCCCAGATTACAGCGGTTGATAATAGACAAAGTTTCGCTTTTGTTTGTGTATTCATTATGATCCTCCCAAAACTGTTCCTATTTTCTCATAAATAGCGGTTATTGGAAAGTAAAAAATAAAATTAAATTTAAAGATAAGAGCTTACAGCGCGTATATAGAACTAGGAGGCGTTGTATGGAGGAGAGTAAGCTTTGGCAGTTTAAACATCAGATTAAAGAAGAGGTTAAAGATTTATTGAATGATGATGAATGCTGGGAAATGATGGCAATGCTTTATTTAATCATGCAGGAGGAATTATTTGTTACCTTATTAAAATACAGCAATTACCAAGGCTCATCCAATGACCTTTTAAGCTTGATTGAACAGGAGGATGAGATGAAGTTAATTATTAAGACAGCGATGATTGAATTTATTAATGATGCTGCCGCTCGTTCATCCATCTGCAAGGCATTGGTACTGCTTAAAGATCAGCTGACACACATACAGGTATTGATTGATGAGAATGAAAAAGATCAGCAAGGCTGAAACACTGCGTTTGGATCATGTCAGTAAGCTTTATGGCGAGAAAAGGGGTGTATGCGATTTATCCTTTACTGCCAAGGCCGGGCATATTATCGGTATTTTGGGTACAAATGGTTCAGGCAAGACTACAACGTTTCGCATGCTGCTTGGCTTGATTGAAAAAAACAGCGGGCATATTTTTTATGGCAAACAAGAGCTGGATCATCAGGATAAACGATTATTTGGTTATCTGCCGGAGGAGCGCAGTATGCTTAGAGATTTGAGCGTAAAGGATCAGATTGCCTATCTCGCTCGATTGAAACGGATGGAGCGTTTAGAAATTGAAATGGCTTTGGATCAATGGCTGGCAGAATTAAAAATTGAACAATATCGTTCACAGCGAATCATTGAATTATCAAAGGGCAACCAGCAAAAGGTACAGGTTATTTGTTCGCTGATTCATGATCCGAAGATTTTGATATTTGATGAACCGTTAAACGGACTCGATCTGGATAATGTGATTTTGTTTAAAAATCTGTGTCTGAAATTGAAGCAGCAGGGTAAAACGATTCTGATCTCATCCCATCAGTACAATAACATTGAAGATCTATGCGATGATGTTGTTTATTTATCACAGGGTGATTGTTTATTTAAAGGCAATCTTCAGCAATTAAAACAGCGAAGCGCATTCCGCATCTTTTCACTGTGCAATGACTGCGCGGGCGATTTTATTGATGAGGCAGGTGTCATCAGTGTCAGCAGAGAAGGCAATTGGACAACGCTTAAAGTTGAAAGCCAGCAGGCCGCAGACCGCTTGACACGCAAGTGTCTGCGTAATAAGATTACTGATTTTCGCTGTGAGACAGTGGCTTTGCAGGATTTAATCAGGGAGGCATTAGATGGGCGAGCTGGTTAAATTCTCATTGAAACGTCGTTTTGTGAATACGGCAACGATCTTATTGAATGTGATGCTTTGTCTGGTATTGGGTGCCGCCTTTTTCGCTGATAAGCTGGTTGATTTGATTAATCCTCAGCTTTTTGAGGAACGAGTGATCTATTTATGCAATCTTGATGAGCGGATTGTTGACAGCTTGTTTGAAAGTGAACAGAGCGGTTTGAAATTTATTGTCAGTGAGGAAGATCCTAAACACTTGATCACAGAAGATAATCGGGCGATGGTGCTGGAGTATCAGCAGGGATACATCCTGCATACACTTTATAAGGCTGACAGTCTGTTGGTTCATTCACTGTCAGCATTGCTTTCACAGACGCATCAGACGCTGGCCTTATTGTCTTTAGTTACAAGCAGTGAAGAATTTGAGAGTATTATGTCACCGATTCTGATTGAGAATCAAGTGCAGAATGAGGGGATTGAAGTTTCAGAAGACCGTCAAAACTTGATTTTTATGGTTATTACTTCAATTTATTTCACAATGCTGAGCTTTTCCACAACGGTTGCGAATGAAGTTATCTATGAAAAATCGACGAAAACATTAGAGCTGATTCTTACATCAGTCAGTGCCAAAGCGCATTTTTTATCGAAGATGGTGGTTGGTTGGCTGGCGATTTTTATCCAGATGCTGTTGGTATGCGGATATCTGCTGCTTTGGTTTATCATCCGCAATAGTTTCGATCAGGGGAATCAGCTGCTGCTGTTCATTGAAAAGGCGGGTCTTTTGAATAACGGCTGTAAAACCTTTGCGGAATTGTTGGGACAGATTCATTTAGAGCCCTCTTTCATTTTAAAGCTGCTCTTTATTCTGGCTTTCTTATATACAGGGATTTTGTTTATTCAAATGATTTTAGTGATTCTGTCCAGCTTTATAGCCAATGTTGAAGAAGCCGGCAACATTCAGGCGCCCTTTTATCTGATTTTGATGGGTGTGTATTATTTTGCTTTATCGGTGAATACTCCTTATCAGATGAGTGAAGGCATTGGCTTTATTTTATCCTTCCTGCCTTTTTTCTCAATGTTATTTATGCCCTGCCGGCTGCTGATTCAAAATGTATCAATGTTTGAGTTAATGCTGTCTTATATGATATCGTTTAGTGCCATATTCTTCGTTGTGAAAAAGGGCAGTGCTGTGTATCAGCGCGGTGTTCTTGATTATTCAAGCAAGGGGGCGCTGGGTGTTATTAAAGGGATCCTTGATCATCCCGGAAAGGAGAAATCATGAATCGAAAAGGAATGAAAACACTGGAATTAGTAAGTTTGATTCTGCTTAGTCTATTGATATTGATGCTGCTTACTGGCTGGCAGTCGATGCCGGATACCGTCGCTTTATTAAAAGATCAGCGGGGACATACGATTTTAAGCGGCAGCCGCTACTTGCTGGTATTTTTCCTAGCTGTTACGCTTTTGATATATGGTTTTACGCAATGGCTGAAAGCCAGTAAATACATTGACCGGCGGCTGGAAGCTTATCCTATGGATTCCTTGACCCGCTACTATAAAAAGGAGCGTATTCTTTATGGTTTGATGACCCTGCGGTGTGAGCTTTTGGTATTAATCGCATTGATTGAATTAAATATTATCGCCCGTGTCAATGTGACACCTTCAGTTCTTTTCATGACTGTTATGCTGGCTGCGACTTTGTTATATGAAAAGTTTAGTTTAAAGAATCTGGTAAAATAAAGGCTAAACATGATAGAATGATAGATAGCTGGAGGGATATTATGAACAAACGTCTGGGCTATCTGATCTATGTTGCGGTTATTTTAGGACTGAATGTTTTTGCTTATGTCACTAAGATTGATTTAAGTATGTTTTGGCTTGGCGGTGTTTTGGTTCTGCTGCTTGTGACTTTACGCAGTGACAGTCAGCGGCCTAAATATAAATTAAATAAATTTCAGGATGAGCTGAGCGATAAAATGGAAGCAAAGGCTCTTGATGAAGTTAAAAATAAGGAACAAAGCAAAAAGCTGAAGCTGACTGGCAAACAATGTCTGTATCTGATTTGGCCGTTGCTGGTCAATTGCGTAGTTGTTTATTTTTGGTTTTAACCATTAAAAAAGCCCGTCGTGTGATGGGCTTTATTTATATAATTTGATTCTTGCATTCACCGGCTTGAAAATCAAGGCAGTTCTGCAAGGCTGTACGGGCCAGTGCTTCTTTAGCATGTACCGTTAAACCGGCAATATGCGGGGTTATGATTACTTTTGGAAACAAGGCGATCAGACGCTTGATTTTTGGATCATCAATTTCAGCGGCTTGTTTACCAAAAAGGTTTTTTTCGTTTTCAATTACATCGCAGGCATAACCGCCAAGCTGGCCGCTTTCAATCGCGTCGGCAATCGCGTCAATGTCAGCCAATTCACCGCGGGCGGTATTGATTAAAATACTGCCCTTTTTCATTTGCTTCAAACACTCGGCATTCATAAAGTGATAGTTTTGATCCGGAAAATAGGGCAGATGCAGGCATAAAATATCACTGCGGGCAATGACCACATCTAATGAAACATTATTCAGATCAGCTCTTGGATATTTGTCATAAACAATTACATCAGCACCTAAGCCCATAAAGGCTTTGGCAGTTTCAGCACCAATTGCACCGGTGCCGATAACTCCGACTACACTGTCGCGGATCTCTGTAAATAAGGTTGGCCGTTTAGGAAAATAGCCGCCTTTGCCTAGATCAGCAATTTCAAATAAATTTCGATTCATTGCCAAGGCTAAGGCTACAGTTAATTCACTGATAGCGTTGGGTGAATAGGCTCGTACATTTGCGACATGAACACCATATTGTTTAGCTAAATCAATCTGAATGTGATCATAACCGGTTGATTTAGTGATCAGATAATGCACGTTATATCGCTGCATCAAGGAAAAGAATTCATGCCCGCATGGGCGTACCCCTAAATTGTTGGTAATGACGGCAAAAACATCAGTAAGCAGACCCGCATTTTCTTCATTCAAGTCTTCATGAAGAATAGTTAAATCGAAATGAAATTCCTGATCATTTAGCTTTGTCAGATATTTAATATCACGATCACTTGCATTAATAGATAAAATTTTCATCAATCATTCCCTCCTAAAAGTGTTTCTAAACCTTTTAAAATCAGCTGATGATCCTCCTCAGGCTTCAAACCGGAGACGGCGACAGCGCCGATGCAGCCTACCTTTTTCACAAGGATGGGGAAAGCACCAGGAGTTAAGGTCATATCATGCAGCGAACACCCGTATTTACTGGCCAGCAGATTTTCATCTCCCTTACATTTAGTATACATGAATTGGGTTGAATGCGCGAAGTGTAAGACCGTATTCCGCTTACGGCGCAGCCAATTATCCTTATCAGCAGTACAATGATCAGTGCTGAAATGAAAGAGCGTTCTGCCGTTGGCATAAATATCAGCACATAAATCAATTTGATGTGCTTTCGCATACTTATAGAAAAAAGTACCCAGCGCAAAAGCCATGTCAGCTGTAAAACAGTCAAAAACCGCATTTTCTTCATTTAAACAGCTCTTATCCATTAGTAATTCCTCCTTCAGAAGTATTTTTAGTCATAAATGAAACGATCGTAATAATGATCAGCAATGAACCGCCTGATAAGATCGAAGTCATCAGGTTCTTCGTAAGCAAGCCGCTGAATAGAATGATTGAGCCGTCAATACAGAACATAATCACTCTTAAAGGCACACCTTTCAGTACCTTTTGAATCAATAGACTCAATGTATCAGTGCCGCCGGTTGCGGCTCCTACTTGAAGGCAGTTACCGATGGCTGTACCGACACAGCATGCTCCTAATACCGCGCATACATAAATGTTATCAGTAATATAAGGGATACTTAGATGCGGTACCTGACTGATTAAAAAGGGTGACATTAAGGCAGCAAATAATACTTTAATTCCAAATCCGCGGCCTAAGAAGATCGCGGAACAGATTAAAAGCGGTCCGGTAATCGAAAGCGTAACTAATGAAGTTGGCAGCTGTAGAAAGTTGGAAATAATAATCGCCAGGCCGGTCAGTCCGCCGGGTGCCAGTGAATGTTGAGAGAAAAAGATGTTAACAGCAATGGCAATCAGCAGAGAAGAGGCCGCGATGCGGATAAATTCAATAAGCACTCGTTTCATATCAGTTCAAGATTGACGCTATCAATCGCTGCTCTCTTTCATTCATTTCAAAGCGTGTTTGATTTTCATAATCATGGCGAATATTTTCTAATGCTTCCGCATCCAGCGAATAATCTTTTAATGAGGTAGGCAGTTTGATTGACGCGAGAAATTGAATCATGATTTCATAAGCATCTTCGCCGTTTTCATTTGCGGAACCGTTGGGCTTCACACAATCAATGATTGTTTTCATCCGTTCATTATAAGCAATTTTTGCGAAATGCGGGAAAGTAATGGCAAGTGAACAGCCATGATTTACCTTGTAAGCTCGGGAAGAAATAATTTCACCATAGAAATGCGGAGCGTTGCCGCCGCCGTTAGACAGACAGATACCGGCATATAGATCCGCTAAAGCCATTTGTTCACGATATTCAATCTTGTTTTCACTCATTAATTTAGGCAGAACTTCACCGATAATTTTCAGTCCAGTTAATGCCATTTGTTCACACAGCGGTGAAAACTGTCCGTTATAGTATGATTCCGCAAGGTGACAGAAGGCATCAAAGCCTGTGGAAGCGGTCAGTGAAGCTGGCAGGCTTAGCGTAAGCTTAGGATCAATAATTGTTTCTTTCGCAAAGAATTCCTGACGGAATACCGTTGTTTTTTTATTGTTCATATCACTGATAACGGCTGCCTGGGTTACATTGGAGCCTGTTCCGGCGGTAGTAGGTATTGTGATTAAAGGTACAACATTAGATTTGAATGATGGCTGACTCTTAAACTTATAGTTTGAATCGTAAAAAGCTTGCCAGTCAGCATTGCCATCTATTGCGTAATAAGCAATTACTTTAGCGCTGTCAATTACACTGCCGCCGCCTATCGCAGCTATGCAGTCAGGATTAAATTCATGGGCAAGCTGAATGCCTTTTAAAATATCCATTTCAGTAGGATTGGGCCGAACTTGATCAAAGATCTGTACGGTAAAGCCTTGTTTTCTTAATTGTTCCTGTGTATTGTTTGCCAGCTTTTCAAAAGTTGGATTATCTGTCTGCATTACCAGCAAACAGCGTTTTCCATATTGTCCAGCTAATTCACCTAGTTTTTCAAATTCATCGACACCAAAATGAATTTTGGTTGGTTGATTATGTGTAAATTTCATTGTATAACCTCCATTTTTAAGTAAGAAGCTGTCTCAATGAGACAGCTTTATTCAATCCAATTCAAACGTTTAACCGCCTTATAGAAGCCATCATCAGTGATCGATTCAGCGATGAAATCAGCTTTAGCTTTTACACTTTCCTGACTGTTACCCATCGCGATACCGTATACGGCTTCAAACATGGGAATGTCACTAGCGCCGTCGCCCACTGCGGCAGCCTGGGATAAATCGATTTCTAATAATTCACAGGCCTTACGCAGTGCCGCCCCTTTATCACAGCCTTTTGGGGTGATCTCACAAACCTTTGGCAGCTTTACATATGATAAATCAGGGACTATTTCATTCAGCTCATTGCCTTGTTTTGGATCATCCAGAAAGACTAACAGCTGAATCAAAGCTTCCTGCTCATAAGCCTTGATATCGGGTACCCAGTTATAATTGCGAATAAAGCCCTGTTTGATTATTTCATCATCATGAGTCAAATAATCGTGTTCATCCGCATCAACAAAGCGATAGCTTAATTGTTTTTCATTAATATAAGCGAGTAATTGCTTTAATGCTGATGGTTCAATTAATGTAATTTGCCGTTTTCCGCATAAATCGATAATTGAACCAGACAAAAGCAGCAGGCCATTTGCTAACTCAATCAGAGAAGCGGGCAGACAGGCTGCTTCCTGAGCTGAACGGGCTGTATTCAAAATAATCTGTACGCCATTGTTTTTTAGCTCATGAAGTGCGTACATCGTAAGATCAGATATACTGTGACTCTGTTTGTTGTAGAGTGTGCCGTCGATATCAAGAAACAAAGCTTGCGGTCTATTCAAGGTTAAACTGGCAAGCCGCTTCATCGATGGCCTTGCGCACCTTTTTAACAGCGGCAGCAATACCGTCAGGGTCTTGATATAACGCGGTTGAGAAAATCAATACATCTGGATTACATTCTACGATCGGTGCCAGATTATTGACACGGATACCGCCGTCAACGGCTAATTCACAGGCAGGATTGCATTCATCAATCATTTTGCGTGCATTCTTCACAAGATTTAATGCACTGCGACGCCATGCCCAAGTCTTTTCACCCGCTGGCGGCTGACCGGCACCATGAATCACAATATGCAGGCGGTCAATATCATAAATAGCTTCATCAACAAAGCATAAGGGTGTATAGCAGCCAATCGTCAGACCGATTTTCATATTAAATTCATGACACCAATTAATAATGTAAGCCAAAGGCGCACCAATAAAGTTCTCCACCGGCAGAATCAGCATTGTAGCACCGGCTGCCGCGATTTTTTCAATAAATAAGCGATCGCATTCTTGGGCATATAAGTGACATTCTATTTCTTTATCAGTAATACTGCGGACGGCCTTAATAATTAAGTGTCCGCCCACGAGCTGCAAATTTCTTAAATCAAGCATATCAGCCGCATCTGAATGACAAATATCAGCACCTGCGTCTAATGCTTCTTTCATATTTAAGCATACATTGCCATAATCGAAGCTGCCGGCCATACCGGCGGCAATTTTAATATGTTTCATTGTTCATCCCTTCTATTTCTGCTGCTGAGCATATACTTCTTCAGCCTTATCCATCAATGCTGGAATATTACGGATTGCCTTATCAATCGGTACTTTAATAATTGGCTTGCCATTAAAACGGTCAGCATTGGCAACCGCAATTGCGTGCGCGAAAATGACAACGTCAGCTGCTTGACATACATCCTTAGATAAACGGTCGGTCATATTATAACCTCCCTGCATTTCAGTAAAGCATTCATGGCCACGCGCCTCAGCTTCTTTCTTTAGTGCGGCAGCTACCATTTTACTATGAGCAACACCTGCCAGACAGGCAGTGACAACAACTAATTTCATAACGTTCCTCCTTATAGAACAGACATCATTTCATCTTCGGCATCTGGATCAAAGTCTTTGCGTTTCCAGAAAGTCTTTAATAGAATGATCAATACACAAGTAACAGTCGTACCAGCAACAATCGAGAGAATATAGGCTGGAATGTTGCCGACAAAGAACCAAGACGGCAGACCCATCGCCGGTACAGATAATGTTTGGCCAAAGAAACCGCCAATCGTTGAAGCTGTTACAACACCACAGAAGCTGGCAATGGTACAGCGGATAATATCATTTAATACAATTGGCAGTGCTAATTCAGTATAACCGCCGATAAAAGTCAGCAGGATTCCTGATTTAGAATATTCACGTTCACTCTTTGTAAATAAGCGAGGCTTGATCATACTGGCAATCATCAGACCTAAAGGCGGCACCATGATCGCGGAAATGCGGGCACCATAGAAAGTCGTAATTCCTTCAGAGAAGGCAGCACCGGCAATAGTAGAAGCAATTTTAGATATCGGGCCGCCGTAATCAATACCATCAAGCACACCCATGATGGCACCCAATACAGCACCCTGTGAAGAATCAAGATTAGACAGACCTGCGGCAGCCCATGAAGTAAATGCTGAAATCGGGCCAGTCAATACAGCCAGCAGGAAGACACCAACAATCAGACAGGCAATTACCGGCGCAAACATTGACCAAATCTGTTGGAACATTTTACTTGGACGAATTGCTTTCACAAGGAATAAGGTCAGATAACCAACCATAAAACCAGAAATCAATGCACCTAAATAACCAGAACCATTTGAATTAGCAATGTAGGAGCAGACAAAGCCAGGCGCCAGCCCCGGTTTATCGGCAATTGAGTAGGCAATATAAGCACCAAAGAATGGTACGAAGAAATTCATACCCACACTTCCCAAGGTTGTACACATATTGAAGAACTCAACATCAGGGAAGACCCGAATCAAAATACCAAGAGCTTTGAGAATACCACCCAGCATGATAAAGGGCAGCATGTAGGAAATACCGGTTCGCATATGCGAGAACGGATCTTTAAACATATCTTTCAGACTTTCTTTTTGGGTTTCATTAGAACCGCCGACTTCAACTTCAAAATCCAGGTCTAAATCATTATTATTTACAGCCATTTTTAATTCTCCTTTTCTATCCCGTTTAATAGATTAATAAATTCATCGGCAGATTTCAGATCAGCCAGCGCCGCTCGGAAATCATCCTCAATGGTAAGCGTCGCAATCTTTGAAAGAATTGCCATATGCTCATTATTTTCACCCGTGTGATTATCACCGCTGACTGCAATCAGGAAAAGATAACGCACAGGTGTTTCACCATCACCGTCCCAGTCAAAACACTGCTTATTTTTTAAGAAGCATAATGAAGAAGAAAGTACGGTGCTGGTAATACCGTGCGGGATGGCAATTTCCATGGTGCAATAAGTAGAACATAAATCCTCACGTTCACGGACTGCCTGTTTAAAATCATCAATATTTTTAATTTTGCCTGCCTGTGCCAAACGCTCACACAAGGCATCGATACATTCCTCCTTGGAATTAAACTCCGTATCGATCATGACAAGCTTTTCATTAGTTACATCAGTTAATTTCATAATTTACTCCAATCCATAACGCTTAACGGCATCATCAATCGCTACTCGGCACTTTCTTACGCCGGCGCTGATTCCTTCAGGATCTTCATAAAGCGCCGTTGAGAAGATTAATACATCTGGGTTACAGGCCACAATCGGATCAAGATTATGCGGCCGGATACCGCCATCAACCGCTAATTCACAAGCGGGGTTGCATTCATCGATCATTTTGCGGGCCTTTTTCACAAGCTGCAGAGCACTGCGGCGCCAAGCCCAAGTAGTTTCACCCGCAGGCGGAGTTCCAGCTCCGTGAATCACGATATGCAGACGATCAATATCATAGATGGCTTCATCCACAAAACACAGCGGTGTATAACAGCCAATAGTTAACCCAACCTTCATATTGAATTCATGACACCAGTTAATAATATAGGCAAGCGGTGCTCCAAGAAAATTCTCCGCCGGTATAATCAGCATCGTACAGCCGGCATTGGCAATTTTTTCAATAAAGAGCCGGTCACATTCCTTTGCATATAAATGACATTCTATTTCTTTATCGGTAATACTGCGAACTGCTTTGATAATCAGATGTCCCCCAATCAGCTGTTGATTTTTTAAATCAATCATGTCAGCGGCATCCGCGTGACAGATATCGGCTCCGGCATCTAATGCTTCTTTCATATTGCGGTTAACGTAACCAAAATCGAAAGAGTCAGCCATTCCGGCTGCAATTTTAATGTGTTTCATACCAACCCTCCATTTGTAATAGCGCTATCTACATTTTTAATTTACAATGACTGAAAACGCTTTACAAGGAAATATATGTACAAAACCTTGCACTAGCTCAAGTGAAATTGTAGACTTAAAGAAAGAGAGGGATCTTATGGAACAGCTGTTAACGTTAAAAATATTTAAAATCTTATGTGAAAGCAATGAATATATTACATCTCAAGCCCTTGCGGATAAGTTAATGATTTCCAGCCGCAGTGTTAAAACTTATATGGGGCAAGTAAAACGTATTTGTGAAGAAAAGCAGTGCGAGCTTTTATGTGTTCGGGGTAAGGGATATTTTATTAATGAAGTAGCTGAGAAAAAACTATCGATTGGGTCAATGATTATCTATGAAGAAAAAGAAGAGCCTTCCAAGGATGAAAAGCTCTATTTTCTGTTATATTTGCTGATGGTCAAACAAAGTGAACTGTATATTTCTGATTTAGAAGTTTACTTTCATATTTCCCGTTCTTCGATTAAACCAATTATTGAAGCTGCCAAAGCTTGGCTGAATGTATATCACATCGATCTGTTAGTATCACGCAAAAACGGACTGAAGATTTATTATGGGGAGAAACGGCTGCGGCTGGCAATTGCGCATCTGATTGCGGAGTCAATGAATGCTGCTGATGATCAATGTCCCCTGGATCTTACCCAAATCCTTAAAGCATATACTGATCGTATCCCTTTTGATGATGTAAAACAATTCATCACGCAAATTGTTAAGCAATATGATTTATTTATATCCAAGTATGATCGTAATTTCTTGAGAATCTTCATTTTAGTGGCAATTGTGCGGATCAGTGAAAGTCATTTTGTAACAATGACTGAGAATAAACTGAAATTAATTAATACAGCTGAAATGAAGCCATATCTTAATTATATGAACACGCTGGCTGAGGATTTATTCAAAATCACATTGCCGCAGGATGAGCGAATCTATCTTTTTGTTCTTCTGCTATCGGTAGCTACTACAAATCATGAACATGTGGATAAAATTACCGTGCCATTATTAAAGATGCCTGAATCTTGCATCGATGAAGTGACGCACTGTCTGAAACAGCACTTTGCTTTAAATGAAAGTTCTCTAAATGAATTCAAGAATGATTATAATTCATTGATCATGCGGGAAGCAATCTACAATGTCCGTGATAATAACCCGACACGCGATGATTATTATGCCCTCTCGCATTTGAACTTTTATGTCATTAAAGAAGTTGCCAAGGAGATTTTAGCTGTTTCAATGAATTACTATAAGATTACTTATACAAACCGTTTTATCCATAATCTGACTTATATCATTGATTACTGTATTGAAAAGAACAAAGTCAGTCTGCGTACAGTCGTAATTCATGACTGCAATAGTTTTGAATATAAAACGCTATTTTCTATCTTGCTGAAAAAGATACCCTGCATCAGTATCTTGAAAATCATTCCTTATCAAGTTGAGGGCAATGATGATTTGCGTGATTATGATTTGATTCTCACGACGGTGCCGATGCAAACAACCAGTGATCATTTGCTGACAATCTCCAAGCTGCCAAGGGAAAAGGAACTGGCGTTTATCAATGGCAGGATTTTAGAAATTTATGAACGGGAGAATTTCAAACGGATCGTCAAAGATTTTAAGAAATATACAGGCAAGCCATTTAACTTTGAAAGCTGATTCTGTAATTAATTGATAAATTCTTTTATTTATAGAGCAAAAGACTAGGCTTTTTCAGTTACAATGAAGGTAGAAGGAGGGATCAATGATGGAGAAGCTGAACGAACGTTTAGTCTATTTGCGTAAAAATGCCAACCTGACTCAGCAGCAGCTGGCGGATAAGCTGCATATTTCAAATAAAACAATCAGTCAATGGGAAACTGGCAGAACATTGCCGGATATTGTAACGCTGGTAAGACTTGCTGAAATATATGATATGAAGCTTGATGAACTGCTGAATCAAAAGAATCAAAACGCAATCCCAAATGAAATAATGACGAAGACGCTATTAATGGGAAATTATAAGGATTACTTGCTGTTTGCTTATTGTCTGCTTATTGGCGGAACACTGCTGTTTTACGGCATTTATTTCTATCTTCATCATTTCTCCATACCCTATGCGATAAAATTAATTTTTGATTTATTTGCCTTGGTTATAGCTCTGCGGATTTATCAGCGCTCACAAGCCTATCAGATCAGCCGTAAACAGGCATCAACTGGTTTATTTAATGTATGTTCTCTATGGGTGATAACACAGCTGTTAGTCATGCCGTGCGCCAATTTACTGCTTCAAAAGCTGATAGCTCATGACACGGTTCCTTATGTATATCTAACATTCAGCGATTATATACGATGGCTGCCGATTCTAGTTACGATCAGTATGTTTGTTTTACTGTTAATGAATACTGTGCAAATCAGTATAAGCAAACAAACGATCAAGCATTCGATGACCCAACTGCTTATTATCTTTACAGTAATACTTAGCAGCTGTTTTGGACTGTATCGGGCAGCTGTAAATCGCGTAGATACGGTTACATTTGACACTCAGCAAAGCTATGATACTTTTAAAGATCAATATCAATGGCTGCTTTATGTCTATGATTTAGATATTGCCTATTCAAATGATTTAAAGGTCATTGACCCAACCGGTTTAGATAAGGCAATTGAATCAATCGATCGTTTGATTGAATACCGCGGCATAATTGGCTTTAATGATGAAGTGCGAAGCGTGTATAAAAAAGATCCGGTGACTAAAAGCCAACAGGGACAGCCTCTGATTTCGACAATATTGCTGCTGCTTGACGGCTTGAGTATCGTTTGGTTTTATAAAATCAAACGCAGGGAATCTGAATTGGGAAGTGAACAGGTTATAGGCATAAAGTAAAAAGATGGCTGTACTGTGCCATCTTTATTTTTTCTTTAATAGATCCAGCCGATTCGAACGCGGCTGCTTTTTCAGCTTTTCATAATTATTTGCCAGTGTTTGTTCATAGGTACCGGATAACTGTGGATGATAAAACTGCATACCGGCAATTTTATCCGGCAGATATTGTATTCTATTCCAAAGATCTGGCCGATCATAAGGATATTTTTTATCAGCTGCCAGATTTACCGGTGTAAATTTCAGGTAATCAGGGACTGGCAATGGCTGCCGCTCTAATTCAGACATTACCTGATCGATAGCGGCTTCTGCCGATTTAGATTTTGGTGATAAGCATAAATCGATAATAGCAACACTCAACGGTATCCTTCCTTCAGGGAAACCCACTCGTTTAGCGGCATCAATGGCGTTAATCACTCTTGCTACCGCCGCGGGATTGCCTAATCCGATATCCTCATAAGCAATCACCAATAACCGCCGCTCAATCGAATCCATGTCACCAGCCATAATCAACCGGCCAAGATAATAGAGAGCAGCATCAACATCACTGCCGCGGATCGCCTTTTGAAAGGCGCTGACGGCATCGTAATGGCCATCGTCTCCCTTATCGAAACCTATGTTGGGGAATTGGCTGTATTGTCCAACTAAAGCTTCATTAATCTCGCCGGTTTCACACGCCAGCGCGCAGATTTCAAGAATATTCAGCGCATAGCGGATATCGCCATTGGCATGACGGGCAATAATTGTTAATGCCGGATCAGTGATAGTAACGGAGTCATTAAGTCCTTTGGGTGAATGAATGGCATTCATCAAAGCGGCGCTGATATCCTCTACGGTATTTGATTTTATCTCAAAAAGATGGGTGCGTGAGCGGATTGCCGGATTAATTGCGAATAATGGATTGGAAGTCGTAGCGCCAATCAGCGTGATCAATCCATTTTCAACATGCGGCAGCAGCAGATCCTGTTTATCTTTATTTAAGCGATGAACCTCATCGATAATAACAACCAGACCCGGTGAGAATTTAGCTTCATTGAAAATAATTTCCAGCTCTTTCTTATTACCGGTAACGGCATTAAATAATCGATAAGGCAGCTGTAATTCATTGGCGAGCACCATTGCCAGCGTTGTTTTGCCGCAGCCCGGCGGCCCATAAAAAATCATTGAAAAAAGACGCTTCTGTTCAATGCAGCGTCGAATTACACCATTTTTACCTAAAAGATGCTGCTGACCGACAATTTCATCAATGGTTGTTGGCCGCATGCGAAAAGCTAAAGGTTCGTTCATTAGGATCACCTGAACCTATTTTACCCCAAACTGCTGATTTGGTCGATAATTATTTTTATACCGATAAAAATCAGCAATAAACCGCCAAACATCGTTGCCTTATTCTTTAAGATTTTATTCAATTTCTTCCCTAATATAGCACCTGCGAAGCAGAGGCAGAAGGTTACGGCCATAATATAGAGGATAGCAATGATAATGTCAACTTCTAAAAAGGCAAGACTTAAACCGGCAGCCATCGCGTCAAGACTGGTGGCAACCGCAAGCACCAGAATATTTTTAATATCCAGACAGTCATCGGGTTCCTCATGGCTGCGGATCATTTGGATGCCTAAAAAGGTTAAAATTAAGAATGAGAGCAAGTGGGATACAGCTGTCAGTCTTTCATCAAAAATACAGCCAAACATAAAGCCTAAAAAAGGCATCAAGCCTTGAAAGAATGCGAAAAAGAACGCAATTTTAAACGCGTTAGGCAATAAGTATCGCCGGATAACCATGCCCTTGGCAATTGATACCGCAAAGGCATCCATCGCTAAAGCCAGACCCAGTAATAATAAATCAAAAGAAGACATAGGTTCACCCTTTCAAACTGTTGGTTAAATCATGTATAATAGAACTGAACTTAAGGAGGATATAAGATGCGGGTACTTCTGCAGAGAGTTACACATGCCAGCTGTACGGTTGATCATCAATGCAATGGACAGATAGAAAAGGGTTATTTGGCATTAGTTGGCATAACTCATGAAGATAATATAGATATCATTGAGAAAATGGCTTTGAAAGTCATCAATTTACGGGTATTCAGCGATGCGGATGATAAGATGAATTTATCTTTAAAGGATATAGGCGGCAGTGTGCTGTCTGTCTCACAGTTCACATTATATGCAGACTGCCGTAAGGGAAGACGTCCGGGATTTGAAAAAAGCGCCAAGCCGAATCAGGCACAGCCGCTTTATGAAGCATTTAATGAGGCGCTGCAGCATGAAGGAATTAATGTCGCAACCGGTATATTTGGTGCTGATATGAAAATTGAACTATTAAATGATGGTCCGGTTACCATTATGCTGGACAGTGATGAAGTTATCAGATAGGAGGCAGCATGGAAGAAAAATTAATTTATGGCAAACCAATTGCCGATCGTACTAATATGGAAACTAAAGCTTTTATCGATGAAATGAAAAAGCAGGGAAAACGGTGTCCAAAGGTAAATGTTGTATTGGCCAATGATTCACCGGCTTCACTTTCCTATATTTCAGGGTTTGAAAAATTGTGCGCCAGCGTCGGTATGGCATATACCTTAACCGTTTTAAAGGAAAGTGTTTCGCAGCAGGAGCTGAATGATGTGCTGGATACGATCAGCCGTGATGATGAAACCGATGGTATTTTATTACAGATGCCGCTGCCTAAGCAGATTAATGCCGATGAAGCAATTCTGCATATTGATCCTAATAAAGATCTGGATGGATTTCATCCAATGAATGTGGGTAAGCTATGGATGAATCAGCCGGCATTTGTACCATGTACCGCTGAAAGTGTAATGGCCTTTATTGAGGCAAGCGGCATTGATTTAAAGGGCAAGCATGTGGTTGTTTTGGGCCGCAGCAATGTGGTTGGCAAACCAGTGGCAGAATTATGTCTGGCCGCGCATGCGACGGTAACGATCTGTCATTCCAGAACCGTGGATATTGAGAAAGAAGCCTCAAGGGCTGATGTGCTGATTGCGGCAATCGGCAAGGCGCGTTTAATCAAATCAGATTGGATCAAACCAGGTGCGGTAGTTATCGATGTAGGTGTCAATCGTGATGAAAATGGTAAATTATGCGGCGATGTTGATTTTGATGATGTAATTGATAAGGTAGGTAAAATCTCACCTGTACCGAAGGGTGTCGGTGTAGTTACTAACGCGATGCTGCTGCATAGTGCAATTGCCGCTTATAAAATGAAAGAGATGGGGAAAAACATATGAAACTGATTTTAGATTTAGATACTGGCATTGATGATGCAATGGCGATAGCTTATGCCTGCGCGCATCCTGATGCGGAATTGATTGGTATAACGACAACCTTTGGAAATGTGAAAGTTGAGGATGCAACCCGCAATTCATTAACCATTCTTGATTATTTGGGTCATCCTGAGATTGAGGTGTTTGAAGGAACGGCCGCGCCAATCGGCTCAGACAGCTATACACCAGAAGGCGGCAGTGTGGTTTTTCATGGTGTAAACGGTCTGGGTGAAGTAGATTTTAAGTTTTCTAAGCGGGTTAAAAGTGAAAAAACAGCGGTAGAATTTATCAGTGAGGCGATTGAAAAATACGGTCAAGAGCTGACATTAGTGCCTACCGGTCCGCTGACAAATCTGGCGGAGCTGCTGAGCAAACGCAAAGATTTAATTGGCAAGTTTAAGGTTGTGCTGATGGGCGGCGCATTAACGGTACCCGGCAACACGAATCTATTTGCGGAAGCGAATATCTACGCAGACCCACAGGCAGCTAAGCAAGCTTTTGAAAGCTCACAGCCAATCACGATGGTCGGGCTTGATGTTACCTTGAAAACACTGCTGACTAAAGCTGATACCGCACAATTCAGAAAACTGAGCCAAGCAGGCAGCCTGTTTGCGGATATGATTGATTACTATATCGATGCCTATTTGAAATATGATAACCTGAACGGCTGTGCTCTGCATGATCCTTTGGCGGTCGGCATCGCGATTGAACCAACGCTGGCTAAGGTGCATCCAATGCATTTAACGGTTGAAACTGAAGGCCCATCGGCAGGCAGAACGATTGGCAATCATCAAAAAGTAAATGCTCCTGATCCAAATGTAAAGGTATGTTTGGATGTAGATGCGAAAGCATATATGATAACCTTTATGGAATTACTGTCATCTGCACTGACAAAAGGAGAGGACTCATGGAATACGATTTAAACTATATTGTTGAGATGAAAAAAGAACACCCATGTCATAAAAGCAAGCAATGGAAGATTATCCGCATGGGTGCCGATATCCGAATTAAATGCTTAGGATGTGGGACTAGTATCCTTTTCCCACGCTCAGAATTTGAGAAAAAGCTGAAAAAAGTTGTCGAACATGCGAAAGACAGCGAATGATAGCTTGTATCTGCGCATAAAAAAATGTAAACTATAATGGTAATTGAGAGAGGATGATTTTATGCCGTTAACAGCGGGGATTGTTGGTCTTCCAAATGTCGGAAAATCAACATTGTTTAATGCGATTACTAAAAGTCAGGTAGAAGCGGCCAATTATCCGTTTGCGACAATCCAGCCAAATGTCGGTGTGGTTGAAGTACCGGATGCGAGAATTGATCGCTTAGTAGAATTATTTAAACCTAAAAAAACGATTTATACAACATTTGAATTCACGGATATTGCCGGTTTGGTAAAAGGCGCGAGCAAGGGTGAAGGACTAGGCAATCAGTTCCTGTCCAATATCCGTTTATGTGATGCGATCTGTCATGTTGTCCGCTGCTTTGAGGATGCTGACATCACTCATGTTGAGGGCAGCGTTGATCCAATCCGTGATATTGAAATCATTAATCTGGAATTGGTAATGGCCGATCTGCAGACGGTCGAAAACCGTATTGGCAAAATTGAACGTAAGGCGACAATGGCTAAAGAAAAAGATGCGATTGTAGAATATAATATCTTAAAAAAGATAAAAGAGGTCTTACTGGAAGGCAAGCCTGCCCGCAGCCTTGATTTGGATAAGGATGAAACATTGCTGGTTAAGAATTTCGCATTGCTGACGTTGAAGCCGATGATTTATGTCGCTAATATGTCTGAAGAAGAAATTGGTGATCCTGAGAATAATGAAAATTATCAAAAGGTGAAAGCTTACGCAGAAGCTGAAAATAATTTGGTTATTCCTATCAGCGCCAAGATTGAGGAAGAATTATCTGAAATGGATAAGGGAGATAAGGATATGTTCCTTCAGGATCTGGGGATCAGCGAGAGCGGCTTGGATAAGGTTATCAAGGCGGCTTATAACATTCTTGGTTTATGCACCTTCCTGACAGCCGGTGAAGACGAATGCCGTGCGTGGACTTTCCATAAGGGAATGACTGCTCCGGAATGTGCCGGTGTGATCCATACGGATTTTCAGCGTGGTTTTATTAAGGCTGAAGTATACAGCTTTGAGGATATTGACAAGTATGGCAGTGAACAGGCTGTTAAAGAGGCTGGCAGGCTGCGTATTGAAGGTAAGGAATATATCGCTCAGGATGGCGATGTAATGCATTTCAGATTTAATGTATAAACAAAGTTAGAAAGCAAGCGTGTCTTGCTTTTTTTCGAGGAGGCAGCTATGCGTAATTTTATCGAAGCATTAACGAGTGAAAGTAAAAACCCGGCCCTGCCGGAAGCATTGAATTATTTTGGCAAGCTGATCGGCAGCTGGCAAATTGATTATGTAGAATGTGATAATTCCCGTGCAATCAAGGGTGAATGGCATTTCGCATGGACACTTGAGGGCATGGCTGTACAGGATGTAATCATTCTGCCGGGTTATGAATACGGTACATCACTGCGGATTTATAATCCCAATACATGCGCTTGGGATGTTGCTTATGGCTACACTGGCAAAATCTTTCGGCTTGAAGCAAAAAAACAAGAGGATATGATTGTACTTACCAATATTGATGATGAAAACAGAAAGTGGATTTTCACGGATATTGATGATCATCAATTTCACTGGCTGAATGTTACCCTAAAAGAAAATGAATGGCATATCAATGCGAAAATAGACGGACAGAGAGTACGATAAGCAATCTTTAATTCCACCTCTGAAGTCTGCTGATGTTGTTTCTTATAAATAAAATAAAACGATTAAATTTATGAGCAAATGAATTGTCAGCTTGATGATTATGGTGTTTAATATAGACATAAAGTTAAACAAGGTTAACTTTAACCATAGAGGAGGAACTAAATATATGGAAAACAAATTAAATAAATTATTGGCAGACTTAGTCGTTGAATATCATAAGCTACAGAATTTTCACTGGTATGTGAAAGGTAAAGACTTCTTTGCCGCTCATGCTAAGCTGGAAGAATTTTATGATTATATCAACGAGGCTGTTGATGAGGTTGCTGAAAATATTCTGATGGTTGGCGGCAGCCCTAAGGCAAGCCTGAAGGCTTACTTGGAACTCGCAGAAATCAAAGAGGCAGATGAAGATCACAAGAAGGTTAAAGATATTTATAAAGATGTGCTTGCTGATTTCAGTTATTTGCTGGCGAGTGTAAAGGATATTAAAGCCGCTGCCGATGAAGAAAGCAATTATCTGATTTCTTCATTGATGGATGAATACATCAAGCAATTCAGTAAATCTATTTGGATGATTCGTCAAGTCGTTGAAGATTAAATAATAAAAAGCATTGTTCTTAGTTTGAACAATGCTTTTTTATTTACGCCATGAGCTAGGTACGATCAGCAGCAGCAATGGGAATAATTCAAGCCTGCCAGCCAGCATATCAAAAATCATGACTAGCTTGGACAGGGCATTGAAATCGCCGAAATGGCCGGTAGGTCCAACTAACTGAAGACCGGGACCGACATTGTTTAGGGTAGCGGCTACGGCTGTAAAGTTAGTGATTAAATCAAAATTATTCAGGCAGATCAGAATCAGCGAGACGATAAAGATCAGCATGTAGGCCGCAAAATATGTATTAATTGAACGCAGGACACCGTGTTCGACGGGTTTGCCTTCAAAGCGTATAACTTTTATGCTGCGCGGATGTATGATTTGTTGGATTTCTTTTTTCATCGTTTTAAATAGGATGACAAACCGCGACACTTTAATACCGCCGCCGGTACTTCCCGCACAGGCGCCAATAAACATCAAGGCTACCAGCAGCCCCTTGGAAAATTCAGGCCACTGGTCAAAATTAGTGGTGGAAAAACCGGTGGTTGTAATGATGGAGGCTACCTGAAAGGCAACATGTTTAAGTGCCTGCGCAAAGGTTTCAAACATCGGCCGCACATTCCAGACAATCAATGCGGTTACCGCGGCAATGATGCCTAAATAATAACGCGCCTCTTCACTTTTTAACGCCTGTTTCGATTTTTTAAAAAGCAATAGGAAATAGACATTAAAATTAATTCCAAATAAAATCATGAAAAGGGTAGTAATTACCTGCACATTGGATGAAAAACTTGCCAAACTGTCTGCTTTATGACCAAAGCCACCGGTGCCGGCAGTGCCAAAGCTGATAATCAAGGAATCAAATAGCGGCAGTCCGTTAAGCATTAACAGGCAGATCTGCAGCAGTGTCAGAAAAATATAGATACCGTACAAAATTATTGCGGTTGACTGAATTTTAGGTACAAGCTTACTTACCGAAGGCCCGGGGCTCTCCGCCCGCATCAGATTCAGATTATAAGCGCCTGATAACGGCAGAATCGCGAGAATGAAGACTAACACACCCATGCCGCCGATCCAGTGTGTAAAGCTGCGCCAAAATAAGCTCGTCTGTGACAGCAGTTCGACATTCGGCAGAATACTGGCGCCGGTTGTAGTAAAACCAGACACGGTTTCAAATAAAGCATCCACAAAATTGGGAATTTCACCGCTGATTATGAATGGTAAAGCACCAAATAAACTGAGAACGATCCAGCTTAAGGCAACGGTAAGAAAGCCTTCACGCGTATAAAGCTTTAAGCTTTTTGGCTTTTTTAGAATCAATAAGCCGCCGCATAAAAAACAGATTAAAGAAACAATCAGATAAGCCAAACCAACTTGCTCATGATAAATGACACCGACAATACATGGAAGTAATAAAAAGCAACCCTCAAAGCAGACGACACTGCCAAGTATGTAACGTATAATTTTATAATTCATAAAGAACCCTAACGCAGAATATCACAGATATCTTTTAAACCGCTGTTCGTCGTAACAACGATCACCTGATCGCCAACCATGATCATATCCTGACCGCGCGGAGTGATTGTTTTTCCCTTGCGGATGATTGAACAAATCAGCAGATTGCTTTTCAGTGATAATTTATCAAAGGTTTTGCCGATGATTGGGGAATCTTTCTTGATATTGAAAGCGAGGGCTTCCACCTTGTCATTGACAATTCGGTACAATGTTTCGATATTGCTGCCCATTGAATTCTGCATCGCTCTTACATACTGCAGAATATATTCAGCGGTGATATTTTTAGGACAAATGATACTGCCGAGGTTTAGATGAGCAATGATTTCTGTAAAGGAAATTCGGTTGATCTTTGTCACGATTTTTGCTTTAGAACATGAAGCAACATAAAGTGATAATAAAATGTTTTCCTCATCAACATCAGTTAATGAGACAAAACATTCCGCGTACTCGATGCCTTCTTCCTGCAGCAGTGTTTCATTCGTACCGTCGCCTTGAATGATAACGGCATCAGGCAATAAGATACTCAGTTCTTCACAGCGCGCTCTGTCCCGCTCAACAATTTTCACATGCAGGCCAAGCCCTAATAGCTGTTTAGCTAAATGATAAGCGATTTTACCGCCGCCAACAATCATACAATGCTTAATGCTTGTCGTTTTAATGCCGATTTTCTTAAAAAAGTTATAGGTCTGTTTGGGCGAAGCGACAAAGGAAATCGTATCTAATTCCTGTAATACAAAATTACCATCGGGAATGATTACCGCATCCTCACGTTCAACCGCACAGATTAATACATCGCAGCGCAGCTTTTCCACCAGCTCAAAAATATGCAGCTGATGCAGTACACTGTCCTTAGGAATCTGTATTTTAAGCAATTCGACCCGGCCGCGGGCAAAGGTGTCAATTTCAATTGCCGAAGGAAAAAGCACCAGTCTGCCGATTTCTCTGGCTGCCGCCATTTCAGGATTAATAATCATTGAAATGCCTAATTCATTACGCAAAAAGGCAGTTTCATTATCATAGATTGGATTGCGGACACGCGCAATTGTTTTACAGTTTCCAGCCTTTTTGGCGATCAGACAGGAAAGCAGATTGATTTCATCTGAATCAGTAACCGCGATAAATAAATCCGCGTCTTCAATGCCGGCTTCACTTTGTACACTATAACTGATGCCATTGCCGACAATACCAATCACATCATAGGAAGAAGATGCTTTTTCTAAAGCAGTACGGTTAACATCGATCAATGTAATATCATGACCTTCTCGATTAAGCTGTTCAGCTAATGTGGAACCCACTTTTCCACAGCCTGCGATGATTGTTTTCATATCCTACCTCTTGTATGCATTTTATCTGATTGAACTATAACACAATTCAGGCTGAAACTTCAAGCCGGGGCCAAGCTAATCCGGATGAAATAAAAACAAACCGGACATGCCCGGCTTGTTTAAAATTCTTTATGCTGGTAAATCTTGGCTGCCATCAGATAAGAGAGCAGCAGAGCAGCAATGCCCAGTATCGGCATGATCGTACAAAACAGCATAATCGTACTTTCTGATATGACAGGCATTGGAACATTACTTTGAGTGATAAGGGCTGTGAAAATACTAGGCAGAATAAAGATGAGAATCAAAGCGATTCTGGCCTTATCAGGGCCAAACTTATAATTCAATACCAGAATCAGTGAGATCAGAATCATGATAAGTCCAAAAAGTACACTGTATGAAGGTATCAGCAGATAGACTTCACTGAAATTCTGCATAATAACCGCTGTAAATAAATAGCTTAACAATGAGGCTGCGAAAAACAGTAATGATAAAATAATCGTTACAAAATAGCGGGCAATAACAATTTCACTGCGTTTCATCGGCATGGTACAAGCATAACAATCCCAATTAGATAATTTATCATAGGAGAAAGTCACATAGGCTGCCATGATTGAAATTGGCATTACCATCATCGCACCGCTTAACGGTGATCCGCTGCTTAAGCCTAAAAACAGAAATAAAGCAAAAATCAATAAGAGTGATTTACCATAGCTTTTTAAAGTTATGAGATCCTTCAGTATTAATCCTTTCATGCCAGCTCATCTCCTTTCACATAGAAAACCATTAAATCATCAATCGATATCGGATCACAAACCGCTTCCGGATATGCCTGATGAATTTCTTGACGATTATCAATCAGATATTCACAGCCAAAGGTATTCCGCATTAGACGCAGCTTATGAGCATCTTTTAAGATTTCTTCATTTTGAGTTTTTAATACACCGTAATTATCCTTTAATTCATCCTTATCCTTTTCAAAAAGAATTTTTCCCTTATGGATAAAGATAATGCGGTCAGCAATCTTCTCAAGATCACTGGTAATGTGTGAAGAAAAGAATATTGAATGATCTTCATCTTGTATAAAATCGAGGAAAATATCGAGAATATCATTGCGGCTGATCGGATCAAGTCCACTGGTTGCCTCATCAAGAATCAAAAGCTTAGGGTGATGCGCAAGGGCGGCTGCGATGCTGACCTTCATCTTCATCCCTTTTGATAATTGCTTCATAGCTTGGTTGATCGGCAGCTCCCAATCGGTACAATATTGATAAAACAGCTGTGAATCCCAATGCTTATAAGTATTTTTTAGAATAAGATCGATATCTTTGGCACTTAAACCCTCATAAAAGAAGTTCTGATCAAAGACAACACCTATTTCTTCTTTTATTTCATTGCTGATGGGCTTGCCAAACAATTTGATTTCTCCCTGATCAATCATGATACAGTTTAAGATACTTTTAATCGTAGTCGTTTTGCCGGCACCATTTTCACCTATAAAGCCGACAATGCAGCCAGCCGGTACAGTAAAACTGACATTGCTTAGCTGAAATTGTTCATATTTTTTATTTATATGATTTACTTCAATGTGGTTCATTATGAAACCTCCTCGTAGCATAAATCTAATATTTCAATTAATTCCTGTTTGCTGATATTGGCGGTTTGGGCAGTATTTACAGCCTTTTGCATCATTTCTTCAATTTGGCGGTATAGCTCTTCACGAACTATTTCTTTATTTTTGAGTGAAACAAAGCTGCCGCGGCCTGCCTGAGTTGTTATAAAACCGCTTTTTTCTAATTCTTCATAAGCTCTTTTTGTCGTTATGACACTGATTCTAAGTTCTTTCGCGAGAAAGCGAATGGAAGGTAATGCTTCACCTTCTTTTAATTCATTGTTTAAGATAGCCGTTTTGATCTGTGCACAAATCTGTTCATAAATCGGCTTCTCACTTGAATTGCTGATATATATTTGCATCGATTCAACCTCACTGTTCATATATGACATATACAGTATATACACGCATACACAGTTTTGTCAAGTTCTCTTAAGTGACAAATCATTCATTTGTATTTGAGATATGAACGTGTTAAAATAATCATAAGATAAAGAGTACTCAAAGAAGGAGGAAGAATCTATGAAATTAATTATTGCTATCATGTCAAATGATGACAGCCCAGCTGTTTCATCTGCATTAACCAAAGAGAATTATTCGGTAACTCGTTTAGCGACAACCGGCGGTTTCCTGCGCGCAGGCAATACAACGCTGTTGGTCGGCTGTGAAGATGACCGAGTGGATCACGCTATTGAAGTAATCGGTGAGTATAGCCGCCGCCGTACAGAAATCGTACCTTCTACCGCGTCTTATGATATCGGCCGTTATGCTTCTTTCCCTGTTGAAGTGCAGGTTGGCGGCGCTACGATCTTCGTCGTTGATGTAGAAAAATTTATTAAGTTATAGTATCAGAGAAGCCGGCATACGGCTTTTCTTTTGGAGGAAAATCATGTTAAGTGAAAATTGTTTAGCATTTATTGAGCAGCATGAAAATGATTTGCTGCAGCTGATTGAAACATTATGCGGCATCTGTGCCCCAAGCAATCAAGAGCATAAAAGAACCGTGTTTGTTGAGCAATGGCTTAAAAAGCAGGGCTGTGAACATGTAAAGGTGGATGAAGCGGGTGATGTTTTATACTTTTATCAATGTGAAGAACATGAACGCTGGATGCTTGGCGTGGCTCATATGGATACCGTGTTCCCTGACTTAGAACCAATGCCGTTTTCGATTGAAGGCAATCTGATGAAATGTCCGGGCGTTGGCGATGATACAGCTAATTTAGCGGTGCTGATGATGTGCGCGAAATATCTCGCTGAATATAAACCGGCAATGAAACAGGGACTGCTGCTGGCGGCTGATACCGGTGAAGAAGGATTAGGAAATTTAAAGGGCTGCAAACAGATACTGAAGGATTATGGTAATCGGATCGATCAGGTATTGGCGCTTGACGGCACGTATGAAGAAGCGGTAAACAAAGCCGTTGGCTCACTGCGTTATAAGGTAAAGGTTAAAACCGAGGGCGGTCATTCGTATGGCTGTTTCGGCAACCGCAATGCCATTCATCAGCTCGCCTCTTTAATCAATGTTCTCTATGCTTATAAAGTGCCAACAACCAGCAAAACAACGTATAATGTCGGCAGTATCAGCGGCGGCACAAGTATCAATACAATCGCGCAAAGTGCGGAAATGCTGTTTGAAATTCGCTCAGACTGCCAAGCGGATATGGCGGCATGTGATGCATATTTTCATTGCGCTGTAAAAACACTGGCGGCCAACGGCGCTGAGATTAAGGTACAGCTGCTGGGGGAAAGACCGTGTATGGGTGATGTAGACAAGGAAAAGCAGCAGGCACTTGAAGCATGGGCAAAGACTTTAATACAAAGCTATACAAATAAAGAAATCAATTTTCAAAGCGGCTCCACCGACTGCAACATCCCATTTTCAATGGGCATACCTTCCATCTGCTTTGGCGCTTATTTGGGTGACGGCGCTCATACCCGTGAAGAAGCAATTGAAATCGACTCGTTGAAAATTGGCTTTAAGCTTGGTATGGAAGCCTTATTAAAGGAAATTAAGCAATAAATTATCATTTCAGCTGATCATTGTATGAAATTATGTGCAATTTTAACATACTCACTGAGAAATCACTTAAACGGCGTTGGAACTGTTTTATTTCTGGAGTATAATTAATGTTGCTATAAGGAGGAAAAAGCGCAATGATCGGTATTATTTACGCAATTGTAATTTTTATCGCAACCTTTTTGGGCGCCTGTGCCGGCCTGGGCGGCGGCGTTATTATAAAACCTGTATTGGATTTTATTGGTGCTCATGATCTTGCTACAATATCATTTTTATCGGCATCCGCAGTCTTTACGATGTCGGTGTATTCTACCTTTAAACAAATCAGAAATAAAGTAAAATTTGATTTTATCATGATCCTGCTGATTTCCGTTGGTGCGATTGTCGGCGGCAATGTTGGTTCAACATTATTCAACAGCATGCTTTCCATTATGGATGAGGGACTGCTGAAAGCCATTCAGGCGATTTTGCTGGCTGGACTGCTAATCATTGTGCTGGTTAATATGAATGGTAATTTTAAGACGTATCATATTAAGAATAAGCTGGTCATGCTGATCATCGGCTTAGTCCTAGGAACACTTTCTTCTTTCCTCGGTATTGGCGGCGGCCCGATCAATGTTGCGGTTTTTGTCTTCTTCTTTTCAATTGAAATGAAAACGGCGACCGTCTATTCTATCGCGACGATCTTATTTTCACAGGCATCAAAATTATTTACGATTGCGACGACCAGCGGTTTCGCCATCTTTGATTTAAGTCTGTTATTCTATACTTTACCGGCAGCTGTATTGGGCGGTATCGTGGGAACCTTTGTCAATAAAAAATCGGATGAAAAAATCATCCGAAATATCTTTAATGTCACAGTTGCATTATTAGTTGTTTTAAATATCTACAATGCTGTTACGGCTCTGCTGTAACAGTTTTAATTTGCTGATTGATGGGGAGACAACCTCGGGATGACAGAATTTCTCAGCTGCCGTCCGCTGTCCGAAGCTGACACATTCATCAAAAGGCAGATCACTTAAATAAGCACTCATGAAGCCAGCCGCAAAGGTATCGCCGCAGCCAAGGGAATATCCCGGCTGATCCGTACATGCCGGCTGTTTTTTTATGCCGGAATAATCATAGATTACACCATCTTTATCACAGGTAATTATGACCCACGAAAAGCGCTTTTTTAATCGTAATATCGCGGTTTCTAAATCAGGGTTCAGCTTTGCGGCTTCCTCACGGTTAATGATTAAGCCATGCATGAAATTGTCACCAGAAGGGATTGAACCTGAGAAAATGACCTTGTTTGGCATCGGCAAGAGCTTTTCGTTGTCGGTCAGCACATAGGGCTGAGGTATCTGCAGCGGTGACTGAAATAGAAAGGTTGGTGAAATAGTTGATAGCTTCATGTGCTGATGGCGGTCAGAAAGAAAGGCAAAGAGCGGTGAAGGGGCATCGACGACTGTTTCATGTAATGTAATATACTTACTATTTAGTGTGTTATGGATCAATTGGGCAAAATCATCATTACCGAGAATCGTATAAAAATGAACAGGAAAATCAAGCAGCGCGCAGTTTCTTGCTGTGTTGCACATGCTGCCGCCGACCGATACCGACATGCTTCCTTTGTTGCATTGGTTAAACTTCAGCGCTTCTTTAGCGGTAAATACTTGATCGATCATTGATGTGCCGATGATTGCTAATTCTTTCATTGAATGACCTCTTTTCTTATTTAAAGGATAACATATTTTATTGAAAATTGAATCGGGATTTTTTCATTTCTTACATTTCAGCTTGCCATTGTATTCATTGAAGCAACCCTTTATAATTGTACTACATGCGTTGCAGGGAGGATGAAATTATGATTACAAAAATAAAGAAACGTGACGGCCGAGAAGACCTTTTTTCTCCGGATCGGATTACCCGCGCAATCTTTTTGGCTGCCAGTACAGTAGCTAAAGAAGAGGGGACAGAGGCTGATTATAATACTGCTGAATATCTGACAGACCGGGTTGTAGGGCTGTTAAGCAAGGAATTTAAAGATGTTGTGCCAACCGTGGAACAGGTACAGGATGCGGTTGTTAAGGTGCTGATTGAAACCGGTCATGCGAAGACCAGTGAGAAATATATTCTGTATCGTGCGGAACGGACAAAAATCCGTAATATGAAAACTCGTTTAATGAAAACGATTGAAGAAATTACTTTCTCTGATTCTGATGAAAGTGATTTAAAGCGTGATAATGCCAATATTGACGGTAATACAGCTATGGGAACTATGCTGCAGTATGGCAGTGCGGTTTCTAAAGAATTCTGTATGAGTCAATTGATGAATCCTGAACATGCGGCGCTGCATGAGAATGGGGATATTCATATTCATGATATGGATTTCATGAACATGGGAACGCTGACTTGCTGTCAGATTGACTTAAATCAATTGTTTAAGGGCGGTTTTTCTACAGGTCATGGTTTTTTAAGAGAACCGCAGGATATTATGAGTTATGCGGCATTAGGTGCAATCGCGATTCAAAGTAATCAAAATGATCAGCATGGCGGACAGTCAGTGCCGGCTTTTGATTTCTATATGGCACCGGGAATCGTTAAAACTTTCAGAAAGAGTTATATCGATAATGTGAAAAAGGCTGTTGAATTGATGGTTGATGCCAAGGCTGATCCAAGTGCAGATTTAAAAGCGCTGCAGGATCAGGAGGATTTATATCCGCGCTTAGAAATGAATCCTGAATATCTTGCGCGTCAGAAAGCAATCTTGACTGAGAAGTATGGTCTTGAACCTGAGGTTTTAAAGAAAATCGAGGATTTTGCTTACAGTGAAGCATATGCTGAAACGGATAAGAAAACTTATCAGGCGATGGAAGGCTTTATTCACAATCTGAATACAATGCATTCAAGAGCCGGTGCGCAGGTACCTTTCTCAAGTATTAATTTTGGTACTGATATTTCACCAGAAGGCAGAATGGTTTCCAAAAATCTTGTATTAGCTCAGGAGGCAGGTCTTGGTAACGGTGAAACGCCGATTTTCCCTATTCTGATTTTTAAGGTTAAAGAGGGTATCAACTATAATGAACAAGATCCTAACTATGATCTGTTCAAATTAAGCTGCCGTGTTTCCGCAAAGCGCCTGTTCCCGAATTTCTCATTCCTTGATGCACCGTTTAATAAACAATATTATATTCCGGGCCGTCCAGAATCAGAAGCTACCTACATGGGCTGCAGAACCCGTGTCGTCGGTAATGTATGCGGTGAAGAAACCGTAAATGGCCGCGGTAATATCTCCTTTACATCAATCAATTTGCCGCGTATCGGTATCAAGCATGGCGTTGTAACCCTAGGCCGTTTTGATGAAGCTGGTTTCTTTGCGGAGCTTGACAGTAAGATTGACGCCGTTTTTGCGCAACTGTTGGAAAGAATGATTATTCAGGGACATAAGCGGGTTAAAAACTTCCCGTTCCTGATGGGACAGGGCGTATGGCGCGGTTCTGAAAATCTGGATTGGAATGATACGCTGGAAGAGGTTATCAAACAAGGTACTTTAACGGTGGGATTCATCGGTCTTGCGGAATGTTTAAAAGCAGCTATCGGTGTGCATCATGGTGAAAGTGAAGAAGCGCAGAAGCTGGGCTTAAAGATTGTTTCACATATGCGTGAGAGAGCGGATCAGGCTGCTCAGCAGTATAAATTGAATTTCTCATTGATTGCGACACCAGCTGAAGGACTGTCTGGCCGCTTTACCCGTATGGATAAAAAGCGCTACGGCATCATTGAAGGGGTTACTGATCGTGATTATTATACAAACAGCTTCCATGTGCCTGTTTATTATCACATTAATGCATTTGAGAAGATTAAAAAGGAAGCGCCTTATCATGAGATGACTAACGGCGGTCATATTACATATATTGAAATGGATGGCGATCCGCTGAATAACCTGGAAGCCTTTGAAGCAGTTGTACGCTGTATGAAGGAAAGCGGTGTAGGTTATGGAAGTGTCAATCACCCGGTTGACCGCGATCCAGTATGCGGCTATTCAGGTGTGATTGAAGGTCACTGCTGCCCAAAATGCGGCCGTGATGAATTAAAGAGTGAAGTTAAGTTTGAGAAAATCCGCCGTATTACCGGCTATCTGGTTGGTACTTTGGATCGTTTCAATGACGCGAAAGCTGCGGAAGAAAGAGATCGTGTCAAGCATGTCGTAAGCAGCTCACATGAGTAAGCTGCGGCTGGCAGCGCCCTGCAATATTGACAGCATTGTTGATGGGCCGGGGCTGAGAATTGTTGTTTGGACACAGGGCTGTCCGCATCACTGCCCATTCTGTCACAACCCGCAGACGCAGTCATATGAAGATGGCTTTGAAGCTGACAGTGATGAGATTGTCAAATTCATTCAGGCTTCACATCTGCAGTCAGGCATTACGCTGTCAGGCGGTGAGCCGTTTGAACAGCCGCTTGCCTTAATGCCGATCGCGCAGGCCGCGATTGAGTTGGGTTTAAATGTCTGGGCATACAGCGGCTATACTTATGAAGAGATTATAGCGGATGAAAATAAATTTGCTTTATTAAAACTGGTCGATGTGTTAGTAGACGGCAGATTTGTCAATGAGTTAAAGCATTATAAGCTGCGCTTTAAAGGCTCAAGCAATCAGCGCATCATTGATGTGAAAAAATCATTGGCTGAGCATCAAGTGATTCTAAGTACCTACGATGAAGTAAATCAGCAATTAGGCAGTTAGTATATAACAACTGCCTTTTTCTTTGGGAATAACGATTAAGGCTTTTAAACAAAGGTAAAAGTGGTATAATAGTAAAGCTAACGGCGAGGTGAAATCATGTTTAGAATCGGACAATCTACGGATATACACAGACTGGAAAAAGGGCGTAAGCTAATTCTTGGCGGTGTGGAAATTGAGCATGAGCTGGGACTGTTGGGGCACAGTGATGCCGACTGCCTGCTGCATGCAATCAGTGAAGCAATCTTAGGTGCATTGGCGTTAGGGGATTTGGGCAGTCATTTCCCGGATAATGATCCGCGTTATAAAGACGCTGATTCGCTGATGCTGCTTCATGAGGTAGTACAAATGATGAAGGCAAGACAGTATGCAATTGGCAATATTGATGCCTTGATTCTAATTGAAAGACCTAAAATGGCACCGCATATCGAGAAGATGCGCGGCAATATCGCGCGGGCGTGTGAATGCTCAATGGATCAGGTCAGTGTTAAGGCAACCCGCGGTGAAAAATTGGGTTTTATTGGACATGAGGAAGGCGCAGCCGCACAGGCAATCGTCCTGTTAGAAAAAAAGGAAGGTTAAACGAATGGAAAAGCGAGTTAGAGTAAGATACGCACCAAGTCCTACGGGATTTTTACATATTGGCAATGCCAGAACAGCAATGTTTAATTATCTGTTTGCGAAGCATTATCATGGCGATTTTGTTTTGCGGATTGAAGATACCGATGTTGAGCGCAATGTTGAGGGCGGTGAAGAAAGTCAGCTGCATTATCTGCGCTGGTTGGGAATGGAACCTGATGAATCACCGTTGAAGCCAGGGAACTATGGTCCTTATCGGCAGATGGAAAGGCTGGATCTATACAAAGCAGTCATTGATGAATTATTAGATCGGGGGCTGGCTTACAAGTGCTTCTGTACCAGTGAGGAGCTGCAGGCAGAGAAGGAAGCTCAGGAAGCGGCTGGCATCGCACCGATGTATAACCGCAAATGCGCTTATTTAACCCCAGAAGAAATCGCCGAAAAAGAAGCGGCGGGACTGCCTTATGTGATCCGTCTGCGCGTGCCGGAGGGTAAGCATTATACGTGGAAGGACATGATTCGGGGTAAGATCAATGTTGAGTCTAAGGATATCGGCGATTGGGTTATTGTGAAATCTAATGGCATTCCAACCTATAATTTTGCGGTTGTCGTTGATGATCATTTAATGGAAATTACCCATGTATTCCGCGGTGAGGAGCATATTTCTAATACACCGAAACAGCTGATGGTTTATGAAATGATGGGCTGGGAAGCTCCTGAATACGGTCACATGACTTTAATTGTGAATGAACAGCATAAGAAGCTGTCGAAACGTGATAACAGCATCATGCAGTATGTTTCCCAATATGATGAAGCCGGCTATCTGCCGGAAGCAATGTTTAACTTCATGGCTTTATTAGGCTGGTCACCTGAGGGTACGGAGGAAATATTCACTAAAGAGGAATTGATTGAACAATTCTCTGAAAAACGTTTATCCAAGGCACCTTCGATGTTTGATAAGCATAAACTGGCTTGGGTAAATAATCGTTATATTAAAAAATTGACACTGGATGAATGCGCGGCCTTATGTATTCCTTATTTGAAAAAAGCTTATGACTGCAGCAATATCAGCGATGAATGGCTGAAGCAGTTAGTGGCACTGTATCAGGAACAGTTATCCTATGGACAGGAAATTGTAGAATTGACAGAAATTTTCTTTAAGCAGTCCATTACCTATAATGATGAAGCGAAAGAAGTTCTGGCATGGGAAACTGAAGCCGCGGTATTAACTGAATTTAAGCGTCAGCTTGAGATGCTTGAGGATTGGAGCGTTGATGGTTTGGCAGCGGCAATCAAACAGGTTCAGGTTAATACTGGCATTAAAGGAAAGCCGTTATTCATGGGTATCCGTGTCGCGGTTACAACGTCTCTGCATGGCCCGGATCTTAAAAACTCAATTCTGATGATTGGTAAAGAGGAAACATTAAAACGTGTAAACCAGTGTCTGAATGCCTAGGAGGGTTTATGAATCAATCTTATTATGAAAGCGTAAGCAATCAGTTTGACCGCTTAAGAAAAGCACTTCAGGAAGACGGCCAGACGGTTAATATGTGCGAGTGTATGTTCCTTGGGTATGCATTGGATTGTATAAAGCTGGCTGATGAAGAATTTCAGTTTGAACTGGACGGCAGTGAAAGCAGCTTGCTTCAGTTTGATGAAATCCTGCATGCGGCACATTTAGCTTATCAGACAGGTGAGTTAAAGGAAGCGGATATGGCTGAATTCTCAAAGCTGTTTGCAGGGTATGCGGGTACTGTTTTGATTCAGCAGCTGGGCGGCGTTTGGACTTATGCGCAGGATGCGGCAGAACATGTAGGCCCGGCTATCGATTTTAATGGCAATCATTTATTTATGGTCGGAAAAATGGCCGATTGTATTATCAAGGATGAGCCTTATTCAAGATTTTATCAATGGATCAAGGAAAATCAATAAATAAGAAGCGTTGAATGAGACAGGCAGTAATTTATTGCCTGTTTTTATTGTGATGGGAAAGCATTAATAATGGTCTAATTAAATCATAGCTAAGGGGAGGACAGCTTGTGCCGAAGATTGTTTCAAAAGATTTATAATACTCAGTAAAACTTTCAGAATTGTGCCATAAAGTCAAAGAACCATTAAAAAAGGATATAACGATCATGAGTGTTGAATATTATGAGCTTTGTCAGAATCTATATAAAGAATTTGAAATGTCAGAACAAAAAATCAGAGAAGGTAAAACAAAGAACGCAAGAAATTCTCTTAGCATTATGAAGACGAGATATACTTAGTGAAGAACTGTCCAGAATAGCACCCCATCGACTTTGCGATTAGGTGGGCTTGCAAGCGAAACCGTGAAAATAGTTACCTTTCCGCATACCACTATCACCATTCTGTAAATCACGGAATGATGATTTGTGTTCTGCTTATGGTAGTGTTTTTCACCGTTTGCACAACCGTTGATTGGGTATAGCCAATTTTAATGCCCAGCCAGACCATCAAATATAAAAATGAACTTCGATTTTTTTCGTTCGTGCGTTCCTTCGTTCCACAGGCTGTACCCTATCAGGAACGCATGAACGCACGAACAGAAGGTTTTGAAGTTTCATTACAACTCCATAGGTGAAAGCAGGACATAAATGCCCATATATCCCCGGCACCGTTTTCCGCCGCCGATGTGCAGGTTATTGACTGGCTCCAAATGGTAGCGTTTTGCGTTCTGGCTGAGCTGGTTTGCGAAGCTCTTTGGGGACAGTGGGTTTTCTGCGTTGTCTTCGCACCATCGTTTATAGGCTGCATACAGATTTTTGGTGCTGGCTTCATAATCGGCCTTGAATGCCACATAACCCTCAGAATCGAGAAAGTCCAGAATGTTGTTGGCATCCCGAACTGCGGAAGAGATATTGTCCTTGGCTCTCTGGCTGATGGTGAAGTGGTAGTGATTGGCGATCAGCCACCGCAATCCCTCCAGCACCCAGAGAAAGATCTCCTCTTTTTCGGCAATCAGTTTCTCGGCAAGAAACGGGTCATCAAACCGATCCGCAGGCTTGTCCTTGGTGGTCAGAATGATCTGGCGGTGAAAGAAACCGTCGCTGCGGTCGTGAAGCGCAGTCAATGCCCCGTTGCCAAAGCAGAGGAAGCGTACATAAAGCAGCCCTTGATAGCTCTGTTCTTTCTTCCGTTCCAAATCCATCCGCAGTTCTGCTGTCACAATGGATTTTACATAGTTGGTTTTGGTCAAGGCGTTCATATCCAGATCATCGTCCACCATCAGCAGCTTACCCTCCAAATCGGCTCTGGCGAAACGATTAGTTTCTACTTTCTGAATGGAAGTGGTGTTCATATTGAGCCCGAAAATGGCGTTCATCACCACACCGATCCGGCTTTTGCCCTCGCCGCCCTTGCCGATCAGCATGAGCATTTTCTGGCCCTTGGTAGAGGGAATCAGGCAGTAGCCCAGATATTCCTGCAAAGCGGGAATATCCTCCGGCTCCAGCAATTCCGAAAGGAAACGCAGCCAATGTTCCGGTGCCGGAGCATCAGCCCGATAGGATACCGACAGGCGGTTGCTGCAATACTCTTTTTCCTCTGTAAACGTGCCATCCAGAAAACAAGTGCCGTTTGCTACATGGATGCGGTCACATTGCAGGGGCAAAGGGTCTGTATATGCCGCCAGCTTCAACGCTTTGATTATCTGCTCCACCGTCTGTGCGACCTTGGCATGGAGCCAGGGCGAGATTTCCTCATAAATCGTTCGCTTTAATTTGCTTTCATCCGGCAACGATCCCTCCACAGTATAAAAGCGGTCGTTGATACAGCGCATTGGATGCCGGGACAGGAAATCCCGGCAATATTCCGGCTCGATGATTTTCCCTTTCTCATCAATCCAAACAGGGGTGTTCATGGTATTGCTCCTCTCTCAGGCGGGCCTGTAATTTGCGGATGTATCCGTCTGCCGTTAGTTCGCTTACGACTTCGCCTCGTTCATAGGAATCGCCTTGCAGCAGGATGTCCAGCTGATCCTCTGCCCATGGCAGCCGGTGGCAGGCTTCCACAAACCGCTCGTCCAGTACATCTTCCGGCGCTTGCGGTGCATACCGTTTTTTCCAATCCAGGAGAAGCCGCCGATACTTGTTCAAAACAGAAAAGCACAGCTGCTCGTTCTTACGAAGCTGCTGTGCTTTGGTTTTGTGTTTCTTTTTCCGGCGAATGGCTTCCGGCAAGGGCTTGTCCGGTGCAAGTTGAAAGTCAGACGCCAGTTTTCGGGCCGCATCATACAGCCGAAGGTCAAACAGTTTGGCGGTCAGATCGATCACATCCCCATGCTCCCCACAGGCGAAACAGTGGTAGTGGTCATCCGATACATATAAGCTCGGATGACGGTCGTTGTGGAACGGACACAGCGCCATGCCATGGTGGTTGACGTCGATTCCATACGCCTGCGCTGCTTCCTGTGCGTTAATACTGGCTTTCACCACTTCAAACAGATTCATACAGATTCCCTCCATTTCCTTTTTGATAGGGCAGTTTTTTCACCCCTCTGTATAGGTTATGGGGAAAATCGAAAAAAACAGGCTGATGGCATGACAGGCCGTTTTCAAAAAACATGACAAGAATTTAATTGTGTGCTATTATGAAAATAAAAAAACATGACAGGAGGGAGAAGATGGATCAGATTATCAACCATGCGGTTTTATCGCTGGATTTCTGGCAGGACACCGTGACCTATGAGGGGTGTACCATGCCCACAGGAACCATTGGCTACGAGGTGCTGAACATCCCGAACAGTACCATTAAAAAGCTGGATACTCCCTGCAATGTGCTGAACCAGCTGCTTCAGGGGATGAACACCGGTTCTTTGGATATGGAGCTGCTGCCGCAGGTGCAGCAGGCCGCTGGCGAGATCATCTCCTTTTTGCAGGCCACACCACCGTTCTCCCGCCTGAATCGAAGCTATTTTGAGCAAAAACTTGCAGCCATCTTTTCCGAAGAATATATGGAGGACGCCAAAGCCTATTTGCAGCTTACCCAGCAGGAGCAGCTGATTTGTGCTTTGACTGGTCAGCACGGCAAGGCAACCATGCTTGTCCGAATCGTGCAGGTGATGGGCCATTTGAGCTATTCTCTGGGACAATACAAGGAAGCCCTGACGAAATTTGCAGAGCGTTTGAGTGAACCAGGTTATGACCGTACCCCGGATGGTTATGCGGCAATGTTCGGACAGTTCTTCAAAGGTGAGCCAACTCTGTCGCTGGATAACCCGGCCTGGATGACCCTGACCAATGCTTCGGTGCAGTATGTATCCGCCGTTCGGCCTGGAAAGACGGAGCCACAGTTGGTCAAGCGGATGCACTATGTCTCCTTTGTGGGAATGTTCCGTTCCGATCTGTTTGAGGGGCTTTGTGTGGGCCATGCACCCAAGAAATGCCCCATCTGTGGCAGATGGTTTCTCACCATTGACGCACGGCATACCAAATACTGCGGCGGTCTGGCCCCTGGCGATCAACGGGGAAGGACGTGCCGACAAATCGGCAATCTGAGAGGCTGGGAACAGCGGGAGCTTGCAGAAGATCACCCCATTAAGGCCATTTATACCCGCCGGATGAATACCATCCTGCAAAGCACCCGCCGTGGAAAGCTGGATGAAGAAACGGCAGCAGCTATGAAAAAGCTGGCAAAAGATAAGATGCTCCGTGCGCTCTCTGATCAGCGCTATGCCAGCACTGTCTATGAGCAGGAAATGACCCAAGATGCACTTTTGAAGGCCGTACAAAAGAAATAAGTAGCAAAATATCAGAAAGGCGGTGAGGGAAAATGGATACAGCGTGGTCATGGGAACTACCTGGCTACTGTGCCAAATACTGCTTTCTAACGGAATCTAAGGGCTTGACCATGCGGGAAGTAGAACGTATCTTTCAGCTTGACTCGGAACCGCCTGTTCTGGAAAATATGAACGACTACATCATTGAGGCTGTGCGGAGCTGTGAATTGCGCTGGTTCTCCTTTTTCCTGCACTGCTATGAAAATCGGCTTAATGGTCGTGTTCGCCGTTTCCTGCTGCGGGAGGGGCTGGATCGCTATAACCCGGAACGCTTTTTGGACTACAAAATGGGATGTGTGCTTGCCATGTTGGACTGTCTCCGGGGATATGATCCCTCACAAGGGGCAGATTTTCTGACCTATGCCCATCATTTTATCGGGAACGCCCTTTTGATCAGCCGGATGCAAGAGGAGGCTGGTTCCTTTGAAAATGTGGATGAGTACAAAGCTGTGCGTGGGATTGCTTGGCTCTATAATCAATCCGGTCAGTCTGAACAGGCGGCAATCCAGAAATATGCCCAAAAAAACGGTTGTACCGAGGAAACCGCAGCAAAGTTTTTAGCATTGGCCAAGCAAAATCGCAGCCGTGTTCCGTTTTATCAGACCATTCAGGATGAGGACAGCGAAGAAACCGGCGAGGATGTCAGCCGGGATGACCATTGGGACTATGCGGAGATTCTATGGAACGGTATCCGGGCTGAAGCTGTCCGAGAAGCGTTTGAAAAGCTGAATTACCGGGAACAGACCCTTTTGGAAAAGAGAAACGCCATCTGTATGACCTGTGGACGGATCAGTCCCATCAGCACCCGGTTGACCTTTGAAGAACTGGCAGTCCTTTTTGAGGGCAGCACGGCCAGTGGTGCAGAACGGGCCTACCGCAAAGCCGTGGATCATTTGGCCTGTCTGCTGACAGAAGCCGGAGTGCTTCATATGATCCGGCTGAAACGCAAATCCCAGACCAAACGTAAAAAGAAAATCGCCGCCGCTGTTTACCTGTATCAGGTGGACAACGACGGCGAATGGGGTGAGATTTTGTTTGATTTTGAGGCTGGAACAGCGGAGATCATCCGGTTGGCAGAGTGGGATACGACGGTAAGTAAGAAATTTGCAAAACAGGCAATCTATCATCTGCAAACTTCTCCAAATCATAATCTGCCCAAAGATGGGATAATGATATTTGAAATATGATTCCCGTATTTTAAGGCTGAATATCTTCCACCTTATTTGTCATCGTGCAGTTCTTTATACAGACGATCCGCCAAAGCTCTCATCACAGCCTGATACTTATCTGCATCCAAGAAGAGCTGCTCATATGCTGCGGTGTTCTCCATATAAGCTTCCTGTGCGGTTGTATCAAAAATACCCGGGAAAAGACTTCTCTCATATACTTGGCGATCCTCAGTCTTTGCGGCTTTTTTGGCTTTAGAATCCTTACGCATTTTTTGATACAGCGTATCAACCATTACACGGTCTGCATCTGTGAATTCACCATAGAATTCCTCATTGATGCGCTGAATGATTTCGTCCAATGGACTGGTACGATCTTTTTGGCCACCAGCCCGTTTTGGCTGAGTCGGTTTCCAAGATCCAGGCTTGCTTTCAAGTTCGATTGCACCTTCGTATGTCCTTTCCAGACGATAATATTCCAGCTTGACTCTATTATCAAGGTCAAATGGCTGCACGGGATCGGAGGGAAGCAACTTTGCCAAGTAAGAGCAGAAAACATACTCTTTGTGCAGTTCCTTATCGAACATACGGGTAATCTGAGAAATGTAATTATACCACTTAACGAGAGCACGAACTTCTCTACGAAACTGATAGCGTTGCTCCTGATTGAGTTCGTTGTACTTATCAGCCACAGGCTTTAGCGCATTGGATATCTTTCCCTGAGTCAGATTTGCCTTGCGCACATCCGGATCAAAATAAATGCTGGAAACTTCTTCAATATCTTCATCTGCATAGATACCAAAACCACGAAGCGTTTTCTGGGTTGTGTAAATCAAATCGAAGTTGATTTCTTCATCCAGACTGGTTTCTTGATAGAACTGCTGGAAAGCTTCACGGATGCGTTCAATCGGATTTACAAAATCGAGAATATAGGTGTCCTCTTTGCCAGGATAGATACGGTTGACACGGCTCAAAGTCTGAACAGCCTTCACATCACGAAGTTCTTTGTCAACAATCATCGTGTGAAGAAGCGGCTCATCAAAGCCTATCTGATATTTTTCTGCAACAATGAGAATATTGCCTTCTTCGTGGAATACGGCCTTTGTCTGACTTTCCTTCACCCGATTGCCATTACGATCTACATTCATACCGCTTTCGGTGTATTCAGTACCTGTCGGGTCATCTGGGTCTTTCAGGCTCCCGCTAAAAGCAATCATGATTTCTACATCATCGTAATTGTTGCTTTCAAGATAACGCTTAATTTCATGATAGTAACGGACTGCCGCCAGCCTGGACGCAGTAACTACCATCATCTTTCCATGGCCACCGATTTTCTTTTTTGTGACCTCACGGAAAGTTTCTACAATAATAGCTGCTTTCTGCTGAAGGTTGTGCGGATGTAATTCCTCATAGCGTCGAATCGTTCTAACAGCCTTAGAGGTAGGGACTTCCGGATTGTCCTGGACATTCTTTGCGATTTGATAACACATTTTGTATGTGGTATAGTTCGCTAAAACATCCAGGATAAATCCTTCTTCGATAGCCTGTCGCATCGAATAGATGTGGAAGGGATGGAAAGAACCATCCGGTTGAGGCTCGCCGAAAATTTCCAAGGTTTTGCCTTTGGGCGTTGCAGTAAAGGCAAAGAAACTCATGTTACTGTGTTTACCTTGGCTGAGCATTTCTTGCACAAGAATATCGTTTGCCTCGACTTCTTCAATAGCCTTTTCTTCCAGTTCGGCATATTCTGCAAGAGCGTCGCTCACATCGGCAAGAGCAGCCTTGAGTTTTAATGCACTCTGTCCAGTCTGGCTGCTGTGTGCTTCATCTACAATAACCGCATAATGCTTCCCAACAGCAGACTCGACTTCGTTGTAAATCACTGGGAACTTCTGCAAAGTGGTGACAATGATGCGCTTTCCATCGTTAATGGCATCACGCAGAGCGCCAGAGTTTTTCTTCTCATCAATCGTAACCACACTCCCCAAAGTATGGTCAAAGCTGGAAACGGTGGCCTGCAACTGTTGATCGAGAATACGGCGGTCTGTAATAATGATTACGCTGTTAAAAATTGCATCGTTGTTTTCGTTGTGGAGGCTTGCCATACGGTAAGCCGTCCAAGCGATAGAATTGGACTTGCCGGAACCGGCACTGTGTTGGATGAGATAGTTATGTCCAGCGCCATTAGTTCTAACATGATTGACCAGTTGACGCACGACATCCAACTGGTGATACCGTGGGAAAATGACTTTGCTACTGACGGTTTTCTTTGTGGAACCGTCCGGTAAAGTCTCTTTTTTTTCTGTTCTTTCGTAGTTAATGAACTTTTGCAGAATATCCAACAAGCTATCCTTCTGAAGGACTTTCTCCCAGAAGTATGAAGTTACATAGCTGCTATCGGTGCTCTTTGGATTACCTGCACCGCCATCCTTGCCTGCACCAGCACTGCCTTGATTGAAAGGAAGGAGCGTTGTCTCTGGGCCTTTCAGCTGGGTAGTCATATATACATTGTAGAGATCGCAGGCAAAGTATGCGAGAACACGCTTATTAAATCCGAATGCTGGTTCATTGGGGTTACGGTCATATTGCCACTGGCGCATGGCGTCATCTACCGACTGCCCGGTGAGCTGATTCTTCAGTTCAATCGCCACAATGGGGATGCCGTTGACAGCCAGCATCATATCGACTGTATTTGTGTTGCGTTTAGAATAGTGCCACTGGCGGATACACTGGCAGACATTCTTTTGGTAGTTGGTGATGGACACCTCGTTCAGCTCAGACTCAGGCTTAAAATAGCACACACGAAAATTGATGCCACGATGCTTGAAGCCGTGACGCAGGACAGAAATCAGACCATCCTGCGTGATGGCATTTTCAAATGCCTTATAAAACTGCCGAACCGGGTTGATCGTACACATCCGCTCAAAGCGTTTCCATGCCATAGGCTGGGTGCTTTTTACGAAATCGGTCAGAGTGACGATGTCCAGAAACATATCCTTGCTTTCGTCGCTACAATAACCGGCATCCGTTGCCTTTGTCCATCCACCATCCTCAGAAATAAGGTAGGACTCTATGAATTCCTCAAAGCGTTTTTCCGTTTCGTTCATGGTCACACCACCTTTCTTTTTCCTGTGACAGCTTCAAATATTAGTGATCTTTTATAGCACTCCAACTCGATAACGAGAGCATTTTTTTCACTTATAAGTGAATCAATTGCTTCGCACTTCTGTTTAAGATATTTTGCTATTGCATCTTGCTCATTATGTGGCGGCAATGCAATCAAATAGTTGGATACATTTTCTGCTGATAGGTTAGCTGCACAGGTTCCATTCATATACACTTGAGTTTCTCTAACAGCAACATCAGATAACAAGCAAAACAGCAAATATTCCCCGTTGATGTCATGCGGCCGAATTGTCGCAAGGGACGAAGCAACAGTACCTCTTTCGAGATTTGTATTAATAGCACATTTTCCAACACTTCCACGAAGGCAATATACGATATCCCCCCTTTGTAATTTTGCTCCGCTTAACGAGTTGTACTTTTCCTCTGTTATATACTTGCAAACTGACGTATCGACAACATCACCGTTCAAGTTTGAGGAGTTAAGGAATGCTACTCCCTCTGCAACGAAGTCTGTTGGTTGCGGATATCGAGATGTTCTATCCCCATTAAAAAAATAAGCAAAATGATTAACTTTTACTTTTTGCCAATGTGTTGGTATTTTCCCCAAATATTCACAGCCACTATCCTTCAAATCAACGCTTCGATCCAATCCTTTTGTCACGGCCTCTGAAATTACCGAGAATTTCCATCTTTTGTACTCATCGATACTGGATTTTGTATCCTCAAGAATTGAATCGATTTGTCCGCATTGATTATCAAGGAATCGAACAATAGCATTCTGTTCATCTTGACCCGGCAGCACGACACGAAGCTCTTTCACTTCTGCGTAATTTAGTCCTTGTCGCACGCCAGACCCCATACCGTAAAATCCTTTTTTTAGATCAAAGGCATGGAGTAGGTAATATAAGTATTTTGAATTGCTTGTGTCTATTGGACGCAAGGTTGTGTAAGCGGAGGTAATGATACCACGCTCTGTGGCCAAACCCACCCGAAGGCTTGTATGGTCGTTTTGTAAATCCGTTAAACGAAGAACAATATCCCCATCTTCGATAATATTATAGCCGTCAAAAGACGCAGGAAGAAGTCCATCCGGCGAATCAATATCTTTACGTTTGATTTTGCCGTAACTCAAAGACAACAGATTCTTTTCCTGAAGATTGCTGTTTTTTTCCTTGACCTGGGTCACAAGTTGATACAAAGTGTGGACACGCCAGTGAGAGGGAACGCTGCCTATCCATTCTATGCCACTATCTTTTGTTTTTTCATAGGTAGTAATCTCACTCATTTTGCCCACCACCATTTCCAAACAATGCCTGCAATTTCTCCATCAGTACCTTTTCACGGGCCGCAATGCGTTCTGCAATATCAGCCGCCGGTTCCAGTTCCTCGTATTCATAAAAGGTACGAGTGAATGGAATCTCATACCCGACTTTGGTCTTGCTTTTGTCGATCCAAGCACCCGGACGATAAGGCAGAACTTCCCGTGCAAAATAAGCATCCACATCTTCATCAAGTGGAACACTTTCAGTGTCACGCTTGGAGGTATCGGCTACTGGCTTTCCTTTTTTTACAATCGGGTTGCCATCATCATCCAAAGCAGGACTTTCCACTGTAATTTTATTGTAGCCAAGCGATATGGCATCAAGCACTTTGCTTTTGCAAGTCAACACTGTTTTTTTATCTTCTAAGGTCTTTGTAAAAATTGCACTTCTATATTCGCTGTATGCCTGTGTGATCAAATTGCGGCAAGATTCTGTAATATCTACACGCTTATTACCGATAGGACGTCTGCGTGCCTCACAGCACTTGCTGGCATCAATCAGCAAAATGTGTTCTCTATGTGTTTCGGGTTTGTTTTTAGAGACTATCCAGACATAGGTTGCAATCCCGGTGTTATAAAAGCTGTCATTGGGGAGCTGAACAATGGCATCCAACCAGTCATTCTCAATAATATAGCGACGGATTTCACTGGGGCCACTTCCTGCATCTCCTGTGAAGAGAGAGGAACCATTTTGGATAATAGCCATTCTGCCGGTGTCTTTCAATTTTGCAATGCCATTCAGCAAGAACAGCATCTGCCCATCGGATTTTTGAGGCAAGCCAACGCCAAACCGACCGGCATCGCCCAGTTTGTGTTCTTTCTCCACATCAGCCGCTTCACGCTTCCAATCGATACCGAATGGAGGATTGGAAATAATGTAGTCGAAGGTATAGCCCTTGAATTTATCCGCATTCAAGGTGTCGCCGAACTGCATGTTTTCAGGATCGCCACCACGGATCAGCATGTCCGCTTTGGCGATACCAAAAGTAAAAGGGTTGATTTCCTGGCCATAACAGATGATTTCAGCCTCTTTGTCAAGGGCATGAACACGCTCTTCCATACAGGTAAGCATCTGACTGGTGCCCATCGCCATATCGTATACAGTCTTGGCAGAGACATCTTCGCCGGAAAAATCCGCATTCATGGTAAGCAAGTCACACATCAAATAAATAATGTCACGGCTGGTGAAATGCGCACCTGCTTCTTCATCATAACTCTCAGAAAAACGCTGAACAAGGTTTTCGAAGACATAGCCCATATCAATTGCGGAAATTTTCTCCGGATTCATATCTGCATTGTCAGCAGTAAAGTCGCTGATAACCTGATACAGAACTCCCGCATCCGCCATACGCTCGATTTGCGTAAAGAAGCCCATATTCGCCAGAATGTCAATAACATTATCGGAGAAGCCGTTGATGTACGCCTCGAAATTGGTCTTAATATTCTCTGGGTCAGCTTTCAGTCGCTCGAAGGTGTACTGGCTGGTATTGTAAAAACGATAGCCAGATGCAGTACGCAGAAAACCATCTTTGACGGCTAACTGTTTCACCTTTTCATAAGTGGCCAGCACTTTCTCTCTGGTCGGGAGTAAGCAGTCATGAAAACGCTTAATCACGACCATGGGCAAAATAACCAGACCATATTCATGAGGCTTATATGCTCCAAATAGACTGTTCGCCACATTCCATATCAGATTTGCTTTTTCTTGAATGTTTGTACCGACTATTTTGATCTTTTCATTGGTATCCATAATCTCGTTCCTCCCTAATATTGGCTGAGATCTCATTGATTTTCTCAGTTAAACGACTTGACTTAATGCCGTATCGCCACAGTTCTCCGTTTTCCTCCATGGTGTCGTGAGTTATAGAGAAGACGCAGCGACCACGCATTACATCGAAAATGCAGTGCGGCATATCCTTGATAGCGTCACAGATGCCTTGCACCGCAAACTGATAATTGTTGGGTGGCTTCTCGCCCAGTGTGAAAAATCCGCTTAATTGCTTGCCAAAGATATCAATAATATCACCAACTGCCAAAAACTCATCTACCTCTGTCGGAATCTGGTCTGCCCATGTTCGGAGATCTTCTATCGACCACTTGGTTTCCATAAGCTCCAACAATCTCTGATGGTGATTGTAAGCCCGTTGTAACCTCGGCCTACTCTTCATCCCTTCCTTAATTCTGGGAATGACAGTTCTATCATCCAGGCCTTTGTGGAGTACCGTCAATCGCCGATCTTTATGAACCACCGGAAATCGCTTTCCGTCGGAATGGATAATATCAAGCATAGCGTTTCTGGCATATCGCTGAATCGCCTCATCAGTCACCACAATTGAAGCCATTGGAAAGTACTGATTCACGGCATTAAATAAGCTATCGACTGGGTCTACATATATGGTTTCAACTTGATTAGCATCCAATGTTTTCAGAAATGCACCACAGGTTTCCTCGGATGAATCTCGCAAAATATCCAGGCAATAAACCTCACCATCCCAAACCCCTAAAACAGCGGGATAGAACTCCCCAAAAAACACTACCTCGACAATGCTAATGATATGCGGTGTTCTGACCGGCGGCAACAATGACTCCCTATATTGGATTCTGCGTCGCATTACTTCACCCACTGAAGCAGTAGAAGCTGGAACACCGTAATGCTGGCATACTTTTTTATATGAGAATTGAAAGGTTCCATCTGCCAAGGCATCTGATAGCCGGTTTGTGAATTTGCATCCCTTTTCTCCAAATTCTGTAGGCTCAGGGAAAACGCTTTGCCCGCAACTATCACAGCGCATATAACGCTGATGAAAAAGTAGGCTGATTATTTGAAATGTCTTGTGGTCCTCGTCAAGCCACAATAAATCCTTGAGTTTTCGATCCACAATTTTAGAGCAGCGTGTTTTAGAGGAACGACAAGCAGGGCAGAGCAATTTTTCATCCTCAAAGTATCTACGATGTACAACTTCTAAACCAACATCATCCCTGTTTGTTTTTAATACCACAAGTTCGGGTATGCCCAGCCATTCGGTTTCGGCTTTGGAGATGTTTTCTTTTGTGTATAGCTTTTTTCCCAAGGCACACTCCTCCTATTTTATTTCATTATACAACATTTGCCACCAAAAATCAAACATTTTTAACTATTATCTTATATTTTTTTAATTTTGCCACCAAACAACGAACATCTTAATTTTTCATATAGCAGAAATAGCTGTATAATGGAACCATCAGAAAAAGAGAAATTCACCGGCCCAACGGAAGCCGTGGACAGGTGAATTTCCGAAGCTTTTAAGGAGGTGGTGTCTTATGTACAAATAAAAAGAGCGGCAATCTGCTGGCACAGATTAACCGCTCATTTGCAATATGTACGCTATCAAAATATCATGTATCGCTTGTTTGGTCAAGCAGAAAGGAAAATTATATGTATCATTATTACTATGTTAACAACAATCAGACGTTAAATCCTGGCCTTCATCATGAAGTCCATACAAAAGAACATGCTGAACAGCTTGGCATCCGTAGCGCACAGTATGTGGGCTACTTTGAAAGCGAGGTTGAGGCAGTAGCTCATGCGAAGAAAATCTATCTCGATGCGGACGGTTGTGCAATCTGCTGTCCTAAAGCACACAGGGGGTAATCGTATGGCTCGTTCTACTCATCATGTCGTTCACAATCCCAATGGTGGCTGGGATGTAAAACGTGGCGGAGCTCAACGCTCCAGTGGCCACTATTCCACCAAGGAACAGGCAGTAAATGCTGGAAGACAAATCAGCCGAAACCAAGGCACTGAGTTTGTCATTCATGGGCTGGACGGTCGTATTCAGTCTGCGGATAGCCATGGAGGGGACCCTCATCCGCCGAAAGGCTGATTTCGATAAAACACTGGTCTCCAAAGGCTCCACGAAGTCTATAAGGAGAAAAGTGGGTAAAATGCTTGCCGACCACAAGGCTAAGTTAAGACAAAGGGCATCCATGCTTTCGTATGGATGCCCTTTGCACGTCAAGATTTATAGAGTTATCAATCAGAATCTAACTGCGGGATCTCAGTTACGGTTCGCAAGTATTTTTCTGGATCACCATTCAAAATCAATTCCGCATAAGACAGCGGATCGTTGTAGATGAGCCAGTCCAGTTCAGACCGCTGGAAACGGCTATTCGCAACTTCGTCCTCTACAGCGGTGCAATTAATGGAAATCATGCTGTCGTCAGAATATCTTAGTTCAACGCAGCCTGTGTCCATGTTAAATTCACAGGAAAGTAATGTTTTCATAATGCTATCCTCCAATATAGGCTCTGTTAACAAGAAAAACTCCCGACTAATTCCTGTTAGGAATCAGACGGGAGTTTCGTATGCACCCGAAAACCGTCAGCTAACAGTTGATAAGTGATTTAGTTCCTTATCACTGTTAAGCCAATGTTTAGGTGCTTTTTGTATACGCAAATATGCTTGGAAATCAACATCTGAACTATATTATTATTTCAGGCAAATAGGTGTATCCACATCTCCTTTTTTTGCTTTAATGTACTCTTCTTTATAAATTAAAGAGTAGCAGATGCATGAAATAAAAATGAATAGGCTGCCCCCAATGATACCGGTTAGATTTGGCCCAATAAAAGAATTAGCAGGCTGACTCATAAACAGCTTCACAGGAGTAATTTTATCAATGGCATTCAAGGCAGCATGGAATATGATAGAAGGCCAAAGATTACTAGTCTTGAAATAGAGCCAAGAGGACAAACCACTTACTACTATGCAAAACAAAATCATGGCTAACATACCAAGCACAGGGTGTTCAGTACCATAATTGAAACCAGTTAAGATGATTGGAGCATGCCAAATTCCCCAAATTGTACCGCTTACTAAAACTCCTTTAAAACGTCCTATCTGTTCAGCTAGTGCTGGCAGCAGGAAACCACGCCATGCAAATTCTTCGCCTAGACATTGAAGTATTCCGCCGATTGGATTCATCAAGACGGCTAATGGCAGCATTACCATTAACTGACTAAAATAAGCTGAACTGCCTGTCAACTGCCACTGTTTGGCAATTTCAGAATGGAGTGGATCGAAATGATTAGGGAATAAGGTAAAATAAATAAAAGCACCACCGAAAGCGAGCAAAGGAGTAGCAAAATATACAATTAAAAAAATCTTTTTATTTTTAGATAAGTCTGGCTTCAGTTGCTTAAAATTAAGTGGCTGATGAGTAATTCGCTGAGTCAGAATACAGCTTATAGTTGGTGTGAGCATCAAAATTGTCAGCACTGATGGTTTCATAGATTGAATGTATATACCACTTAAAACGGCTAAAAATAATCCTGTAAATATTAAAAAGATTAAGATATTTTTTTGAATTTTCATAAATGTTCCTCTTTCTAAGGTGAGAGGAATTTATTTTTTTATGAATGAAAGGGTTAATAAAAGACAAGCTGCAAATAACAGTCCAACTGTCATTATTGCCATTAAATTGTCAGAGAGTTTAAATTCTAGCATCAGTGGAATGGCAAGAATAGCGATTGCAAACAAAATGACTGAGCTGATTCTTAACAGCTTTTTCATTGGATATGTCTTTGACGAAGATTGCATTTCTGATTTTGATTTTTCAATTTTCTTAACCTGAAGCAATTCATCTACTGATAAATTGAATAAATCACAAAGCGGAACAATCTTATCAAGATCGGGTGTACTTTCATTTCGTTCCCATTTAGAAATAGTCTGTCTTGATACATTAAGCTTATCACCTAATTCTTCCTGACTTAAATTTTGTTGTTTTCTAAGTTCATATATCTTTTCACCAAGATTCATTCCTTCACCTCCCCAATATTGTAATCAAACTGATGAAGTGCATCTACCAGATTTGGTTGTCACTTTGTCAACTGAATTTAACATTCTATGTTTAACATGATTTTAAACACTTTGCAAGTACCTATTATCAATTCAGCCAGAGCAGCTGATGAAAGTGAATATAAGTTTTCATTTTTAATAGTGCAATATAAAATCTATACTGATAGCGTTTACATGCTCAGTAAGCATTTTTTTCATTTTTGAATTGATGTATAATTATCAATTATATCGTTAATCAATCAAGATTATGAAAAGAGGCGCAGGGATGGATAGGAAATTATTTGATAATGCGGCACTGAAACGTTTGATTATTCCATTGGTAATTGAACAATTTCTGGCAGTATTTATGGGTATGATGGATATGATCATGGTATCCAGTTGTGGTGAAGCGGCTATTTCAGGGGTGAATTTGGCAGACAGTATCAATATTTTAATTATAAATGTACTTGCCGCTTTAGCTACCGGCGGGGCGGTGGTAGCGAGTCAGTATTTGGGTAAACAGGAGCCTGAAAATGCAAGTAAATCAGCAAAGCAGCTGATTTATTCCAGCTTGATTTTTGCATTAGCATTGGCAATAGGCTCCATGCTTTTCTGCAAGCCGCTTTTAGGTTTTGTCTTTGGCAGTGTTGATGCTGAGGTTATGGGTAATGCAACAACTTATTTCTTTATAACAGCAATATCTTATCCATTTCTTGCTTTGTATAATTCAGGGGCATCTCTGTTTAGAGCGATGGGTGATTCTAAAGTCAGCATGAAGGTCTCAATGATCACGAATGTTGAGAATATTGTCGGTAATTACATTATGATTTTCCCATTACAGATGGGAGTTGCCGGTGCGGCGATTTCAACACTTGTTTCACGTTTGACAGGTGCCGTTATCATGCTCGTACTGCTGAAAAAAGAAGAGAATCCGATTCATATCAAGAGATACTTGCATTTTGAATGGAGTAATTCTTTAGTAAGTAAAATCCTGGCTGTCGGTTTGCCAAGCGGTATGGAGAATGGTATCTTTCAATTGGGCAAGATTTTAGTGCAAAGCTTGGTATCAACCTTTGGCTTAAGCGCCATTGCGGCTAATTCTGTTGGTTCTACAATGGCCTCTGTCTGTACGATTCCAGCGGCTGCGATTGGTTTGGCCTTGGTTACGGTGGTCGGACAATGCATGGGAGCCGGTAAACCAGAGGAAGCGGCTTATTACATGAAAAAACTGACAGGCATTGCTTATGTCTGTATCTTTGTTACAGCAGCCCTCACTTATCTGTCATTGCCGTTTATCTTCCGTCTTTATCAGCTATCACCAGAAACAATGACTATTGCCAGAGAGCTGGCGGTATCCTTCTGTATTGCATGTGTTATTTTCTGGCCAGCCAGCTTTACCTTCCCAAATGGACTGCGTGCGGCAAACGATGCCCGTTATACGATGGTTGTATCTGTATTATCCATGTGGATCTTCCGTGTTGGCAGCGCCTATGTTTTTGCCCAGTACATGAACATGGGAGTTATGGGCGTATGGTTTGCGATGTATCTGGATTGGATTGTACGGCTAGTATTCTTTGTTTTACGCTTCAAAAGCGGCAAGTGGCAAAGACGCAAACTTGTATAAGTTATACAGGGATTTCATTTTGATAGAAAATATAGATAAATATTCGAGATATAATATAGCCATTGAAAATAAATACTAAGAAAAGAGTAGGCTTATGAGTAAAAAAAAAGAAAAATAACAATAACAGTGAATGCTTTGATGAGTTCGATTATATATATTATGAAGCATTGGACACTGCCGAACAGCAGAGAAATGATATAAAGAAACTTATTATTCTATTGATTGAATATGATATTCCAATTCCTGATGATATTATCAACAAATATCTTAAAAAGGATTCGTATATTGATAACATATCAGAAGAAGATTTGCCTTTTTAATGAAATACTAAAACTGCACAGCCAAACGTTACTTGACTGTGCAGTTTAAATTTTAACTATTATTTATCAGCATCAAATACAATGCCAGCATCTTTTCTTGCGGCTTCCATCACTTCACAAACGCTTAGTGAATAATCAAGCAGCTTGTAACAAGCGTCATAATCTTTTGCTTCTACAATCTTTAAGAAATCCTTCATCTCATAATACAATGCAGTAATATCTTCCTGATCATTGATGATTTCAACTTCTTCACGATCATTCAAGTGAATTTCAACCTGCCGGCAGCGGCTAGTTTCACCTTCAATCAGCATATATCCCTTTTCACCTTGTATCTGTGCCATATTATGACTCTTTGTATCCTTGCAGCCAACTGCTTCAGCATAGAACCTGTCATATGTGAAAATCAATACGCCGGAAGTATCGATGCCATTGTGAGCTAGATTTGCGAAGTAATTGATTTTCTTTGGTTTGCCAAACAATCCCATAATAAAATTCGTATTATAGACATTAATATCCATCAAAGCGCCGCCAGAGAATTTAGTTGTGAATACATTCGGCGATTCGCCTGCTAAAAATTGATCATACTTCCTTGAATATTGTGAGAAATTACACTGAACCATTTTCAAAGGCCCCAGCTCACCGATTTTTTCTTTCAGACGTTTAAAATTCGGCAGATGAATCGTTGTGATAGCTTCAAAAAGGAATAAATGTTTTTCCTTTGCCAAGCGGATCAGTTCCTGACATTCTCTGACATTGCTGGTAAACGGCTTTTCACCAATGACATTCTTGCCAGCTTCTAGTGCTTTTAAAGCGTAACTGTAATGCAGACTGTTAGGTGAAGCAATATAGATAAAATCTATTTCCTCATCCTTCAGCATCTCTTCAAAATCAGTATATACTTTCTTAACATTAAACTTATCAGCCAGCGCGCGGCCTGTTTCTTCTTTTCTTGAAAAAACAGCCAGGCATTCGCAATTTTCATTATGCTCTACCGCGGTTAGAAACCATTCGACAATAAAACCAGTTCCAATCGTACCTATTTTCATTTGGATCACCTCTGTGTCTATTGTATCATGGTTGAATTGTTTAGTCAGCCTACACATTTGCATAATTACCATAAAGCAGGTTTGATGATTTAAAAAATGTTCGAAACATAAACCATCATTCACCAATAATGTACCATGTTATGCTCCTGTAAACGATGCCTTCATCTGCATAATTTTGCTTTATATTGTTCACATTGCTCACAATTCAACAGTTAAGATAGATACGCATGGTTTATCCGGTTTAATTGAAAATATTTACATGTTGACAATTGACCTTTTACTTGCTTTAATGAACGATGGGTTAAACCGTAAAAGGAGGCTTTTTTTCGTGAAAAATAAATATGATGTAGTAATAATCGGCGGTGGTATCGGCGGTATAATGACTGCTTATCGTCTGGTGGAGAATGATCCGGCTTTACAGGTGGCAATCTTTGAGAAGGGGAATGCTATTACTAAAAGACAATGTCCAATCGTAGCGAAGAAAGTAGAAAAATGTGTAAAATGTCCATCTTGTTCAATCATGGAGGGAATGGCAGGTGCGGGTGCATTCTCAGATGGCAAGTATGTAATATCAACCGAATATGGCGGCTGGCTGACTGATTTTTTAAAGCCGGAAACGGTTATTGATTATATTGAACAGGCAGATAAGGTCCTCGTTTCCTTTGGTGCTACTGAGGAACGCTATATGCCTAATAATGAATTAAAGAAGCTTTGTCTCCAGCATGATCTTCACATGTCACAGGCTCAGCTTAAACACTTGGGTACAGATTCTAATTTCGATACAATGCGTAAGCTGATCGAGTCTTTAGAAGGTAAGGTAGAAATTATTACCGGTGCTAATGTTGTGGATGTGGATAAGGATAGTCATATCGTTCGTGTTCAGCATGCCGGCGGCGAGCATTTTGTGGAGGCAGAAAAGATTGTTTTCGCAGTGGGCCGTGTGGGCAGCCGTTTCTTCTCAAAATGGTGCCGTGAAAATGATATCAAGCTTGAGAATAATCAAGTGGATATCGGTGTGCGAGTCGAAGTTCCAAGCATGGTGTGGGAAGACTTTTCTAAAAAAATCTATGAACCTAAAATCTGGTATCGTTCACAGAAATATGGTGATGTCACTAGAATGTTCTGTTTTAATGAACGCGGTCAAGTAGTGACAGAGTTTACTGACGGAGTGCTGACTGTCAATGGCCACAGCTATCGGGATCAGTCACGCAAAACCGAGAACTCTAACTTTGCCTTGCTGTCAACGATTCGTTTTACTGAACCATTTAAGGAACCAATTACCTATGCGCGTCATGTTGCTTCGCTGGCTAATTTGATTTCTGGAGGTAGTGTGCTGGTACAGCGTTTGGGTGATTTAGAGGATGGCCGCCGAACTACGGAAAAACGACTTCGTGAATCATCACTGCAGCCGACATTAAATGCGGTGCCGGGTGATTTAAGTCTCTGTCTGCCTAAACGCCAACTAGATAATATTGTAGAGACATTGCATGCGCTTGATGTAATAGCGCCGGGTACAGCGAATTATGATACACTGCTTTATGGTATTGAGTGCAAATATTATTCGGCTCGTCCTGAATGCGAGGATTTTGCGATTAAGGGCTGTGAGAATATTTATGCAATTGGTGACGGCGCTGGTTTTACCCGCTCCTTGTCACAGGCTGCCGCGAATGGCCTGTATGTTGCTGATAAATTAACTAAATAAAGAATACCGCAGGAAACTGCGGTATTTTTACAGTTTTCCCTATGGATAGGAAATCATTTATTTGCATTGATTATCCTTACAATTTCCACACACTTAGGAAATTAAATATTTGCGGTAAGAATAAGAGTCTTTTATACTGGAATCAACAATTAATAAGTGTCGACGAAGCGTAATTGTTTTGAAAAGGAGATAGGGAAACTATTATGAATACACTACAAAATGTGTTGATGAAATACCTAATGCCAATTGCAAATAAGGTAGAACAGCAAAAGCACCTTCAAGCTATTAAGGATGGAATGATTGCCGATATTCCTATTGTTATCATTGGATCAATTTGCTTACTGCCAATTGCATTTATGAATTTGCTTGGAAGTGGTCCTATTTATGAATTCCTAGCTAATAATATCAGTATTTTCACCTATGCCTCATTGTATACAAATGATATACTTTCTGTCTATGCGGCTTATTTCATTGCTTCCGCACTCGCAAAACGTTATGACATGAACGCATCAAGATCAGGTATTACTTCAATTGCAGTCCATTTGATTTTGCCCGGTGTTGCTATTGAAGGCGGTATCGGCATTGAGTATCTAGGTGCATCAGGCTTATTTACAAGTATTGTTTCAGCAATTTTATCAGTAGAAGTTTCAAGACTGCTGCTTAAACATCACGTATATATTAAACTGCCTGACAGCGTACCGGAAATGGTTGGTGAAAGCTTTAAAACATTAATTCCACTAGTTATTAATGTTATTGTTGCTGTAATAATTGCTAATCTGTCTTTGGCAATGAGCGGTAAAGTATTCCCAGCACTTGTTATGAGTCTGCTTGCACCAGCAATTAGTTCAATGGATTCATTACCTGCATTATTAACCGTTATCTTTTTTACTCAGCTGCTTTGGTTCTTTGGGTTACATGGACCTTCAATTACATCAGCTGTATGGGCACCGTTTGCTATAGCTTATGGAGCTGAAAATATTGCTAATTTTGCCGCTGGAGCTCCTGTAAGTCATATCTTTACATTTGGTTTATATTATAATATTCTTCAAGTAAGTGGATCAGGTCTGACATTAGGTCTAGTATTCCTTATGATGAAGTCAAAATCAAAAGCCTTTAGTTCAATGGGAAAAGTAGCATTAGTACCTTCATTATTTGGCATAAATGAACCTGTTATATTTGGTCTTCCAATCATTTTGAATCCATATATGCTGATTCCGTTTGTATTCGGACCGTTGGTTATCACTGCTATGACCTACTTCGTTATGAATACAGGCTTTATTGGAATGCCAATTGCTAATCCGCCAGGATTCTTGCCGCCAGGTGTCGGGGCCTTCTTAATGACTCTTGACTGGCGTTCAGTAATCTTCGTATTCGTATGTCTGATTCTTATGACCTTATTCTATCTGCCATTCTTCAAAACGATGGAAGCGGAAGAACTGAAACGGGAACAGGCAAGCGAAGCAGCTAATAATAACTAGAGACGGGAGAAATTACATGTTCACTGGGAGACAACTTAAAATCATCGAGCTGATATTCAACAATACTCAAGGTATTCACGGTTCTAAAATCGCCGAGCTTTTAAGTGTGTCTTCCAGAACAATCCGTCATGAAATAGGTGAAATTAATGATCGCTGGCAGAATGAATGCTGCATTAAATCATCGAAAAAGAGTGGTTATTATTTTCAAGCAGAAAATATCCAGTTTGTCCGAGATTTTTTATTCAAATATCGCAATCTCGAAAATGAAGATACAGATAGTGAAAAAAGACGTTATGCGATCCTTGGCTTACTGCTTTTTGATGAAGATATGGAACTTGATGAAATTGGTGAACGACTCTATGTTTCATCACAAACGGTGTATAAAGATATTCTTAAATTACAGCAGCAGCTGAAAAAGAAATATGGAATTGAACTTTTAAATATATCTGGATCGTATGTCCGCATTATTGAGGATGAACATAAAATACGGGAATTAATGTTCAAAATCATTAAAGATGAAGTTTTAATTAAAGAATCCGCGGGTACACATTATCTTAAAGATTTACTGCCGGATGCCTATGATCAAAGTGAATATGAATATTTATTAGAACAAATCAAACATTATTTTAATGAACAAGGTGTAATGCTGACGGATGGTAATTTGATTATGGCCGCAAGTGCTATTTATATCGCGATTGTCAGAAACCAATACGATTATCGAGCCGCAGAGGTAGAAAATAGCGGTATAGATAGTAATGTGAAAAGGCTGATTGATGTACTCATACAAGCACAATGGTCGCTTTATCCTCAGGATATGTATTCTTTGAATCAATTTCTGCATACATTCAAATTAAATGATGAAAAGGATGAAAGTGATATCAGCAATTTCAGTATACATGTATTAGATGAATTCTGTCAGGAAGTATTGGATAAATACAATTTTGATTTGCGTACTTCAGAAGCACTTTATTTGAATATGCTGGCTCATTTTGAATATATGCTGCGCCGTCTTGAAAATGGGTTTCAGTTATTGAATCCAATTCTTGATGATGTAAAGAAAAAATATCCATATGCTTATGAAATTTCTATGTTAATTGTTCATATCGTGTATAAATATAAAAACACCTATGTTCAGGATGATGAAATTTCATACATTGCAATCTATTTAGAGCATTTTCTTGAGAATGTAAATCAAAAATTAAATGTGATCTTAATCAGTTCAGCACGGCTTAGTGTTTCCCATATTCTGTTGAATTGGCTGAAAAATAACTTCAGCAATCAGTTAAATGTTCAGACCGTACTGCCGATTCATTCTCTAGCTAGTTATGTGAATGAAAATGCGGTTGATTTGATATTATCGACTAATGATATGGCACTACATCCAATTATTCCAACTTATAAAATTAACAGCTTGCCAAGTTCACAAGATCAATTGCTTTTGAATGATATGATTCATACAATCAGAATCAGTCAAAGATTCAGAGAAGTTGTAAAAAAACATTTTAGTCCGGAAATGATTAAGATTTATGAAGATAAAACGACGTTTGAATCAATTATTACCGATATGGCTCAGAAGCTGGAAACGTACAATAAAATCAATGATGCAGAAGAATTTGCAAAGGACGTTTTACAAAGGGAAATTAATTATCCGACCTTTGTTAATGATCTTTTTATGATTCCTCATCCGCTTATGACATTTGCTAATAAGACAGCTGTTTCAGTTGCAATATTAAAGAAACCGTTGTTGAAAGATGGCCGTTCAGTACAGTTAATTTTCACTTTAGCAATTGAACGTAAGCAGAATGATGATGTTCGCGTGTTGTTTCAGATTTTTAAACAGATTGCCGCAAATAAGCAATCAATGAAAATGTTGATTGAGGCAACAGATAATGATAAGTTCTTATCTGCATTAATCAATTTATCTGGTTCGATTCAATAATTCTGCCATCAGACAGAGAGGGTTGAATATGAATAAAGTGTATTTAGCGCAGTATATAAAACGATTTTGTTTTTTGATACTAGGTGCATTTATCACAGGTGCTGCAATTGGTGTATGCAACCGCTCCGGTTGGGGAGCAGACTCAATCACTGTTTTCTATGACGGGCTTGCGAAGACAGCAAATATATCGGTGGGTGAAGCCAGCAAATGGACGGCGCTTACAATGGTTGGAGCGGCGGCACTGATTGATTGGCGGCAGCTTGGATTGGGAACCATTATTGCCCCCTTTTTTACGCAGTATGGTATTGATCTATCAATGTGGTTGCTTCAAGGCGCAGCTGGCGGTATGATTGGATTTCTCTATTTTGCGGTAGGAATTACATTCATTGCACTGGGAATTGCACTTATGGTTTCAATGAATCTAGGCAAAAGCTCATATGATGCACTGCTTTTAGGTTTAGTAAATCGCTGCGGATTTTCATATGCGCCAATTCGATGGGTGTTTGATACAGGTTTATTAGCTGTTGGATTTTTACTTGGCGGCAAGGTTACTGTGGGTACTTTTATCGCCATTTATTATCTAGGCAAAGCAATCCCATTCTTCCGATATCACATAGAGTTAAAAGTCACTGCAAGGGTTATTTAAAACGTTTCCTAAGCGGTAGGAAATTGAATATTTGTTTAAGGCAGACAGCTTTGATATAATCACGATGACAATAAAATCTAACATTCAATGTATCTCTTTATTGTTTCAAATAGAAAGAGAGGAAATAAATATGAAAAAGAAATCATCAGTTGTAATTGCAGGCGGAGGCAGCACTTATACGCCGGAAATCATTTTAATGTTATTAGATAATCTCGACAAGCTGCCGCTTCGCAAGATCAAATTATATGATAATGATGAAGAACGTCAGAACAAATTAGCAAAGGCTTGTGAGATTATTGTAAAGGAAAAAGATCCAAGTATTGAATTTTTGGCAACCACTGATCCGGAATTAGCATATACGGATGTTGACTTCTGTCTTGCTCATATCCGTGTAGGTCAGCTGCCAATGCGCGAGATGGATGAAAAAATCTCGCTGAAGCATGGCGTAGTCGGTCAAGAAACTTGCGGCCCAGGCGGCATTGCATATGGTATGCGTTCAATCGGCGGTGTGCTTGAGAATATTGAATACATGGAGAAATATTCACCCAATTGCTGGATGCTGAACTATTCCAATCCAGCTGCTATTGTTGCAGAAGCATGCCGGCGTTTGAAACCTAATTCAAGGGTGATTAATATTTGTGATATGCCAATTGGTATGGAAAATACAATGGCAGAAATTTTAGGAGTAGCATCAAGAAAAGAGCTTGATGTACGTTATTTTGGTCTTAATCATTTTGGCTGGTGGTCATCAGTTAAAGATAAAGAAGGTAATGAGTTACTGCCGAAGCTGCTTGAACATCAGTTAAAATATGGCAATTGTATGACAGATGGCGGCGGCAATTTTACAGATGACAGCTGGCAGGAAACAGCAAGAAAAGTTAAGGATATTGTGGCGGTTGATCCGACATTAGTACCAAACTCTTATTTGAAATATTATTTATTTCCAGACTATGTTGTAGAACATTCAGATCCTAATTATACAAGAGCGAATCAGGTCATGGATACAAGGGAAAAGCGTGTGTTTGGTGAGTGTGCGCGAATTGAAAAAGCCGGTACAGCAGTTGGCACCTGTCTGGAAATTGGTATTCACGCATCATTTATTGTTGATTTAGCGACAGCACTTGCATTTAATACACATGAAAGAATGCTGCTGATTGTTCAAAACAATGGAGCTATTGAGAATTTCGACCCTGAAGCGATGGTTGAGATTCCGTGCATTGTAGGTAAAGATGGTTATGAACCTTTGTCAATTGGTAAGATTCCTACTTTCCAAAAAGGCTTGATGGAAGAACAGGTTGCGGTTGAAAAGCTGACAGTCGATGCTTGGCAGGAAGGCAGTTATCATAAATTATGGCAGGCTCTTACATTGTCTAAGACAGTGCCTAGTGCAACCGTAGCTAAAGCAATTCTTGATGATATGATTGAGGCAAACAAGGGTTACTGGCCTGAATTAAAGTAATTGTATCAGCCATCTATTAGGAATGAAAAAAGGAGAATTATATGAAAATATTATTATGCTGCAATGCAGGTATGTCCAGTTCAATATTGGTTAAGAAAATTCGTGAAGCCGCAAGTAAAAGAGGCATGGATTTAGAAATAACGGCTGTTGCTAATTCAGGAATTCGCGATGAAGTGGGGAAATGGGACGTATGTCTTGTAGGGCCTCAGTTGGTATATGCGGTTAGTACGATTCAGTCTCAGCTTAATATACCAGTAGCTAGTGTTGAACCACGTACTTATGCGATGGCTGACGGGGAGAAGGCATTGGATTTTGCTCTCAGCCTGCTGAATAAGTAAGCAGGAAATAATTATGGTAAATGTTGAGAAATTATCTGAAACGGCTATGCATATCATAACCTATGCCGGTTTGGCAAAATCATATTATATGCAAGGTTTGATGTATTATAAGGAAGGAAATACAGAAGCAGCATTAAAGTTAATTCAGGAAGGTGAAGATGAATTTATCCGGGCACATCATGCCCATGGAGAAACTTTGACAAATGAAATGTCTACATCTGATCCGCAGATTTCATTATTAATGGCACATGCTGAGGATCAGTTGATGAGTGCAGAAACAATCAAAATCATGGTTATGGAACTGATTGATGTATATAAGGAAAAGCGAGGAAATAAAGGTGAGTAATTATAATATTTGGGCAGATTCTAAAACACGGAATGGTTTCGCGGCTGATGAAATAATCTCCTGTCTGCAAAAGGCAATCCGCCGTTCAATGGTTGAAGAGGCGTGTCAGTATGCGTATGAATTATATACATCAGGACCTATTTTCTTAGATAAGGTATGGCGCCGGTTGCTGACAATTTCAGTTGAGGATATCGGTTTTGGCAATTTGGATGCGGCAGTGCAGATAAATGCTTTAGATCAAATGCGAAAAAGCTTTCCTTATGACGATGGTGACCAGCCGATGTATTTTATCCATGCGATACGAATTCTATGCATGAGTACAAAAGATCGGTCTAGTGACTTTTTGAAAAATATTATTATAAAGAGTGCTGCTATGGGCAGGAAGCCTGAAATCATGGATGTTGCACTTGATAAACATACTCGCCGCGGTCAATCAATGGGAAGAGGTTCAAAGCATTTCTTTGAAGAGGGCTGTTTAGTTTTTCCACAATTAGAAGTTGATAATGATTATAGGGAACGCTATGGCAAGATTCTTGAGGAATATGACCCCGAAAATGTTGTTGAGAATGCCTTTGTTTATAATACAGGTCAGTATTAAAGAGTTGTTTCGGCAACTCTTTTTTGAAAGGAGAGTTTATGAAGGCTTTTGAGAGCGTGCGGTTAACAAACATTGAATTAAAGAACCGTTTTATTCGATCAGCTACGTCAGAACGTCTTTGTTTGGATAATGGCCATTTGAGTGAAGCTTATTATCAGCATTATGAGAAACTGGCGCAAGGTGGCGCAGCCATGCTTATTACTGGCTATACATATCCTGATGAAGCTTTTAAAGTTAAATCACGAATGGCTGGGTTTTATGATGACAGCTTTATACCTGAGTATCAGCGGCTGACAGCTTTGGCTCACTGTTATGATACAAAACTTTTGCTTCAGCTTGTTCACGGCGGAAGTTCGTCCTCATTGGGCTGTATTGAAAGTGCTTCGGCTATACCTCATATATCATCAGGATTGGTTCCAGAAGCTATGAGCAAGGAAAGATTAAAGACAATCACTAATATTTTTGTAACTGCGGCTATACGTGCAGAGCGTTGTGGATTTGACGGTATACAAATCCATGCCGCACATGGATATTTGTTTTCACAATTTTTAGATCCTCGAATGAATCAGCGAATGGATGAGTATGGCGGCCCAATCAGCAATCGAGCTCGCTTGCTTGTTGAAGTGATAAAAGCAATTGATAAGCAAGTTTCCAAGCATTTTCATATTAGTGTAAAAGTGCATTGTTCAGATTTTAATATTAATGGCATGTGCTTTGATGAAGCTTTAGAATTATGCGGCTTATTAACAAAAGCAGGCGTTGATTCAATTGAGATAAGTGGGGGTGATTATGCAGCACGCAAAGGGGAGCTGTTTTATCAATCAGAAGCGGCACTGATTGCTGAAAAAGTAAATATCCCAGTATTTTTAGTGGGGGGTGTACGCAGTCTGAAGGCTGTAGAAAAACTGTTATGCACGACATCAATCGCTGCAGTTTCAATGAGCCGTGCTTTATTATGTGAGCCCAATCTCGTTAATGCTTATTATTATGGCAAGAAAGCATCACCGGATTGTCTGCAATGCCGTACATGCCAAGCTTGTATTCTGCCATCAAAACATGCACCCGCGCTGTTTGTTTCTGACGTAGACGGTACAATCTCAATGCATGGCGTTATTTCAAAAGCCGATGTGGCTGCTGTAAATCAATATGCTAAACATAATTATCTAGCTTTTATCAGCGGCAGATCATTGTCTAATTTAAAGTGCGATTTGGACAAACATAAGATTAATTATGATTTTCTCGGAGCATATAACGGTGCTTATTTAATTGATCGATGTGGCAAAGTTTTGATCGATCATCCGCTTGCTATTGAAATGGAGGAATTGTTTGAATTAATAAGTAAATTTCAGATTAAAGGATATGCTTTGACAGGTAAAGCAGGGATGTATTTTAATATTATGGATACTGATTCGATCATGAATAAAATGAAAACATCATCCTATGAACCACAGATTGAACAGCGAGAGGTAATGAAGCAGCTATATTCAGTGAATATAGAATTCAGAGATGATAGTACAGCAAGTTTGTTTATCGCACAGGCTGAAGCTTTAAAGTTGAATTGTCAGATATATCTGAATACGCATTTTGTTGATATTGTAGCGTATCGAACCGGTAAGCTTGAAGCAGTTAAATGTCTGCAGTCAGCACTTGGTCTTGAAAGAGAAGCAGTTACTGTTATTGGTGACAGCTTTAACGATTTGCCTATGATTGAAGCTTATAATAGCTTTGCAATTTCTTCTGGGGATTTGAAAGTCATTAAAGCGGCAGCTAATCAGGCTGACAGTGTTGAAGCGGCTATCCATCATATTATGGGTTAATAAATTAGAAACAGTCTATCGATAATGATAGACTTTTCGTCATGCAAAAAATGCACTTGATTACAAAAAAATGATATAATAGATAAAATAGCATGAATCGTGACGGAGGAAATTATGAAAAATATAAATATGTATAAACTTGTTCTTCGTGCGCTTTTTTTAATAGGCGGCGCTGCTTTAAATGGGTTCGCGATCGGCCTGTGCAATCAGTCAGGCTGGGGAGCCGACGCGATTACAGTCTTTTATGGCGGCGTGTCATCAACCTTTAATATAACGGTGGGGGCAGCAAGTACCTGCACGGCGATCGGTATGCTGATACTGGCGGGCATCATTGACTGGCGTCAGCTTGGTTTAGGTACCTTGATCACACCTTTTTTTACCCAGTTTGGAATTGATTTCGCTATGGGCTTGATTCCTCACCAGCAAGGCTGGATCACATTTGTAATGTTCGCATGCGGTTTGCTTTTAATGGCAATCGGCATCGCGGCTATGATTGATGCTAATCTTGGTAAATTTTCATACGATGCTTTAATTTTAGGATTAGTTGATAAAATGAAAAAGCCGTTCCATATGATACGCTGGACATGTGATATTCTGCTTCTTGTTTCCGGTATGATCTTAGGCGGTTCGGTGACAATCGGCACTTTTGTGGCCATCTTTGCATTAGGTAAGCTAATTCCGTTCTTTACCAATCAATTCAATTTAAGATTTAAAATGCAAAATAAGGAACAATACTCATAATGTTACATGAATAATGTAAGATTAGAAGCTATAATACTGTCAAGGAGGATTTATTATGCAGAGAACAAGTGAAACAAAAGTATTAAGAGATCCGATTCATGGTTATATTCATGTAGACCTTCAGGTTATCTGGGATTGCATCAATGCCCGTGAATTTCAGCGGTTAAGAAGAATTCATCAGCTTGGCGGTAATTTTCAGGTTTATCATACGGCTGAACACAGCCGGTTTGCACATTCGTTAGGGGTTTATGAAATTGTGCGGCGAATGGTGTATGAGGTGCATGCGCTGAATGAGCAGCTGAGTGAATATGATAAGATGACAGTCATGCTGGCGGGCTTGCTGCATGATATCGGACATGGGCCTTTTTCCCATGCGTTTGAAGCCATTTCATCAGTAAAACATGAAGAGTTCACAGTACGGATTATTCTTGAAGATACAGAAATTAATCATATCCTAAGAGCGGTGGATGCACGGCTCCCGCAGGCTGTGGCATCTATTATTACCTATGATCATCCCAATCCTTTACTGAATCAAATCGTAAGCGGACAGCTTGATGCGGATCGAATGGATTATCTGCTGCGTGATGCTTATTTTACCGGTACCAGTTATGGTGAATTCGATCTTGAACGCATCATCCGTACTATGCGTGTACGCAATGGCAAAATTGTTGTGAAAGAGAGCGGGATTCATACGGTTGAAGATTACATCATGGCTCGCTATCATATGTATTGGCAGGTTTATTATCATCCGATTGCCTGCAGTTATGAAACAATCCTGCATTTATTATTTAAACGAATGAAGACGGTTTATCGTGAACATCCTGAATGGCTGTCTGATTTGAAGATGTTTCTGCCGTTTCTGGCAAAGGCTCAGCCAGATGTGCATGATCATTTCATACTTGATGAATCAGCGGCTTTATATGGCTTTACTGTGCTGACAACAGGCAAAGATCCAATCCTTGCAGATTTGGCAGGCCGCTTGCTGAATCGTCGTTTGTTCGCCTATACCACGATTCATAATGACGAGGATATCGATGCAATCCGCACTGAAGTAGCACTGCGCGGTTATGATACAGAATATTATCTTGCTTGTGATCAGGCGTATCAGCGGCCTTATCAGCCTTATAAGGCGGGTGACGGACATAATATTTGGGTCATCTGCGAGGATGATTCAGTAAAGGAATTATCAGAAATATCTGATATTGTATCGGCAATTGTCCGCGGCAAGTCAAAGGAAGATAAAAAGGCTTTCTATCCTGAGGTTTAACCTATGTATCTTATCGATCTTGTTTGTTTTGATGATTTATCCGTGAAGCAATGCCGTATTGAAACAGAGGAAGCCAAGGATGAATTTCTTGTCCATTGTCTATTCGATGAAAGAGCTGTTACCGGCATCGGAGACAGTATGTTTACTGCGTTTCAAAAGCTGATGGATCAATTGTATGCGATGCATTATGGTATGAACTGTCAAGGTGCTAAACAAAATGCGATGCAGTCTGCCATGGCTTATGCGAGTGATAAAATTTATCTTCTCACACTTGGACAACAGGCTATGAAAAAAGATTTAGTCAGTATGTTTGAACCTGTTGAATTAACAATGTATTGCCGCAGCGATGAGCAATTGGAGTATGCCCAGCAATGGCTGGCAAGTCTATGAGACAGCGGTATGAAGCTGAAAAGAATAATATATATCAATAATATTGAAGTAACAGACAGCTGGTTTTACCAGTTGTTTTTCTATTCCTTTTTAAACCAATAGATACTGCCCAAAAGAGAATCTTTGCCAGTAATGGGGTCAACACGGCGCTCCATAAGGTTATTTGTAAGCTGATACCAGGCGGCTGTTTCTTCACCTTCATACAAAGAATTAAAGGTGGACTGAAAGATGCGTTTGGAAATGTTATAGTATTCTTTATCTAACGGACGGCTGTCATCAAAACCGCTCCATACGGCGATCGTATATTCAGGATTAAAACCAATCACTAAAGAATCAGCTTCACTGGTGCCTGATTTAGCGCCTACCTGAACTTTAGGTTCACTGCCGTACATTGTTGGAAAGTTTACGGTTTTATTTTTAATATCAAAGGTTGCCGTCAGCATTTGATTAATCATCAGCACTGAATCAAGATTCATCAAACGTTTTGTTTCCATATCGCGTTCATAAACCACATTGTTGTAGCTGTTGGTAATCGTGGATATCATGGCCGGTTTGATGTATTGCCCGCAGGATGCAAACGTATTGTATATGGTTGACAGCTCCAGCAGCGACATATCTACCGTTCCCAGCGCCAAAGAAGGAACCGCCTGTGAATTTTCGATGCCAAAGGCTTTTAACGCATTATCTAATGTATCCATACCAAGGAAGAGATGGGTTTTCACCGCATAAATATTGTCAGACATGGCAATGGCATTAATCATTGAGATTTCACGGTTTGGATACAGCTCGTTATAATTGGTCGGAGCATATTCATTTTGCGCGTCTATCTGAAATGTAGTGGGTGTTGACATAAAGGTTGTTGAGGGTGTAAAGCCAGATTCTAAGGCCGTGTAATAAAGCAGCGGTTTGATTGTTGATGCGACTTGCCGATGGGCATAAATTGAACGGTTATACTGTGTAATCGTATAATCCTTACCGCCTTGTATCGCTAAAATATTGCCGGTAAAGGGCTGTGTAATGATGGCCGAGGTTTCCAGCTCATCGTTCAGATCTACATTATTTCTGAAGCTTTCAACCAGTTTTTTCTGTACGTCAGGATCATAATATGTATAAATATTGCCGCCTTCCTTTAATGATATTTCACCACGGCTGATCATTGCGTTCACCTCATCAATGACTGCCTGAATATAATAGGAAGCATTGGTATTTTCTTGATGATTTTCATTATAAATCAAGGGTTCTTCGATGGCTGCCTGCATTTCCGCTTCACTGATTAAACCGGCATTGGCCATAACCTGTAAGATTACCGCCTGTCTTGAATGGGCATTTTCTTCATTAATCAGCGGTGAATATAGGCTTGGCCCATTAGGAATGCCGATCAGCATCGCAAGCTGCGCATTATCCAGTTCATTCAAGGGTAAACCAAAGAAAAAATCAGCAGCTTCTTTGATGCCGTATACGCCATGACCATAATACAGGGTATTGAGATAACCCTCTAAAATAGCGTCCTTATCATACTGCATTTCCAATCGGGCCGCGTAAAATAATTCCTCCAGCTTACGGGTAAAAGTCTGTTCATTGCTTAGAAAGAGATTTTTAGCCATCTGCTGAGTGATCGTTGATCCGCCCTCCACAATTCTGCCTTCCATTAAATTGCTGATCAGCGCCTTTGTGATGCGGATAACGTCAAAACCATGATGCTGATAAAAGCGTTTATCTTCAACAGCGACAACTGCCTGTTTCACATTTTCAGGAATTTCTTCAATCGGCGTCCAGGTCAGTTCCTTTTTAAAATTAGTTTCATATAAAATATTGTTATTGATATCATAAATGGTAAAACGTTCCTTCTTTGAATCTAATTCAAGAGGTGTAAAAGCTGCCGCGGTATAAAAAAGGAACAGGCAGATAAAGCCGAAGATTGTAAAAGCGAGAAAGAATTTTAATAATTTGCGCATCTTATCACCTCATGGCTAGTATGGGAAAGTAAGCTTGAATTTAAACAGACATAAGGATCAAGAAATATAAAAAATGAAAGTAAAAGTTATATTTGATGAAGAAGAGTCTAAAAAGTTGATTTAAGATACCGTATTATTAAACATATCTGCGCCCTTTTGCAATCCTTATTCACTGCTCAGCATGTATTTTTATGCCCGCTTGAATCCGCTGAAGAACGTATTTTATCCTAGCTCTCGTTAAAGTGGAATTTAATATTTCACTTCAGGGAAATGAAAAAAATTCATTATCTACTTGCAGTATCTCATGTTTATGGTATAATGCGAAACGATGAGTGGTGAAGCTGATGAAACAACGGGTTCTTGTAAAGCAAAAGAATCAAATCACAAATGAAGAGTTTCTGATGGCCGATGGCATGTGTGAAATCAGAACTGATGAAAATAAACGAGAAGTTTTTTATCATGAACTTGATGCGGCTTCAACAAAAGTAGAAATGTTTATACATAAAGATCAGCTGACAATTATCCGGCATGGTGAAGTAGTCAGTACCCTGCATTTTAGAAACAATGAGAAAACTGTGGGTACTGTATTGAGTGAGTTTGGTGAGTTTCAGATTGAGCTTTTTACCCGCCGCTATCTATGCGCTAATGAGACAATTGCTGTCGAATATGATGTAATGAGCGGTGATGAAGTCAGTGATTCTTTTCGGATACTGTGGAAAATAAGGAGAGATGATGCATGAACGAAATTGAAAATAAATTAAAAGAATGTATCTGCGATGCCGTTAATAAAGGTTTTGATCTAACCATCGCAGCCGATGAGGTAACAATTGAAATACCTAAGGATAAAAGTCACGGAGATTATGCGACTAATATCGCTATGCAGCTGACACGGAAGCTGCATCAAAATCCTCGTCAGATTGCCGAGAAAATTATTGCCAATTTAGACAAAGCAGCCGGTAATCTTGAACAAGCGGAAATCGCAGGACCTGGTTTTATTAATTTTAAAGTAAAGAGTTCGACCTTAGCCAGCGTCATTACTAAGATTCTTGCACAGGGTGATGCTTATGGTGAAAATGAAGTCGGCAATCATGAAAAAATCATGGTTGAATATGTATCTGCCAATCCTACCGGCGATTTACATTTAGGTCATGCCCGCGGCGCAGCTTGGGGTGATTCATTAACTCGGTGTATGAAAGCCAGCGGTTATGATGTATGCCGTGAATATTATGTGAATGATGCAGGTAATCAAATTAATAATCTTGCATATTCTTTAATAGCCAGATATCAGCAGAATTTCGGAATTGATGCGCAGATGCCGGAAGATGGCTACTATGGCAAGGATGTTGAAAACATCGCGAAGCAGATTGCCGAACGCGATGGTGAAAAATGGCTTAATGCTGATGAAGAGGAACGTTATCAATATTTCCGTAAGGAAGGAATCAAATTTGAATTAGATAAGCTAAAGGCTGACTTGGGCTTATTCAGAGTAGAATTTGATGTTTGGAGCAGTGAACAGTCACTGTATGATAACGGTGAAGTAGAGGCGGCTTTGAATAAGCTGATCGATTTAGGTCTGACTTATGAAAAAGATGGCGCAATCTGGTTTAAATCAAGTGAATACGGAGATGATAAAGATCGTGTTCTGCGTAAGTCAGATGGTTCCAACACCTATTTGCTGCCGGACATTGCCTATCATATCGGTAAGTTTAACCGCGGTTATACCAAGCTAGTCAATCTTTGGGGAGCTGATCATCACGGTTATATCCCGCGTATGAAAGCAGCGATGCAGGCATTGGGCAAAGATGCTGATGCTTTGGAAGTAGATATTATCCAAATGGTTCGTCTGGTTGAGGACGGCATGGAAGTGAAGATGTCAAAGCGTACTGGCAATGCGGTTACTGTGCGTGAGTTATGCGAGGAAGTCGGTGTTGATGCCGTGCGTTATAACTTTGTGCAGCGAGCTTTAGATACCCATCTTGACTTTGATTTAGGTCTGGCCCGCAAGCAGTCAAATGAGAATCCGGTTTACTACGCGCAGTATGCCCACGCGAGAATTTGTTCGATTCTGCGTCAGGCAGGTGATGCGGAAGTCCCTGAGTCATTTGATTTATTGACGCATGAAAAAGAAGTGAGCCTGATGAAATATCTGAATGAATTCCCTGGTGTCGTTGCGGATGTCGCTGTTCAGCGCGCACCGCATAAAATGTGCAACTATATTCAAAAATGCGCACAAAATTTCCACAGTTTCTATGGCGCATGCAAGGTCATTGACGCTGAAAATCCTGAATTGACCAAGGAACGTCTGGCCCTGTTAAAGGCATGCAAAGTAACGCTGAAAAATGCTTTAAACCTCATTGGTGTTGAAGCGATAGAAAAAATGTAGAAGGAGAATTGTTTGAATGAAGAAACCTATGGTTGACATCGCATTTGATTTGATGTCGAAGAAAAAGAAACCCGTATTATTTTTAAAGCTGTGGGAAGAAGTTGCCCAAATCGACGGTTTGACTCCCCAACAGGCAGATGATAATATAGCACAGTTCTATATGGATTTAGGCCTTGATAATCGCTTTGTTCATATGGGTGAAAACAAATGGGATTTAAGATCCCGTCATACCTTTAATGAGGTTGTGGTTGATACGGATGCATTGATCATTGATGAAAATGACGGTGAAGAGGATGAACTGGAGCTTCTTGATGAAGAAGAGGAAAAAGACGAAATCGTTGAAGATAAATATTAATCAACAGCCAGGGTAATACCTGGCTTTTATATTGAAAAAAACACCCGTGAGGGTGTTAATTAATTTTAAGCTTTACTTTCTCAATGCATTTATCCTTTACTTCAAGGATCTCAAAATATAAATTGTCGATCTTAATCGTATCTTTCGCGTCATCATCAGGAATGATGCCTAATTGATCAATCAGATAACCGTTAAGTGTTTCATGATTCTCTGAGTGCAGCGACAGCTTTAACCCTTCGTTAAGATCATCAAGCGGGATTGATCCGGCAATAATATAGCTGCCGTCAGCTGTTTTAATAATCGCTTCACTTGGTTCATCGTCTTCATCCGATATATCACCGACAATTTCTTCGACTAGATCTTCCATGGTCACAATACCGGCAAAACCACCGTATTCATCAATCAGAATCGCCATGTATATTTTAGCTTTCTGCATTTTTTTGAATAATACATCAATTTTAATGCTTTCAGGTACAAAATAAGGCTTTTGAAGAATTGCCTTGAGATCAATCTTATCAAAGCCATGCTGCTTCGCTTCAATAATCAGATCTTTTAAATGCAGGATGCCGACAATCTCATCCTGATCATTTTGATAGACAGGAATTCTTGAATATCGCATAGCCAGCAGTTCATCTAAGTTCTGATTTAGATTTTCATCAAGATCAAGCATATAAACATCGGGGCGCGGCGTCATAATTTCATAAGCCAGCTTGTCATCAAATTCAAAGATACTCTCCATGAATTCCTTGCCTGTCTCATTAATTACACCGCTCTGCGTACCGGCAGCCAGCAATGCCTTGATTTCCTCCTCAGATACCGCATCCTCAATATCATCTTGATTCATATGGAAAAGCTTTAATAACGCGGTAACGGATACCGAGAGAATCTTGACGAAGGGAGCTGCAATCTTAGATACAAATATGATAATATTCACGCTTGCCAATGATACCTGCTCACTCTTCTGCAGGGCGATACGTTTTGGAAACAGCTCGCCAAACACAAGGGTGAAGTATGACAGAATCACGGTTACAATAACTACGGCAATCGTTTCGCTGTAAGGCAGATTGAAATGATTGAAGAAGTCAGCAAGGTAAACCGAGATACCGGTAGCGGCACTGGCACTGGCAAAGAAACCAGCCAGCGTAATAGCTACCTGAATCGTTGACAGAAAGCGGTTTGGCTCATCAATCAGCTCTAGGAGCTTTTGTGCCTTGCGGTTGCCTTCTTGGGCCAGCGTTGATATTTTTGTTTTATTGAGTGATACGACCGCCATTTCTGATGCGGCAAAAAAAGCGTTGATGCCAGTTAAGGCAATGAGTAATAAAATTTGTAAGAATAGATCGGGATCAATGTCCATTCGATCATCCACCTCCTAATAAATTGAAAAAATAATAACATAAGACAGACGAAAAAGCAAATGACGTCTTTGTCACACAAAAAAGCTATATTTTATGCAAAGGTTGCAGTTTTAGGCTTTCAATTTGATGTTAGTTTGAGTATAATACTTGTGTATAACCAATAAAAGGAGGAATTTATTTATGGCATTAGTATCAGCAAAAGAAATGCTTGAAAAAGCACATGCAGGTCATTATGCAGTTGGTCAATTCAATATCAATAACCTTGAATGGACAAAAATGATTTTATTAGCAGCTCAGGAAACAAATTCACCAGTTATCTTAGGTGTAAGTGAAGGCGCTGGAAAATACATGACAGGTTACAAAACAGTAGCTGACATGGTTAAAGCTATGATCGATGAAATGGGTATCACTGTACCTGTTGCATTGCATTTAGATCACGGTTCATATGAAGGTGCTAAAAAATGCATCGAAGCTGGTTTCTCTTCAGTAATGTTTGATGGTTCTCACTATCCATTCGAAGAAAACGTTGAAAAATCAAAAGAAATTATCGCTTTAGCTCATTCACAGGGCATTTCTGTTGAATGTGAAGTTGGTGCTATCGGCGGTGAAGAAGACGGCGTTATCGGCGGCGGTGAAGTTGCTGATCCTGAAGAATGCGCTAAAATCGCTGCATTAGGCGTAGATATGCTGGCTGCAGGTATTGGTAACATTCACGGTAAATATCCTGAAAACTGGAAAGGCTTGAACTTTGATGTACTTGCTGAAATCCAAGCTAAAACTAACGGTAAACCATTAGTTCTGCACGGCGGTTCAGGTATTCCTACTGACATGATCAAAAAAGCGATCTCTTTAGGTGTTTCTAAGATCAATGTTAACACTGAGTGTCAATTAGTATTTGCTGACGCAACTCGTAAATACATCGAAGCAGGCAAAGACTTAGAAGGCAAAGGCTTTGACCCACGTAAATTATTAGCTCCTGGCTGCAATGCAATCAAGGAACTGGTTATTGATAAAATCAAAGAATTCGGTTCTGACAATCAGGCTTAATTTAAGAAATAATGCTGGCTGTATGCCAGCTTTTTCTTTGTTCCTGTTGAGAAACAGGTGATTTGTGCTATACTTTAAGTAGTTATATACCATTAAAGGAGTGTGTACGACGATGGCTAAGAAGAACGATGTTTTGAAAAAGAAAATCGAAAAGAAAGCAGAAGCAGTCAAAGAGGTTGTAGGGGAAGAACCAGCTGTTGAACCTAAAAAGATTACAGCCGCTGAAGAACCTAAGAAAATTGCCGCAAAAGCAGCGCCGAAGAGAATTTCCGCAAAAGAAACTCCTAAAAAAATAACGGCTAAGGAAGAACCTAAAAAGATCGCCGCCAAGGCAGCGCCTAAGAAGCTTGAAAATAAGGCTGAGCCGGAAGAAAAAGAAGTGGCAGCTGCTGTGGAAGGGAAGAAGGCAGTCCGCAAAGCCAAGACGGAAACGCCTAAGGCTGAAGCAAAACCGAAAAAAACGGTGAAAGCTAAGACTGAGACAACTGAGGAAAAGGCTAAGCCAGCTCGTAAAGCTGCGAAGAAGGCTGTTGAGGAAGTCAAAGAAGATAAAACGAAAAAAGCTGTAAAACGCCCTGCTAAGAAAGCTGAAGCAGAAGCGGTTGTTTTACCGTTTACCGTAGAAGAAGGCATTCAGAAGATGAATGCGATGAATATTTTCTATACTTTTGATGAATATCATCGCTTATTGATTGAAAATGAAACGATTACCAAAGCGATTGAAGCAATCATTGATGAATGCAAGCTGGTAGATTTTGACCGTTCAGTGCTTGAGGTGCTGTATGGTGATCTAGTACGCCGTGTCGATGTAAAGACCAGTGATTTCAAGGCGATGAAGAAAACGCTTGAAGAGATTATGAATCGCAAGACAACTAGCTTTGAGGAAGATTCACAGCTCTATCATGATGCCTTCTATTTTGCCGGCAAGCTGTTGGAATACGGTGAACGTTTCAAATTATCAACAACTGATAAATTAAAGGCATGGACTGGTGTAGATATGGTTCAATACTATAATTTCTACATGGATATGGCATTAAAGGTATTGCCTGAATGGGCGGATAAAGATGTAGATATTTATGAAGATTTCATGAGTGAGGTATGCACGCAGTTTACGGATTTATGCGCTGAATTGGAATTCCGCTTCCAAATCGATCTGGCTGATATTCAGATTGCTCATGGTTTTTACAGCAAGGGCGATTCAACATTTGAATATCTGCTGAGAGAAAATGAAATCAAGGATTATATTTACTATCGTTATGCGCATGCATATGTTGATATTAATTTAGATAAGGCTAAATGGATTGCTAACCGGGCATTTGCGGTTGTTGATAAACGTTATGTTTATTATCCATTGCTTGTTGAAATTGCAAATCGTTAAAGACTCAGGAGAAATCGCAAGGTTTCTCCTTTCTTTGATTTTATGGTTTTATTAAAAAAGCACACTTTCCAGTGGATAGTTATTCAGCTTTAGCGGTTTTTTTGATATAATATGACTTACTGGAGGAATATTGATGACAGCAAATTTTACACAGGAAACATTTTATGAGACGCTCAGGTGTCATGGCATCGAGTTAAACGATAAGCAGAAGCAGCAATTTGATGTTTATGCGAAGATGCTTGTGGAATGGAATGAAAAAATGAATTTAACAGCGATTACGCAAATTGATGAAATTTATGAAAAGCATTTTCTTGATTCCATTTTACCAAGCTTTGTTTTTGATATCAGCGGTTCTTTGTGTGATGTTGGTGCGGGAGCCGGTTTCCCATCAATTCCTCTGAAAATCGTATATCCGCACTTATCGGTTACGATTATAGAAACCTTGGGGAAAAGAGTTACGTTCTTAAATGAATTAGTTAAAGCGCTGGCACTGGAGGATGTTCAATGCCTGCATGCGCGTGCGGAAGAGGCATGTGCGGATTTCAGGGAGAGCTTTGATCATGTAACAGCTAGAGCAGTGGCAAATCTGCCGATGCTTTCTGAGTTATGCATTCCTTTTATTCGGGTCGGCGGCAGTTTTATCGCTATGAAGGGTGCCAGTGGTCATGAAGAGGTCGCGGCCGCCAAGAAAGCGATTCGGGTTTTAGGCTGTGAGCTGAGAAACAGCAGTGATGTGAATTTGAGTGATGGATCTTTAAGGGTAAATGTTGAATTTGTGAAGGTTAAATCAACGCCGAAGCAATATCCGAGGGCGTTTGCTAAGATTAAGAAGAATCCGTTAAGAGGAGAATAGAAGATGAAAGAAACGAAGATTATACCGATTGAGCGGATCGTGCCCAATCCTTATCAGCCGCGGTTGGAATTCAATGAAGAATCGCTGTTTGATTTAGCTCAGTCGATCCGTGAGAATGGTCTGATTCAGCCAATTTCAGTTCGTGAGGCAAAGGGACATTATGAAATTGTAGCCGGTGAACGCCGGTTCAGAGCGATGCAGCTGTTGGGTATGACAGAGGTCAGTGCCTATGTGATGGATGCTGATGAGATGCAGATGGCTGAACTAGCGCTTGTGGAGAATGTACAGCGTGAGAATTTAAGTGCGATTGAGGAAGCGAAGGCATATCTTCAAATCATGAAAATAACTGGCTGCACACAAAGTCAGCTGGCGATGAAGATGGGTAAATCACAAAGCTCAATTGCGAACAAAATTCGTCTGTTGAATCTTGATGATAATATTCAAAATGCTGTTTCCAGTAAAATTATTACGGAGCGTCACGCGCGGGCGCTGATCGGTGTGGAAAATGAGAAGCAGCAGGAATTTCTTGAAAAGATCGTTAAGAAGGGTCTGAATGTTGCTCAGACGGAGAAATTAGTTCAGGAATCAATGAATCATGAGAAGAAAACGCGTGTTAAAGGGTTTGCCCGTGATATCCGAGTTGCGGTGAATACGGTCAAGCAGGCGTTCTCAATGATTTTGAAAACCGGTATCAATGCCGAATTAAATGAAGTTGAAACTGATGATGATTATCAAATGATCATCCGTTTCCCCAAGAGTTAAGAAGGAAGTGTACATATGGGTAAAATTATTGCAGTTTCAAATCAGAAGGGCGGCGTTGGCAAAACAACGACGAGTATTAATCTGGCTGCAGGTTTAGGTTATCTGGGCAAAAAGGTACTGCTGGTTGATTTTGATCCGCAGGGCAATGCTTCCCAGGGCGTCGGCGCGTCATTAAAGGGCAATCAGCTCAGCGTATATAATCTGATCATGGAAGATTATCATGTGAAGGATATCCGCAAGACTTTATCAACACCGCCGATTGATGTAGTGCCTTCCAATATTTCACTGGCTGGCGCTGATCTGCAGATGATTAAATTTGAAGTAGGCAAAGAAATGCTGCTGAAGAATAAACTGGATGAGGTAAAGGATGAATATGATTTCATAATCATTGACTGTCCGCCCTCATTGGGTCTGCTGAATACGAACGCTTTGACAGCGGCTGATGCAGTCATGATTCCAATTCAGTGTGAATATTACGCGTTAGAGGGTGTTACTCAGCTTCTGCTGACGATTCGTCTAGTGCAGCAGCTGTTTAATAAGAATCTGATTATTGAGGGTGTACTGCTGACAATGTTTGATGCTCGTACTAAATTGAGCGTTGAGGTTCAGCAGGAAGTGCGCAAGCATTTTAAAGAGCGGGTTTATAAGAACTATATTCCGCGCAACATTAAATTGTCGGAGGCGCCTTCCCATGGCCAGTCAATTTTTGAATATGATATTCGCTGTGACGGAGCCAAAGCTTATGCGGGCTTAGCCAGCGAAGTAGTTAAACAGAACAGTGAGGAGGCGGCATAATGGCAAAGAAAAAAGAAGAGCCGCGTATGGGTCAGGGACTGAACGCGATCTTTGGTGATGACATTGGCAGTCTGCTGGAGGATATTCAGCATGGCAATGCAGAGGGCAGCAGTCCTAAAATGGAACTGCCCATTGATGAAATTAAACCTAATCCGTATCAGCCAAGAAAACAGTTTGATGAAAAAAAACTGCAGGAACTCTCAGAAAGCATCGCAAGTCATGGTGTCTTCACACCCATTCTTGTTAAGCAGGGAATTTCAGGCTACGAGCTAGTTGCCGGTGAACGCCGTCTGCGTGCTGCTAAGCTGGCAGGATTAAAGACAATTCCGGGTATTTTAGTGGAATTTGATGATCAGCAGATGATGGAAATCGCACTGCTTGAAAATATTCAGCGTGAAGATTTGAATGCCATTGAGGAAGCGGCCGGCTATCAAAAAATTATTGAACGTCTTGGTTATACTCAGGAACAATTGGCTAAACGGGTCGGCAAATCCCGTGAGCATGTAACGAATATGCTGAGATTGCTGAAGCTGCCTAAGACAATTCAGAATTATGTCATTGACGGCAAACTGTCAATGGGACATGTGCGCGCGATGGCTAATGTAGAAGATCATGAAACGATGGAGCTGATTGCGAAACAGGCGATTAATGAAAAATTGAGTGTAAGAGCTGTTGAAGGTTTAGTGAAAAAACTTCATGAACCTAAGAAACCAGCCGTTGAAAAGAAAACAGATGCCCATCTTGCAGATCTGCAGGGCCGGCTTCAGGATAAATTTCAAACTAAGGTTTCACTTGACAATAAGCAATTAGTGATTCATTATCATGGATATGATGATCTGAATCGTATATTGGAGATTCTTGACTGTTTAGACGCAGAAGATTAGTATGAAAAAAGTAATTCGATGTGATCTGTGTGACACATGGATCGATTCCAAATTATTCAGCGGTATCACACATCTGCGCTGTCCTAAGTGCGGAATGCGTTATCAGCTGGAGCCGGCAAGTATCAAGCGGCATAGTATGCTGCCGATCGCACTCTGTCTGCTTGCCCTATTTATCAGCTATCGTTTTATTGACAGCAGCCAGCCAATGCTGAAAGTGATTTTTGTATTATGCTTCAGCGGCGGGGGAACACTAATCGTAAATCGATTGTTCCTGAAATATGGCTATTATCAATATGAAAGCGGGAAAGGTGACTCTTATCATGAAAAATAAACTGCTAACAAGTAAATGTCTTGCATTCCTATGCAATATCGTAATTATTCTTTTACCTATTCTGGTATGGGATATTATTGTATTATTTGTATTGGCGGGTATACTGCCGGCAGGAATGCTTGATGTGGTCGATCCATTTGTGGAAATTCTCATGATCGTATCATTGCTGCTGACCAATGTCTTTATCGCGGTATCTTACGGCCAGACATTTGGTGCGGTATCCTTTGATATCCGGGTTGTAGACTTAAGCAAGAAGAAAGCATCAAGACTGCAGTGCATGCTTCGTGAACTGATTGGTTTCAGTCTGCCTTTCTTCATTCTGTACTGGCTGTTTAATTATATTGGCATCGTCGCTTATCTGCTTGTCAATCTGTTAGTTATTCTGATTGATCCATATGGCCGTTCAATTGTTGATTATGTTACACATACTAGAACGATTTCGGCATATGATGCGGGGGCACCGGTGAAAAAGAAAATTGCTAAAAAAAACGAAGTTGAAGAAGTTAAAGAAGTGGTAAAACCGCAGCCGGCAGCAGTCCCTGCACCAGCCGCACAGGTAGTGCGTGACGGTGTTTATAAGGTTGATCTGCACATGCACTCCCGATATAGTGATGACGGTGATTTCAGTGTTGAGGAATTGTTCGCAAGAGCAAAGCGCAATGGTATTCAGACAATTTCCATTGCTGATCACAACAGCATAAAAGCTAATTTTGAAGCGGTGATATTGGCAGACCGCTATCAAATCAATTATATTCCCGGCATTGAAATGGATTGTTCCTTCAATGGCACGAATCTGCATCTGTTAGGCTATGGTATTGATTATAAGGATGAACGTTATATTCAGCTCAGCAACTATCATTTGAAACAGGAGCGCAAGGCTTCGATTGAACGAGTAGATAAATTTGAAGCTGTCACCGGCTTAAAGCTTGATGTTGATTTACTTCTGTCAATGAACAACGCCGGGATTATTACCGGGGAAATGATTGGCGAACAGCTGCTGAACAATCCGGCTTATGCGGATGAAGAATTATTAAAGCCATATCGTGTCGGCGGTGAACGCAATGATAATCCATATGTAAACTTCTATTGGGACTTTTTCGCCCAAGGGAAACCAGCCTATGTTGATATAGCCTACCCAACATTGCAGGATATGGTTGAGTTGATTAAGGATACCGGCGGTATTCCAATTCTTGCCCATCCAAAGAAACCATTTGGCTGTGACAGTGAAACATTAAAGGCCATTCTTGACTGCGGCGTACGCGGACTGGAGGTCTTCAGCAGTTATCATAGCCCTGAGGAAATTGCCTGCTACCTGCAGATTGTCAAAGAGACATCATGCTTAGTAACATGCGGCAGTGATTTCCATGGCAAGACAAAGCCAAGTATTGAAATGGGTGTCAGCGGGGCTGAACCTAAATATGATAAATTGATTTCCATCTTTACAAAGAAATTTATTGATGCATAAGGAATCTTCGGATTCCTTTTTTTGTATTCTAAAGCAATGAATCATATTTTAATTCACGGTATTTTTGCGGTGTCATTTTATAAATTGCTTCAAATTTCTTATAGAAAAAGCCTAAATTATCATAACCTACTTTATTGGCAATTTCATAAATCGGCATTTCTGTATTTGATAAATAGAAACATGCCTGACACATCCTTTGCAGAATGATTAATTCTTTAAACGATTTGCCTGTGCCTTTTTTTATATATGAACTTAAGTATTGAGGCGTGAAACCAAAAACATCAGCGGTGTCTTGAAGCGAAGTAGTAAAACAATGATCTTCAATATAATTTAGAATCGACATTAAATGATTTTTATTCTTCTTCTCATTCATCTGCTGATTTTTATATTTCCTCAATATTTCACAGAATAATAAAATCATATAAGCATCAATGACCTTGTCACTGCAGAATATAGGTTCATAATGCTCACATAAAATGTTTTGAATAATTGTATGAATTTGATTATCTTCTTGTTTTTTAAATAATAGATACTGATCATGTTTGGCATTGGAAGAAAGTGAATTAAGTAAAAAACTATTGATGATGCCATTATCCCCTAAGCGATTTAAAAATCCCTGTGTTAAATATTCCTTGCGGATTTCAATAGAAATGATGATATCCTCTTCATTTAGATAGGCGATGGAATGCGGTACATTGGTATCTAACATACATATATCCCCTTGTTCCATGAATACCTTCTTCCCATCGATTGTCTGCGTACATTTTCCTGAATAAACATAAATAAATTCAATCACTGTATGAATATGCTCAGGAATAAAAGTGAAACGTGATTCTTTATTTACGATAACATATTTATTTTCAAAGAGTGAATTGAAAGTAAACAAATACATTGAGCGGTCTTGATAGTTAATTTTTTGGATATTTTTATAGCGTTCTGACAGTGTCAAAGGATCATGGCCTTGATGATATTGTTCAGATTTTGTTAATTGAAATAAAGAAGCTTCTAGTTTTTTTATGTTCATGGGATCACCTGGCTTAAGTTTAAAATATTAAGTTTGGTAAGTCAACGCGTTTTATTAGGAAATTGTAAACGGATTCATTAACAGATATCATAATAGTGTAAGAACGGTTCTGACAAGTAAAAAAGAAAGGATAAGCGATGGATATGAATAAAAAGCTTAAAATAGATGTATTATCGCCCGCAGCCGGACAATATGTTCCTTTGCGTGAAATCAAGGATGAGACATTCAGCAGCGGTGTAATGGGGAGCGGCTTTGGCATTATGCCAACAAAGGGTGTAATTTATGCGCCGGTAAATGGAACTGTCTCAATGCTGTTTCCTACCGGTCACGCGATTGGTTTTACTGCCGAGAATGGTTTAGAAATCCTTGTTCATATCGGTATTGATACAGTGAATCTGAACGGCAAGGGGTTTGAAGTGCTGAAAAAAACTGGTGACACTGTGCATGCAAATGAACCAGTGATTAAATTTGATATCGATGCGATTAAAGAAGCTGGCTTAGATCCAACAGTAATTGTTATTTATACAAATGAGAGTAAGTATACAATTGAGAATTATGAAGCAGTTCAATTGGCATTGGATACTAGAGTAGCCCAATCCTTCAGGAAGGAAGCGAATGTGATGAAAAAAGATTTAAGTAAGTATGAATATGGTGCCATGTGCTCAGAGATATTAGAAATTATCGGCGGTAAAGAAAATATCGCCAATGTATTCCACTGTATTACTCGATTGAGAATTGTGCCGGTTAACCGTGATTTGGTTGATGTTGAAAAGCTGAAAAATGTGAAAGGTATTTTAAAGGTTGTTGAATCAAGCGGTCAAATCCAATGTGTAATCGGTACTACAGTACCTGAAGTATTTAATGAATTCATTGAAATTTCGGGTGTAACTGCTGAATCTACAAGCACCGGCAATATCAAAGAAAAGAAACCCAACCTGATTACCCGCGGCCTCAATACCTTGGCATCCTGTGTCAGCCCGGGGTTATACGCTATTGTTGCCGGCGGTATGATAAAGGGAATCGTTGCTTTAATAACTGCATTAGGTTTAGTAGATGCTTCATCACAAATCATTACCGTATTAAATGCTGTCGGTGATGCACCCTTCTATTTCATGCCGTTTACCGTTGGCTTTAATGCCGCTAAACGTTTTAAGGTAAAAGAAGTATTTGGTATCATGACAGCCGGTATTTTGATGTACTCGACATTTGCAGCACCGGCAGAAGGAATAACCAGCTATGCTTTTGGTTTTCTGACCATACCGGCCTATAATTATAAAGCATCAATATTCCCGGTAATCTTGTCAGTGTGGATTTTCTCGGTTATATTCCATTTCATTGATAAAAAAATGCCTAAAAATCTACGCATTGTCTTCTCAGGCGCGTTGTCATTCTTGATAGCTGCTCCTCTGTTTCTGGCCTTTGCCGCTCCAATCGGCAATGAGATTGCTAAGCTTATGACTGGCACGTTTGCATGGTTATTTACAAATGCAGGTCCGTTTGCCGGCGCGTTGTTCTGCGGCATCATTCCTTTAACAATTATCTTTGGTATTAAAGGCTGGTCAGCCATTGAACTGCAGAATTTATCAACCTTAGGTTATGATTACATGCTGCCTAATTTCTTCTATTCAAATCTAGCCGTATCTGGCGCGATCCTCGCTTATTCGTTAAAGCAAAAACCAAGCGATAACCGATCAGCAGCAATCTCTACTGGTTTGGTATGTATTCTAGGTATTACTGAACCTGCATTGTATGGTTATGCACTGCCGGAAAAGAAGCCTTTATATGCAGCAATGCTGGGCGGTGCGATAGCCGGGGCGGTAGCGATGCTTTTAGGTGTTGTTACCTATGCATTCTCAATGCCTGGTATCACAAGTATCGCAACATATGTTGATAACGGCAGCAATTTCTTGATGCTGCTGATTACAATGGCGGTAGCATGGGGAGCATCATTTGCGATTTCATATGCGATTACTAAGAAAGAACAATAGAGGTGGAGTATGAAAAAAGGATTTCCAGAAGGATTTTTATGGGGCGGCGCGATTGCGGCTTCACAAGCAGACGGCGCTTATAATCAAGGCGGTAAAGGTTTAGATACTCAGGATTTAAGATATTTTGATGCGGCTTGGACCAAGGAAGAGCGCGCGATGTTTAAAAACCGCAGAATCAATGGTGAAAAATATAAAAAGGCATTAACTGATGATGATACTGTTCACTATCCATTCAGATGGGGAATTGATTTCTATAACCATTATAAAGAGGATGTGAAGCTGTTTGCGGAATTAGGTATCAAAGTATTGCGCACATCGATTAACTGGGCGAGAATTTATCCCAATGGGGATGATGAAATGCCTAATGAAGAGGGGATTCAGTTTTATATAGATTTATTTAATGAATGCCATAAATATGGTATTAAAGTATTCGCAACCATTCTTCATTACAATATACCTGTGAATCTGGTAGAAAAATACGGCGGCTGGAAGAACCGTAAAACCATTGATTTTTATGTTAAATATGCGACAACATTATTTGTAAGACTTGGCGACAGAGTTGATTATTGGCTGCCCTTTAATGAATTTAATGCCGGCAGATTTAATCCTTATAACGGTGTGTGTCTAGTGGAGGATCAGGAAGCAGATTATGTTAATGCGATATTCCAATGTCTTCATCATCAATTCATCGCTAATGCATTGACAATAAAAGCGGGTCATGAGATTTTGCCGGGGTCAATGATTGGCGGTATGATTGCCAGATTTACAACATACCCGGCCACTTGTCATCCTGATGATGTGATGCAGATGATCTTAGATGATCAATATTCAAATTGGTTCTATCTGGATGTAATGGCTAGAGGAAAATATCCTGCCTATATTGAACGGTATTTTGATAAAGAAAACATTCAGATTAAAAAAGAAGCGGACGATGATATGATTTTAAGTGAAAATACGATTGACTTCACAGCCTTCTCCTATTATTTTTCACAGGTTTCTACCACTAAACAAGGCTGGGAGAAGACGGCGGGTAATCTGATCATGGCTAATAAAAATCCGTATTTAGAAACCAGTGAATGGGGATGGCAGAAAGATCCGGTTGGACTGCGGATTACATTGAATCAGATTTATGATCGTTATCAATTGCCGGTATTTGTTGCGGAAAATGGATTAGGCGCCAAAGATATCCTTGAAGCTGACGGGACTGTTCACGATCCATATAGAATTGATTATTTAAAAACTCATATCGCGCAAATGAAAGAGGCAGTTATCGATGGTGTTGATTTGTTAGGATATACGATGTGGGGCTTCATCGATATTGTCTCATGCGGACCTATGGAAATGAGTAAGCGCTATGGAGTAATCTATGTTGACCGAGATGACGAGGGAAAGGGTACCAATAAACGATACAAAAAAGATTCTTTTTACTGGTATAAAAAATGTATCGAAACCAATGGTGATACTGAATAATTAAATGATGTAGTATAAAGCAGTATCTCTCATGAGGAGATACTGCTTTTGCTTATTCTAGCTGGGTGCGTGATTTTGTGTATTTATAAGCGGTCTTAAGCATAGAATGCCATGAGGTGATTGAATGTTTGACCGTCTGAACTGCATCATGGTTGATTTGCTGATCCAATTTTCGCCCTATGTACTCTGGGCCATTTGTTTTGTATTTCTGCTCAGCAATGCTGTCAGTCTTGAATTTTATCATACATATGTAAGATTAATGCCATTGTTAACGCTTCTTACAATATTCAGATTTTGTAAGACAACCAATGGTGAGGCGTTTTTTGACTGTCATCCTTATGGCTGCGGCATCTATGTGATGCAGGGACTGATCCCATGGCTTCTCATTCAGCTCTTCGGCTTTGTGGGGATGGAATTATCATTATTTTTTATAATTGGTCTGCATACTTTCAGTGATCGTTATCTTATTTTTATGGCAGATAAACTGCCTTCTATAAAGATAAAATAATACTTTTTGATTGTTTAGTCATGGTTTAAATAAGGAAACATTGACTTTTACTTGATTAAAGAAAAATAATTGCATATAATAATCAAGTAAAGGTTAAGACGGAAAGAGTAGTACCTGATGAACTGACAGAGAGCGGATGGCTGGTGGAAATCCGCAGGGATAAGGGTATGAAGATGGCTCCTGAACTGTTTTTCTGAATCGTTAGGAAAAAACGTAACTGCGCGTTAAGCAGATGAGGTGTACGATGTACACAAATTAAGGTGGTACCACGAGATTTCGTCCTTTGGCGGAATCTTTTTTTATTAAAGCAGGAGGATGCGACATGAAAAATAAAGGTAAATATTATTTGACGACGGCGATTGCCTATACGTCAGGGAAACCGCATATCGGCAATACATACGAAATTATACTTTCAGATGCGATTGCCCGTTATCGCCGTTCACAGGGGTATGATGTGTTCTTTCAGACAGGAACTGATGAGCATGGACAGAAAATTGAAGAAAAGGCAGTAGCTGCCGGAGTTACACCACAGGCATATGTTGATGGTGTGGCGGATGTGATTCGTGAGAATTATAAACTGATGAATATTTCTTACGATTATTTTGTGAGAACTACCGATGATTATCATGTGAAGCAGGTACAGAAAATCTTTAAAAAGCTTTACGAACAGGGTGATATTTACAAAGGTAAATATGAAGGCCTGTATTGTACGCCATGTGAGTCCTTCTGGACTGAAAGCCAGCTTGTCGATGGGAAATGTCCTGACTGCGGCCGGCCAGTTCAGAAAGCAACTGAGGAAGCGTATTTTTTCAATCTGCAGAAATATGCTCAGCGCTTGATTGATCATATTGAATCTCATCCTGAATTTATTCAGCCTGAATCAAGAAAAAATGAAATGCTGAATAATTTCATCAAACCGGGACTGCAGGATCTTTGCGTTTCCAGAACTTCTTTTAAATGGGGGATTCCGGTTGACTTTGATGATAAGCATGTGGTTTATGTATGGATTGACGCGTTATCAAACTATATTACAAGCTTAGGCTTTGATGCGGATGGCAACCATGGTGAAAACTATAAGAAATACTGGCCGGCCGATGTTCATGTCATCGGTAAAGATATTCTGAGATTCCATACGATTTATTGGCCGATTATGCTGATGGCATTAGGACAGCCGCTGCCTAAACAGGTATTTGGTCATCCTTGGCTGTTAGTCGGCGATGGCAAAATGAGTAAATCCAAAGGCAATGCCATTTATGCGGATGAGCTGGTGAAGTATTTCGGTGTCGATGCCGTGCGTTATTTCTGTCTGAGTGAAATGCCTTATGCTCAGGATGGTACGATTACATGGGAACTGATGATCGAACGAATCAATTCTGATTTGGCGAACGTACTCGGCAATCTGGTGAACCGCACCATTTCAATGACCAATAAATATTTTGCGGGCGAGGTTAGCAATCCTGAAGCTAATGAACCGCTGGATGAGGAATTGAAACAGGCGGCAATGAACGCGGTTAAGGGTGCTGAGAAGAAGATGGATGAGCTGCGCGTCGGTGATGCGATTGCGGAAATCTTCGTTCTGCTTAAACGCTGCAACAAATACATTGATGAGACAACACCTTGGACATTGGCGAAAGAAGGTAAAAATGATCGTCTGGCAACGGTGCTGTATAATCTGCTTGAAGGGATCCGCATCGCGGCTATTCTGCTTGAACCATTCCTGCCAGAAACGGCGGAAAAGATTTTCGCACAATTGAATACGGAAGTAACTGATTTAGATACTTGTGAAAGCTTCGGTCATTTGGAATGCGGTAAAAAAGTCATCGCAAAGCCGGAAATTCTATTTGCCCGCATTGATGCAAAGGAAATGCTGGATACTATCGAAAAGGATCATGAAAAAGCGGCTGAACCTCTAAAGGAAGCTGAAGAAGCGGAAAAGAAACCGGAAATTACTTTTGATGATTTCTCTAAAATAGAATTAAAGACAGGCACGATTCTGAAGTGTGAAAAACATCCTAAGGCGGATAAGCTTTTAGTTTCCCAAATTGATGTTGGCAATGGTGATGTGCGTCAGATTGTCAGCGGCATTGCGACCCATTTCACACCTGAAGATATGGTTGGCAGACAGGTTATCGTTGTGACTAACTTAAAACCGGCAAAACTGCGCGGTGTGGAAAGTCAGGGTATGATCTTAGTCGGTGAAACAGCCAATGATGAACAGTTGGCATTAGCTGCCTGTGATTTGCCGAATGGCTCAATCGTACGTTAATGAGTGAACTGATTGAATTCAAGCTCATTGATCTGAATTCAGTGGATTACCTTGTTGAGAAGCAGCTTCGTGAGGATCTGCTCAGAAAACCGCTGGGCTTGATTCTCTCACATGAAGATCTGCGCTATGATCATTTATTTACCCATGCCGGTGCTTTTATTCAGGGGCATTTAGTTGGCTGTCTGATCTGGCGTAATGTTAGTGAGACATGTGTACAAATCAAGCAAGTATGCGTGCATCCTGCTTATCAAGGCAGACAGATCGGCTCAGCAATGATGAGATTCGCGCAGCAGGAAATTGCCAAGGCAGGAAATCAGGAAATCATGCTTCATGCAAGAATTAATGCCTGGTCATTCTATCAGCGATTGGGTTATGAATTCAGCAGTGATGAGTTTAAAGAGGTTGGCATCATTCATCGTGAAATGCGTAAAATATTATAGAAATAGGACGGAAATGGTTTTACTGTTTCCGTTTTTTTTATAAATTCTATTAAACTACTTTATCTGTCGTAGTAGTTGTGCTATACTGAAGGTACTTCATCAGGTGGAGTAGTTAGGAGGCGCTATGATCAGCAGTGATGTATTGCGTGGTTATAATGATACGATCGTATTGGCTTGTCTGCTTGATAAAGATTCATACGGCTATGAAATCAATAAGCAGATCAGAGATCAGTCAAGAGGTTACTATCATATTAAAGAAACCACACTGTATTCAGTGTTTAACCGATTAGAGAAGCATGGCTTTATTACCTCCTATTTTGGTAATGAATCATTGGGGAAACGGCGGACTTATTATCATATAACACCCAAGGGGTATGAATATTATTGCAGTAAATGTCAGGAATGGAAGGAAACTCAAGAACTGATTGACGCATTTGTCAGAGAAACGATCGAGGAGAAATAATATGGAAAAAATTAGAGTATTTGTGGATAATGTATTTTCCGGTTTGCCTAAAACTAAAGAAGTAATCGACATGAAAAGAGATATTCTAAGTAATATGGAGGAACATTATCTTGAGTTAATTAAACAGGGGAAGGATGAGGATTCAGCATTTGGTATTGTCGTTTCTGAGTTTGGCAGTATTGAAGATATCCGCCGTGAGTTAAACCTTGATGAAATTTTATATAATGAAAGCAATTTGCCGATCGATGAGGATAATCCGATGATATCCTATTTTCAGCGTAAATTCAGAAATGGTATTATTGCGGGCGTTGTCTGTTGTATCATTGGGGTATTTGGCACAGCTGTTATTTATGAGATTTTTTATTATAACTATTTGGTAGAAGCGATGCAGATCGCATGGTTTAGTGTATTTGTCTGTATCGGTGTGATTTTATTTATCTACTGGGGAATGGAAAAGGATCGCTTTGAGAAAAGCTGCGGCAGTCTGAATGGGATGGAAGCCTTTCAGGAAGCACCGATGAAAAATAAAAAAATGAAGGGAATCATTAATGGTATATTATGGCAGTTAACTGTATTGATTTATTTGCTGATGGGTTTCTTTATGGGATTATGGCATCCAGGGTGGATTATCTTTATCATATCAGCGATTATCAGCAGTGTTATCAATGCCTTCCTTTAAGCAGCTGCGGCTGCTTTTTATGTTGTAGGCAGTCAATGTTTGTGATAATATATACAAAATACATTGAATGTGGAGGTAAGAGTATGAATGAAATTGAAAAATGGTATGATGAAGTTTATGATGAATGGACACGGCTTGATCGGCATCGTGTTGAGTTTGATATTACAAAACGGTATCTTGATCATTATCTTAAAGGGGATAAGTTAAAAATCTTTGATATCGGCGGCGGCCCGGGACGCTATTCGATCTATCTGGCGGAAAAAGGTCATCAGGTAACACTGCTTGATCTGTCTGGCAAAAATGTTGAGATGGCTAAAATTAAAGCGAAAGAAGCTGGTGTTGAGCTTGCGGGTGCGGTTAAAGGCAACGCCTTGGACTTAAGTGAATTTGAAAGTGAAGCGTATGATGTTGTTTTATTGATGGGACCGCTTTATCATTTGATTCATGAAGCAGACCGCCGCAAGTCGATAGAGAATGCAATGCGGCTGTTGAAAAAGGGAGGCTTGCTGGTTGCGGCTTTTATATCAAATTACGCGCCGATTCAAGATGCATTATTGTATTGCAATGCTGATTTTGATACTGATGAATTACTGACTTATTTGGAGAATGGATTGAATGAAGCTGAACAAGGCTTTACTACGGCTTATTTTACAGGGGTAGAAGAAGCTAAGGCACTGATGAATAGTTTTGATTTAGAAGAGCTTGCTTTTGCGGGCATTGAAAATATCCTTGGCAGCAAGGAGAGTGAAATCATGGCTAGTCCGCAGTATGCGAAATGGATCGATATCGCCTATGCGCTAAGTCAGGATGCTAAGGTTTATGGTACAAGCCAGCATTTTTTATACATCGGTAAGAAATAGAAGTTGCTAACTAGAGTAAACATGTTTAAACTATGTTTATAGGAAGTGATACAATGTTTGAGAAAATATATGATTATTCAGTGAATGAAATAAAACGCGGATATGCTGAGGATGAGGAAGGCTTTGTATGTCTGTGCTGTCAGCAAAGGTTTTCAAAGGATGAAATTTATCTATTGGATAACCATTTCTATAAGGCAAACAAGGCAGTGATAGTGCATCTGAAACAAGCACATTCTGATTATTTTGATTTATTGCTGGAACATATGAGCCATGGCTGCACAGAGCGGCAGATTGAAATTCTAAAGGCGATGAAGCAGGGATATAAGGATAATGAAATTGCAAGGCTTACCGGTGTGGCAGCGGCTACCATTCGGCATCAGCGGTTTATTTTAAAGGAAAAGGCCAGACAGGCTAAAAGCTATTTGGCAGTTGCTGAATCTGTATTTGAACCTGATGAAAATGACCCTTATGTAAAGATTCATGAGGGTGCCAGAATAGGTTGATGAACGTTATTGTGTCACTGAAGATGAGGAAGCAAAGGCAATGGCGAGTCTGTTTCTTTCACTGGAACCTTTAAAGCTGAAGCAGTGGCCGGCAAAGGATAAGAAGAAGATTATCGCTTTGCGAAAGATTTGTGAATGCTTTGAGAGAAATCATGAGTATACGGAAAAAGAAGTTAATGCGATTTTAAAAAATATCTTTGATGATATCGCAAGCTTGCGCCGGGCATTGATTGAATATGGATTTATGGCCCGCAGTGAGGACTGCAGTAAATACTGGCGAACATAAATGAGTGTGGTTAATCCACACTTTTTATTTTTGGTTGACATATATCATGAACAATAATAGAATGTGTTTATGATATATGTAAATAAGGAGATTGCTTATGAAAGAAAATGATGAATTGCGGATGTTTAAAAGCTTAATGCCGCTTAAATTGATTGCATTACCTAAAAAGAAAGAACTGCGTCAAATTACGCTGCAGAGAATTGCTGAATGTTTTACGGCATCAAGGGAATATACAGAGCAGGAGGTTAATGAAATCCTGATGGGTGTTTATGAGGATTATGTTTATCTTCGCAGGGAATTGGTGGAACATCAATATTTGAAGAGGACTGCAGATGGCGGCCGATATTGGAAGTGATTTAAAGCGGGCGCTGCTTGGCCGGGCGGTGTCAATGCTGGGGAATGGCATGCAGAGTATCGCGCTGCCATTGATGTTTCTGAAGCTGACGGATTCGCTGTCGGCGAGCGGCACACTGTTTGCGTTTATGCAATGTCCTGCGGTTCTGCTTGCTCCCTGGCTTGGCTTGAAGCTTGAAAGTCTAAACAAAAAACATTGCATGGTAGCTCTTGATATTGCACAGGCAGGACTGCATGGTTTACTTTTAATTCTTGTGCTGAATCATGCGGAGCTATGGCTGATGGCATCTCTGTTAGCAGTCAGTGCGGTTTTGTCACAAGCTTTCAATATCAGTACCAGTGTGCTGCTGAGTGAATTAAGCAATGAAGCAAACCGGCAGCGGATGAATGGATTAAGGGGCATTGTTGATAATGGTGTGGCTTTGACGGCACCTTTGCTTGGAACACTTGTCTACACGGGGTTAGGTTTTGAGGCTATTGTGCTGCTGAATATTGTTAGTTTTGGTTTGTCAGGATTAATGGAATGTTTCATTAAATTAGAAGAAAAGCCGGCTGACATTCAGCAAAGGGATAAGAATTATCGGGAATTAATCCCCTTTTTCAAGAAAAAGCCTTTTGTTCTTCGCTTATTTTTAATTACTGGCTGTTTGAATCTGTTTTTTGCTCCGCATGAGGAAATCTTTTATCCGGCAGTGCTGATTAAAAATTATCACTATTCAGAGACGGTGTATGGACTAGCGAATCTGCTTTTTGTGGCAGGTATGCTGCTGACATCTTTTATTCTTTATCGTTTTAATAAAGGCTTATTCAGTCTTAAAACTAATCTGCTGCTGAACAGTGCGCTGCTTGGATGCCTTGGCTTCAGCTCATTGCTTGGTATCAGTCCAGCAATTTATTTTGTAATTTTTATGATGGTGATGATTATCAGCGGTTCACTGACATCGATGATAAACATTCCTTTGATTTCTTATTTTCAAAATGAAGTAGATGCAGCTATTCAAAGCCGGTTTTTTGCTCTGCAAAGCTTTACATCCTCATGCTTAATTCCACTGGGTATTTTTCTGGCAGGGCAGTTAAGCGAGATCAGCTCCGGCAGTTTTGTTATGGGAATGTTTAATTGCTGCATCCTCATCCTTGTTTATTTACTTATGAGAGGGTACAATATAGAAAACAATCAGAGGTGATAGGAATGAGTACGTATGTAATCAGTGACCTGCATGGTCAGCTGGGGCTGTTTAATCAGATGCTGGATAAAATCGAATTTAAAGAAACTGACCATTTATATATGCTTGGGGATGCTGTGGATCGTGGCCCTGATGGCATTTTATTGTTGAAAAAGGTTATGGGAATGAAAAATTGCACTTTTATTTTGGGTAATCATGAAAAGATGCTTCTGGATCATTATACGGATACGGATGTGGATCATGAAACAGCCTTGAAACGATGGCTGCGTAATGGCTGTGAACCAACAATGAGGGGCTATGAGGCATTAAACGATAAGGAAAGGGAAGCTGTAATCCATTTTCTTGAACAGGCACCGCTGCAGCTGATCCTGGATGTAAATGGCAAAACGTTTTGTTTAGTGCATGGCGCTCCATGCTATGAAAATCAAGAGGATTATGATCCGGCTGAGCATCTGGGTCATTCATGGCGTGATGTTTTTGTATGGACGCGGATCGGTGCTGATGAAACTTTTGAAGGCCCGCATGTAATTATCGGACATACACCAACGGCGGCTTATCAGATGGATAAACCCTGCAGGATTTGGCATGGCAAGAATGTGAGCGATATTGACTGCGGATGCGCGATGCTGGATATGGGCGGACAGCTGGGGTGTATGCGGCTGGAGGATATGGCGGAATTCTATGCAGCCCCTAAGAGAAACGATAATTAATGTTAAAAATGAAAGAAAATACAGTAAGTATCATTGTACCGGTATACAATCGTGAAAAAGTTATTGTCCGATGTCTGCAGTCTTTGCAGGCTCAAACCTATAGGTATTTAGAAATTATTGTTGTTGATGATGGCAGTCAGGATCAATCGGCTGAAATATGCATGACAATGGCTGCGAATGATTCACGCATTAAAGTTATAAAGCAGACAAATGGCGGTGTATCATCAGCGAGAAACAGAGGTATCAAAGAAGCGGCAGGTAAATATCTTATGTTTCTTGATTCAGATGATGTTTATGAGGCTGATACAGTAGATTCGATGATGGAATACGCGGCTGAAAATACACTTTGCATCTGTGGCATGCGGCGCATAGATCCACATGGCAAAAGCAAAGATTATGTCTATGATCAAACACCAGTAAGCTATTACGATTCAGATTATTATTTTGAAATAGATCGTCGGCGATTATTTTATTCTGTCTGCAATAAATTATATATGAAAGAGAAAATTATAAAGAATGGCTTATTTTTTGATGAAAGTATCCATTATACTGAAGATTTTATATTCAATTTACATTATTATCAGCATATAGATCAAGTAATCTTAATTAATAAGCCTTATTATCATTATATTGATTGTGATCAAAATTCATTGTCTAAGGATAATCAGCAGAACTTTTTAAAGGGGACGCTTGCGAATAATCAAACGGTTATCGAATATTTGAATGCAAATCCTCAAATCCCTGAAGTTTTAAAAGCACGTTGCTATCATAGTTTTTTAGTGAATATTCTATGCTATCTTGATCGCAGCAATCCGTTTTTTAAGGTTGACCGAAAGGCGGCATCCGCATTAATTTCAGACGCGATGAAGGATATGGAAGGGTGGCTGCCTTATGCGAATCATAAGACACGCATGGAATTTTGGCTGCTTAAACACAAACTGTTTCTAACTGACAGAATCATACGCGCAATCTATTTTAAATGGTTTGCTTAATCAATGCGGCAGCTCCCTTGGGTGTAAAATCTGAAAGTGAGCTGTTTTTGATTGAAATCATGGTAAATTTAATATAAATTGTACTATAATAGTAGGAAGTTGAGGAGTTGGTAAAATGGTTGATGTAATCGTACTGGGCGGCGGCCATGCTGGTGTTGAAGCGGCATTAGCGGCAGCCCGTTTAAATAAAGAAACAATCTTATTCACTATGCATATAGATATGATTGCCGCTATGCCGTGCAATCCAAGTGTCGGCGGTCCGGCAAAAGGTATCGTTGTACGGGAAATTGATGCTTTAGGCGGTGAAATGGGCAGAGCAGCTGATGCTACTGCTTTGCAGTTCAAAATGCTGAATACTACAAAGGGCCCCGGTGTTCAGTGTCTGCGGGTACAAAGTGATAAAATCGCTTATAAAAAATACATGCAGAATGTGGTTTTGAATACTAAAAATCTTAAGGTGCGGGAAGCTATTGTTGAGGAAGTATTAATTCAAGACGGCAAAGCAGTCGGCATAAGATTAAACACCGGTGAAACAGTTCTTTGCAGAGCGCTGATCATTACCAGCGGTACATTTATGAGCTCCTTAGTTATGGTTGGGCATACGGCAACACCAAGCGGACCGGATGATGAGCCGACGACAGAAAAGCTTTCAGAAAGTTTAAGAATGGCCGATTTAAGAACATTCCGTTTAAAAACAGGTACGCCGGCCAGGGTTTATACTGACAGCATTGACTTTTCAAAGACCGAGCTGCAGCCGGGAACGGATGAATTTGTCTGCTTTTCGGCTGATACTAAACGTGAGGACGTGCGGCCTTTCGAGAAACAGCATGTCTGCTATTTAACCTATACGGCGCCGCAAACACATAAAATTATTAATGATAACTTGAAGGAATCGGCCATGTACTCAGGCTTGGTTAAAGGCGTTGGGCCTAGATACTGCCCTTCAATCGAAGATAAATTGGTACGCTTTGCTGATAAGGAAAGACATCAAATATTTTTAGAGCCTGAATCAGAATCATTGGACACTACTTATGTTCAGGGGTTCTCTACATCAATGCCGCATCATATTCAGGATCAAATGCTGCATTCACTGCCGGGTCTTGAAAACTGCCGGATTAAGAAATATGCCTATGCAATAGAATATGATGCTATTGATCCGCTGCAATTAAAGCCGACGCTGGAATTAATTGCTGTTGAAAATCTGTTTACGGCTGGTCAGATCAACGGTACCAGCGGCTATGAGGAAGCAGCGGCACAGGGGTTGATGGCAGGAATCAATGCCAGTTTAAAGCTTGATGGTAAAGAAGGCTTGATCCTGCATCGTGACGAAGCTTATATCGGTGTAATGATTGACGATTTGGTTACGAAAGGCACACAGGAGCCTTATCGGCTATTGACATCAAGAGCTGAATATCGATTGCTGCTGCGCCACGATAACGCGGATATGCGGCTGACTGAAAAAGGCTATGAAATCGGTTTGATCTCACAGGATCGCTATGATCGTTTTAAAAAGAAGATAAGTGATATAGAAGCAGGTGCAAATGCACTCTCAGCGATTCGTTTCACCTCTAAATCAGAGGTAGCTCTCTATCTTGAAAAACTTGGCTTCGACCCGCTGACTGAAGGAATCAGCGCTTTAGAACTGCTGAAACGGCCGGGTGTGACAATTAATGAATTAAAACCATATACGCATTTGGAGATTTCTGAAGAAGCAGCCCGTCAGATAGAAATTGAAGTTAAATATGAAGGTTATATTCGCAAGGCGCGTAAAGAAGCGGATAAACTAAAAGCGATGGAGAATCTGAAACTGACTGGTATCAATTATGATGAGGTTGAAAATTTATCACTTGAAGGCCGTCAGAAGCTAAAGGCAATTCAGCCGGCAAGCGTAGGTCAGGCTTCCCGAATATCGGGGGTTAATCCTGCGGATATAGCTGTTTTAGCAATTCATCTTGAACAGCGCAAGCGTCAGAATCAGTAAAATCAGGTGCAATTGACATTCGTGTGTAAGAAGTATATGATGAAGCATATAGGAGAAGAGAACGATGCTAGCTCCTAATTTCAAAAGTCTGGAAGGTGCCTATGATTAAAGCGGTGTTATTTGATATGGACGGTGTTCTGATTGACTCAGAGCCGGTTTATAGTCAGCGTAAAATTGATTTTTTCAGCCAATATGGCTATCATTTCACAAAAGAAAGAATGAATTCTTTTGCTGGACTCGATCTGGATGTCATCATGCAGAAGCTGTTCCCGGAGAAGTCAGACGCTGAATTGGAAAAAATCATTGATGTTTATAAACAATTTTCCGAAACTTACCATTTCCCCTATGATGAAATCTTGAACGCGGGGGTAAAAGAAACACTGCGTTCGTTAAAGCAGCAGCATATTAAAACTGCAATCGTCTCAACTTCTCCTAAAAAAAGTATTAATGAAATGATTCGTATCTGCGGTTTAGAAAACATGTTTGATCTGATAGTCAGCGGTGAAGATTATCCTAAATCAAAGCCGGATCCAGCTGTTTATAATGCAGCCAGAGATGCGCTTGGGTATGAAGCAGATGAATATCTGGTTATTGAAGATTCAGATACCGGTATAGCGGCGGCAAAAGGCAGCGGTTTATCAGTAGCTGCCATACGGGCTGCTCAGTATGGTTTCCATCAAGATCAAGCGGATATGCTGATTGATACGGTAGATCAAGTATTAGATATTATTAAAAAAATAAATAAGGAGTGATTCCATGAGTATGCTTAAGACAATTGGTACTGTATTTATAGGTATCGGAATGGCTGGTGTGGCAATCAGTGCAGTGTCCAAAATCGTGAAAATAAGTCAGGAAAAGAAAAACAAGGCTGAAACATCAGCGGTTAGTGAGCCAATCGTTTCCGTGCCAATTGAAAAGATTGCGATTGCAAGACCTAAACCTGCACAAATCCGTCACATGAATGAGCTTTTAAGACGGGTAGAGATACATGATGATCGTTTGAAAAGATCAGCGGCAAAACGTTTATCTACAATCAGAAAAAGAACGCGGGTCATTATTCATAAATAATAAAAAAATGCATTATTTAGCTGTCCGGATAGCGGATGGTGATAATAATGCATTTTTATTAGTCGAGGCTGATATATTATGATATTAATAATTATAGAAACGGTGCCAATACAAGTGAAAGTATCACAGTGATAATTCCGCAAAGACCTAAAGCAATACCGCTCATTGCACCTTCAACCTCACCGATTTCCAATGCTTTTGATGTGCCGAGCGCATGCGAAGAGGTGCCGATGGCAATGCCGCGAATAACAGGGTCTTTAATTTTAAATACTTTAATTAAGGTTGGTGCTAAAACAGCCCCAATTATGCCGGTTATAATCACAGCGGCAATGGTGATCGGTACGATGCCGCCTAAAGAAGCACTGACGTCCATGGCAATGGGAGTGGTTACTGATTTGGGAATCAGCGAATAAGCCATTGCTTCATCAAGCTGAAATACATTGCAAAGCAGCATGACAGAAGTCATGGATACGATGGATCCTACTAAAGTGCCGGCTAGAATGGGAATTAGATTCTTTTTAAGTTTATCAGCCTGGCGGTAAATAGATAGGGCTAACATGCAGGTAGCAGGTGTGAGAAACATTGAGATAAAAGAAGCGCCCTGATTAAATTGATCAAGAGATATGCCGGCAGCACTCAGAAAAACAATCACAATCAGAATTGCAATCAGCAATGGGTTGGCGACTGCCAGTTTCGTCTTCTGCTGGATCAGCAATCCGATTTTATAAGCAATGATACATAGAAATATAGAGAATAAAGGAGAAGCAATAATTTCGTTCATACTAATTTCCCCTCCTTATCAATTTCTGAACTCCCTGCACTGTCAAAACAGTGGCAAAAAAAGTAAGTAAAGTAGTGAACAGACAAATCAGCAGCAAAATCAGCGCCTGACTTTTCAATAATTCAAAATATTCCATGATGCCAACACCGGCAGGAATGAAAAGAAAAGCCATATTTTTTAATAGATAATCACCAATATCAGCAATCTGATGTTCCTTGATAATTTTAGTACATAATAATATAAAAAGGATAGCCATGCTGATAATGCTGACAGGAAAATTAAACGGCAGACTCTCGGCGATAGCAATTGATCCAAGACAGACAGCAAATAATAAAGCGCATTGTTCCAGAAGTTTCATAAGATTCCCTCATTTTTTGATATAACGATTTTTATTATAGTCAGTTTTCATAGTATTTACAATGCATTTACAATAAAAAAGTGATGAAGGGAATCATCACTTTTTCATAAATTCTTTGATTTTATTGATAGTTTCATCACAGACAACATGCTCAATCTTACAAGCATCATTCTCTGCGTTCTCTCTTGAAACATGCAGAACACCTTCTAAAAAATCACATAATATTTCATGTCGGTTATAGACATCACTGGCTTTTTGCCGTCCGGCTTCTGTCAGATGTACTTCACCATAAGTCTCCTGTGTTACAAAACCCATTTCTTTTAAAACATTCATCGCTTTATTAACGCTTGGTTTTGATACATTTAAACTTTTAGCTATATCCACAGAACGAACTTTACCGTTTTTCTCCAATAAAAGTATTGTTTCAAGATACATTTCAGCACTTTCACCTAATCGATCACTATGATTCATGATTCATTTCCCTCGCTATTTCTTCATATGCGGATTCCTTAAAACCAACTAATACTTTTGTATCACTGACCAGCAGCGGACGTTTAATCAGCATGCCATTCTCGGACAGGGCTTTGATTTTCTCATCATAGCTCATGATTTTAAGCTTTTCCTTATAATTGTTATCGCGGTAAACCTTGCCGCTGGTATTGAAAAATTGTTCGACAGTAAGACCGCTGAGCGGTATCCACCGTTTTAATTCATCAGCGGTAGGCGTATCAACATGAATATGCCGATCGATGAATGATACATTCTTTGCTTCAAGATATTTTCTTGCTTTGATGCAAGTGCTGCATTTAGGATACTCAATAAACTGCATCAAATCACCTCATGTCTATATTAACACAAAATAATAAATAAAGCGTCTATTTAGCCTGATGATCTTTTAAAAAGTTGACATAAGATAAAATATTGTTTTGTTCTTCAGCCGTAATTTCACGGTAACCGCTCAGCAGCTGGCTTTCTTGTTTAGTGAGGGTGTAAATCGTATCCTCTTCCATACCGCCTTGAACAACTGCGCGGAAGTCAAGTTTTAAAATATCGCAAAGCATCAGCAATGTTTCTGAATCAGGACGGCGTTTACCGTTGATGTAATTGCTTATTGTATTTTGAGATAAATGAGTAGCCGCAGCCACTTCTTTCTGTTTAAGGCCTTGCACTTCCATTGCATTTTTTAAAATCGTACCAATATCTCTAGTCATATAGTTACCTCCTTCAATCGATGGCAGAGCCATCTCTTCTACTATTATATAGTAAAGTTTAAAGAACTTCGATATTTTATTTAGAAAAATTCTCAAACTGTTGATTATTTTCTTGTGAAAATGTCAGTTTCAGCTTAAAATATCAGGGTGAGGTAGATGAAAATGTTATTTAAAAATTTTGATTTAAGTGATGAATTACTAAAAGCGGCAGCGCTTTTGGGATATGAAGAGGCTTTGCCGGTGCAGGAAAAAGTGATTCCTGCCTTGCTGGCGGACAGAGATGTTTTAGTGCAGTCAAAGACCGGGAGTGGGAAAACTGCAAGCTATGCGATTCCTGAAATTGAAAAGATTGACTGGCTGGGGAATGAACCGCAGGTGCTGGTGCTGACGCCGACTCGAGAGCTGGCGAGACAGGTGCAGGTTGATTTTAAGTCTTTAGGAGCATATAAAAGGATTAATGCGGTTACGTTATTTGGCAAGCAGCCATTTAAAAGTCAAATCATGGATTTAAAGCAAAAGGTGCATGTGGTAGTTGGTACGGCGGGCCGGGTGCTTGATCATTTAGAGCGTGGTACGCTGAATCTGGATCATGTCCATACGTGTATTTTGGATGAAGCGGATGAAATGCTGAATCTGGGTTTTATAGAGGAGGTAACTAAAATATTAAGTTATCTGCCGGCTAAATGTACGATGGCTATGTTTTCTGCGACAATCAATGATTCGATTAAGGAAATTGCGGAAACATATTTGCATGATGCGGAAGTGATTAAAGTCGGCGAAGTTAAAAAGTACAATACGAATGTAGATTTGTTTTATGTGAAGGCGGATAAGGAATGCAAAGAGGAGCAATTGCTTAAAGTGTTATATAAAGAATTGCCGCAGCAGGCAATGATCTTCTGTAATTTCAGGGAGAGTGTGGAGCAGGTGTTTGATCTGCTTTGTGAAAAGCGAATCAGCTGTCTGATGATACACGGTGGTCTGATGCAGGAAGAACGGCTGGCTAATATGCGGGATTTTAAAAAAGGAAAGTACCGTGTCTTGGTAGCGACTGATGTAGCAGGCAGAGGCATTGATGTTGCGAATGTTACCCATGTTATCAATTATGAGTTTCCAACTACCACCGAGGATTTTATTCATCGAATCGGCCGGTGCGGACGTGTTGATAAAAAAGGAAAAGCTATTTCGCTGGTGCTGCCAACGCAGATGAAGTATTTGAATATGGTGCAGGAAGAACTGGAAACGGAGCTGGCATGCATTGATGAGCAAGCGTTTGAAGGTGTGGTATATGATTCAATACTGAGCCGATCTGAAGAGATTAGACAGAAAGAGGAAGTGATTGATGAGGACAAATGCAAGCTTTATTTTAAAGGCGGGCGGAATAAGAAGCTGAGAGCTAAAGATTTGGTCGGGGCAATTATGGATGTGCCAGGTGTGGAATTTAATGATATAGGGATTATTGAGGTTTTGGAGACAACTAGTTATGCGGAGATTCTTAATGGTAAGGGAGAATTGGTGCTGCGGGGGCTGCAAGGAAAGAGTATAAAGAATAAGCAAATTACAGTGGAAAAGAAAAGATAAGCGGTTAGTGAATTAATTGAAGGTTATTTGACTTATCTTTTGATACTAAATAAAAGGCAGGCGTGAAGTGTTGTGAACGTCTGTCTTTTATTTGAATGATAGCGATGTAAAAAAGATGTAAAAAATTGTGCATTTTGTTCACTTTTTAAAAGTTTATGCTATAATATCAATGTATTGGAATTGTTGGCTTATGCTGGTCCAAAGTTGTGACAAGGCTAAGCCTGGATACAATGTAATCATTGATTTACCAGAAAAGGCTAAGATGTTTATATTACTGTTTGGTGATATAAAGGGAAAGCATTTTCAATCATTGCGTTTATTTGGATACTTTAATGGATTAGCTTTCCCACTTTTTCGTTAAATATTCGGATAAATACACTGTTTTCGGGGTGCTTTTTCGAAAAACTTTCAATTTTAGGTTGATTTCTGGTTCATGAATGATATAATAGTAGCAAGGATACGATTATGCACAAACAATAGACATAAAAGTGTCCTAAAATAAGTTAATTCCAATAGGGAAAGAGAAAGAGAGAGGAGATTTATTTTATGAATAAATATTCAAGTAAGGCCGTTAAGACTGCTGCTACCGTTGGTATGTCTTTGGCTATGGTTTTGAGTAGTGCTGCTCCTGTTATGGCTGCCAATGTGACTACTGATATGTGTGGTACTGGTGTGGAAGATACGACATGCGGCAGAACAGTATTAAATGCTGTATTAGAAAAATTAGATGGTACTCCATTTGCAGAATCGAATATGGATAACGGTTTAGAAGTAAAAAATAATGATGGAAGTAAAGTATCAATTTACGAAGCAATCGCTGAGAATATAGATTCTCTAAAAGCTTTCAAAAACACATTGTCTTATTCTTCAGATGAATACAAAACTATTACAGCAATGGTAAAATTCCATGATGCAATGGTTGTATTATTTGGCGCTGATTATGCAACTACTACAGTTAGTGATACTGAATTTGGTGCAGGTATAGTTAAAACAGTATTAGATGATACTGATGGTACAGATTTAACAAAAGCTAATTTAACTAAAGTTAAAGATGCAAAGAAAGATGCTGGTGAAGTTATTGGCAGTGACTTCCTAACATTAGTGAACCAAGCACAATACAAATTAGAAGATGCTCTTAATATTGATGAAGAGGATTTTGATGAAAAACTAGCTAACTTTTATGATGCCTTCAATAAGGTATTAGAAAACGATTTAGATGGCAAAGCTACTAAATTAACAGCTGCTGAACAAGCAATCACAGGTTATTCTGAGGATGTAACTAAAGTTAATTTGTCAAGTAAATCTGCAGTAAAAGCAAGAATCAATAAGATTAAAGACGCTGATGACTATGATCAGTTCAAGGATGAAGATTTAGTTATTTCATTAATTGATGCTTATCAGGAAATTATTGATAGCATTGGAAATATCTCTGACATCACTACAACTGACTCTTACAAAGCATATAACAAAACTAAAACTGATGATGAAGATAAGACAGTTAAATCATTCATTTCAGCATTAGCTAAAGGTAAAATAAATGTTGATGGTGATTTCGTAAAAGACGGTTCTACTACGGCCACTGAAGAAGCAAAAGCAGTAGCAAAAGTATTAGATAGCGAACAATGGGCTATCTTAAAAGACTTAAAAGAAGAAGTTCTTGATTCAGTATGGAAATTCGAAACTACAAAAATCGGTAACTACTATAGAGATAAGTCAGAGTTTAACTCTTATGTTTCAGGAACACAAAAGAATGTCGTTATGAACAATATTCCGGGATTCTTATTAAAAGTAGTCGACACTGAAACTGGTGAATTTGGTTATGATTATTTAGAAGCTCACATGGAAAAAGTTGCTGATGCTTTAGATGCAGTTACTAAAGATATCGAAAAACTTACTCCTGCAAATATCAAAGCTTCTGATAAAGCAACTTTAGAAGCTGCTGAAGATGCTATTTATGAATTAACTGAAGGCGGAAAATATGTTAAGAATTTAACTTCTAAACAAGCTAAAGAAGTTCGTAAAGCTGAAACTAAGATCACTAACTTACGTGAAGCATTCGACAACTTAGGTACAACTAATGTTGCTGGATGGTATGATATGGGTAACGGTAACTGGGGTTACAACAATGAAGACGGTACTCCTGCTGCTTACAAATGGGTCGCTTCAGGTTCTGATTGGTATATGATCAAAGACGGTAAGATGCTGAGAAATACTTGGTTGGCTACTGATGGTGGTCGTTGGTACTACTTAGACAATGCTGGTAAGATGGTTACGAACCAATCTGTTGATGGCTGCTGGATCAATTCTTACGGCGTTTACATGAGCCCTACTTACAATGGTTAATTGTAAATTAATCTAATTACTTAATTGAGATGTACAGAGATGTACATCTCTTTTTTGCATGCAAAAAGGAGATCCATCACGAATCTCCTTTAAGTGTTATTTTCTTTTAGTTAACTATTTAACCCAAACGCCGTAAGAGTTGAAAGTATAACCGTTAACAGTCGTATTAGAAACCATTACACCGTTATCATCAACATAATACCATCTAGTACCCTGAGCATCAGAAGCGATCCAAGAGTTACGTAACATTGTACCGTTCTTTACATAATACCAGTTAGCACCTGAAGCTACCCATTTAGAAGGTCTAGAACCATCTTCTGCGATGTAATCCCAATCGCCGTTTCCTTTATCTACCCATCCTGATTGAGTTACTGTGCCGTTCATAATCAGTTTGAAGTATAAAGTTTCAATTAATGTTCTATTGTTATTAACTGAACGTCTTTCCTTAGCAGTTAAACCATAAGGATTCTTACCATCTGTATCAATATCCAATTCATCTAATGCATTTTTAGCAGCTACAATCTTGGCAGCTTGAGCAGAAGTTAAATTAGTTCCTAAAGTAATGCCCTTAACGTCAGTTGTTGCAGCTTTGATTAATGTATCTTTAGTAGATGCATCATTTGCTATTAATACATCGTAATAGCTTTCTTCTTCATCTTTAGCAACTGTAGTAGTTAATAAATAAATAAGATTTGCATCAAACTCAGTACCTTCAGCAGAAATATAACGACCATAAGTAGCATTTTCAAGAGTCAATGCATAATTACCACTAGACAGTTTTCTGGCCTTAACTGTTTTGAATTCGTTGATAACATCTTCAACATAAGTTTGAATTGCTTCTAAATCAGCATTTGTAAACTTATTCATAGCTACTTCAATATCATCATCAGCTTTATCAATATCATCTTGATCTTTGCTTGACAATGTTTTACGTGTTTCAACGTAACCTTTTAAAGCTTCAACTTTATCAGCAACATCATCATAAGCTTTTTTAGCTTCATTAGAACCGTCCAACAAGTCTTTAGCTTCTTTCATTTCATCAACGATCGCCTGTAATCCATCCATGTATTCAACCACTTCATCAGCGTCTTTTACAGAGTTATACTTAGCTGCAGTAATTGTATCGATATCATTTGATTTAACATTTTTAATGAAAGTTTCAACATTCTTTACGCGCTTGTAGCTAATAGCATCTTCTTTAGAAACTAAATCAAGTACAGTCTGATTACCATATACTTTTGCTTGTTCTAATTGTTTAATATAAGTCTTTAATGTAGAACCTTCATGTACTTCGTCATAATCTTTCATGAAACCTTTGAAGTTATCCCAATTCTTATATCCAGCTTTAGCATCAGCACTTACTCCATTGTCAACATAATCAACGTAAGTAGTCAGTTCATCATAAAGTGCTTTTGCTTCACTATAGTTTTCTGTTACTTTAGCTAATGAACTATACTTATCAGCATAACCACTATTAAGCGCTTCTAATGCTGTTTCCGCATTACCTACTAAAGTTTCAAATGTAGTCCAATTTCCACTAATTTTTCTAACTAAATGTTTGGCAATAGCCACTAAATCCTCATCAGCTCTATTACAAGACACTACCTGTGACAGAGCATCTACTACTTTGATAGTAGAGCCTTTGATTTCTAAAGCAAGAATTTCATCAATTGTAAGTCCAGTTTTAATAGCATCAGTTTTAAGAACAGAAGCTAATTCAGGATAATCATCTGCTGTAAATTTATCAGCTTTTTTTATTTCTTTAACACTAGTAATATTAGAAGTGAAGTCACTATCTAACGCCTCTAAAACTGCAATACCAGCACTCTCATATGAAGAATCACAAAATGCTGGAGCATCTGTAACAGCAGTAGCAGCAAACACCGGAGCAGCATTGCTCAAAACCATAGCCAAAGACATACCAACTGTAGCAGCAGTCTTAACGGCCTTACTTGAATATTTATTCATATAAATAAATCTCTTCTCTCTTTCTCTTTCCCTATTGGAATTAACTTATTTTAGGACACTTTTATGTCTATTGTTTGTGCATCCTTCCTCAAGGTTAACCGAATACTCCCTATTGACCGTGTTTGTGAATATTATTTGTTAATTTAAAAGGCATATACCATTTATTGAATTATTACAATTAAGCATACTCTTTGTACCATTTCTTCAATAACTTAGTATTTAATTAGAGTAACTCTCTAACCTATGAACGCAAAAAAGCACTCACCTTTCAATGAATGCTTTCTGCTATATTCGTAAACGTATTTAAATGAATTATGTCAACTTTGATCGTATTGATTTAACCTTATAAATCTAAAATCAAGTTCCCTTTCGTAAAATATTAAGATATGCTTCATAGGAAAAAGTTCGATTCCTGCTACCTGTTGATGTTTGAACAAGAATTCCAAGTTCTTTCAATCGTGTAATCACGCTTGATGTTGTATTGAAAGCTATGTCTAATGCTTCTGCTGTCTTTCGTATGTCAATTATAGGATTAGTTTCTAAATATCTAAAAACAAGTAAAGCATTCTTAGAGATTCGCCCCATTTTAGAAATTAATGCTATATTCATATCATGTAGGGCAGTCAATTCCTCAATAGTTCTAATCGCGTCTTCTGCAGATTCAATCAATGCTTGAAGAAAGAATTTTATCCATTGCTCATAATCTCCTTTTGTTCTGACTTCCGTCATCCGATCGTAGTATTCTATACGGTTCTTTTTTAAAAAGTATGAGATATATAGAGCAGGGGTTGAAAGTATTTTCTGTTCCATGAGAAAAAGCGTAATTATTAATCTTCCAACACGGCCATTCCCATCAAGAAAAGGATGGATAGTCTCAAATTGATAATGTATCAATGCGGCACGAATTAATGGATCTAATTGATCCTCTGAATGGATATATTTTTCTAGGTCAGACATGCCTTCATTCATATCGCTAGGAGAAGGAGGTATATATCTTGCGTTATGAAGAGAACTTCCTTGGCCGCCAATCCAATTCTGAGAAGTTCTATATTCCCCAGGACTTTTTTCCTGACCTCTCACCCCCGACATAAGAACAGCATGTGTTTCTCTTATTAGACGATTGCACAGAGGTAATTCTTTTAATCTATTAATAGCGAATTCGGTAGCTTTGATATAGTTTACTACGTCTGCGACATTACGATTTGTATTTTCCTCAAGCAAAGGATCAAGAATATCTTCTAAAGTTGCCTGTGTTCCCTCTATTTGCGATGACATCAATGCTTCTTTACGAACATACATAGAAACAAATAACTGAACATTGGGTATATGAGTGGCAATGTTTTCTAAGACTGCGAGCTGAGAGTTCGCTTTGACAAGCAGATTGATGAGATCATTTGATAATTGAATCGGTGGTGTTGGAGGAAGTGGATTAGGAACAAATGATTTGTATGCCGCTTCTCCAAATAAATTAGTTATTAAATGACCTGCACGATTTCTCATTTTTAACACCTCCAAGTCTATCTTTCATCCTATGACACTATTATACCTTGCTTTATTTCAAAAATAAACATCAAGTTGAAATAAGGTTTGAGTTTATATGAACTTATTTCAATTTAACGAACTTATAAACTGATTTGAATAATTAACAGATAATTGGTAAATAAATGTATATTTGTAATAGTTGAATACGATGTACAGGCGTGATATTGTAAAGTCAGGAGTTAAAGCAAATTAGTATATAGCTTTTATTAACTAATTTAGTTAAATGAAAAAAAGGAAAATAAGCAAATTAAAATATAATTATCACTTTGCTAATATTGAAATAAGCAAAATATGCCTTTGTTTAATTTGGTGTTATTTTGTAAATATTATCAAATACTGCCAATTAATTTCATGAATAAAGAATAAAATGAAATAAGGAAGAATTTAAAACCTACATATTTCATTAGAAAAGTCTAAAACAGCCAAAATTGTTAAACTTGTACTGATGAATATAAGTGATATTGTAATAATTAAATATAAATTGTATGTCTTTCAAAATAAATGATAAATCTTAATTTGGTATAAATATATTTCTTGAAATGATAAATATGCAAGCTGAACAATACAAAATATTTTTGTTATTTTATGTATAGCATATGCATGATTGCAATAATGAAATATATGTTACATGCCTTTTAATAAAGTTAATATTGCATACAAATGTGATAAATAGGGAGTATTCGATCAACCTTGAGGAAGGATGCACAAACAATAGACATAAAAGTGTCCTAAAATAAGTTAATTCCAATAGGGAAAGAGAAAGAGAGAGGAGATTTATTTTATGAATAAATATTCAAGTAAGGGCGTTAAGACTGCTGCTACCGTTGGTATGTCTTTGGCTATGGTTTTGAGTGCTGCTGCGCCAGTATTGGCAGCTGCTGACGTTATGGGTACAAAAGCTCAAGTTTGTTATACTGCCGAAACAAAACAAGCAATGTCAGAGGCTAAAGATGCTTTAAATGCAATGATTCAAGATTTGAAATCAGCTGATAATGGCAAAATTAATTTAAGTAAAGTACAGGCTTCTACAGAGTACACTTGGACAAATACAGCTACATTCTTGAAAACTGATGAAGTAGAAGGTAATCTGAGTTTAGAAAATTTATTAGAAAAAGAATTGCCTACTGGTGAAGTAACATTGGCTAATGGTTTGGCATTATTAGCAGATTGTAATGCAGATGCGGATGCAAAATACATTATTGGTACACATATTGCTGATGATAAATTTGGATCAACAACAGCTGCAGAACGTGAATTCGGTATTGTTAATGCTATCGAGTTGATTACTGACGACACTAATAGCATGATCAAAGAATTAGCAATTAATTATGGTGATAAGGATACTACTTACACTTGGAAAGACGGTAAAACAGTAGCTGGTAAAGCAGGTAAGATCGGTAAAATTACTGACTTAGCTACTTACAATACAGAAAAAGGAAAATACAATGATTTAGTAGACTTAAAGCAATATTTTGGAAATATTCCTTCAGCTGACCAAACATACGTTAAAGACGTATATAATGACCTTCTTGATGTAATGAAAGAAGAATTAGATACTTATTCAGCAGGAACAAACCAAATTGTTAAAGACTATGTTAATAAATTAAAAAATGAAGATATTATTGAGGGTACAAATGTAGCTGATGTAGTTGATAGTGGAGCAGATTTTGACCGTGCTAACCTTGATGACTTAAAAGATTTCTTAGCTGATGTTAAAGCTGATAAAAACTCAACTTTAAAAGCTGTAGCTTTATATGAAGATGTAGAAGATGAATCAGCAGTAGCAGAATATATCGATGCGTTGGAAACAATGGTATCAGAAATTGAAGAGGTAAATGATGCATTAAAATCTACATCTGCAGTTAATAAAGGTTTAAGGGATATTACAGGTAAATTAAGCTCACTAATTACTGCAATTAACAATTACGAAGATGATACAACTAGTGATACACTTTATAATAAATATCAAGCAGCAATGGCAGCTTTCACTCAGGCAGATTTAACTAAATTAACTGACTATGTTGAAGATGTATATGAAATGTTCTATACTCTTAATGCAGTCCAACGTTCTAATGGAAAATATGTAGTAAGATCAGAAGAAACAGAATATGCTAGATATTTAAGCGAAGATGACATCGCTGATTTTGACACTAATGTTAAGACATTATTAACAAAATTAGTTGACGATTCAAATGACGAAACATATTATCAGGTATTAACAGAAACAACTTCTGACATTACAAAGTATTTAAAAGCATGTACAACTGATATCGAGGGTATTTCATTAGGAACAACATTCACTTCATCTGATGCGAAGAAAATTGTAGCTGCAAGAAATGCTTATGCTGAACTAGAAGCAGTAAATTTTGCTGGTCTAACTGCAAAAGAAAAGAGAGCAGTAAAAGCAAATGAAGATTTGATTGAAGCTTTATATGCTAAATTGATTATCAATGGAACAATTACACAAACAGGATGGGTAGACAAAGGCAACGGTGATTGGGATTACATCGCAGAAGATGGTTCTAGACCTTCTAAATGGGTAGCTTCAGGTGCTAACTGGTATTATGTAAAGAACGGTACAATGTTACGTAACTCTTGGATCGCTTCTGATGCTCAGGGTACTAGATGGTATTATGTTGATGATAACGGTGTAATGGTTTCTAATACGACTGTTAACGGTTATACTTTCAACTCTTACGGCGTTTGGGTTAAATAGTTAACTAAAAGCAAATAACACTTAAAGGAGATTCGTGATGGATCTCCTTTTTGCATGCAAAAAGAGATGCACATCTCTGTACATCTCAATTAAATAATTAAATCGATTTACAATTAACCGTTGTAAGAAGGGCTCATGTAAACGCCGTAAGAATTGATCCAGCAGCCATCTACTGATTGGTTAGTAACCATCTTACCAGCATTGTCTAAGTAGTACCAACGACCACCGTCAGTAGCTAACCAAGTATTTCTCAGCATCTTACCGTCTTTGATCATATACCAATCAGAACCAGAAGCAACCCATTTGTAAGCAGCAGGAGTACCATCTTCGTTGTTGTAACCCCAGTTACCGTTACCCATGCTATACCATCCAGCTACATTTGTTGTACCTAAGTTATCAAATGCTTCACGTAAGTTTGTGATCTTAGTGTCAGCTTGACGTGCTGTTCTCTTTTGTGCTGAAGTCAAATTGTCAGCATAATCACCATCAACTAATTCGTAAATAGCATCTTCTGCAGCTTCTAATAAAGCTTTATCTGTTGCTTTAATATTTGCTGGAGTTAATTTAGCAATATCAGTTGTAACAGCTTCTAAAGCTTTAACTACTTTATCCATATGTTCTGCAACTAAATCATATCCGAAAAGACCTTCTTCATTATCAACTAATGTATAAAGATATTCTGGGAAAGCATTTTTGAATGTATTTCTTTGTGATGTTGTAGAAGTTGAAGTGTAATCAGACTTATCTACATAATAGTTCCCCACTTTTCTAGTTTCCATTGTGTAAATTGAATCCATAACTTCTTCTTTAGCAGCTTTTAAGATTTCCCATTGTTCAGAATTTAATACATCTGCTAACGCTTCAGCTTTTTCTTTAGCCGTTCCAGTAGTGAAAGTTTTTACGAAATCACGAACTGAAACTTTGTTATCTTTTTTTACATTTGAAATTTTTGTCTTAATATATTCGTTATATTCATCAGATTTCAAAACATCTGAGTTTGCACCGATATTATCAATTAATTCTTGATAAGCATCTAAGATAGCAATTACTGCATCTTCATCTTTAAAACGATCATAATCATCATGATCAGTGATTAGTTTCATACGATTTTTAAGTTGTGTTTTATTATTCAAAGCAATAGCGTCTAATTCATCTTCTGAACTACCAATAATCGCTTTAATTGTTTTGGCACCTGTATCTTTAGAAACAGTCTTTGTTAAATCTGTAGCTTTTTCTTTCAAGTCATTTTGTAAAATAGCATCATAAGCTAAAACAAAATTTGATAAGTCAGCATCTGCAGTCACACCAAGATAATCATTGATGTTCGATTTTAAAGTGTTATAAGTATCTGCTACAGCACCAGCTAAATCATTTGTATAGTCATCACCACTGATGCCTAAGTATTTACCATAATCATCTTTATAGTCTTTCAGAGTTTCTAATGCATTTTTTGCATCAGTATAGTTATCCTTAGTTACAGTAGAGAAGTCCTTACCAGCGCCATCTTCTCCATTTACATTAGCTACTAATTTAGCTAAATCACTATTAGCTTTAACATCTTTAGCAGCAATAGCACCAGTACCAGCATAAGCTTCGATACCTTCAACTACATTAGTCCATGTTGTGATATTAGCTTTTTCTGTATAACCAGCATCTCCACCTTTAGCAAATGCGTCTAATTCAGCTTTGTAATCAACAATTACTTCTAAGATATTTACTTTTTTGCCAGCTTTATTTAAAGCCTTCATATCATTATCTAATGTGACAGTAGTAAATTTTGCACCATCTAATTGGCTTAAAATTTCTAAATATACTTTTGCACCACAATCAGCAATATCCGTTGTATCGTCAAGCCCTTTACATATACCAGATGTGATATCAGTTGCAAATACAGGAGCAGCATTGCTCAAAACCATAGCCAAAGACATACCCACGGTAGCAGCAGTCTTAACGGCCTTACTTGAATATTTATTCATAAAATAAATCTCCTCTCTCTTTCTCTTTCCCTATTGGAATTAACTTATTTTAGGACACTTTTATGTCTATTGTTTGTGCATGCTTTCTAAAAGTTTCTTTTATTTGCCTATTCATCATATTTGTAAGTATTATTCACTTTTTTAAAGGGCATATAACATCAAATTATAATATACAATTATGCCCAAAATCATTCACATTACTGGTCTTATTTAGATATACAATCACTATGATCTGTGAATCAGTAAATTAACAAAATAGAAGCAAACTATAGCTGATTTTTTCCCACTTTAAAAATATTTCAATCTTTTTGTGTATCAAAATAAAAAGGTGCATTTTGCACCTCTCATTGTTTAATCTATTAAAAATTTATTTGAATAATATGTGAACATAATCACGTCTAGTATACAATATTCTGTCAATATAAATATCAGTCTGTTCAATTCGATAAAAGATCATGTAGTTGCCTGATATTATGTAACGATAGTTTGTTTCTATATTTATGATATTTGCTAATGCGGCACCCATGTTAGGAAAATCAATAAGTTTATCGATTTCATTCATAATAGCGTCTAGCATTTTATCAGCTGCTTCATTATTACATAACTCTAGTGCGATATAACTCCAAATTTCTTCCAAGTCTCTGAAAGATTCAGGTGAATAATGTAGATTATAATTCATGCTGCTTTTTTTTGAAATGGGATCTTACTTCTTCTGCAGAAAGCCATCCTTCTACTTCGCCTGATTTTCTGCCTTTTGATAATTCATCCATCAATGTTAAAGTTGCCATTATGTTTTCGTATTCTTGAATATCGATGATAGCATAACGTCCTCTTCCATTTTTAGTAAGAAAAACTGGTGAGCCAAACGTTACATCATGTAGCACTTCGCTATAATTTCGTAAATCTGAAATTGGTTTAATATTAGGCATATAGATTTAACCTCCTTAGTAAACACAATAGTTCCTATTTATATTATATACATGTTCTCTGATATATTCAATGTTAAATAAGGTGACATATTTTACAACAATTTTTAAACTTAAAACATTGAGAGTATGAATAATAGACTGAATTATATGAAAATATGACATTGCTAACTGTCAACTTCAAATGGGTATATGCCTAAAGAGAGCTACTTGAATGCTTATATCATTCCTAGAATAAGGTTAATATACATTTTTTTGAAAACATGCACAAACAATAGACATAAAAGTGTCCTAAAATAAGTTAATTCCAATAGGGAAAGAGAAAGAGAGAGGAGATTTATTTTATGAATAAATATTCAAGTAAGGCCGTTAAGACTGCTGCTACCGTTGGTATGTCTTTGGCTATGGTTTTAAGTGCTGCTGCTCCGGTTTTCGCCGCTACAGAAACAACATATGAAGCAGAAGGTATCTGTAAAGACATTAAAGTAATAACGGATTCTGCCGACCCAAAGGATGATAATGATGGCAAAGCTGATTGTGGCGCACAAGTTTATTTAGAAATTCTAAGTCAGTTAGATGGTGCTAAATTTAGTACAGTTACTTTAGATAACGACATGAAAGCTTTAAATAAAGAAGGCAAGAAAGTTAATATCTTAGAAGTAATTGCTGATTATGCTACAGAATTAGATGCTTTTGCTAAAAGCGGTGTTGGTTATACAGAAAAAGCTAACATTATTACATGGACTAATGTGGTTAAAGGTATTGAAGATTATGCTGGCAAAGGTGCCATTAAAGCTAAAGATGTACAAGCTGGCTCAGATTTAGCTACAGTAATGGAAAATACTAATGCTGAAAAAGATGCAGATGCTGATTGGTCAACAATCAAAGAAGGTACTTATAAGGAAGCTAAAGCTGCATTGAAAGAGTTAAAAGATTTCAAAGCTGACTATGGCAAATATTTAGGTATTGATTCAGACGGTGAATACAGTAATGATCTAGCAGGTGCAGTACAAGATACTTATGTTTCATTAAATAACAATATCAATGAGTATTTAGGCGTAAATGCTGATGAAGATTTATCATTCTTTGTATTAGCTTTTGATACTATTTTACAAAACGATTTAGAAGGTAAAGAAACTGCTTTAGATAAAGAACTTGAAAAAGGAAATGATAAGAGTACTATCGCCCTGATTCTTCAAGGAGAAAAATCAGATGAAGTTACGGCTTTAGATCCGGAGAAGATTGAATTAAACAATAAAACACAAATCAAAAAACGTATCGATTTGATCAAGAATCATAGCTATTATGACAGATTTAAAGATGAAGATGCTGTAATCGCTATCTTAGATGCTTATCAAGAATTATTGGATAACATTGGTACAAATGCTGATGTATTAAAATCAGATGAGTATAATGCATTTATCAAAACTAAAGTAGCTAATGTTAAAGCTGATAACAAAGTTACTTTAAAGGAATTCTTAAAAAATATCGATGAAGACAAAGATCTAAAAACTGATAAAGAAAAAGCTGAGAAATTAGCTGGCTTGCTGAACTCTGAACAATGGGTAATTCTGAAAGATGCCAAAGAAGAAGTAATGGATTCAATTTACACGATGGAAACTAGAAAAGTGGGTAACTATTATGTAAATAAATCCGACTATACTTCTAATTCAACTAATTCACAAAGAAGTACATTTGAGAACACTTTCCCTGGATACCTTTACGCTTTAGTAGATAAAGAAGAAGGCTTATTTGGTTATGACTTAGTTGAAAAGCAAATGAATGAAGTAGCTGAAGCTTTAGAAGCAGTAACATCAGCTATTGCTAAGATTACACCTGCAAATATCAAAGCAACCGATAAGAAAACTTTAGAAGCTGCTGAAGATGCTATCTACGAATTAACTAAAGGCGGGGATTATGAAGACAATCTGACTAAAACAGAAGCGAAAACTGTTAGAGCTGCAGAAACTAAAATTGAAAACTTACGTGAAGCATTCGATAACTTAGGTACTACAGCAGTAGCTGGATGGTATGACATGGGTAACGGTAACTGGGGTTACAACAATGAAGACGGTACTCCTGCTGCTTACAAATGGGTTGCTTCTGGTGCTGATTGGTATATGATCAAAGACGGTAAGATGCTGAGAAATACTTGGTTAGCTACTGACGGTGGTCGCTGGTACTACTTAGACAATGCTGGTAAGATGGTTACTAACCAATCAGTAGATGGTTGCTGGATCAATTCTTACGGCGTTTACATGAGCCCTTCTTACAACGGTTAATTGTAAATCGATCTAATTAATTGAGATGTACAGAGATGTGCATCTCTTTTTCATGAGCGTACGTTTAAAAGAGGTGCTACTTTCCGTAACACCTCTTCTGGGGATGGGTAATTAAATTCTTTATTATTCTATCCTTTTTCGATTATTTAACCCATACTCCATATGAGTTGAATGTATAACCATTAACAGTCGTATTTGATACCATCTTACCTGCATCATCTACATAGTACCATTTTGTTCCTTGTGAATCACTAGCAATCCAAGAGTTACGTAACATTACGCCGCCCTTTACATAATACCAGTCTGAACCTGATGCTACCCACTTAGTTACTGCATTTCCATTTTCATAGTATGTCCAGTCACCATTACCTTTGTTATTCCAGCCATTCACTGTTGAATCGATGGATCCAAATTGTTTACGGTATGCTTCCATTAATTCAGTTACTTTACGTGCTGCATCTCTTACAGTACGTGTCTGAGTTGTTGATAAGTTACCTGCTCCATCATTCTCTAAGAAATAAACAGCATCATCCATTTTAACAAGAACTTCTTTATCATTAACACTTAATGTAATTGCATCATACTTACTCAGATCTGCTAATGCTGCTAAGCTGTCATTAACCTTAGTCATATGTGCATCTAAGATGTCCCAACCAAATTCACCAGTTTCTGAATCTTTTAATTCGATAAGATCAGCATTGAAGTCATTCAGTACTTTATTTAATTGTGTAGCTGTTACATAAGGTGATTTTGTTGATTTGTCTAAGTAACGATTAGCAAATGATTTTGCTTCCATTGTCCACACAATATCAACAACATCCTCTTTGAATGCTTTCAAGATTTCAAAATCCGCAGTTTTCATACTATCAACAATTGCATCTGTATCTTTATTTGCATATTTAGATTTTACAGACTTAGTACCCTTTAACAAGTCAGCATAAGCATCATTTGTTCTAGTGTTAATAGCAGCTGCAACATCATTGATAGCATCTGTCATTTCTTCATATTGAGCGATGATAGCTTCTACATCTGCTTCATTTTTGAAACGTTTATAATCAGAAGTATCCTTAATATTAGCAATTTTTTCTTTCACTAAAGTCTTAGTGATTGCTGAACCGTTCTTAGCTGTATAAATTGTATCTGTTACGAAATCTTCTAATGCTTTAGTTTCTTTATCAATATATCTAGAAAGTGCAGTTTGGTAAGCATCAGTTGATGACTCATAACCTAATTCTCTTTCTAAACCATAGATTGTATCATTTAAAAGATTAGCTTGTTCTGAAGTTAGGTTATCAGCATAGTCAGCATTGAAGTCAGTTAATTTATCTAAATCATCAGAAGTAGGATTAGTTTTAGCAATGATAGTAGCTAATGTACCATAAGTGGCGCTATAATCAGCACCTAACATAGCTTTGATATCTTTGACAGTATCATTCATTAACTTAGCTAAGTCTCTAGCTGAACCTGTGCAATTGTCAATTACATGTTCCCATGCACCACCAGTAGCAAATTCAGTAGAAATTTTATCAAACAAAGCTACTTTATCAGTTGTACCAGATGTTGCTGGAGATTTTTCAATATTCTTTTTAACGATTTGATACATCACAACATTGTCTGCAGCTATTTTTTCCAGTTCTTCAGCAGTAGTTACTTGCGTATAAGTTCCAGCAGAATCACTTTCTTTAACAAATAAAGCAGCACCTGCTTCTGTTTTATTAACAGTAACTGTTAAAGGAAGCTTTTTAACGTTATTAATATTATCACCTGCTGTATCAGTAACTTTTAGACCAGTAGCAGGCACAGTAAGATCAGCTCCTTTGTACTCAAAACCTTCATCTAATGCGTAGTATTGAGCAGATTCTGCTCCTGTAGTGATTTTAACTGAATCTTCAGAATTTTTAGTTTTGAAGCCTTCCTCAGTCAAACCTGAATCAGATAAGAAATTCAAAAAATCATTTAATTCACTTGTATAAGTTGAATTACATACACCACTTACATTTGTAGCAGCGAACACAGGAGCAGCATTGCTCAAAACCATAGCCAAAGACATACCAACGGTAGCAGCAGTCTTAACAGCCTTACTTGAATATTTATTCATATAAATAAATCTCCTCTCTCTTTCTCTTTCCCTATTGGAATTAACTTATTTTAGGACACTTTTATGTCTATTGTTTGTGCATGCTTTCTAAAGGTTTCTTTTATATGCCTGTTTATCATGTTTGTTGGTATTCGTTTGTATAATTCAAGGTATATACCTTAATAATAAATATCACACATATGAACAGATCTTTATTGAAATCTATTGTTATTATGATTATGATTTTGACTATTCCCTTAATTTTGTGTATAATTTAAGGGAAATGGTGGTGTTTAAGGGAATGAGAGATTTTAATTATTCAAAAATCAGAGATCAAAAATGGGATTCTGACATTCTGGCTTATATTGCTGCTATCTATAAAGAAATGGGGAAACAGGAGCAATATCTAAAGCAACGATCAGCCGAACTTGAAAAACTTGTCGAAATTGCAAAGATACAAAGTACAGAGGCCTCAAATGCTATCGAAGGTATTGTCACAACCAATACTCGCATCAAACAGTTAGTCGAAGAAAAAACTACTCCAAGAAATAGGGATGAACAAGAAATTGCCGGATACCGAGATGTTCTAAATATTATCCATGATAGCTTTGATACTATTTCTGTTACTAGAAACTATATCTTACAGTTGCATAAAATCATGTATAATCATATGAATAATCCAATGGCAGGCAAAATAAAGAATGTTCAAAATTATATCAGTGTCAAATATCTTGATGGACATACAGAAACACTATTTACTCCGCTTGCTCCATTTGAAACTGCTGAAGCGTTGGATAAAATTTGTGAAGAGTATAATCGAGTAATTGGAAACTTTGAAGTAGAACCTTTGATTGCCATTCCTATATTTATTCATGACTTCCTTTGCATTCATCCTTTTAACGATGGAAACGGAAGAATCAGTCGTTTGCTCACAACCTTATTGTTATACAAAAATGGCTTTTATGTAGGTAAATATATTTCTTTAGAAGCCAAAATAGCTCAGAATAAGGATTTATATTATGATGCATTAAATCGTTCGCAAAATGGTTGGCATGATGGTAGTGAGGATATAATTCCTTTCATTAAGTATCTTTTAGGAATTATTTTATCTGCCTATAAAGATTTTGAAGATAGATTTTTCATAATAGAAACTAAATTACCTGCTGTAGAAATTGTAAAAAAGGCTACACAAAATAAGTTGGGTAAATTCACTAAACAGGATATATGGGAATTATGCCCATCATTGAGTATTAGTTCAATAGAAGGTTCTTTACGGAAATTAGTTGAATCAGGAGAGTTAGAGAGAAAAGGCTCTGGAAAAGCAACTTACTATGTACGTTTGAAATAAAATACGCTTAATCACTATACTATCTCTTAAATATAATTCATATCTAAGAGGATACAGGGTTTATAACAGGAGGCATTCATCTTAAAGGTGAGTGCCTTTTCATGTTTGAATTTAAACTTACTTAAAATAAGTACAAATTATACTATAAGCTGATTATAAAGTATGCAATCTTATAATATCTTATTTGTTGTTATATGCCATCTATAATCCATTAAAATTTCAAAATAGTTGATGAAAAGGAAGCATTGAATCCTCTTTGGAAAGCATGCACAAACAATAGACATAAAAGTGTCCTAAAATAAGTTAATTCCAATAGGGAAAGAGAAAGAGAGAGGAGATTTATTTTATGAATAAATATTCAAGTAAGGCTGTTAAGACTGCTGCTACCGTTGGTATGTCTTTGGCTATGGTTTTGAGCAATGCTGCTCCAGTGTTTGCTAATGATGATACACCTACAACTACAGAAGTTAGTGAAACCAGAAGTGTTATAGAAATAGTAATTGATCAAAAAGATGCTGTTGAGGATTTACTAGACTTATTAGGAGATGGAAAAAACATTGCTGCTGATGATTATGTTGGTGGTACTAAGGAATATTTTAAAGTTGCTAGTGAATTAAAGTTCAAAGAAATTTTCAGTCAAGAAATAACAAATGGTGCGACTAAAGAAACTGTTAAAGTGGTATTAGAAAACGCATATAAGTATGCTTCTGTAGCAGGCTATACTGCTGAACAAACTGATATTTTGAAGTATTTAGTTGGAACTAAAATTGATGGTGATGTAAAAACAGCAGTTGAATTTGCTGAGGTATTAGTATCTGACGATGTAGTTGAGAAATTAGATGAATATGCTAAAAGTGGAGTTGTTGACAAAGATATTGTTGCCTTTTATAATAAAGTTTCCTCATTAATGGATTTCAAGGGTAATATTGCTAGTGATAAAGCTGATACATTGGAAAAAGTGGAAGATTTATTTGCGGATTTAAAATCTGATGTTGAAGACTACAAAGAAGATACAGTCGGAAATGATGCTAAGAAGTTTGCTAAAAAATTAGCTGATGAAGCTGTAGCAGGATCAACAGTTTCTAAATTAGTTGACGATGAAGATAAAATTTCATATACTAATCTATCAAGCCTTAATGCTTTCATTTCTAAAGTTACTAAGGATTCTTATAAATTAGAAGTGGAAACGGGTTTATTTATAAAATATGGAGATGTTAAAAATGAAGATGTAGTAGCTGATTACATTGACGGATTGGAAACAATCGCTTCTGAAATGCAGGATGTTAAAGACTTAATTAATGATACTAAATCTGAAAAGAAAGAATTTGATAAATTAGATAAAAAACTTAAAGCACTTGTGGAAGCTTTTGAAGGGACTGTAGGTGAAGGTAAAAAATTCGCTACAGAAGATAAGAAGCAAGACGCTATTGATGATGCTATCACTGCTTTCCGTGCAGATGATGTAAAGGCGTTAAAAGAATACGTTGATGCATTTGTTAATGAATTTTGGACAGTAACTACTGAGCAACGTACTAGCGGAAGCTATAGAGTAAAAGAAGTTAATGCCGGTTTGGGTCGCTATTATGAATTTGCCAAAGTAGCAGGTAATGATTTATATAAAATTATGACAACTCTAGTAGATTCTGATGAAGAAGATACTTACTATGATTTATTGATTGCTGATGCTGCTTCAGTTGACGAATTATTAAAAGCTGTAACAACTGATATCGAAGGCATTTCATTGAATACTACTTTAACTGATAAACAAGCTGCTAAGATTATCGCTGCTAGAAAAGCTTTAAATCGATTAGTTGATAAAGATGGAAATATCGAAGCAGAATATGCTAATTCATTAACAAGAAGTGAGAAAAAAGAAGTTCTTGCTAATCAAGAAATCATCGAAGCTCTTTATTTGAAACTAATTCTCAATGGCACAATTACTCAATCAGGATGGGTAGACAAAGGTAATGGCGATTGGGATTACATCGCAGAAGATGGTTCTAGACCTTCTAAATGGATTGCTTCAGGTGCTAACTGGTATTATGTAAAGAACGGTACAATGTTACGTAACTCTTGGATCGCTTCTGATGCTCAGGGTACTAGATGGTATTATGTTGATGATAACGGTGTAATGGTTTCTAATACGACTGTTAACGGTTATACTTTCAACTCTTACGGCGTTTGGGTTAAATAGTTAACTAAGCAACTAACACTTAAAGGAGATTCGTGATGGATCTCCTTTTTGCACGCAAAAGAGTTCAATAATAGCTCTTCATATCATCTTTGATAACTTTAATTACTTCATATACAATCATGGTATATGCCTATAAAATGATTATATAAAATAAAAATCTCCACTCATTAAAGGACATTTGTAAATCCATTGGAAGGATGCACAAACAATAGACATAAAAGTGTCCTAAAATAAGTTAATTCCAATAGGGAAAGGGAAAGAGAGAGGAGTTTTATTTATGAATAAATATTCAAGTAAGGCCGTTAAGACTGCTGCTACCGTTGGTATGTCTTTGGCTATGGTTTTGAGTAATGCAGCTCCTGTTTTAAGCAATCTTACTGTTGCTTATGCTGCTGATCTTGCAAGTGATAAGCAAACTGCTGAAAAAGCTCATGATGTTGTTTCTAAAGTTTTGGATGCTTTGACAGAGGACTATACAGAAGCGTATAGCGGAAATGAAGTTTTAGCTGGCACAGACATTGAAATTAACGACGACGTTGATTTAAAAATGAATTCTAAAAAAACTTTGGCAGATTTGGTAGATCCAAGCATTGTGCTTTCTGCTGATCTTGCTGGTTCAAAATTCGAAAACGGTGCTACATTATTAGATATCGCAACATTCTTAGCTAACAACTCTAGTTATATGGATGATGCAGATATTGATGAAGATGTGGTAGCATTCGCAAAATTCATCAAAGGCTATACTAAAGCAACTGGCGCTGGTAAATTAGGTGATTACTTTGCTGGTGGTGACCTTAATACTACTGCTGGTAAAGGTGCTGTAATTACTACAGTTGCAGAAGACGGTGTTACTAAAGCTACTGCTAAAAATGCTGAAGAAATCTATAAAGTCATCAAGGATAACGAAAAATATCTGAATGCCATGATTGATGATGATCATAGAGATGCTGTTACTGATACAATCAATAACTTCAAGTCAGAAGTAGAAGATTACAAATCTGAAAGAGAAGATGTTTACGTAACTGATTATGCTAATGAACTTGAAAAAGTTGAACTGATTTCTGGTGTAACTGTTTATGAAGCAGTTGAAAAAGAAGAAGCTATCTCTTACAAGAACTTAAGCAAAGTTGAGAAAGTATTAAAAGATATCAAAAATGATGATAACGATGATTTAAGCGCAATCGCAGATTATGATGATGTAAAAGATGCTGAAGAAGTTGCAACTTTAATTGATGGTTTAGAAGCTATCATTGAAGATATGAAAGAAGTTAAGAATCTTCTGAAATCTACTAACGCTGATGTTAAATCATATAAGAAAGATTTAGCTACTAAAGTTAAGAATTTGGCTAAAGCTGCTTCTGACTATTTGGCTGATGACAAAGAAGCAAATGAAATTGCGCTTGATAAAGCATTGAATGCATTCAGAGAAGCAGATTCTACAGCTTTAAAAGAATTTGTTGAAGGTTTCGTAGCTGAATTCTATACATTAACTCCAAAACAATTGAACAGTGGTAAATATGTTGTACGTTTAGAAAATGCAGACTATGGTCGTTATGTAGAGAATAAGGATGTATTTGATTTATTAGAAACTAATTCTTCAACTGCAGGATTACAATATGTATTGACTACAGTGATTGACAATGAAGAAAGCGATGAAACATATTATGATGTATTAGTAAACACTGTTACTTCAGTAGAAGAATTATTAAAAGCTGTAACTGATGATATCGAAGGATTGACATTAAATTCTAACTTAACATCAGCACAAGCTAACAAGATCATCAAGGCTAAAAAAGCATTAAATCAATTAGTTGATGGTGACAAGATTGCTACAGAATATGCTTCTGCATTGACTTCAAAAGAAAAGAAAGAAGTATTAGCAAATGTTGAATTAATTGAAACTTTATACTTAAAACTGATTCTTAACGGAACAGTAACTCAATCAGGATGGGTAGATAAAGGCAATGGTGTTTGGGATTACATTGCAGAAGATGGTACTAGACCTTCTAAATGGATTGCTTCTGGTGCTAACTGGTACTATGTAAAGAACGGTACAATGTTACGTAACTCTTGGATTGCTTCTGATGCTCAGGGTACTAGATGGTACTATGTTGATGATAACGGTGTAATGGTTTCTAATACAACTATTAACGGTTATACTTTCAACTCTTACGGCGTTTGGGTTAAATAGTTAACTAAAAGCAAATAACACTTAAAGGAGATTCTTGATGGATCTCCTTTTTGCATGTAAAAAGAGATGTACATCTCTGTACATCTCAATTTAGTAATTAGGTTGATTTTACAATTAACCGTTGTAAGAAGGGCTCATGTAAACGCCGTAAGAATTGATCCAGCAGCCAACTACAGATTGGTTCGTAACCATCTTACCAGCATTGTCTAAGTAGTACCAACGACCGCCGTCAGTAGCCAACCAAGTGTTTCTCAGCATCTTACCGTCTTTGATCATATACCAGTCAGAACCAGAAGCAACCCATTTGTAAGCAGCAGGAGTACCATCTTCATTGTTGTAACCCCAGTTACCGTTACCCATGTCATACCATCCAGCTACTGCTGTAGTACCTAAGTTATCGAATGCTTCACGTAAGTTTGTAATTTTTGCTTCAGCAGCTCTTACTTCTTTTGCTTCATCCTTTGTCAGATTTTGTGAATAATCACCTTTTTGTAATTCATATAAAGCATCTTCTGCAGCAACTAGTGTAGCCTTATCAGTTGATTTGATATTAGCAGGTGTGATTTTTTCAATATCAGTTGTTACTGCTTTTAATGCTGTTGCCAATCCTTCCATATGTGCTTCTAAAACATCCCAATAGAAGTCACCTGTTTCTGTATCAGCAAGATCATTTAAGCCACCAAAGATATCTAATACTGCCTCAACTTGAGTAGAAGTCGCATAAGGAGACTTAGTAGATTTGTCTAAATATCTGCTTCCTACTTCTTTTGATTCCATTGTCATAACAACGTCAACAACATCTTCTTTAAAAGCTTTTAAAATTGCATAATCTGCTGATGTGAATGACTTACTCTCTACTACTGAAACTTCACCGTCATCAAGTTTTAAATAAGTGTTTACTTTAACTTTTACGCTCGTTGTACCCTTGAGATATTCTTTATAAGAATCATTTTTAGATTTGCTTACTGCATCAATTACAGCTTTAACATCATCTTTAGCAGATTCTACTTCAGCTATAAAGTCAACAACAGCTTCATCTCTCTTATACTGTGTATAGACAGCATCAGCTTTTACTACATCATCAATAAAGGCTTCAATTTCACTATTGGTAATAGCGGTTCCACCACTAATCTTAGTAACAGAAGAAGCAGTTAATTTATCTTCCCAAGCGCCTGTTACTTTGTCTAAGAATTTAGAAAGACCTGTCTGATATTCATTAGTGTCTGTATCCGGAGTTTTCTCATAGATGGCATCTTCTAAAATACCCTTTTGTTCAGCAGATAAATTGCTAGTATATTTATCTAAGAACTTCTGGATATTTTCAACAGCGTCAGCATCATTATCCGCATCATCCATTGCTAGCTTAATTAAATCAGCAGAGTTAGTTGTAGAAACAGCATCAACTAATTTAAGCATTGCACTTGCATTTACTTTAAAGGCGTTGTCACCTGAATCATAGCAATTTGTATTGATAGCTTTTAAAGCTTCATTAAATGTTGATGACTTTCCTGTAGGGATAATGATGTCGCCAACCTGAGTAGCTGTTGTAACTACGTTAGCATCTTCACTGTATTTGCCAGCCATGTAAGTAATCATATTTACCTTTACAGTTTCAGTAACTACCACATTTGCATCACCAGCCACTGTTGTTGCATAAAAATATGTTGCACTACCATCTCCATCTTTTGGACCAGTAGCAATTGAACCATCCCATACTAATTTTAATTCTGTATTACCAACTTTGATTGTTGCGGGATATGTTGTATCTGCAACAGAAGTTTCAGCACCAGAAATAGCGGTGCCATCCTTGTCGAATTTTGAGCCAAATACTGTAACTTTTTTAGCATTGAAAGTAGTATTAGCTTTAGCTTTAGCCCAATCACTATTGTTGCTTCTGAATTGGTTTAATAGACCTAATTGCTCTTTAGTTACTGTTGTAGTACAAATTGATGTATCATCATTTTGTGCAGCAAATACCGGAGCAGCATTGCTCAAAACCATAGCCAAAGACATACCAACGGTAGCAGCAGTCTTAACGGCCTTACTTGAATATTTATTCATATAAATAAATCTCCTCTCTCTTTCTCTTTCCCTATTGGAATTAACTTATTTTAGGACACTTTTATGTCTATTGTTTGTGCATGCTTTCCAAAATAATCTCGAAACCTCTTGTTTATCGCCTTTTTGAAACGTTAATAAACTTTTATCTGTCATATAGCTATTCAATATTTCTACTACTTATAGTCATGATTCTCTACACATATAATTATTATTTTCCATCATTCATAAATTTAGTGATAAATATTTCGAATTATTCGTGTATTTTAATGTAATTTATTCTTGTTAATTGAATCAAAACTGCACTTTTGTGTTATAATCCTTATTATAAGGAGGACCTTGTTATGGATAGAAAAATCATGAAAGAATTGATAGCTTGGAAAGATAGTGCTTATCGTAAGCCTTTAATCTTACAAGGTGCACGTCAAACCGGTAAGACATATACCATGCTTGAATTAGGCAGAAAGTTTTATGAGAATGTCGCATATTTTAATTTTGAAAGTGATCCTTCATTAAGTAAAACCTTTGATGAAAATATCAGTCCTTCTTATTTAATTCCTATTCTTTCAAGGATTTCTAAGCAAACTATCATTAAAGAAAAGACTTTAATTATTTTTGATGAAATCCAGTTATGCGAGAGAGCTTTAACTTCATTAAAGTATTTCTGTGAAGAAGCTCCGGAATATCATATTATTGCTGCTGGTAGCTTACTTGGTGTGGCTGTGAATCGTTCTCAATTCTCTTTTCCTGTTGGTAAAGTTGATATTAAGACAATGTATCCATTGGATTTTGAAGAATTCTTACTTGCATTAAATGAGAAAAATCTTGTGGAACTAATTCAGGACTGCTTTAATTCCAACGTTCCTATGCCGCAGGTTCTTCACAAAGATGCGATGAGTTTATATAGAACATACTTAGTTGTAGGTGGTATGCCTGAGATTGTTAGTAAGTATGTAGAAACAAAAGACTTCTTGCTTGTTCGCCACTTACAGGATATGATACTTGCCAGTTATCTCAATGATATGAGCAAATATAATACGAATAATGAAATCAAGAAAACACGTCAAGTTTATGATAATATTACTGTTCAGTTATCAAGAGCAAATACACGTTTCCAATATAAGCTTGTTAAAAAAGGCGGTCGGGCATCTGAATTTGAGAATGCCATTGAATGGTTAAATTTATCAGGAATAGTCAATCGAATTTATCGTGCGGATAAGATCATGAAGCCTTTAGAAAATTATAAAGATATTGACGCATTTAAAATTTATGTATCGGATGTTGGCTTGTTATGTGCAAAGAAGAATATTTTAGCAGAAGACATCTTGTATATGAGCGATGAGCTTAATGATTTTAAAGGTGGAATGACTGAAAATTATGTGTGTAATCAATTGACATTTAATGGTTATACAAGTTATTATTGGGAATCAGAAAGAAGTGCAGAAATAGATTTCGTTATTCAACGCGAAGGACAGATTATTCCCATAGAGGTAAAAGCAGCGGATAATGTGAAGGCAAAGAGTTTAAAAGTATATATGGAACAAAATAAGCCTGCTTATGCAATAAAGATAACAGGAAAGAATTTTGGATTTGAAAATAATCAAAAATCAATTCCTTTGTATGCTGCATTTTGCATATAGTTAAATGAATATAGAGTATGGAGTGCATGATAAGTGCATTCTTTTTTTGTATAAAAGTTATGATTGTTATTACTAAATTGTATGCTTGAAAAGAAAGAAAAAAGCTTAGGTATATGCCTTTAAAGAATTGATAAAATGCAAACAAACATGATGAACAGGCAAATAAAAGAAAGCTTTAGAAAGCATGCACAAACAATAGACATAAAAGTGTCCTAAAATAAGTTAATTCCAATAGGGAAAGAGAAAGAGAGAGGAGATTTATTTATGTGAATAAATATTCAAGTAAGGCCGTTAAGACTGCTGCTACAGTTGGTATGTCTTTGGCTATGGTTTTGAGTGCTGTACCTGCTGTAGGTAATGCAGTTGTTGCACAAGCTGCTACTGTATGTACTACTAAAAAGAGTTATAAAGCAAATGATGTTTATGCCTCAAAAACAATAACGGGTGCTAAAGTAATTGCAGATGTTCAAACTGAAGCAGCTAATGCAATTAAAGGACTAGATTTAACTAAAACAGTTACAGTTGGTGCTACAGAGGTTGAGTATTATTTGGGCTATAAAGTAGATAGTGGATCACTTAAAAAAGCTTCTGATGGTGTTGATGTGAGTAGTGCAACTAGTAAAGTAACTTATGGTTATTATGCTACAACAGGAGATAGCATTACAGGTTATCCGGTAATTAATGCAGATGATCCATTAAAAGGGTCAGAAGTAATAATCGCAGTTCGTGACAATGCAAATATTGGTGCCGATATTAACACTTATGTTACTAGTGTACTTGGTAGTGCTTGGGGTAGTGATGCAGCTCTAACAGGAAATGTTGAAATCACAGATGCAAGCGGCAATAAAACGAAAACTGGAGCAGTAAAAGCAGTTTACAATATTGATGGAACTGATGTTGAGGCTACTAATCCTGTTGGTAATGGTAGTTTAGATACTGCAAAATCAGTTGTTGTTAAAATCGTCGTAACTACAGCATTTGAAGATTATTCAAATTGCGCAGAAGTAGGTACAGGCTTAGGAATCACAGACAGATATACAGCAAAGAACGTATATAACGAGATCGTTTCTGCTTTCGATAAAGCTAGTTTAACTTTTGAAAATGTTAAGCCTGGTGACGAAGTTGAATTCACTAAAACGAATACTGCTTCTTTAGGTAAAGTAACTATCTTATCTAAAGGTGCCATCCCTCAATTAGACATCGATTTCAAAGCAGTTCTTAAAGAATTAGCTAGATATTTAGACAATACTACCGATGAAGGTAAGGCTGTTGAACGTATGCTGGATATGGATACAGCTATGAATGACATGTTCAAAGCTAACGGTAACTTGGCTGCTGCTGAAAAATATGATGAGGATACTGAATTCAAAACAACTTCTGCTTATGCTACTGCTGCAGATCTGTTAGAAGATTTCAATGACTTCGAGACTTATTTGACTAACTTGGATACTGCTAAATATGATCGTGTTACCGATGCTAAGTCAGTATTAGAAGATCTGGTCAACAGCTATGTAGCTGAGAACGATGGAGATCTGTTAGACACTTATCTGACTAGCTTAGACAAGTTCTATGAAAAGTTCGTTGATCAATATGGTGATGCAGGTATCACAAAAGCTAATGTTGATGCTGCCATCAAACAAATCAAGAATGGTACTACTTTCACTGATCTGAAGGGTAAAGAAGTAACTATCGAAAAGTCTGATTATACTACTTTCAAAGAAAATTCAGGTGTTGAAGAATACATGACTAAGTTTGAAGATATGTATGATGAGATCGAAGCAGTCAAAGAAGCAGTAGCTAAGACGAACGAAGCGTATAAAGACTTGATCAAGAACGATACTTCAGTTAAAGACTTCTTGACTAACAAAGACAGCGACAGAAAATTAACTTCAGGAAAAGAATTCAGCTCAATCAAATCAAATCTGACTGTAGATGAATACAAGATCTTGAAAGCATACAAAGAAGAAGTATTGGATGTCGTACTGACTCTTGAAACAAAAGAAGTTGGTAACAGCTATGTTAACAAATCAGCAAAATCAATCTATGCGACAACTGCACAATTGAATACTGTATTAAACAATATCGGTAACGGAACTGATCTTGACAAGGGTGTATTCACTAAATTGGATAAAGAAAAAGGTGAATTTAACTGGGATAAGTTAGTTGCTCATATGGAAAAAGTAGAATCAAGCTTAGAAGCATTGACAACAGGCATCGAAAAGTTAGATTCAATCTCATTGACAGTCAATGACCGTGCTGCAATCATTGCTGCAGATGATGCAGTTTACTTCTTGACAGGAGATGGAGAAGATAATTTAACTTCAGCACAAGCAAGAACAGTTAAGAATGCAGATCGTAAAGTAACTGAATTGATGGAAGCTTATCGTATGAAATTCGGATCATTGAATGCTGAATTAAACGGATGGGTAGACAAAGGCGCAGGCAACTGGGCATACTATGAAAATGGAAATGCAGTAACTAAGTGGGTAGCATCAGGTTCAGACTGGTATTATGTAAAGGGCGGCGTAATGTTACGTAACTCTTGGATTGCTAGTGATTCACAAGGAACAAAATGGTACTATGTAGATGATGCAGGTAAGATGGTATCAAATACGACTGTTAATGGTTATACATTCAACTCATATGGAGTATGGGTTAAATAATCGAAAAAGAATAGAATAATAAAGAATTTAATTACCAATCCCCAGAAGAGGTGTTACGGAAAGTAGCACCTCTTTTAAACGTAAGCACATGAAAAAGAGATGCACATCTCTGTACATCTCAATTAAGTAATTTAGTTGATTTACAATTAACCGTTGTAAGAAGGACTCATGTAAACGCCGTAAGAATTGATCCAGCAGCCATCTACAGATTGGTTCGTAACCATCTTACCAGCATTGTCTAAGTAGTACCAGCGACCACCGTCGGTAGCCAACCAAGTATTTCTCAGCATCTTACCGTCTTTGATCATATACCAATCAGAACCAGAAGCGACCCATTTGTAAGCAGCAGGAGTACCGTCTTCATTGTTGTAACCCCAGTTACCGTTACCCATGTCATACCATCCAGCAACGTTAGTTGTACCTAAGTTGTCGAATGCTTCACGCAGGTTTTCAATCTTAGTTTCAGCAGCTCTTACCGTCTTTTCTTCATCTTTAGTTGTATTAAAGTAGAAGTCACCTTTACTATTACCTAATTCATAAATAGCATCTTCAGCTGCTTCTAATAATTTCTTATCAGTAACTTTGATATTAGCAGGTGTCAATTTAGCAATATCAGTAGTAACAGCAGCTAATGCCTTTTCAAATGCTTCCATATGTTCAGCTACTACATCATAACCAAATTTACCTTCTTCTTTATCAACTAATGTATATAAGTAACTTGCAAAATTATTATTGAATGTAGTCTGCTGAGAAGAAGTTACTGTAGATAAGAAATCTGAATTATCAGAATAATATTTACCTACTTTTTTAGTTTCCATAGAATAAACAGAATCGATTACTTCTTCTTTTACAGCTTTTAGAATCTCCCATTGATCTAAATTTAAAGTCGCTGCTAAATCGTCAGACATATCTCCTTCCGTATAATCTGCTTTTCCACTTGCAGCAATAGCACTTACAAATGCTTTTACAGTTTTCTTTGTTGTTTCACCATTAACGGCTACTTTTTTAGTTGTATAATCTTTATACTCATCACTCTTATATACATCTTTAGTAGTAGTGATGTTGTCTAATAATTCTTCATAAGTGTCTAAAATATTAATTACAGCATCTTCATCTTTAAAACGATCATAACTATCGTGATCTTTGATTGATTTCATACGATTTTTGATGATAGTACTCTTACTAAGATCCATTTTAGGGAAATCATCAGCTCCATAATCTGATCCTAATACATCACCAATTGATTTAGCACTCTTTTTAGAAATTTTAGCAGTTAAATCAACAGCCTCTTCTTTTAAGTCCTTTTGTAAGATAGCATCAAATGCTAGCACAAATTCACCTAAAGCAGTGTCATCAGTAGTGCCTAAATAAGTATCAATCACATCATTTAATGCATTATAAGCGTCTAAAACAACACTACCAGCTGTATTAACCGGACCATCTTCTAATTCAGTACCTAAATACTTACCGAAGTCTTTTTTGAAATCTTTAATTTCTTTTAATGATGCTTTTGCAGCAGTATATTCAGCATCACTATCAATAGTACTCCATTCACCATCTAATTTGCCAATCAAAACTTTCAATTTAGAGCCAGCAACTGGGAATTTAGTATCATCATCAAAATCAGTTTTGATATCACCAATATAAGCTTCAATACCTGCAACAGCAGCTTGCCATTTACTTACGTTAGTAGCAACAGTGCTTGTCCATTCTAAATCTTTTACAGCTTCAGTCAATTCAGCATCGTATTCTTTAATTGCAACTAAAATATGAACACTGTCACCTGCACCATTTTTAACTTTTAAATCGTCATCTAAGGTAATTGTATCGAATTTTTTACCATCCAATTTGTCAATAATAGCTTGATATACAGCCTGTCCACATTTCTCTTTTTCTGTAGCTGTAGGATTTGCAATATCTGCTACACTAACATTTTTACATACACCAGCATCATAGTTGCCAGCTTCAGCAGCGAAAACCGGAGCAGCATTGCTCAAAACCATAGCCAAAGACATACCAACGGTAGCAGCTGTCTTAACGGCCTTACTTGAATATTTATTCATATAAATAAATCTCCTCTCTCTTTCTCTTTCCCTATTGGAATTAACTTATTTTAGGACACTTTTATGTCTATTGTTTGTGCATGCTTTCAAAAGGATAATCATATAGCCCATTTTTATCGTGTTTGTAATTATTTAAAGCTATAATATAAGTCATATAACTATCACTAATTTATTACATTTCGCCATATATAAATACAAACTATCAGTATCTATTCCAGCACATTCACTTATTTTTTCTATAATTTAAAGTGTAACTGATTATGAAGATTCTCAAAAACTATTTAAATATAACTTGATAATTTAAGGTTATTAAATTTACTAGTGAAATTCACTTTTAACAAAAAAAGCGTAATCCCATCATCTGAGTTCACGCTCTTAATATGCAACTACACATTGTTTTTTTATCACAAATCACTTAAATTTAATTCATCATAAAAGTATTCAATAATTGTTTTTTATACTCAATAATCTTTTATCTTCGATATTGCCCAGAGCGGTAAATTCAACAATCTTTCTTCTTTTTTATAATCCGCCATGGAAGTACGAACAGCTATTTTAGGCTGATACTTTTCTTGATATACTTTAAGGCTCTTAGCCTTAAGATTTTGTTCAGCTTTGACTTCAATTGGAATGACATTGCTGCCATTGTCAATAATGAAATCTACTTCCGCCAATCCACGCTCAGCTGTCCAATAATAGACATTCAATCCTTTTATTGTTTTCAATTGCTGTAATACATACTGCTCGGTTAACGCACCTTTAAACTCTTTAAATAACTCGTTACCATCCAAAAGAACTTTCTGTTGTAAACCTACCATACAAGATAATAATCCTATATCAACCAAGAATAATTTAAATGCTTTCAGATCTTCATAAGCTTTCAAAGGTAAATTAGGGGCCGACACTCGATGGACTTTATGTACAAGTCCACAATCAGTGAGCCAAAGTAAGGCTAACTCGAATTCTTTCGCTCTAGCACCTTCTTTTATTAAACCATATATAAACTTCTTATTTTCTTTTGCAAGTTGAGCAGCGATACTGTTCCATAGCATACGAATGCGAGGTACTGTTTCGTTAGGAGCATGTTTTGAGAAATCCTGTTCATAAGCAGTTAAGATATTTTGCTGAATCTCTCGTACTTCATTAAAATCACGACTATCTACAAATGCTTGCACTGCTTCGGGCATCCCACCAACATAATAATAATATTTTAGTATGTCGATAAAATCCTGTTTGAATGTAACTGCCATGTCGAAATTACCATCTTGTAAAAGATCAACATACTGAGACTTATTCATAGCTATCATGAATTCAACAAAAGATAGAGGGTAAAGATCCATAAATTCAACTTTTCCAACTGGAAAAGAAGTACCTTCATGAAGGGCAACTCCTAATAGACTACCAGCACATATGATTTGATATTGAGGCGCTTGCTCATTGAAATACTTTAAGCTAGTTAGAGCCTTTGGTACTTCTTGTACTTCATCAAATATTAACAGTGTATTATCAGAATCAATCTTATGACCAGCATATAATTCTAGCCCTGTAATCAACCGACTTATTTCCAAACTGCCTTCAAATAAATTTCTCATTAGCTCATTATTATCGAAGTTTACATAAACAACTTTTTCATAAGAGCTATCTCCAAATTCTTTCATTAACCAAGTTTTACCTACTTGACGTGCTCCACGAATAATGAGAGGTTTTCTTCTTTCATTTGCTTTCCATTCTCTTAATTGTTCAATAGCCGTACGATACATTAATATCACCTCATAATTTCTAATGATAGTATATCACTTATCATCAAAAATTCATACGAAAAAATGTAAATCAATACTAATAAAACGTATCAATAATGAAAAAATGTGCAAAATCATAGTTATAAATTAAATGTTATGTGCCTTAAAAAGGAAAATCTATTAGATAAAAAAGCGATAAATAAGCTGCGATTTGAAAGCTTTTGAAAGCATGCACAAACAATAGACATAGAAGTGTCCTAAAATAAGTTAATTCCAATAGGGAAAGAGAAAGAGAGAGGAGATTTATTTATATGAATAAATATTCAAGTAAGGCTGTTAAGACTGCTGCTACCGTTGGTATGTCTTTGGCTATGGTTTTGAGCAATGCTGCTCCTGTGTTTGCTGCTGCACCTGCAGTACCAACATTAACATGCACAGATTCAGATACTAAAGATTGTAAAGACATTTTTTATGATTTATCAAAAGCAATTGAAAAAATTGGCTTAGATGAACTCACAATGGATAGCGAAGGAACAATTAATGGTTCAGAAAAACAAAATATCATCGCTACAATTCTTAAATACAGAGCAGGTTTAGCCAAATATGCTGAAGGATCAGATTATACTACATTAAGAAAATGGACAGATATTATTGACAAATTGATCGATGCAAGTGGAAATGTTGCTGGAGCTGATAATACTGGAATGTTTGATGAAACAAAATTCTTAGCAGGAACTGCACAAGCAAATGATGATAAAGGGTTGGTAAACTACTATAGCAAAATGTTAGCTGATGCAAGCGATGCTGGTTGGAAAGATTTAACTACTGGTTCCGCTGCTACTAAACAAAAAGCTGCAGTTAAAGCATTTGAAAAATTGGAAAAATGGGTTGAAGAAGGTTATGCGGATCGTTTGAATGATGATTTAGCTGATCGTTTCGATACTGTTTATAATGATTTAGAAGAAGTTACTTCTGAATATAGAAGCTCTGATGAAGATGTAACTAATCTTTTCGTAGCAGCTTGGTCTACAGTTTTAGAACAAGATTTAAATGGTAATAAAACTTTAGATTTTGGTAAGAATAAAGTAAAATTTGAAGCAGAAACAGGATTAACTGAAGGATCAGATACTATCAATCTTTCAAGTAAAACTGAAATTAAAGATCGTATCCAAGCTATCAAAGACGCGCCTAATTATTACCGTGTAAAGAATGAAGATGCAGTACAAGATATCATTGATCAATATAATGATTTATTAGGTACTATCACTGATCTTAAAGATTTATTAAAAGATGATGCATATAAAGCTTATTTAACAACAAAAACCGATGATGCAGAAGCTACTGTTAAATCAGTAATTTCAGGATTCAGTTATACAAAAACAACTGAGAAAGATAAAGCTAAAGAATTAGCTAAAACATTAGATGTTGAACAGTATGAAATCTTAAAAGCAATGGTTGAAGATGTATTAAATAACGCATACAACTTTGAAACTAAAAAAGTAGGTAACTATTATGTTGATAAATCAGGATGGGTTGATGGCTTCACAGGTTCTTCCACTATTACTAGAGATTTAGGTAATTCTGATTTCTTGTTAAATTTAGTAGATACTAAAGAAGGAACATTCGGTATCGATGTAGTAATGAATCACTTAGCTGATTTCGTTGAAGCTTGGGATGCAGTTACGACAGATATTGCTAAATTAACACCAGCTAATATCAAAGCTAGTGATAAAGCAACATTGGAAGCTGCTGAAGATGCTTATTATGAAATGAGTGCAACTGATGGTAAATATGTAAATAATTTAACTAAAGATCAAAAGAAAGAATTAAGAAAAATTAAAACAAAAGTTGAGAATTTACGTGAAGCATTCGATAACTTAGGAGTAACTAATGTAGCAGGATGGTATGATATGGGTAACGGTAACTGGGGTTACAACAATGAAGACGGTACTCCTGCTGCTTACAAATGGGTTGCTTCTGGTGCTGATTGGTATATGATCAAAGACGGTAAGATGCTGAGAAATACTTGGTTGGCTACTGACGGTGGTCGTTGGTACTACTTAGACAATGCTGGTAAGATGGTTACGAACCAATCTGTAGATGGCTGCTGGATCAATTCTTACGGCGTTTACATGAGCCCTTCTTACAACGGTTAATTGTAAATCAATCTAATTAATTGAGATGTACATAGATGTGCATCTCTTTTTACATGCAAAAAGGAGATCCATCACGAATCTCCTTTAAGTGTTATTTGTTTTAGTTAACTATTTAACCCAAACGCCGTAAGAGTTGAAAGTATAACCGTTAACAGTCGTATTGGAAACCATTACACCGTTATCATCTACATAGTACCATCTTGTACCCTGAGCATCAGAAGCAATCCAAGAGTTACGTAACATTGTACCATTCTTTACATAATACCAGTTAGTACCAGAAGCAACCCATTTAGTTGGTCTAGAACCGTCTTCTGCGATGTAATCCCAATCGCCATTGCCTTTGTCTACCCATCCTGATTGAGTTACTGTGCCGTTAAGGATCAATTTGTAATACAATGTAGTGATTAATGTTTCATTAGCTTCAACTGCTTTCTTTTCTTTAGAAGTTAAAGCATTATAGAATTCACCATCAGTATCCATTAATTTATCATAAGCTTTTTTAGCAGCAACAATTTTAGCAGCTTGCTTATCAGTTAGTGTAGTACCTAATGTGATTCCTTCAATATCAGTTGTAACAGCTTTTAATAAAGTATCGATATCAGTTGTCTGACCTACTAAAGCATCATAAACACTTTCATCACTGTCTTTTTCAATATTAGTAGTTAATAATGTTTTAAGAGCAGCTGATACAACATCAGTTTCATTTTCAAGATAACGTGCATAATCTGCATCTTTTAATCTTAAGCTATAGTTACCATTGGTACGTTTAACTGTTTCTACAGTATAGAAGTTTTCAACTACCTCTTCTACATATGTTTTTAATTTCTCAATATCAGCTGAACGTAATGCGTTAAATTTCTTATCGTAATCCTCTGTATCGTCTTCATCATACTTAGCTGCTTCTGCAGCTAACTCTCCTACCTTAGTAGCAATTTTCTTGTAGTCTTTAATAACAGTATTGCTTGTTTTTAACATTACATTTACTTCTTTGATCTCTTCAACCATTTCTTCTAAACGGTCTACATATTTAGCAACATCTTCTTCATCAGCTACTTTAGAATATTTTACTTCATCTTTCAATTCGTCTACTTTATCAGCTTTTAAATCTTTAATGAAATCTTCTAAATCAGAAAGATTAGTGCGAGCAAATTCAGCATCTTTATCAACTAACATAGCTACTGTTACATCTTCAATAACTTCTGCACCTTTAAGCGCATCAACATAGCTATCGACAAAATCACCGATATAGCTGTCTTCGTAATCTTCTACAGCTGTTTCCATTCTTGAAAATAATTCATCATAAATTTCTTTATTTCCTGCCTTATCAGCTTCGGACATGTTGTTTTTGTAATCAGCATAATAAGCAGTCAAATCATCATAATAAGGTTTTACAGCGTTATATTCACGTTCTGTTAAATCAGCTCCATCTAAATCAGCATCATCAGCAAATTGATCCTCTAAATATTCTATTGCAGATTCAATAGCTGCCACTTTCTCAAGGATCGTAAGACGATTATCGTCATCCTTATCACCAGCAAGATAGATAGCATCAGTTGTTTCTTCACAATTTGCTAAAGTTGTCATATATCCAACAACAGTACCTTCACCATTTTCAGGTGTAATGCTTAATAATGCTGCTAGAGTAGCTTTCTTCTCATTTGGAGCAGCATTACCTAAAAGAGCTGCAGTATTAGTCCATGTAATTTCCTTATCAACTGAAATCGTAGATAATTTTAAATCCGCAGCTTTAATGTCGGCTTTTATAGCATTCAATAAGTCCTTTGCTACATTCGTATCCTCAGTCTTACATACTGTGCTAACTGGATCGGCAGCAAATACAGGAGCAGCATTGCTCAAAACCATAGCCAAAGACATACCAACGGTAGCAGCAGTCTTAACAGCCTTACTTGAATATTTATTCATATAAATAAATCTCCTCTCTCTTTTTCTTTCCCTATTGGAATTAACTTATTTTAGGACACTTTTATGTCTATTGTTTGTGCATCCTTCCAATGGAATTGCGAAATGTCCCTTAATGAGTGAAGATTTTAAATTTATCTAATCGCTTTATAGGCATATACCATAATAGTATATGAACTAATTAAAGTTATCAAAGATGATACGAAGAGCAATTATTGAACTCTATTCATGCAAAAAGGAGATCCGTCATGAATCTCCTTTAAGTGTTAGTTATTTAGTTAACTATTTAACCCAAACGCCGTAAGAGTTGAAAGTATAACCGTTAACAGTTGTATTAGAAACCATTACACCAGCATCATCAACATAGTACCATCTAGTACCCTGAGCATCAGAAGCAATCCAAGAGTTACGTAACATTGTACCGTTCTTGACATAATACCAGTTAGCACCAGAAGCTACCCATTTAGTTGGTCTAGAACCGTCTTCAGCGATGTAATCCCAATTGCCGTTGCCTTTGTCTACCCATCCTGATTGAGTAACTGTACCGTTCAGAATCAGTTTGAAGTATAAAGTTTCAATCAATTCAGCATTACCTAATACTTCTTTCTTTTCTTTAGAAGTCAATGCAGAAGCGTATTCTGTAGCAATCTTACCATCTGTTACTAATTGATTTAAAGCTTTCTTAGCAGCAACGATCTTAGCAGCCTGCTTATCAGTTAAAGTAGTACCCATTGTGATGCCATCAATATCTGTAGTAACTGCTTTTAATAATTCTTCAACAGTGGTTACAGTATTAACAACAGTATCATAGTAAGTCTCTTCACTTTCTTCATTGTCGATTACTGTAGTTAATAAATATTGTAAACCAGATGTTTCAGAATTTGTTTCTAATAATTTAAATACATCATTAGCTTCAACATAACGGCCATAATCAGCATTCTCTAAACGTACAACATACTTACCGCTATTCAGTTGTTTTGGAGTTAATGTATAGAATGAACCAATGAAATCTTCAACAAAGTTCTTTAATGCTGTAGCATCAGCTTCTCTAAATGCATTAAGTGCTTTATCTAAAGCAGCTTGTGTTTTTCCGTCTGTTTCTTCTTTATCTAAATTTTTAACAGCATTAACTAAGTTTTGAACTTTAGTAGCCAAGTCTTTCTTATAAGCCTTAACATCCGTATTTGTTGATTTAAGAAGATCTTTTACTTCCTTCATATCTGAAATGATTGTCTCAATTCCTTCAATATAGTTGGCAACTTCGTCGGCATCTTTAACATCATCATAATCAGCATACTTAGTCAACTCATCAATATCATCATTTTTGATATTTTTTAACACTTTTTCTACTGCACTTAACTTTCCATAAGGTATTGAAGCATCTTTTTCAACAGCTTCATAAACTGTAACGCCGTCAATTAATTTAACTTTTTCTAACTCGTTAGCATAATCTGAGACATATACATCTTCTCTTTCTGCTTTGTAATCTTCTACTTCTGCCTTAAAGTTATCAATAGTAGTCATAACGGTATCCCTGTTTTTAACTGAAATCAGAGCATTTAGATACTTTTCGTTATCTTTGATTACTTTATAAATAGTTTCGGCATCCTCTGCTGTTTCTTTAGTTACACCATTCTGTGCAACAGCAGTGATTACTGCACCTTTTCCAGGAGTGTTATTTAAAGTGCCAGATCCGAAATAGTCGCCTAATTTTCCTTCACCAATAGCTTTTTCATAGCCTTTAATGTATTTAGCAAAATCAACTACATCTTGATCAACATCTGCTTCATCCATTGAACTAACATTATCGACTAAGAATGTAGCAATTTGTTCAAGTGTATCACCTTTCTTGATACCATTAATAGCTTGGGTGAAATCATTACCTACTTCCAATGCGCCCAAGCCCTGAAGTTTTGTATTTGCTACTGCAAATACTTCTTTTTCTGTTCCACTTACTTTAACAGTAATAGCTACTTTTAATAGCACTGTTGAATTAGCGGCCTCAGTATAGTCTGAATCCAAAGCATCTAATACAGCTGAAACAATATTGTGTGCCATTTCAGTTGTGCTTTTAACCGTTACAATATCACTTACGCCCTCTGCTAATACAGGCATTACAGGAGCAGCATTGCTCAAAACCATAGCCAAAGACATACCAATGGTAGCAGCAGTCTTAACGGCCTTACTTGAATATTTATTCATAAAATAAATCTCCTCTTTCTTTCTCTTTCCCTATTGGAATTAACTTATTTTAGGACACTTTTATGTCTATTGTTTGTGCATGCTTTCAATAAAGAGAAAGAACCCCCCTATTTATCATCCTAATGAATAACCAGCCAATAGATAAAAGGCACATGCACTTATAGAAAAATACAAGCTAATGGCATATTTTTACTGAAAAGAAAAAAGACACACGCAGAAATTGCTGTGTCTATAATTCAAGCATTAATTAATTCCATCCACTGATTCAGGATATAATCAAGATCAAACTCTCTTACCGATAAATTGCAATTATTACTAAATTCTGTTCTTAATTTTTCATCTTTAATTAGTTCTAATAGTTTAATTGCATAACCACATTCATCATAACAAGGTATCAAAAACCCATTTTCACAATCTCTGATAATTTCTGATGGACCGCAATCGCAATCAAAACTTATCATAGGAAGATGATGGGCATATGCTTCTAGTAAAACAAGCGGCATTCCTTCGTATCGTGAAGTTAATGCGAATATAGAATAATTAGAATAGATTTCATCGATTGCTTTAGATTTTCCTTTTAAATGAATGAAATTATTTAACCCTTCCTTGGCGATCCTTTCTTTAAGTTTTTCTATTTCAAGACCATCTCCATATATATCCCATGACCAATCTTTACATTCGCCGGCGATTACTTTAGCAATATTAATCAGTTTATCATAACCTTTTTGATACTCAATACGTCCGATCGTCAGTATTTTCTTTTGCTGTATATCAGAATAAACATGATTTGTGATTAATAAAGGATTATATATCTGTATTATCTTACTTTTACAACCAAACTTTCGGACATAATTTGACTGATCACGTTTTGTTAAGACCACTAAGCTGTCAACATATTTCAAATAATATCTACGGCCTAGATCTGATAATAAGGAAAAAGGTTGTGTGCAATTAAAATGCTCCCATAATATTAATTTGAATTTATCTTGATTTTTCTTTTTTATTTTAGCTAAGTACGTTCTTAAATCGCCACTAATTACAACCTGATAATGATTAGATAAAATTTCTTTTTCAATAGTATCAATTATATATTTGGCATGCATTCTGACATTGATTGATTTATTAAATAAATATTTAATGTTAATATTTGATTTATCAGATAGTTTAAAAAATTCATTTCCTATATCACCAAATAAAGAAAGTAATGTAATATCATATTCTTGATGTGTAGCTAATTCATTAACTAAAATAGAATTTACCTTTTCCATTCCACCTGAATGATTAAAGTTATATACTATAAAACATAATTTTTTCATTATTTAGCCCCTTTATATCTGCCAATTTGCGACTTTATAATATTGACAAGAACTAACATTTGAGCATTTTTTCTATAAAATAGTAATTCTAAAAGTAAAAATGAAACAATAACCATACACATATTCAAAATAAACGATATGATACCATATTGGAATGCTAACATCTGATTTAATAGACAGATTGCAGCAATCTGTAAGAATGAAATAATAATGTATTTTACCTCTTTGAAAATGTAATCAGTTAATTTTAAATTTAAACCTGATTTAACAACCATATACACAATTAAAAAATATGAAATTATATTACTAACTGCGGTTCCGACAAAAACACCAAGCAAACCGTAATTGACAGCTAATACAACTGAAACAACTAAATTAATCACAACCTGCAATAAACGAATCGGCAACTCTTGTTTAAACAAGCCTTTAGTCACGATAACATTCGATAGCGGTGCTGTTACTAATCCATAATAATTATTAAAAATTACTACCAATACAACAATAAAACTCATCACATAGTTTTCGCCAATCCACATATGAATAAAGGGTTGAATCAAGCAGATTGTCGCCACCGCATAAAATGTACTGACCTGAACTGAAATAAAATTATAAAGATTGAAAATCTGATGGATCTTTGTACTATCATTTTCAGCAAATAAATCTCCCAGTGAAGCAACAACACCATTCAGTAAACTCCAGAGCAAGTTTGAAGCTGATGATAAAATTAAAAAGTAATTGCTATAAACGCCCAGTGCCGCAGTGCCTACAAATTTAGAAATGATAATGCTGTCAGTTCCGTTGATACCAACATTAGCAATTTTTGATAAACTTAGAAATTTTATGTCATTAAAAATAGTCTGCCGCTCGTCCTCTTTTAATTGCGAAGGATATGTATAAAATTCAGAATACTCTTTATGTGCTTTTTTCATTAATCTAAAATTAAAGAATAACGTAATTATAATCTCAATCCCTAAATACCAAAGATAACTAGGATGGATTAAAAGAATGATTACTTGCAGCGTCTTTGTAAAAATTTTAGCCAAAAAGTCAAACATTAAGACTTTATAATTTTGCTGGTGTGCATAGTAAACAGTTCGAACATCGGTGAAAAAATAGCTGGAAAATGTAAGGAAAGCATAAAATACGAATACTTTCTGCATGTAAGGTATACTATTAACACTGCCTTTGACAAACAAACCGATAAAAGGTGTAATACAAAATGCAAGAATAAATAGAAGAACTCCAAGCCGGCAAAATATTTTCTTAAAATACTGAACAATAGCTGCCACTTTTTGGCGTTCATTATTCCTTATTGGCGAATATAGCGAGAAGTTTAAAGCCGTCCCCAATCCTAAATCTACAATTGATAAAATACTTAAGATGTTTGTAAATAAAGCATCAAAGCCTAAATATTCAGAACCCAATATTCTAATAAATACTGTTCTTGTAATGAAAGCAAATATTAAGATAATGAATTGCGATACAACCGCAAAGCCAGAATTCAATATAGAATTAATTGTTCTCATAATGTTACCTTATCTTCAATACAAATTAATTTGAACAATAATTTTTTTAATTCATCATTATCATCATTCAAATGATTTCGTAAAATATCCAACTTAACATTGATTTCATCTGTACTTATATTGATCGGTTTGTTAACAAAAATTAAATTATTTTTTGTTTTACTAACTTCTTCAGTATCAGAATGTAACTCTTCAAACATCTTTTCGCCAGCCCTAAGGCCAATTTCAACTATATCAATATCTTTATAGGGTTCATAACCAGCGAGTCTAATCATACGCTCAGCAAGCTCAAGAATGCGTTCTGGCTGCCCCATGTCTAATATGAAGGTTTCTCCCTTGTTTGCATAGTAACCAGCCTGTAACACCAGCTGTGCTGCCTCAGGGATAGTCATAAAGTATCGGCAAATGTTTTTATCTGTTATCGTTACCGGTCCGCCATTTTTAATCTGCTCTTGAAAGATAGGAATTACAGATCCACTAGAACCTAAAACATTGCCAAAACGCACAGCAGCTAATTTTGTAACTCCATTATTTCTGTTTGCTTCAAGCATTAACTCTGTCATACGTTTTGTTGCACCCATAACATTAGTTGGGTTGACTGCTTTATCAGTGGATATTAAGATAAACCGTTTTACTTCATATTTAATACAAGCAGTAAGTACATGATTCGTACCGAATACATTATTCTTAATTGCTTCCTTAGGACTATTTTCCATTAAGGGTACATGCTTATGTGCTGCTGCATGGAAAACGGTAGATGGCTGATAGGCACATATTATCTCACTAATAGCATTTAGATCTCGAATCGATGCTATTAATGATCGAATTACAATTTCTGAAGATAATTCATTTGAAATTTTTAAATGATTAAACTCTTGTTCCAACATATATAAACCATTTTCATTTATATCCACAAGCAATAGCATCTTTGGCTGATATTTTACGATCTGCCGGCATAATTCTGATCCGATAGAGCCTCCAGCTCCAGTAACCATGATTATCTGTCCTGTAATATAAGAAGTAATCTCATCCTGTTCCAACTGAATTTCACCACGGCCTAACAAATCTTCAATGGATATATCCTGTATTGGAAGATGCCTGTTAGCTAGTTCACTTTCTTTTAATGTAGTTGTACTCATATTAACCATCTTAATCTTAATATTTAAAGGTTCTATGATTTCAAATACACGCATTTTCAATTCTTTGGAAGCATTTGGCATAGCAAAGTAGAACAGCTGTATCTGATATTGTTTTACTATTTCAGCTATATCATTGATTGTACCTAGAACTTTTTTACCTGAAATAATCACACCATTTTTATAATCATCAACAAAACCCACAATGTCAATTTTATCGTTTTCGTACTGTTCAAGCTCTTTCAGCAAAATATAACCAGCATCTCCCGCACCAATTATTAAGACTCTAGTTTTCTTATCATTCTCAAGTGCCGATCTTTTGAATAATTTATAACCGGCTCTCAAACTGAACATAGCTAGAATGGTGAGCATTCCTGAAACTAAAATTATATTAATCAGCATTGTCTTAAAATTGAATATGAATGTATAAAGCAACAAGATGGCGGTAGCACTGCCTACTGCAAAAGCAATACTTTTGGTTTCCTCAATACCCATGTATTTCCATACACTTTTATATATTTTAAATTTCCAAAAACAAATTAGATATACGATTAATACACCTATCCCTTTATACAGATTCATTTGAAAACCATAAACCAATAACTGATGAAGACTGAAATCAAATCTTCCCCAAGTGGTAATCAAAAAGGATAAAGTTACAATTGTAAGATCAATACTCAAAATTATTAGTTCTCTATATTTTGCTGATTTATTAAGATTCATCTTTAATCTCCAATCGAATCACTCGGACTCAAATATAAATAATAAAAGCAATTAAATATGAAAAAATAAGCTCTAATAGGCAGCCATAAACGAATTAATTCAGTGAAGAATTTTCTTAATTTAATTTTAAATAGCATTGGGTTGTCATTCATGCGCATCCGTTTCCATTGTATTGGATATGGATAGACACCTAAATTTTTTAAAATACGGAAATATGTTTGCTGCTGCTTACAAAATGGTTTTAGCTTACCTAAATTAATTAACATAACGGCATATAAGTTATATTCATAATAATTAATTAATTCCAGTTGTTTGTGACTAGCATTTTGAATTAAGATTCCTTTATTATCTAAATAATGCCTGATACGCCATAAAGTATTCTCAAGCTTGATTTGATTTATACTATTACTATGTATATGTGTGATTGATTGCCTTCTTTGTCGATAGAAATATATTATTTTTTGATACTCTCTTATCGGCCATTCTTTTAAAACAAGTGAAAATATGAACTCATCATCCTCACCATATAGCAAATGTTCATTAAAAGTTTTATTTATAAAATTTCTCCTAAATACTTTTTGCCATACAGATGAAACATATGTATTTGCTGTTTTAACATATCCACTCTGATACGAGCAGGGCAGCATATCGTGATTATAAGAAAATTGTTCAGAAATAGTTATATACTGAAAACTTAATATCTTTAAATCATCTTTACATAGCGTTTCATATAATTCTTTTAGACAATTTGGAGCAATCATATCATCACCGTCAATGAACCATATAAATTCACCACTTGCGGCAGCAATACCTTGATTTCTTGCAGCACTTACACCTTTATTTTTTTGGCTGATTAATATTATATTCGAATATTGGCTTTGATATTTCTTAATGATGTTTGTTGAATCATCTAACGATCCGTCATCAATACAGATCACCTCATATTCATTGACTGGAAGATCTTGTTCACATACTGAATTTAAGCAATCTTCTAAATAATTATCAATATTATATACTGTTATTATTAAAGAAAATTTCATCCAGCCACCTCCAATCGCTATTTTAAGCCATATATATTTTTCATTTCAGATATTATATTATGAATATCTAATTCCATGATTTTATCAGTTCTTGGCTTGATTTTAATATTTTGGATTTGATTCAATAATTGTGCCAATTCTTCAGGCTTATTTTCATCAAAGTAATAGATATTAGAACCATATTCTTTTAAGTCAATATTTCCTCTTATTTCAGATAGGAAGCATATTTTATTACATGCTATGGCTTGCATAGCCGCCACTGATAGACCTTCTCGATGAGAAGGGAAAATAAATACATCAGCAGTTTTTAATAATTCAATAATATCAGTACGATAACCAAGCATAAAAACTTGATTTTGAAGTTTTAAGTCATGAATTAATCGCTGTAATTTAGTTTCATACTTACCTTTCCCACATATCAATAGCTTTAGGTTTGGATTGTTACTCTTGTGCATTGCTTTAAGAATCATTTCCTGATTTTTGTTTTTATTTAATTCACCTACTGTTATCAATACAACATCATTCAAAGAAAGCTTTAATGCAGCACGCACTGACATAGGATTAACTACTATTTTATCAATAGCATTGATATCAATTCCTACACCATTAATTTTATAAACTTTGCCATTATTATGCAAATGAAACTGCTGTGCATTCGTGTAATCTTCTTCATTGATTGTTAGTAACACATCGGTATATTTTGCCAGATATTTTTCAATTGGATAATAAAGCAGCCAGCTGAAACTAGAAGCCTTATTATAAAAATGAAAACCATGAGCTGTATAAAAAATTTTAGCAATCTCCTTATTTTTTGAATGAGCCCATGCTAATCTGCCTAAAACTCCGCCAACCGGCGTATGACAATGTATGATGTCAAATTCAGTTTCATTTAATAGTTTTCTTAATTCATGAAAAGCTTTAATATTATTTATATTTAATGGTGAACGTTCAAAACATATATTATGTTGAATATTGCAATAGGGAATAATTTCTTTGCCATTAGTAGCTACATGTGTTTCATATCCATTGTCCTGAAAGATTTTTAAAAAGGGTAAATGAAAATGTAAAATATGACTCTCTACATGGGCGATAAATAATACACGCTTCATTTCTTCATCTCCTTATACTGAATTATTTCATTATATATGCCTTGCTCAAAGCATCTAGGCTGAAAGCCGAAATCACGAGTTGCTGCCTGATGATCATAAGAGCGGTCTTCTCCCATTCGTTGTACTTTTTCGATAATATCAATTTTTCCAAGCGAGATAAACTTTAAACATTTTGCACTGAATATAGCTAACCATAAAGGTACATGAATAAATAAGTTATGACTATTAAGCTGAGTTTTTATTATTTTTAAGCATTTAATTAATTCAATAGGCTTTTCGCCTGAGAGAATATATTCTTTTCCTTCAGTATTGGAATTAGTTAATACTTGGTAATATGCAAGACCTAAATCCGCTGCATGAACAGGTTGAATTAGGCAATGACCACCGGCAATATTAGGATACAATTTGAGTTGATCGATCATTTTAATAAATTTACTCATGTTATGATCACATAGATCACCATAAATCATTGTAGGTCTTAAAACAGTAATTTTTATTTGGGTTTGGTAACGGGCAAGTTCCTGATCAATTTTTATATATTCAGACGCAGCTTCTTTATATTTTGAATAACTCCCAGTTGTATGTACAACAATCAATCTTTTACATTTATTAATTATAGCTGCTTTTACAATATTAAGCGAATATTGAATTCCTGCTATATGGATAATCGTATCTATATTTGATAAAGCCATTGTTAAAGAATCATCTTGATTTAAATCGACTTTAATAATATGGAAATTAGATTGATTCGCGATAAAGGTAGTATCTGAACTTTCTCTAACTAAAAAACATATTTCTTCTTTATATTTATGTTTTATGAGTTCTTGATAAAAATAACGGCCACTATGACCTGTTATACCGGTTATAGCTATCATATTACTGCTTCCCCTCTTTAATTCCGCTATGTGTTAATACAATGAAAATGGTATTGATTATGATTTTAAGATCCTTTAAGAATGTTATATGTTCTGCATAGATACCATCATAATTAGCTTTTTGATCAATTGGCAGTTCATCACGTCCGTTGATTTGTGCTAGTCCGGTTAAACCTGGCCGAACTGCAGAAGATCCATTGTTATTTCTCAGCAGAATTAAATCGGTTTGATTCACTAGACTGGGTCTTGGCCCTACTATACTCATATCACCTTTTAAAATGTTTATTAGCTGCGGCAGTTCATCTAAGCTAGTACCACGCATGAACTTACCGGGTTTTGTGATAAAAGCTTCTGGTTTTTCAAATAAATGTGTTGGGCAATTTGTTGGAGCATTTAAAGCCATTGTTCGAAACTTATACATCTGAAAGACTTGACCATTTCTGCCAATTCTAGCTTGCATAAATACAGCAGGACCAGCAGAATTAGATTTAATTACAATGAAAATGCATAAAAATAGAGGGCTTAAAATAATCAATGCTATTAAAGCAAATATAAAATCGAACCATCGTTTTAAATATTTTCTGTACATGATCATCCCTCCCTCTAAAAATAAATGGGAACAGCGTCCCCATGTTTTAAACAAATCTGCTGGATTTATTCAATGCCCAGCCTGACAGTAATCCTAATATCATCCAAAAAAATGGTGCAACGTCGATTACGCTTATATTAAATATTGCCTGAAATAGATAACCTATAACAGCAATAAATAAACCAATATATAAATAATCGAATTTTAAATCTTTTTTCAGATACATCCTTTTAAACTCATTAATACTTTTCTTAATAGTGTAAAAATAGAGTGTTAAATAGCATAGCAAAACTGGTATGCCCTGAGTGATGAGTATTTGAATATATTCATTATGAGCCTTGTTAAAAAATTCATCTCGTACAGGAAATACAGCATGATAGGCTTCACCAAATGTATCGGGGCCGCTTCCGGATAGCCAGTATGTGGGTACTAAAGTCAATGACTCTTTCCAAACCAAAAACCTTCTTGCACCAGATTCTACTGTGATTTCACCGCCTGTCAGTAAATTTTTTAAATCTTCAAACATCACTATAATTTGTTCAATGTAATTGTTATCTGTAAGTAAAAGTAAAGAGAATAAACCAAAAATTCCAATAACCATAGCTACTAACAGAAGTTTAAATGAGCTAAATGGTTCACTATAATTTGAATATTGTTTTCTGGTCAGAAATAAATATACAAAGAAAACAATAATCATTATGCAGGTTCCAAACAATGCACTCATAGCATCAGTTAATATCATTGTTAGTAAAAATAAAATTAAACATATTAAATAAATAATTCTTTCTTTAATTGTTTTGGAAAAATAGAAGAAGGCACTGGCTAAGCCACATAGTAAAACTGTATATGTTCCCATGAAATTAGGATTACCAGCCACACCACTTATAGCATGATAACTAGCGTAACGGTCAATGACTATGTTTTCAAATAGATCAAATCGTTGACAGAGCCCATATAATGAATGAACCACACCAATAAACAAGAAAATTCTTATTAGATTCAAGCGCAGCTTATCATCATTTAAAATGGCTGAGCTTAAAAATATCGTGTAATAAGACAGCAACATGAATAAGCCTTCAAAACGGCCATTTGTACCCCAGATTGAGGTGTTCGGATTTATGGATCTTATCGTTGAGAGAATAGCTAGTACAGTCATTAGACAAATTAGTACAGGTATAAATTTTGCATTGAATCTTAAGCCGCCTAATACTACTCCAAATATCATCGTTATGAATAAGAGTAAGCTTATTACGTATATACTGTTTTGTATTGCATTATAGTAATTACCTGCTGCAAGTATCAGATAGTGTGAAGCAGGTATAAATAGCATTAAACCAATTAATAAGATAAAAATGAAATGCTGACAAATATTCGAAATGTATCTTTGTAAATCGCTCATGATCAACCTCCATTTCTAATACTAATTTTATCACATTACAATTATTGACTCAATGTAATTCCCTAATCATGCAAAGATGATACTTTTTAATTTTATTGAAATATATGGTTATTAATTTAGCCTTTTATTATCAAGAGAAGGAATCTTTTTTATAACTTTAATGCCTTAGTTAACAGAAATGTAATTGGGTATATGCCTGAATAATAGAATTGAATATTTATATTGTCCTTAATATAAAGCAAATTTTTTATTTTATGGAAAGCATGCACAAACAATAGACATAAAAGTGTCCTAAAATAAGTTAATTCCAATAGGGAAAGAGAAAGAGAGAGGAGATTTATTTATATGAATAAATATTCAAGTAAGGCCGTTAAGACTGCTGCTACAGTTGGTATGTCTTTGGCTATGGTTTTGAGTGCTGCTACTCCAGTGTTGGCTGCTACTCCTGATGTATGTTCAACTACAGGAACTGTTGATTGTGGTAGAACCGTTTATAATGCAATTTTAGACAAATTAGGTGATACAACTTTTGCAGATTCAAATATGGATGATGCATTAAAAATCACTGCTGCCGATGGTAAGACAAAGGTAACTATTTATGAGGCAATTGAAGCTAATGCTGCAGATTTAGCAACTTTCAGAACTTCATTATCTTATGGTGATGCTTATAAAAATGTAACAAAAATGTTGGATTTCAACTCTGCAATGACAGCTGCTTTCGGTGCTGGCTATTCTTCATTAGCAGATGTTACTTCAACTACGGTTGGTGGTTATGTTGCAACATATTTAGCTACTGATTACACAACAACTAAAACTGACGCTAAATCTAAATTATCTGATTTAAAAGATGATAAGAAAGCAATGACAGGAATCATGGGCGGTGATTTTGAAGTATTATTGAATCGTGCTCAAACTGTTCTAGAAGATATCCTAGAAATCTCATCTGATGATTATGATGCAGATTTAGCTGATTTCTATGATGCATTCTCTAAAGTTTTAGAGAATGATTTAGATGGCAAAAATACTATTTTAAATGCTGATGAACATTCAATCACAGGATTAGGTACGGTAACTGATGAGACTAAAGATAAGGATGATAAAGACAAAAAGTATGAAGTAACAAAAGTGACTTTATCAAGTAAATCTGCAGTAAAAGGTCGTATCAATGCAATTAAAGACGCAACTGATTATGACCAATTCAAAGATGAAGATTTAGTTATTTCTTTAATCGATACTTATCAAGATGTAATTGATAATATCGGTAATATTACTGATATAGCTTCAACAGATGCATATAAAGCTTACAATAAAACTAAAACTGATGATGAAGATAAAACTGTTAAATCTTTCTTAGTTGATTTCTTCAAAGGTGAAACGAATCTGAAATACGGTAAAGTGGACGCAAATGGTAAATATGTAGCTGGTACTAATGCATCAACTGCTAAAGAAGAAGCAAAAGCTGTTGCTAAAGTATTGGATAATGAACAATGGGCTATCTTAAAAGATTTGAAAGAAGAAGTTCTTGATTCTGTATGGAGTTTCGAAACATCAAAAGTAGGCAATTACTATAGAGATAAATCAGATTTTAATTCATATGTTTCAGCTGCTCAAAAGAGTATCATCATGGACAATGTACCAGGATTCTTATTAAAAGTAGTTGATACTGAAACTGGTGAATTTGGTTATGACTATGTAGAAGCACATATGGATGCATTCAACGAAGCTCTTGATGCAGTAACAACTGGTATTGCAAAGATTACACCTGCTAATATCAAAACGACTGACAAAGCTGCTTTAGAAGCTGCTGAAGATGCTATCTATGAGTTATATTACAATAAGGGCAAATATGTAAATAACTTAACTGATAAAGAGCTTAAGACAGTACGTCAGGCTGACACTAAGATTACTAACTTACGTGAAGCATTTGATAACTTAGGTACTACAGCAGTAGCTGGATGGTATGACATGGGTAACGGTAACTGGGGTTACAACAATGAAGATGGTACTCCTGCTGCTTACAAATGGGTTGCTTCAGGTTCTGATTGGTATATGATCAAAGACGGTAAGATGCTGAGAAATACTTGGTTGGCTACTGACGGCGGTCGTTGGTACTACTTAGACAATGCTGGTAAGATGGTTACGAACCAATCTGTAGATGGTTGCTGGATCAATTCTTACGGCGTTTACATGAGCCCTTCTTACAACGGTTAATTGTAAAACAATCTAAATTACTAAATTGAGATGTACAGAGATGTGCATCTCTTTTTGCATGCAAAAAGGAGATCCATCACAAATCTCCTTTAAGTGTTATTTGTTTAGTTAATTATTTAACCCAAACGCCGTAAGAGTTGAAAGTATAACCGTTAACAGTCGTATTAGAAACCATTACACCGTTATCATCAACATAATACCATCTAGTACCCTGAGCATCAGAAGCGATCCAAGAGTTACGTAACATTGTACCGTTCTTTACATAATACCAGTTAGCACCTGAAGCGATCCATTTAGAAGGTCTAGAACCATCTTCTGCGATGTAATCCCAATCGCCATTGCCTTTGTCTACCCATCCTGATTGAGTTACTGTTCCGTTAAGAATCAATTTTAAATATAAAGTTTCAATTAATTCTTGATTAGCTAATACAGCTTTCTTTTCTTTTGAAGTTAAAGCATTAGCATATTCAGATTCGATTTTACCATTTTTATTAACTAATTGATTCAATGCTTTTTTAGCCTTAATGATCTTGTTAGCTTGTGCTGATGTTAAAGTAGAATTTAATGTTAATCCTTCGATATCATCAGTTACAGCTTTTAGTAATTCTTCAACTGTAGTTACAGCATTAATTACTGTATCATAGTAAGTTTCTTCACTTTCTTCATTGTCAATAACCGTAGTTAATAAGTATTCTAATCCTTTATCTGTTGTTTTTTCAAATAAACCAAATACATCTTTAGTTTCCACATAACGGCCATAATCAGCATTTTCTAAACGAACAACATATTTACCACTGTTTAACTGTTTTGGAGTTAATGTATAGAATTCTCCGATGAAATCTTCAACAAAGTTCTTTAAAGCAGTTGCATCAGCTTCTCTGAATGCATTTAATGCAGCATTAAGAGCAGTTTCTTTTTCTTCTGTTTTTACAGTATCTTTGCCATCATCTGTTAAATAAGCGTTAGCAGCATCAGCCAGTTTATTAACTTTGGAAGCAAGATCTTTTTTGTATGATTTAACATCATCATTTGTTGATTTAAGAAGAGCTTTTACTTCTTTCATTTCAGAAACAATAGTTTCTAAACCTTCGATATAGTTAGCTACTTCTTCGGAATCTTTAACATCATCGTAATCAGCAATATCAGCTAATTTAGTAACATCGTCATTTTTGATGTTCTTTAATACTTTTTCTACTGTTGCTAGCTTAGTATATGAAATAGCAGCTCCCTTTTCAACAGCATCATAAACTGTTACATCTCCAACAAGTGGTGTGTCTTCTAATTCTTTAACATATTCCTTGTTGTATACATCTTCATTTTCGCCTTTGTAATCTTCAACTTCTGCTCTAAAATCATTAATTAAATCTTTATCAGCATCAGTTTTTACAACAGCGTTTAGATATTTTTCATTATCTTTGATGATTTTGTATATTTCTTCTGCTTTATCTGTATCTGTATCTTTAGTATATCCATTTTCTGCAATTTCTTTGATTACAGTTGTTCCTTCATTTATAAATGCACCATCAGCATCAAAATAATTTCCTAATTTATCTGTAGCTTCTTTATAACCCTTAATGAATTTAGCAAAAGCGATAACATCTTCATCAATATCAGCATCATCCATTGCGTATGAGTTAGCTACTAAATACTTAGCAATTTCTTCTAATTTTGTTGCATCACCAATACCATTTCTGACTACTTCATCAGTAGTGCTGTCTTCTTGACTTGTAACTACTAAATCCTTTAAAGTGCTGAATTCTGCATTGGCAGGAATTGTAACATAATAGTTTTTAGCGTCGCTAATCTTAATTTCAGTTTTATCAGTTGCCAAAACAGTTTTGCCAAACAAGTCAGCATAATCTGTAATTTCATCTAAAACAGCTGCTAAGACTTTTTGTGCTTCTGTTGCAGTAGTTCTTGCACTTACAACATCTTTAATGGCAGCCTGAGCAACAGTTGCGTTACCTACAGCAGGTACAGCACTCAAAACCATAGCCAAAGACATACCAACTGTAGCAGCAGTCTTAACGGCCTTACTTGAATATTTATTCATATAAATAAATCTCCTCACTCTTTCTCTTTCCCCATTGGAATTAACTTATTTTAGGACACTTTTATGTCTATTGTTTGTGCATGCTGACTGAAGAAGTAGAGATTTTTGTGTTTTCGAACATGAAAATTAATATTATAACTGCACCTAGTTACACAAAATGAAAAATCAAACTCATTGGCGGTTTTCACAAAATAAAAATCAATATAAATGAAATAAACATCATTTCTCCTTGTAAATCATCAACCCTATATGATAAATTAAACCCATAACCCCAGAGGAGGAATTAATAACATGTCTGTTTATCAAAGGGATAATAAATTTTACTACAAAGGGAAATACACACTACCCGACGGCAGAAGTGTATTCTACAATCGATTAGCCAAGGGATGCACCTGTCTGGAAGATGCACGCATACTTGAAAAAAATTTCATAATGAAAAAAGAACTGGAACGCTACGAGGTAAGAACGGGCAGCACAGTAACATTCGGCAAGCTCTGCGAAATTTATTTTGAAGACCGCCGCAACGTGCGCAAAAGCACAACCATTCAAAATGATAAATTTGGATTAACAAAACTCGTTCGTCTCCGTCCAGTATGTTTGTGTGATATAAAACCTGCAACCATACAAGTCATCCTTGACGAAATGGAGAAAAACGGCGCCAGTACTTCATATGTAAATAAAATCAGAAGCCTTGCCCATAAAATACTCGCTTACGCTGTACGAGAAGACCTGCTTGAAAGCAACCCGGTAGATAAGGTCGCTAAACTGGTAAGACCCGATGAGCTCGAGGAGGAAATCCATTTCTGGACCTACGACGAATTTTCGGCATTCATAGAAAACGTAGATCAGAACAAACACAACCGCTATTATTGCTTCTATAATTTCCAATACTTCATGGGCTGCCGAAAAGGGGAAAGTCTTGCCTTGAACTGGAACGATATCAACTTTGATAATAATACCGTCAAAATTAATAAGACAATCGCCCAGCAATTAAAAGGTATTCCTTATAAACTTACACCCCCTAAAACCAAAAACAGCATCAGGACGATAAAAATGCCGGACATGCTGATCAAAATCATGCGAGACCGTTATGCCAGAGTTTCCCAAGAAGAAAATTTCTCCCGTACCAATTTTGTATTTGGTGATGAACAGCCGTTAGGAATTAAATATATCGGCGTGTTATTCAAACAATACGCTGAATTTGCTGGTGTTCCGGTAATCCGCATCCATGATCTGAGACATTCCCACGCCTCATTTCTGATTAATAAAGGTGCCAACATTAAAGCCATAGCCTCACGGTTAGGTGATAATGTAGAAACCGTTCTTGGTGTTTATACGCATCTCTTCTTTGAAACCGAAGATGAATTAGTAAAAATTATTAATGAAAACTGTTATTAATTCACGCTAATCTTACATCTGTGCATATACCATAAGATGTATTATAATGGATTCAAGCGGAGGGGATGAGTTAAAATGAAAAATATAAATATTGATGGTCTCCGTTATCGGGTATATCCAGATACTTTTCGTAAGGCAGAAAAGATTGTGAAAAGCAACGCCATTGATATCATCAGTGTTGAAGGACTCGATGATAATCTGATTATGATCTGTGCTGAAGTACAGGGCTCATATGACCAGCCATACGATACTAGAATTATCTATGATGGTGATACTGGTTATATGGAAAGAAGCGGCTGCAATTGTGAAGCCTTTCAGAAATACTATGGACCATGCAAACATTGCATCGCTTTAGCACTGCACATCCACCAAAAACAAATTGCTCATGAGCTGGATGTAAGCAATCTTAAATATAAAACTAACAGCCAGCTGATGCATTTAATGAAACAACAAACCCTAAAGAATGCTCAGACTTATTTTGAAGGCGGTGTTGACGGCATAATTGAACTTGAACCATTTTTTCATATCAGTGAACTAAAAGAATGGAGTGTCGAATTCAAAATAGGAACCAAAGATAAAAAATATGTTCTTAAGGATCTTGGCCTTTTAGATCGGCTTGTCAGTAATCTTGAACATTACAGTTACGGAAAGAAACTTGCCTTCATACACTCCAGGACAGCATTTACTAAGACTGGCTTGCTGCTATATGACTTTATTCATGCATATCTTTGTGAAAATGAAGGCTTCAATAAATTGTATAATAGCCGTTATTACAATGATTCACCTACCATCCGTAAAATACCCCTCAGTAGTAATTCATTGATACAATTGCTTGAAATTCTCAAAGATGAAAAGATTCATGTGAATGATGATTTGGCAGATATCAAAGACAGCTTGCCTGTACTATACAGCAAGGTCGATCAAGCAGGACTGAATTGGATTTTAACCTTACCCAAATTGGTATGCATCCGTAATTTTGATCGTGCCTATTTATATCATAATAAAGTATTCTATCGGTTTCCTGACGATTATCCGCGGGATGCTTTAGACCTCTTCGAGCTTACACATACAGGAAAATATGAATATACAATTAGTGAGGAAGATCTGCCTGCATTTTGCTCATCTTTTCTGTCTGCGTTAGAAGCAACAACAATCTGTGAGAAAGCAAGCTCATTAGATAGTTTTCGGCCAGTACCGTGTATTATTCAGTTCTATTTTGATCATGTGGCTGATGAAGCAATCGATATCATTTGCTGTGAACCGTATGCGGTTTATGGAGATTTAAAATGTAATCTTTTTAGTCTATTGGAGAATAAGGATATATTGAACCGCGATGTAATAAAAGAAGGCCAAGCGCTGCATACCTTGCATCAATATTTCCCAGAATGTGGGAATGATTTTGCCTTTATTGCTTGGGAGGATGAGGAATCTATTTATAAATTGATTTCTACAGGGCTGGATCAGCTTCGCCAGCTTGGTGAGGTATATTTAAGCTCATCAATGAGAAGTCTTATCATCACTCGGCCGCCGAAAGTTAATGTTAATGTCAGCTTAAATGTTGGCTTACTGGACATGAAGCTTACTACAAACTTACCGCCGGATGAATTAGAGCAATTACTCAACAGCTATCATCAGCATAAAAAATATTATCGGCTTAAAAATGGTAATTTTATTCAATTAGAGGATTCATCACTTTCCGCATTAGCTGAACTAAGTGAGGGGCTTGAATTAGATACAAAACAGCTCGCGGACGGGCATCTGCAGCTTCCTAAATATCATTCTCTTTATATCAATCAAGTGTTAAAAGATAATGAAGCTGAGATTGAAACCGTTAGAAATTATGATTTTCGGCAGATTATTCGGAATATGCAGAATATCGAAAATAGTGATTATGAAAGCCCCAAGGATCTGAAAACAGAATTGCGCCCTTATCAGAAATTCGGCTATCAATGGCTCAGAACGCTGGCTGATTTAGGCTTTGGTGGTATTTTAGCTGATGATATGGGCTTAGGTAAAACGGTTCAAATTATAGCTTTTTTACTAGCTAAAGTATGTGAGGCAGAAGCTGAAAACAAAATCATTAAAGCTTTAATCGTATGCCCAGCTTCCTTAGTTTATAACTGGGAAAGTGAGATTCAGCGATTTGCGCCATTCTTGTCGGTATGTACAATCGTGGGCACTACAGAACAGCGTAAAGAATTGATCGGCAAACAGGGACAGTATGATATTACGCTGACATCTTATGATTTATTGAAACGTGATTTAGAATCCTATAAAAATTATCAATACGATTACGAAATTATCGATGAAGCACAGAATATTAAAAACTATACCACGCAGGCAGCAAAGGCAGTGAAGAGTATTCAGGCTGATATTCGCTTTGCCTTGACTGGTACACCAATTGAAAATTCATTAAGTGAATTATGGAGCATTTTTGATTATCTGATGCCGAGCTTGCTGGGCAGCTATCAAAAATTCAGAAAGAAATATGAAAATCCAATTATCGCCAATACGGATAATGAAATCAGTAAACGTCTTCAAAAAATGGTCAAACCCTTCATTCTGCGCCGTTTGAAGCGGGATGTTTTAAAAGAATTGCCGGATAAAATCGAGAAAGTTATTCTTTCAAAAATGGAAAATGAACAAGAATGTCTTTATAACGCCAATGCTCAAAAGGTCTTAGCATCACTGGCAGCCAAGAGTGATGATGAGTTTAAAACAAGCCGCATCCAAATCTTAGCTGAATTAACAAAACTCAGACAATTGTGCTGCGACCCATCGCTTATCTATGATGATTATCAAGGTGGTTCGGCAAAATTAGAGGCTTGCATGGAGCTGGTAAACAGTGCGATTGACGCTAATAATAAGATTCTGATTTTCTCACAATTTACTTCCATGCTCGATATTATTAAGGGCAGGCTTGATGAGTTGAAAATTGATGCTTATATGCTGACAGGTTCTACAACAAAGGAAAAGCGGCGTGAATTGGTAGATCGTTTTAATAAAGATCAGATACCGGTATTTTTAATTTCCTTAAAAGCCGGCGGTACTGGTTTAAATTTGACAGCAGCCAGCATCGTCATTCATTATGATCCTTGGTGGAACTTGGCAGCTCAAAATCAGGCCACAGATCGTACTCACCGCATCGGTCAGGAGCAGGTAGTAACTGTATATAAGCTATTAGCAAAAGACACGATTGAAGAAAAGATCGAAAAACTGCAGGAGAAAAAGGCTCAGCTGTCTGATCAGATTATTTCTGAAGGCGGTATTACTCAGGATATAATGAGTAAGAGTGATTTTATGGACTTCTTATCTGTGGTTGAAAAATAATGATGAAAGATAATGAAAATAAAAATATGAAAAGCAAGAAAACAAAATAATTATTTTCAGAAAATGGTTGACATACGATTTTCAAGGGTGTAAACTAACACCATAAAGTTGATGACCAAGAGAGTAAATATTTAAGAATCGCCAGCGAGTCAGGACAGAGTGGAAGCCTGATCGAGGAAGAAATATTGAAGCGCACTTGCGAGATGTCTGTCTGAAATGAGTAGGATGGATCGCTTACCCGGCGTTACAGGAAGAGTGGTTCATGTGCGGAGCATGAATAACTGGAGTGGTACCGCGTTTAATAACGTCTCTGGATTTTATATTCAGAGACGTTTTCTTTTACCATAGGAGGCTAGAATGGAACAGAATAGTAAAAAGCGACGAAATTGTGCTTGATTATTACTATAAATTTATGAATAACAAAAACATCTAAGGGAGGATCAATTCATGAAGAAACTATTAACAATTGCTGCCGCGTGCTTATTAAGCTTTACAATGACGGCATGTTCATCCAATAACGAAGGCGGACAAAGTGCAGCGCCGCAAAATAAATTAGAAGAAATTCAACAAAAAGGGAAATTAGTAATGGCTGTTTCACCAGATTTTCCGCCATTTGAATTCATCGACAATACTAAATCGGGTATTGATCAGTATGTTGGAGCTGATATTGAACTTGGGAAATATATCGCGGAACAGCTTGGCGTTGATTTTGAAATAAAAGCAATGGACTTTACAGCCGTGTTAAGCTCTGTGGATCTTGGCAATGCCGATATCGCTATCAGTGGTTTTGGCTGGCGTGAAGATCGTGAAGAAAGCTTCGAACTATCCCATGGCTTTAATAAAGATGGTGAAGCTTCTTGTCATGGTTTCTTGATTAAAAAAGCGGATGCTGCTAAATATACAACGCTTGCTGATTTAGCGAATGCGACTATTGCTGCACAGGTTTCTTCATTACAGGAAGGTTATACCAAGGAACAGCTGCCGGATGCTAAATTGCAGCAAGTAACATCATTAGATATTGGTGTTATGTCATTGGAAACCGGTAAGGTTGATGCACTTGCATGTACATGTGATCTTGCGAAAGGGTACGCTTCAGCCAATGAAGATTTAGTCAAAGCGGATGCTGAATTTGATATTACTTATGATTCAGAACATGATGGTAATGTCGCGGCTGTTCAGAAAGGGCAGACAGAGCTGTTAGCTAAAATTAATGAAATCATTGATGAGGTTAATGAAAAAGGTCTCTATGATGAATGGAATACGGCAGCGAAAGCCACTGCTAAAGAATTAGGCATTAAATTTGAAGATTAATGAAAGGATTGAAGTCCAATGCAAAATTTAACTTTATTTTCACTCATTACTGAAATATGGAGAGTGTTTTATGAGAATTATCCAATCTTTGTTGATGGTTTGCTGGGAACTTTGCAGCTTGCTGCTATTACCGTTTTATTCGGTACCGTTTTAGGGGCTGTCATCGCCTTAGCTAAAATGTCAAAATGGAAGATTTTAAGGGGTATTGCTAATATTTATGTTGAGGTTATAAGAGGTACGCCAATTCTGGTTCAGCTTTATATTTTTGCCTTCTTTCTGCCGATTGCATTTCCAATTTTAGCGAATGTGAAGGAATACTACATGGTTGTCATTTCGTTGATTATTAACTCCAGTGCCTATGTTTCTGAAATTATTCGTTCCGGTATTCAGGCAGTTGATAAAGGACAGACAGAAGCCGCGAAGAGTCTTGGCATGAGCAATCGCAATATGATGCTGAAAATTATTCTGCCGCAGGCAATTAAAAATATTCTGCCGGCATTGGGAAATGAATTTATTATGATGATTAAAGAAACATCATTGGCATCTGTCTTATTCATCAATGAGTTAATGTATACAAGAACATTGCTGATGTCGACTAAATTCCTTAGCTGGCAGCCGCTGTTCATAATTGCAATCATTTATTTTATCGTAACTTATTCATTATCAAAGGTTGTTGGTTATATGGAAAAGAGGTTGAGTGTCAGTGATTAATCAGGCGTTGATTCAGGTAAAAGACCTGTGTAAGAATTTCGGTGATTTACAAGTTTTAAAAGGCATTAATGAAGAAATTCATAAGGGTGAAGTTGTGTCAATCATTGGTCCATCCGGTTCGGGAAAAAGTACCTTTCTGCGCTGCTTGAACTTACTTGAGGAACCAACCAGCGGCCAAGTTATCTTTGAAGGTGTCGATATAGCAGCGAAAAATCTGAATATCGACAAGCATCGGCAAAAAATCGGCATGGTTTTCCAACATTTCAATGTATTTCCGCATCTTACTGTATTAGAGAATATTACCATAACGCCAACTCTTGAAAAAGGAGTGTCAAAAGCGGAAGCCACGGAAATGGGAATGCGGCTGCTTAAAAAAGTGGGGCTAGAAAGCAAGGCAGATGAATATCCAAGAAAATTATCAGGCGGACAGAAACAGCGTCTTGCCATTGTAAGAGCTATGGCTATGGAACCTGATGTAATGTTATTTGACGAACCAACCAGTGCCCTTGATCCGGAAATGGTTAAAGATGTCTTGGAGGTAATCAAAGATCTGGCGGATAATGGGATGACTATCGTGATTGTTACTCATGAAATGGGCTTTGCCAGAGAAATCAGTGATCGTGTTTTATTCATGGATGACGGGATTATTGCCGAACAGGGGACACCAGAGGATATTTTCAAGAATGCAAAGAATCCAAGAACGATTGAGTTTTTGAGTAAAGTATTATAAGGAGGATTTATGCAGACAACATTTAATTATGATCATTATTATGATTGGCTGGAAATGAGTGAATGTTTAAAACACTTGTTAAAGCAGTATCCAAGCTTAATGCAGCTGGAAAGTATTTGTGTGAGTGAAGAAGGAAAGGATGTTTGGGCAGTTGCCCTTACTGATTCAAGCGCTAAAGAAGCAGCTGCCAAACCAGCCTATTATATTGATGGCAATCATCATGCCGGTGAAGTAACCGGTTCAATGGCGGCGATGTATACAGTGGATCTCTTATGTACAAATTATAATAAGGATGAGAAAATTACCGATTTATTAAAAAATTATACTTTTTATATCATTCCAAAGATTTCACCTGATGGTTCAGATGTTTATCTGCACAGTGATCAGCGTCTGCGTTCAGTAAATCGGAATTATCCATTATCAGAATTGGCTGATGGTCTGCATCCTGGCGACATAGACGGTGACGGCGTAATTCGTATGATGCGTGTAAAAACACCTTACGGCGCATGGAAAGTGTCTGAAAAAGATCCGCAGGTAATGACAAAAAGAACACCTTTTGATGTTCAGGGCGATTTCTATAATATTTATCCAGAAGGTGAAATTATTAATTATGATGGCTTGCATATAGAATTAGCCAAAGAAAAATGGGGTTTGGATTTTAACCGCAATTATCCGTTTGGCTGGTTTAGTGAGGTGCGTCAGCCGGGAGCGGGTAAATATCCGTTGAGTAATCCGGAAAATAAAGCAGTAGCTGATTTTGTGTTAGCCCATCCTAATATTGGTTTTGTTTCTACTTTGCATACAACAGGCGGTGTACTTGTTTATCCGCCAGGAACATATCCAGAAGCTAAGGCGTTAAAAAAGGATATGGATTTGTTTAAAAAAGTTGGGAAAATGGCAAAGCAGATCATGGGTTATGAGACTGTAAATATTTTTGATGGTTTTCTGACAGATATTGAAAATTATTCCTCTGGCGCGTTTGATGATTGGTGTTATGAAACACAGGGCATACCGGCTTATACAATCGAATTATGGAATTTATTTGAACGTGCAGGCGCGGATATGAGCTGGCCGCGTAAGGATAAGGATGATGATGTACAGGAAGCTGAATATGCAATGGTTTTAAAGTGGATCAAAGAGAATGTTGGTGAAAGTGCTATTAAGCCTTGGACAGCGTATGATCACCCACAGCTTGGTACTGTGGAAATCGGCGGCTTCGATTATAAATTTATCCATCAAAATCCACCTTGTGATTATTTACTTCAGGAAGTTGAAAAAACTGCAAAGTTCATGCTTGCGAATGCTTATGCTCTGCCAAAACTTAAATTTGAATCAGTAAAAACTGAAAAAATCTGTGACGGCATTTATAAATTGGAGGCAGTGCTTGGCAATACTGGTTACATGCCGACTTATCTTACTGACAGTGCGAAACGGCAGAAAATTGATCAGCCAGTTCATATCGCTTTATCCGGCTGTGAGGTTATTGAGGGAGAAGCGGTACTGATGGTAAATGCGTTAGAGGGTGTATCAGGCGTTAATACTTATTATGGGTATGATGGGATAACAACTCAAAAGCATGCCCCGCAGCTTAAGCGATTCACTTGGATTATAAGCGGTAAACAGAATGATTTAGTAACTTTAACCGCCACTAGTCAAAAGGCAGGAAAAGCTTCCATTCAATGTATTTTATAAAATAAAAAGCATACACTAGAAAGCAAATCAGCTATAGCTTTCCAAGTGTATGTTTTATTTATGCATTCTTATATTTATTATAAGATTTAAACAAATACCCTATTGATAAGATGGCAAAGACGGCCGGCAGCAATTCAAGAATGAAGAGTGAAGCACCATTAATCTGAAGCAATGCAACACCGGCATCCAAAGCCATATGAATTAGAAAAGCAGCTAAGCAGCCAATCAGTGTTTTGCCATCCATGCTTTTTGTCATAATCAGTGTTGTCAACGCACAGTGCAGCAGCATTGCGAATACACGCTCCAATAAAGCGACAATGATTGCCCAAGCGGGGAATGAACTCAGCGTTGTGGTAATGGATGCTACTGAAGCCGGGTCAAGTCCCATTGTTGCTAACGTTCCCTGATTAATCAGAAAAGCATAATAAATATATGAAATATATGTTATCCCCAGCATAATGAAGGCTTCGCAGAAACCATGTCCCCAGCCGGCAACAGCCCCTTCCAGCCAGCCTTTTCGTTTTTTTAGACAGATATTAACAATAAATAATCGTCCTAGTGTTTCAAATAAGGCGGCACTGGCCCCTAGGAAGAGCGCGTACAGTGTCATATGCTGAGCAAAAAAAGTGACAACAGAAACATTGGACATTAATACACCCATCAATGGAATCCTCAGGATTATCTGTGAAAAGAAAAAGCCTAAGGCCCCTGCCAAGCCAACCGAAATAATTCGATAGCCCTGTGATTTTAAATACAAAATAGGACCTAAACCTAATAAAAATAATATGATCACCGCAAATAGTAGCGCAAGTATTGTAGTAGTTGATACCATAACGACCTCCTGGTAATTACCCTATAATTGTATTACAAGAAAATTAATTTGCAAGTTTTTATTGACAAACTGTACTAACTGTATTAGTGTATTAATATAAATAGTACAGTTGGTACAGAAAGGAGCAGAAACATGTTCATGTTGAATCCGCAGGATAAAGCGCCGATCTTTGCTCAGTTAAAAAAACAAATCATTGAGTTTATTGGGCTTGGTATCCTGAATCCAAATGATCAGCTTCCGTCAGTACGTTCACTGGCTAATGAACTGGGCATCAATCCCAATACAGTTGCGAAAGCTTATCAGGAATTGGAACTGCAAGGCTATGTTTACACCGTTGCAGGAAAAGGATGTTTTGTCAGTCAAGTGAATATCGAAGCTGACATTCAGGGAAATAAAATTAAAGAATTTAAGCAAGTCGTTATGGATTGCCATAAATTCAATATTGAGAAGGAACTTTTAATATCAAGTATAGAATCAATCTATGAAGGGGGTATGAAGCATGCTGAAAATTGAAAATGTAACTAAAAAGCTCGGTACCCAGGTGGTTCTTGATAACTGCAGCTTGGAAATAAAAGATGGTTCAGTGTTTGGTTTGATCGGTCCCAATGGTGCTGGTAAATCAACGCTGCTGAGATGTATTGCGGATATTTATAAGTGTGACAGCGGTACAATCACTGTGGATGGTGAATCAATCGTTGAAAATGAATATCAAAAACAGAATCTATTGCTGATGTCGGATGATCCTTATTATCACTACAATGCGACACTGGCTCAGATGGTTGAGTTTTATAAAGTATTTTATCCTCAATTTGATGATGAAATTTATCGGAAATATCTTAATATATTCAAACTAAATGAAAATAAAGTCATGAATAACTTTTCAAAAGGAATGAAGCGTCAGGCATTTATTTTAATCGCATTGGCAATCTCACCAAAGCTGCTGCTGTTAGATGAAAGCTTTGACGGTTTAGATCCGATGATGCGGCTGTTATTCAAAAGGGCAATCAGCGAATGCATCGAGAAAAAGAATATGACAATCATAATCTCTTCGCATAACCTTCGTGAGCTTGAAGATATCTGTGATTCATTTGGTATTCTTGATGATCATAAGATAACAACCTCAGGTATGTTGGACGAAACAAAAGAAAACATTCATAAGATTCAGCTTGCCTTCAGTATTGAAAAACAAAGATCAGATTTCAGTGATCTGGATATTCTTCATTATTCTCAGACATCAAGAGTTATTACAATGGTTGTTAAGGGAGATTTGAATAGAATTGAGGGAATTATCAACGCTCAGCAGCCGCTGATGATGGATGTATTAAATGTTAATCTTGAAGAAATCTTTATTTATGAAATGGAAAAGAAGGGGGTATTTGAAAATGTATAAAACAGTTACTAATTATTACCTTTCAATCCTAAAAAGACAGAAAAAATTATTATTCTTATACACCGTAATCGGTTTTGTGGCATTTCCGATGGTTGCTTTAATCAGTACCAATTATGACGGCGGCCGAGGTATTTATGAGTACAGTATATTGATGTATGCAATCTTTATGGGTGCCTGTGCATTGATTATGCCAATTGTGATTAATAAATTCATGCTCAATAAACGAAGTGTGGATACTTATTTTTCACTGCCAATCAGCCGAAAGCATTTATTTGATGTCCATTTCTTTGCAGGCTTAACATGTATCTATGTGCCTTTGTTATTGAACTACCTAATTGGCATATTGCTTTTAACCTTTAGATATGGATTCTATTCATTCACTTTGCATAGCTTATTAGGTTTATTCGGGATTATCATTATTACCATGGCAATTTATTCAATCAATACATTGATTGTCACAAAGGCTAATAACATGATCGATTCAGCAATCTTGATTGCCGCTTATGTCGTTCTGCCTTTCATGCTGTATGTCTGCTCGATGTCCTTTGTAAATCAATTTACGGTAGGTTTTACAGACAGCATGTTTGATTTTGGCATCATGCTTAATTTCTTATCACCGTTTACGATTTTAAATGATTTTGTTTCTTCTTTTAATGATTTCATCCGCACATATACTACTGCCTTAGAATATAATTTGCTGTGGATTGCCTATGAAGCTTTAATTATTGTTGGTTTTTATTTCTGGGCAGTGAATGTATTTAAAAAACGCAAGGGTGAGGACAGTGAGCAGGTTTCTAATGATTTCTTCACATATCCATTGGTTGTTAACTTATCCAGCGTGCTGCTTCTGTCAATGTATATTATAGATATAACAGATATTATTCTTACGATTACGATTGTGGTGATTACCTTTATTCTTTATCTGATTATGCATTTTATATCAAGAAGATCAATGAAAGTCACGCCGCAATTAATTATTAAATATTTCGTGATTTTAGCGGCATTTAATGTTTTTGCTTTTGCAGCCAAGGAAACATATTTCTTCGGCATTAATCTTCAGACACCTAATGTTGATCAATTTACGAAGTTGGAAGTCAGTTATTACGATTATGATAATGATTGGAATGGCAAAGATAATGAATATGAAGCGGTCATATTGCTTAGTAATATGAATAAAGATGAAGAAAAGTTTGTAAATGATATTTTGGATCTGCAAAAAGTTGCTGCTGAGGAAAAAAAGAATCATATTGGAAATTCTTATTATTACGTAGAAGATTCAATTTATCTCAGAGTTGCATTCAAAGTGAATGATGATGATTATGATCATTATTATCGATTCAATCTGCCTAGAGAAGATTATGGCGATTTGCTGGAAAGTAAATGCTTCAAGGTGATGAATTATGGTTACGACACGGAAATTGTTGATTAAGGGACTAGCAGTTCTTTTATTAGTCAGCGGCTGCAGTAAACATGATGAAATCTGGACGGTAAATGCGTCGCAGCTGTCACACGCTTTAAGTGAATTAAATCAAACTGAAGAGAATGTTGAAGAATTGATTCCTTTTGAATGGGATGAAGCATACAGTTTTACACCTTATCTTCAAAAGGAGTTCATCTATGATATTATTGGTTATAAATGGGATAATATCAAGGAATCTACTAGTGAGGATATGATACAGGTAGTGTTTATGTATCAGGGAAAGGTTGTTTGCCATATCTTTGGCAGAGTTGAAAAATTAGGCTTTGTGATTGATTTTGGTGATTATAATGGCAATGATTATGTTAAAATTACCAAAGATGAGAGCGCTAGACTTCACTTTGAATGTGAAGGGGATAAAAAAGTATTACGTTATAATTAATCATAGGGAAGAGTTATAAAAGATTCTGTCAGGTTTGGCAGAATCTTTTTTGACGCAAACTTGTTACTTAAATTAAAAAGCTCCGGTTGGAGCTTTTAGATTTTACTTTTATTATCGCTGTCTGCACAATCTGTTTAATACCTCGCATAGCTGCTTAATATCAATGGGTTTGCCGATATGGGCATTCATTCCGGCAGCCATAACGGTGGCGACATCTTCAGTAAAGGCATTAGCGGTAGTTGCTATGATAGGTATAAATTCAGCATCAGGGCGGCCGCATGCACGGATATGTTTTGTAGCCACACAGCCATTCATAATCGGCATTTGGACATCCATTAAAATCGCATCATAATAGTAAGGCTCCATCTGCATAAATTTTTCGACAGCTTCCTTACCATTTGGCACCCCTTCAACATCGGCACCATTCATGCTCAGTAAGGTTGTGGCAATTTCCATATTCAATTCATTATCTTCAGCCAATAATAAACGCTTGCCTTTTAAAGAATTTTGCTCAGTATTTGCTTTGGCGGTACTTCTGCCAAATGCTCCATGTGTGACATTTACAAGAACATTATATATCGATGACTGAAACATCGGCTTGGCTATAAATGCATTAACACCCATTGAGCGTGCTTCTTCTTCAATATCTGACCAATCGTAGGCGGATATGATAATAATAGGTGTATCAGGACCAATTTTCTCGCGTATCTGCCGTACTGTTTCTAAACCATCCATCTCCGGCATTTTCCAGTCAATAAAACAGATGTCAAAGCTGTTTCCATTATTCTGTGCCAGTACCACACTTTCGACAGCTTCTTTACCGCTGAGCACCCATTCAGCATTGATTTTCATTTTCTTAAGCAATAAAACAGTATGCTCGCAAATATCACGCTCATCATCAACTACCAGCACTTTCAGCGATTCTAAGACATATTCCTGTAATGGCTGTAAATCAACATTACTTTGTTCAAACGGTAATTCAACCGTGAAGGCAGTACCTTCATTGGGTTTACTCTTAACCTTAATATGACCGCCCATCAAGGAGACTAAATTTTGCGTTATTGACATACCAAGCCCAGTACCGCCATATTTGCCTGCAATTGAAGCATTAGCCTGTTCAAAAGGGGTGTAAAGATTCTTTAAACCTTGTTCATCCATGCCGATACCGGTATCTGATACAATAAATCGCAGCCACACTTTTTTGCCGCGCAGTGGCAGCTGACTGACTTCTAAGCTGACTTTCCCGCCGCTTTGAGTGAATTTTATAGCATTAGAAGTTAAATTAAATAAAATCTGATTCAGCCGCAATGGATCACCTAGGTAAGTTGTATGATCTGTAAAGCCCAACGTTTTTTCAGTGAATTCAAGCCCCTTATTGGCTGCCTGCGGATAAATGACAGAAACAAAGTTATTTAAAAATTGATAAAGTTCAAACGGTTCAGTATTAATTTTCATATGATTGCTTTCAATACGGGACATATCCAGAACATCATTAATCAGCATCAACAGATGTTTGGAAGCATAACTGATTTTTGCCAGGCAATCTTCAACGCGGCCGCGGTCTTCAATCGAAGCTGCAGCTATTGTTGTCATACCAATAATTGCATTCATAGGTGTACGAATTTCATGACTCATGCGTGAAAGGAAGTCTTTCTTTGCATTATTAGCCTTTTGCGCACTGATCAGCGCATCCATAAGCGCTTGGTTAGCACGTTTTTCCTCGGTATGATCAGTAAGTGTCATAATGTATTTTGCATTCTCATCTTCACCCACCTGATAACAACGAAGCTGCAGCCAGCGTGGTTCAATTTTTTGTGGATTATAAAACTCAATTGCACTGTCCCATGAACCGTCGTTCTTAATTGACATCGTATTTCTTAATTCTTCAGCCGTTTCTTTGCTCATGTAATTATATATCAATGAGCGGTCAGCCAGCAGCTGGTCAGCTTGAATGCCGATGACTTTCTCTGTATTGCTTGATACAAAATCACAATCCTCTCTTTCCTTAGAAAAGATTAGAAATGATTCATCGATTGTTTCAGCCAGTACTTCAAATTGATTGTTTTTCTGATAGAGGCGCTGACTCATTTTTCTGATCAATGACTGAAAGTAAAATAAACCAACTGCCGTAGCGGCAATTATAATACATGACCAGATTACTGTCATCTTATTGATTTGATTTGCGGAAGTGAAAATACTTTGCTGCGTACTGCGGACATAGGTTAATATTCGGGTCGCATCAGCATCAAAGGTGTCATAGAGCGGATAAAGATAAGTTTTTTCATATTCAGCTATTTCATTTGTTGATGAACTGGTAAGCTTAGAGAATGCTAAAAATTGATGATGAGCATTTTTGAGCTCTTCATAAGTATCGCTTAAAGCCCGGATATCTTCATCCGGGCCTAGGTATAATTCAGCTATTTCATTAAGCAGCTTTTCCATATCGATATAAATATCTTCCAAGGCTTCGCTTACAAGAACGATATCATCAGGCTGATTATATGACTGCAGACGTTCGGTGCGAATCCGCATTAATGCGAGATCAGTTTTAACATCACTGATATCACCGTTTACGGTAAAAGGGTGCTCAGTCAGCAATGTTATTTGAGAAGCCAAACTGTTTGTGCTGAAGAGCGTTACAACTAGAAATAATAGTAACAAAGCAAGTAAAGAGATTGTTCCTGCAAGAGTAACCTTATTAATCGTTGTATTATTCTGTTTTATTTCAACCTTTTTCATATTTCCTCCGGCCCTTAATAGAAAGGTCCAACCTTGGTCTTTAATTTATGAGAATATCATTTGTAAGCAGAAATAGGCGTTACGAGAATTAAATGATAAATATACGCATATCAACTATAGCAAAGTAATATGGAAAGAACAATATCCAAAGAGCTAAAAGATATGTAATTTATATGAATTAAGACAGAAAAAACTATTTTAGGAAATTATATTTGTTAATTTATTTAATTTGGTCATATCCTTACATAAATAGTGTGATATTTGGTACTATACTGTAAGCATAAAAAGGAGGATATTATATGGATTGGCAAAAATATTTTACATTAAAAACGTTAGACCGCGGCCTGGCATATTATGAGAATGGGAATGTCTTAGAACTCATGCAGACATCACATGGTTATGAAGCTGTTGTTCAAAGTGACAGCGGCAATGAGTATGAGGTTAATATTGAAATTGAGAATGATGAGCTGATCATGAATTGTGATTGTATTTATGGTCAGGAGATGGGTTATTGTAAGCATATGGCAGCGGTCTTATATGCTGTGGAAGAAGGTGCTGAAATGATCCAGCAGCATGATTTAAGTAAACTGATTAATCGTTTATCAACACAAAAGCTAAGAGAAATACTGCTTTCTGTTTCAGATCAGCGGGCTGTAAAATATAAGCTGCAGCTCTTGGCCGAAAATGATCCGCAGACTGTTTTAAAACAGCGGTTAAATCAAATCATCAGAAAGTATTCTATAGCTATTGATGAATTGGAGAGCAGAGATTATTACAATTTCAGTGAGGAAGTCTTGGCTTTATTGGAACAAGATATATATGAAATTGATGACAGTCAGTGGGAATGCAAAGCTGAATGTGTGCGTTATGTATTAGATGCAATGCATCGCTTGAATCTTGATGAAGAGCTGGATGATATGTGGATGATTTTTAATACATGCTATGAAATGCTGGGAGCGATTCTGATGAAGGATGAAAGCAGGCTTGGTTGGATGAAAAAGAAACTGAATCCCATATACTATCATGAAATGCTGGCAACAATCGAATTAGGTGTATAAGTTTAGAAATATTATTTTGCTGAGGAAAAATGGTAATGTAAATTTAACGATAATAAAAGCTTCTGTTTCGTAAAGTATTTGAAAACGCTTTGATTACCTGTTATGATTAACTAAAGGTAACTGAAGGTGTGGTGGATATATGTTAACGAATAGACAGCGGCAGATTATGAAATATCTCAATGAAGAAGATTATACAACTGCTTCATATATTGCCGGCAGAATTAATGTGTCAGATAGGACAATCCGTTCAGAAATGAAAATTCTTGCGGAGGAGTTATATAAAGAGGGAATCGAATTAGTTTCGAAGCCTAAGTATGGTTATCAGCTTCATGTTTTGAATCGTGAACAATATAATGCGCTGGTGGCAGAAGATGATGCTGAAGAAGCTGTACAGCCGGTAACACCTCAGCAGCGTGTTCAATTCATCCTTGAATATTTGCTTGCGCATGATGATTATGTAAAAATTGAAGAGCTTTGTGATTTGCTTTATACGAGTCAAAGCACTATTTCTCAAGATTTGAAAACTGTTCGTGAGATATTGGAAAAGAATAATTTAAAATTGATTCAGCGTCCTTATTATGGAATGAAAATCGAGGGCAGTGAGTTTGACTTGCGGCTTTGTATCTCTAACTATCTATCCAATATATTTGAAAGCGAAGATGGCGAAGCCGTGCTTCAGCGCAGTCAGCTGCAAAAAATTTCTGAAATCCTTGAACTCTTGTTTGAGGAAGAGAATTATCATATGTCAGATTTTGCTTTTAATAATCTGGCAACGCATATTTACATCGCTGTTCAGCGAATTAAAACAGGCAATTATGTGCCGATGGAAGTGGAACAGCTGGAAGAGATTGAGACGCATAAAACAATCTATGAATTGGCTTTACGCATTGTTAATGTTATTGAAAAAGAATTCTCAATTACAGTTCCTAAAAGTGAATGCGGTTATATTATGATTCATCTGTTAGGCAAGCGTATGATTAAATCTGCAGAGGAAGCTAACCTAGTTGTCGATGAAGAAATGTTTGAAACAGTAAATGAAATGCTTAAGGTAGCAGATGAAGAGATGAATTTAGAGCTAAGTCAGGATCTGAATTTAAGACTTGTCCTCGCTTTGCATTTGATTCCGTTAAAAAGCAGGCTGCAGTATGATCTAAATATGCGCAACCCGCTGCTGAAGGAGATTAAGACGCATTATATGCTGGCCTTCATGATTGCGACTACGGCCTGTGTGCCTTTAAAGGAATTGTATCACAAGGAAATTAGTGAAGATGAAATTGGCTATATCGCCCTGCATATCAATCTGGCATTAGAGCGTAAGCGTGAAACCATTGACCGCAAGAATATTGTAATGGTATGCAGTACAGGCCGGGGAACGGCTGAGCTGCTGGAATATCAATACCGAGATAAGTTTGGGAAATATATTAACAAGCTGATTACCTGTGATGTGATGAATATTGAAAAGATTGATTTTACTGATATCGATTTTGTGATTAGTACCGTACCGATTCAGGCAAAGCTGCCAGTACCGATTATCCGTGTTCAGTATTTCATGGAAACGCGGGATGAAAACAAGGTTAAGCGGCTATTGAGTATTTCATCAAAAAATTCAATTGAACGATTTTTTGATCCTAACCTCTTTTTTGTCAATGTCCCTGCGAAAAGTAAGGATGAAGTCATTGACTATATGACCATGCGGATTCGTAACTACCGTAAGGTTCCGCGCAATTTTAAAGAGTTAGTTTTGCTTCGTGAAAAGAAAGCAGTGACGGAATTCGGCAATCTGATTGCGATTCCTCATCCATACCGTGTTTGTACTGATGAAACCTTTGTTTGTGTAGCATTGCTGAAACGGCCGATTCTTTGGGATAAACAGAAAGTACAGTTGGTTTTCTTACTCTCTATTGAAAAAAATAAGAATCGTGATCTTCAAAAATTCTATACCTTAACAAGTAAAATGCTTACCAGTAAGGATTATGTTAAATTATTGCTGCATGAAAAGCGGTACTCAACAATGATGAGGATATTTAAAACAATTGAAGATGAATTATAATACATAATTGAAAAAGATATTTGTCTGAATTTACATGTTCAAGCAAATATCTTTTATTTTAGGCAAAATCAATTAACTCTTTTCGGCATTTTCTGATGTTGAAGAATAAATAAATATAATCAATCACATCGATAAAAAAGATTACTTGTAAAATCACATGCAGGATAGTCTTTTTAAGTGAGAAGATACCATTTCGATAGTGAACATAGATGCAGGCAATTGAATAACTTGAGGTAATGACTAATAGGAAGCACAGCAAAGTTGTCACTATGGCGTAAATTAAAGGCAGTAGGAATATCATGCCGGGGAAGATCACCATAATCGTACCGGCACCGATACCAATCAGCGTGGTATAAGCATAGACAGGCAGTACAGCGATTTTCAGCAACAAGGCAAGATTATTTAATTCATCCTGCTGTTTAGGCGTCTGGAGTATCTCCTTGATGCTTTTAAATAATGCAATCATGCAGAGAATACCTAAAACTGCAGCGGCAATCATGGCAATATTTAAAAGCGTACTAACTGAATCAGGTATATCAGAAATTAAAATTGGTACTAATATTGTCGTATAAATACAGATTAAAAAGGCAATTACATATTTTTTCATATACGTTTCCCCATTTCATAGACATTGTTAGTTACATAATACCATAGATTACAAGCCGTAATTATTTTAAATATAGCATTTGAGGGCATTATTTCATCCTAATTCATAATTTCCGCATACAATAATTTATTTCCGCATTGGTAAACGGAAAAAACATCTATGGAATGAAACGGCACTCTCCTTTATTATGTAGTTGTAACAAATGACTGCAGACATTTGAAAGCAAGGAGGAATCGCATGGATACGTATGAAACAGCATTCACTTTGATTTTAAACGCTGGCAACTCAAAATCAAAATCATTGATGGCTATTGAGGAAGCTCGTGATTTCAATTTTGATGAAGCTGTTAGTTTGATCAAAGAAGCTAGAGAGGACTTAAAGTCAGCTCATCAGACACAGACGGAATTGATCCAGGGTGAAGCCAGAGGAGAAAAAAGTGAACTAAGTTTAATACTGGTTCATGCTCAGGATCATCTCACAACAGCCATGATTATGATTGATCAGGCAGAGGAATTTTTAAATATTTATCGTTTACTTTCAAAAGTAATTAAAAAGGAGGATTTAGAAGGATGAGAATTATGTTAGCCTGCTGTGCGGGAATGTCAACAAGTTTAGTAGTATCAAAAATGCAGGATGAAGCTGCAAAACAGGGTAAAGATTATAAGATTTGGGCTGTTGAACAGGGGCAGATCGAAGATGAATTAGGTAACTTTGATGTATTGTTATTAGGACCACAAGTTCGTCATATTCAGCGTAAGGTATCTAAAATCGTAGGTGATGCTGCGCCAATCGCGGTAATTGATGCTGTTGCTTATGGCCGCTGCGACGGTGCTGCTGTACTGAAACAGGCAGAAGCGTTAGTGGAGGGGAAATAATGGCTAAATTTTCAGAAAAATTTGAAGATGGCTTGATGCTAGTTGCCGAGAAGGTTGATGATAATAAATATCTAGGTGCTATTAAAAATGCTTTCACAACATTCATGCCATTCATTATTGTTGGTTCATTCGCTACATTATTTAATACATTATTGTGTTCAACCACAACAGGCTTAGCAGCATTTATTCCATCACTGGCAAGTCTGAGTCCGGCTTTTACCGCCATTAACTTTGCAACCTTATCAATTATGGCATTGCCAATCGTATTCTTGATTGGTGTAGAAATGGCCAGAAAGAATAAAGTTCCTGAATATATCTGCGCGATTGCATGTTTAGCTGGTTACATTTGTGTTGTACCGCAGACAGTATCCGTTGTTGTTGAAGGTGCTACCGCAGCCGCTGCTGGTCTGCCTGGTGCGGCTATCGGCGCGCAGGGTTTATTCATTGGTATGATTGTCGCAATCTTGGTATCTGAGTTATTCAGCGCATTAATGAAAATAGAAAAAATTAAAATCAAAATGCCAGCTTCAGTACCTCATGCTATTGCACAGAGCTTCAATACTCTAGTGCCAATTTTAATTACCTTAGTAGTTACATCAGTAATCGGTACTGTATTCCATCTTATGACTGGTTCATATTTGAATAACTGGATTTATGAAGTTGTTCAAGCACCGCTTGAAGCTGTATTCCAAAGTCCGGTAGGCGCGATTGCATTATTTACAATCGCTCAAGTATTCTGGTTCCTTGGTGTACATGGCAATATGATTATTACACCAATTCGTAATCCACTTATCGCTAGTGCTATTGCAGCTAATATTGCAGCTGCAAGTGCAGGGCAGATTCCAAATCAGCCAATCACTTATGGTTCTTTAGTTTCCTTTATCGTTGTCGGTGGTGCAGGATTAGTATTATCCTTAGTAATTTCACTGTTAATTTTCTCTAAGCGCGATGATGAACGTGCGGTTGCTAAATTAGGCTTTGTACCAGCTTTATTCGGTATTTCTGAGCCGGTAGTATTCGGTTTGCCATTAGTATTAAATGTTACGTATGCAATTCCATTCATTCTGAATGGTGGTATCGCAACCGGTTTACTTTTATTCTTCACAAATATTGGTTTCCTGCCATGTAATATTGTCGACGTGCCATTTGGTTTCCCAGTCATCGTCAGTGCATTTGTTGGTCATGGCTGGCAGGGAGTTGTCGTTCAGCTGATTATTATAGCTGTGGGTGCCCTTGTTTATACACCATTTGTTTTAATGTCAAACAAGCAGGCTAAAAAAGAACTTAATTAATAAGCAGGGGGCAGTTATCTGCCCCTTTAGTTAAAGGAGGATTTATGACTATACAATTTCCAAAAGGTTTTTTATGGGGCGGCGCAATAGCTGCTAATCAATGTGAAGGGGCTTGGAACCTGGATGGTAAGGGCATGAGTGTTGCTGATGTGGCGTCTTATAAACCTCATGTTGATGTTAAAGATTATAAGAGCCAATGGCATACAGGACCTGAAGATATTAAATTAGCGATGGAAACGCAGGATGACACATATTATCCTAAAAGACGAGGTATTGATTTTTATCATCATTATAAAGAAGATATTGCATTATTTGGCGAAATGGGTTTTAAAACACTGCGCGTATCGATTGCATGGACAAGAATTTTCCCAAATGGGGATGAAGCAGAACCTAATGAAGCTGGGTTAGCTTATTATGAAGATTTATTTAAAACATTGCGTGCTCACAATATTGAACCATTAGTTACCTTATCTCATTATGAAATGCCGCTTTATTTAGTTAATGAATTTGATGGCTGGGTTTCAAGAGAAGTTGTAGACATGTTTGTGAAATTCGCAAAAGTATGCTTTAATCGTTACAAAGATTTAGTAAAATACTGGCTGACATTCAATGAAATTGATTCAGTTTTCCGCCATCCTTTCACAACTGTCGGTGTTGTTGAGGAAAAATATGAAAATAAAGATCAAGCTGAAGAAGCAATTTATCAGGCGCTTCATCATCAGTTTGTTGCCAGTGCTTTAGCTGTGAAATATGGACATGAAATTATCCCTGGTTCACAGATTGGCTGCATGGTAACAAAGACATTGACTTATCCTGAAACTTGTAATCCAGAAGATATCTATCTGGCTCAAAAGGATAATCGAATGAATTTCTTCTATACTGATGTTCAAGTATTAGGTGAATATCCTTTATTCATTAAACAATATTTTAAAAAACGTAATTTTGATATAAAAATGATTGAAGGCGATGCGGAAATTCTGAAACAGCACACAGTTGATTTTATTTCTTTCAGCTATTATATGAGCATGGTACAAAGCATTCATGCCGCACAGCGTGAGAAGGTCGGCGGTAATTTAGTAACAGGTGTAAAAAATCCTTATCTGCCTACATCAGAATGGGGATGGCAGGTAGATCCAGTTGGTTTAAGAATTTCACTCATCGACCTCTATGATCGTTACCATAAGCCATTATGGATCGTAGAAAATGGTATCGGAGCTTATGATAAAGTTGAAGAGGATGGCAGTATCCAAGATGATTACCGGATCGAATATTTCAGAAATCATTTTATCGAAATCGCGAAAGCAATCGATGAAGGTGTAGAGTGTATGGGATATACATCATGGGCATGTATTGATATTGTAAGTGCTTCAACTTCCCAGATGAGCAAACGCTATGGTTTTATCTATGTTGATGCTGATGATTTAGGCAACGGTACTTATGAGCGTAAGAAAAAGAAGAGTTTTGATTGGTATAAAAAAGTAATTGAGACAAATGGTGATTATTTAAACGAGGAGGCGTAAAAATGGCAAAAAGATTTCCAGAAAATTTCTTATGGGGCGGCGCGGTTGCTGCAAATCAGATTGAAGGTGCATATTTGGAAGACGGTAAAAAGCTAAATGTGACAGATGTATTAGTTGGCATTATGAATCAGCCGGATTTAAAATGGAATGGTTCTAAATGGGAACCAGCTTTAGTACCAAATAAAAATTATTTGAGCCATGAAGCGATTGATTTTTATCACCGCTATCATGAGGATTTGGAATATATGCATCAAATGGGCATTAAGGCTTTCCGTACAAGCATCTCTTGGGGACGTATTTTCCCTAATGGTGACGAAGCAGAACCAAATGAAGCTGGGTTGAAATTCTATGATGATTTATTTGATGAAATGATTCGTCTGGGGATGGAGCCGGTTATCACATTAAGCCATTATGAAATGCCGCTGCATTTATTAACTGAATACGGCGGCTGGCTAAATAAAAAAATGATCGATTTCTGGATGAACTATGTAACTGTTGTGTTCAATCGTTATAAGGGTAAAGTTAAATATTACATGACTTTCAATGAAGTGAATAATATTTTTAGAATGCCTTTCGCTGCCGGCGGTGTCTTAGATATCAACCCTAAAAATACAGAACGGGTGAATGCTGATCTGACAATGCAGCAGCTCTATCAGGCTACTCATTATCTGTTTGTAGCTCATGCGAAAACCGTGAAGCTGGGACATGAGATTGATCCAGAAATGAAGGTTGGCTGCATGCTTTCATTATCACATATTGCAACTTACCCATATACTTGTGATCCAGATGATATTTTAGGTGTAGTTGATCATAGACGGAAACACTATTTATTCCTTGACGTTATGTGTAAAGGTCAATATCCTGGTTATGTAAAACGTATTTGGCGAGAAAATGATGTACATGTAGAAATGAGTGAAGACGAATTAAATACGATTGCTAACTTTACTTCTGACTATATCGCATTCAGCTATTATCGTTCTACTGTATATCACAAGGATGCTGCGATTCGGGTAGATACTGGTGGTTCTGCCGGTTTAAATAATCCATATTTAAAAGAGACTTCACCTGAACCATGGTGCTGGCCGGTTGATCCTAAGGGACTTCGCTTTGTATGCAATGATTTGAATGACCGCTATGGATTGCCGCTGTTTATTGTGGAAAACGGTATCGGCTTAGATGAAGCAGTTGATGAAAATGGTAAAATTCAGGATGATTTCAGAAAACGTTATATTCATGATCACTTAGTACAGGTTCAGGAATCAATTGAAGATGGATGCGAAATCATGGGATATCTTTACTGGGGGCCAATCGATATTGTATCAGCAGGTACTGGTGAAATGAGAAAACGTTATGGCTTTGTTTATGTAGATCGTAATAATGACGGAGAAGGTAGTCTTGACCGTTATAAGAAAGATTCATTTGATTATTTCGCAAAAGTAATAGCCAGTAACGGTGAAGATCTGACTTATACTGAATAATGAAAGCTGCGGCTTTAATCAGACGGATTCCGGTAGGCATGATGCTGGTGCCAGTATTCCTTGGCGCGTTATGTAATACATTTTGTCCGGGTTTACTGGCAATTGGCGATCCTTTTACGGTAACCTTTACTAAAAGCGGTCTGATGACGATTATTGGTTTAATGTTGTTTTTTACGGGTACTCAGATGGATTTTATAACTATCCGAAAAGTAGCAAAACGCGGCTTGCCGTTAGCTTTGTTTAAATTGCTTCTCTACTTTATATTCGGCACTTTTATGCTGCGTTATATGCCGGCAGAGGGCATTTTTCAAATCAGCTCTTTGGCTTGGATAACTGCATATATGAGCTGTAATTCGGCTCTTTATTTGAGTATTGTTAATGAATTAGGCGATTCTATTGATCAAGCGAATTTCGGTTTAATGACATTGATTGGTTTGCCCAATATTGCCTTACTGCTATTTAGCTTTTCTAGCCAAGGGAATCTGATTAATAGTCTTCTGGCTATGCTGCTTCCCTTGCTGCTGGGGATAGGCTGCAATTTATTAGACAGTGAGTTTAAAGAAATGTTTAAAGATGGTACCCAATGTTTAATACCATTGGCAGGATTTGCGTTTGGAACCAATATCTCATTGATAACAATGTTTGAATGTGGCTTTCAAGGTTTGCTTTTATGCGGGTGTACATTACTTCTTTCACTGATTCCTGCTTTGCTTTTTGATTGCTTGATACTGAAACAGCCGGGGCATGCGGCAATTGCGTCATGTGGTTTATCAGGAGTCAGTTTGTCACTGCCTTATTTAGCTGCGCAAATAAATCCAGCATTTGAGCCATATGTCGGATCAGCAACGGCCCAATGTGCTTTAGCGCTGGTTATCACAACCTTTGCATTGCCATATTTAACAAGACTATGGGCGCATCATAGAGAAAAAACTAATGTTAAAGCGGTTATCCATTAGCTGTTCAGAAATCAATAAATGAAATTTTAGGTGACTTATTTTAATAGGTCATCTTTTTTTGTTTATAAAGATCACGGTCTAACATTATATTCTATATTTTATAAATATATAACATTATAATCTTTACAAGTAAACATTATTATGTTATGATGTCAGCAGATAAAGGAAAGTGAATGAAACTTTCAAAGGAGATGGAAAAATGAAAAAATTCATGGACTTTATGGAGATGAAAGTTGCGCCTATATTTGCTAAACTAGGGGCGAATCCTTACATTGTCGGTGTAAAAGACGGCATGGTTGCAACTGTTCCCTTCACAATTTTCGGAAGCCTGTTTATTATCATCCAGCAATTTCCAAATGATGCATGGCTGAAATTTATTGAACCTTATAAAGCGATGTTGGGTGTTCCTAACACAATGACAATGGGGATCATCGCTTTATATGTAGCTTTTTCAGTTGGTTATAATTTGGCGAAAGAATTTAAACAAGATCGATTGATGGGAGGTATTCTATCATTTATCGGTTTCATGATGCTTCAGATTGACAGTGAATTTGCAATGTCAACCACGTATTTTGGTTCAAAGGGTATTTTTACGGCCATCGTTGTTGCAATCTTCGCTGTTAAAATCTTAGAATTGTTTGTCCGCAAAAACTGGATCATACGCTTCCCTGAAGGTGTGCCGGAAGCTGTTTCTAAGTCTTTCTCTGCCTTGATTCCAGGTGCTGTCGCATTAACAATTCTTTGGACGCTGAGCTGTGTCTTTGGTTTAAATATTCCAGAGTTAGTTACGCAATTATTCTCTCCGCTTGTATTCGCATTGAATACATTGCCTGGTATTTTAGTTTATATGGTTGTTTCACAGCTGCTGTGGTGCGTAGGTATCCATGGTCAGTCTATTCTCAACGCAGTGGGTGTGCCTATTTTTACCACTTTCATCACTGCTAACTCAGAAGCATATCTGGCTGGCAATCCAATCCCTTATATTACAGCTACGGGTTTTATCCCATGGTTTGTATCGCTGGGCGGTGCCGGAGCAACTTTAGGTCTTGTACTGCTGATGACACGTTCAAAAGAAAAATCTTTCAGCACACTTGGTAAATTGGCTTTGCCGGCAGGTATCTTTAATATTAATGAACCAGTAACATTTGGTTTCCCTATCGTTATGAACCCGGTTATGATGATACCATTTGTTTTAGTTGATGTAGTTTTAGTTATTGGTACTTACTTCTTAATGTTCTTTAATATTATCGGCCGTCCGGTAGCTCTTGTACCATGGATCATGCCGCCGGTAATTGGCGCATATCTCTCAACAGGCGGAAATATTCCAGCCGCTGTCTGGGCTTTCTGCGGTCTGCTGATATCCATTGCGATTTACTATCCGTTCTTTAAAATCGCAGAGAAAATGCGTATGAAAGAAGTTGAAGAAGCACAAAAAAATCTGAATCAGCAGTAGATGAAAAGAAGGTGAATTTATGAAACATCGAGGTATTGTGATGAGCAGAAAGGGCATGGTGGCCTCCGCTCATCCGTTGATATCCTCAACAGGAATCGATATATTAAAAAAAGGCGGCAACGCGATGGATGCGGCAGTTGCCATGGCTAATACAAGCGGCGTCGTACTCCCCGATATGTGCGGCCTTGGCGGCGATGTATTCTTACTGTATTATGATGCGGCCAGTAAAAAAATCAGTGCGCTTAACGGCTCTGGCGCGGCACCGGAACAGGCGACAATTGATTACTTCAAAAGTCATGGCATGAACCATATACCTAATGACGGCATTTTATCGGCAGCAGTGCCAGGGGAAGTTGATGCCTGCCTGCTTGCTTTAGATAAATTTGGTACGATGCGTTTTGCTGATCTATGTCAGGACGCTATTGATCTGGCTGAAAATGGCTGTCCAGTATCCGAAAAGGTGGCTCGCCATCTGCATACTGATTATGATAAAATCTTACGTTTCAAAGGGCTGCGGAAGCGGTTCTTAAAAAATGACAATGAACCGCTGGCGGCTGGAGAATTATATTATAATCCTGAATATGCTCATTCATTGCGTATTATCGCAGAACAAGGACGCGATGCTTTTTATGAAGGAGAGCTTGCAGAAAAATTAGTTAAACATTCTGAAAAACATGGCGGTTTATTTAAGCTGGAAGATCTAAAGGCAATGAAATCAGAAATTCTTGAACCAATTTCAGTCCCTTACCGCAATTATCGGGTTTTCCAAACACCGCCGGTATCACAAGGCATTATTCATCTTGAAGAAATGAATATCTTAAATCAATTTGATTTTTCAAAACTAGAGCCTGAATCAGCTGAAGCCATTCATTTGATGGTGGAAGCAAAAAAACTTGCCTTTAATGACCGGGTTCGTTATTTTGGTGATCCATCATTTGTGAATAATCCTATTGATATGATCTTATCTGAAGAATATGCGAAAAAGCAGGCTTCCGCGATTCGCATGGATCGTTCACTGCCAATTATTGATGAAATCCCATTTAACGAAAAGGGACACACGACAAGCTTTGTGGTTGTCGACAGTCAAGGCAATGCAGTCTCCTTTATACACAGCATTTCGGCATCCTGGGGATCTGGTGAGGAAATTGAGGGCTGCGGCATCCTGCTGAATAACCGTTTAGGTTCAGGTTTCAATTTGACAGAAGGTCATCCTAATTGTCTGCATCCGCATAAAAAAACAATGCACACATTAGTTACTTATATGGTAACTGATAATCAGGGGAATCTGCGCTGGGTCGGCAATACACCGGGCGGCGACAATCAGCCGCAGTGGAACATGCAGACCTTATGCAATGTCATCGATTTTGGCATGGATGTGCAATCTGCATTAGAAACCGCTAAATGGGCAGATGCTCAGTCCAGCAATCCATGCGGCAGTATTACAAATGTATTAAAAATAGAAAAACAGATTGGTGAAGAGAAGCTGAAGCAATTACAAGCCATGGGACATGAGCTTAAAGTAATTGAGCCTTATGAGTGTTCAGGCGCTTCACAGTTAATCGAAATAAAGGAAAATGGTGTTTTATTTGGCGGCAGTGATCCACGGGCTGACGGCTGTGCCATGCCATTATAGGAACAATTTTCTTAACGAATTAGTAAAAATGCTGTTAGCTGCAGCTGTATGTCATAGCACTGCAGTTTGCCGACAGCATTTTTATTATTTTAAATAAAAAAACTGCCATTTACAGGCAGTTGAATCTCTTATACATCAAAATTAATCACGTAATTATGCATCCGTGTATTGTATTGTGAGTATGATATTTCAAGCACTTCACCATTAATGCCATAAGTCGTGCGCTTTCTGCCAAGCGTCGGACCTTCCTTAAGCTTCAGCTCTTCAAGAATCTGTGTAGAAGGATAGTCAATATAAAATTCATCTGTAAAGTGTGAAATCATGCGATGATTCTTATACATCTGCATATAAATGGAAAAACGCTCATCATCGGATACCTCATCCAGCTTCATTTCCCCTAACAGATAATGCGTGTAATAAATATAAGGAACACCATCCAAAAAGTATTTTCTGGTGATTTTGTAACATTCACTGCCGAAGTATTGATAAAGCTCATCCTGCGGTTCCAATGAAATCCGGGTTACCTTCGTATTCTCTCTTCTGAATACATAGCCTTCATCTGTCAATGTTTTTGAAAATGGCTGTGATCGAGTGAGGATATTATATAATCCATTGCTGATAACCTTAGTTCCAGAACCGCTTTTCTTACTCACAAAGCCTTCATTTTCAAGCATGCCGATTGCTTTTCTGATCGTAATCTTACTGACATCAAATTCTTTCTCTAATTCATTTTCAGTTGGCATAAAGGTATGCAGTCCATATTCACCGGTTATGATCCGCTCTTTCAATATTTCTAATACAGTCATATATAAAGGGATTTTTGATTTCTTGTCCATAAAGAATACTCCTTTTCATTTATTATATTATACTCTATTTTATTAAATTTGTCATAAATGTATGATTTATAATTTATAAAGAATATAATGATTGAAATAAAAGAATATAATGATATAATAATATCATAGAAACAGGAACTGTCCTGTGAAGCAAGAGGAGAGAAATTTATGAAAAATATTGTCTTATTATGTTCCGCTGGTATGAGTACAAGTATGCTAGTAACTAAAATGCGGGCAGCTGCTGAAGCTGAGGGGGTTGCGTGTAATATCGACGCTTATGGACTTTCTGAAGCATCAGCCATGATTCCATCTGCCGCCTGTGTATTATTGGGACCGCAGGTACGTTTCCATCTTCAAAAGCTGCAGCAGCAATATCCGAGTATACCGATGGCTTCAATCGATATGCGGATGTATGGATCAATGGATGGCAAGGGTGTCTTCCAACAGGCACTGAAGCTGATTGGAGAATAAGATGGAAGGTTTAGAATTAACTTGTTTTCAGATTATTTCAGCCGTTGGCAGTGCCCGATCTTTCTATATTGAGGCGATTCAGGAGGCAAAGGCAGGTCATTATGATTCAGCTAAAGACTTGATTCAGCAAGGACAGGCTATTTTCTTAGAAGGTCATCATGCTCATGCGGCATTGATTCAGCAGGAAGCATCTGGTGATCAGCTAGCCTTTCAGTTATTGCTGGTTCACGCCGAAGATCAGTTAATGTCCGCTGAGTCATTCGGCATTCTGGCAGAAGAATTTATCAGTGTGTATGAAACCATAGAGAGGAGAAGTTATGAAAAAGGCAATTAAGGTAGTTACGATTGGCGGTGGAAGCAGTTATACACCAGAACTTGTGGAAGGCTTTATTAAGCGTTATGAACAATGTCCGATCCGTGAGCTTTGGCTTGTTGATATTGAAGCAGGCAGAGAAAAGCTGGAAATTGTCGGCGCATTAGCGAAACGCATGGTTGAAAAGGCGGGTCTGCCGATGAAGATCTTTCTAACTCTGGATCGCCGTGAAGCATTAAAGGATGCTGATTATGTTACAACTCAAATGCGTATTGGTTTGCTGCCGGCACGCGTTAAGGATGAGCGGATTCCATTAAGCCATGGCATGATCGGCCAGGAAACCAACGGTGCGGGCGGCATGTTTAAAGCGCTTAGAACGATACCGGTCATCTTGGATATTGTTAAGGATATGCAAAAGCTGTGTCCGCAGGCTTGGCTGATTAATTTTACTAACCCAGCCGGGATGGTTACCGAAGCTGTACTGCGGTATACGAATTTTAAACGAGTTATCGGCTTATGCAATGTGCCGATTGGCATGGTAAACGGCATCGCTAAAATCATGAATGTCGAGCCAGAGCGGGTAAGAATGGAATTATCTGGTTTAAACCATCATGTTTTTGCTACAGATGTATTTATTGACGGCAAATCTGTACTCGATGAAGTCATTGAGAAATATGCGCATGTAGATCCATCAGATGCTCTGGCAATGAAAAACTTCAACGCCCTGCCGTTCTCACCAGCCTTCATCCGCGGTTTGCACTGCATACCATGCCCTTATCATAATTATTATTTCTTTACCAAGGAGCAGCTGGCGAAAGAGCTTGAAGAATACCAAGCCGGTCATGTGCGGGCTGAAGTTGTATCACAGGTGGAGAAGGAGCTGTTTGAATTATATAAAGATCCTGAGCTTGATGTAAAACCTAAACAGCTTGAACAGCGCGGCGGTGCTCATTACAGTGATGCTGCGTGTAACCTGATTGCATCTTTATACAGCAATTCAGGTGATATCCAATATGTAAATGTTCGCAACAATGGCGCAATCAGCAATCTGCCAGCTGACAGTGCCGTAGAAATCGCTTGCGTTATCACCGCTGATGGTCCTAAACCAATCGCTGTCGGCGAATTGAAGCCGCAGATCAACGGAACAATTCAAACAATTAAAACCTTTGAACGATTAGTCTGCGAAGCTGCTGTTACCGGCAATCGGGACATTGCGATTACTGCTCTGAATATGAATCCATTGATTCCTTCAGATGAGCTAGCGAATCTTGTCTTTGATGAATTGCTTGAAGCTCATAAAGAATATCTGCCGCAATTTACTAAATAAATATTAAAAAACTGATCTCATCCATCAGTTTTTTCTGCTTATACTGATCAATGAGTGCTGTATTTTGATATGTAAGCGGTTTTATGGTATATTTATTTCGAGTAAAAAGGGTTGGAATGATTCAGGCAGAATTGCATGTCTGTTTTATAAATCAATGAGAAAAGAGGAATTGGATCATGAATTTGTACAGCATTATATTGGTAGACGATGAGGAAGAAGTACGTAAAAGCATCATCAAACAGATCGATTGGGAGTCTGCGGGCTTTAAAGTTGTGGGCGATGCAGAGAATGGTGAGGATGGACTTGAAAAAATCGAACTGTTAGAACCCAATGTAGTGCTTACGGATATCCGTATGCCATACATGGATGGACTGACACTGACTGAGAAGATCAGACAGCGGTATCCTTCCACAAAAGTGGTCATCTTTTCCGGTTATGATGATTTTGAATATGCTCAGCGGGCAATTAAACTGAATGTGACGGAATATATTTTAAAGCCGGTGAATGTGGAAGAACTGACTTCTATATTAAAAAGAATTAAATCTGGTTTGGATGAAGAAATTGAAGAAAAACGCAATGTAAACAGTCTGCGGGAGAATTACCGCAAGAGCCTGCCAATTATCCGTGAACAATTCTTTAATGACATGGTTCACCGCCAGATGCCGGTCTCTTTTATTGAATCAAAGCTGGAAGAATATGATATTCCCATTGCCGGTGCTAAACGGTGGATCATTGGCGCAATTGATGTAGAAAAGAGTGATGACCGAAGTAAAAAAACATTATCCCTTCATCAAGAGGAAGAGCTGATACCAATTTCAGTAAAACAAATCGTCGCGGAAAAATTAAGCAGTTACTGCCGTTTTTCCCTTTTTCAGTCAGTGGCGGAGGCTCAGATGGTAGCTATTGTAGCACTTGATGACAATACTATTACCGGTCTGATCGATGTGTTTGGCGATATCTGCAAAGAGGTAAAGCGAATTTTAGAGGTGCCGGTAACAATTGGCATCGGACACAGCTGCAGCCATTTATCACAGATCATACGATCTTACCAGTCAGCAGTTGAAGCTCTGGGTTATAAAGCAGTTGTCGGCGGCGGCAGCACCATCTATATTAATGATATGGAACCAGTCGGCGGCGGTAAATTGAAATTTGACAACAATGACGAATCAGAATATATTGCAGCGGTTAAATTTGGCCCGGATGAGAAAATAAAAGCTGTCACTGCCAGAATCGCAGAAAAACTCGCATCCGCTAAGGTTCATTACCGTCAGAAACAGGTTTATGTATTTGGTGTTTTGAATACAATTATCCAAGTAATCCAACAATATGACATTAATCTTGAGGAAATCTTAGGCGGTGAATTGGAATATCTGAATGTCATCGATATGCTTCAAAAACGCGATGATTTTGGTGAATGGCTTTTTAATACAACCCTCACAATCAATCAGGCAATCAATAATGAACGTGATGTAACAACTCGGCACATTATTCAGGAAGCTAAACAGTATATCATGGATAATTATCAAAACCCTGATTTATCTGTTGAAATGATCTGCCGCCATCTGCATATGAGCCCAGCTTACTTTTCGACCATATTTAAGAAAGAAACCGGTCAGGCTTACATTGCCTATCTGACAGAAGTCAGATTAAATAAGGCTGTTGATCTTTTAAATAAGACAGATGATAAAACTTATATCATTGCTTCCAAAGTAGGTTATCAGGAACAGAATTATTTCAGTTATGTATTTAAGAAAAAATACGGTGTATCACCTACTAAATTCCGCGGAGCCAGATAATGGAAAAAAAGAAAATATTTCATAACCAAAGCATCCGGCGTACAATTTTTATATATTTCACAATCACTGCTCTGGCTGCCAGCTTGCTGATTACTTTTTCAATCTATGGGCGGCTTTCAAGTCAAGTATCGCAGACAGTCATGGAGGAGAATCAAAGCTTAATCAGTCAGGTAGCCCGTTCGGTAGAGAGTTATCTGCGCACGGTGATGAAGCTGTCGGATTCACTTTATTATGGGGCAGTCAAGAATGCTGATTTGTCCTCAGAATCTATTAACAGTGAAATCACGCTGCTCTATGACAATAACCGTGATGATGTTGCCAATATTGCCTTGTTTTCCCAAGACGGTGCGTTGATTGAAGCGGTGCCGGCAGCTAGAATCAAGACCAACCTTGATGTTAAGAGTGACAGCTGGTTTACTAATGCTCTTGATAAAACGGAAAATCAGCATTTCTCTGATCCGCATGTGCAAACCATCTTTGATGGGAATGAGAGCCAGTATCAATGGGTCATATCGTTATCAAGAGCTGTGGAACTGACCGAAGGGACATCAACCGCGCAAGGTGTACTGCTTGTCGATTTAAGCTATTCAAGCTTGGCTCACCTTTTTAACGGTGTAACGACCGGCAGCGGCGGTTATGTCTATCTAATCAGCAGTGATGGTGAAATTCTCTATCACCCAAAGATGCAGCTGATTGATTCAGGCCGTTTCATGGAGAATAATTTAGCAGCTGCCGAATACAAGGACGGCAATCATCTGGAGGAATTTGAAGGCGCTGAACGAATTGTCACCGTAAAATCAGTCGGTTATACCGGCTGGAAGGTGGTAGGCGTAACACCGAAGAATGTTGTCTCCTTAAATACGATTAAAACCAGATTATTTATTATCTTTATCATTACCCTGATTTTATTTATTTTAACCTTTATCAATTCATACATCTCTTCCAGAATAACCGATCCAATCAAGGAATTAGAAAAATCAGTAGGTATTCTTGAGGAAGGTAATTTACAGACACCGGTCTATATTGGCGGTTCTTATGAGATTCAGCATTTAGGAACTTCAATCAGCAACATGGCTAAACAGATCAGGGTACTCATGAATGATATCGTTACCGAGCATGAGGCAAAACGCAAGCAGGAATTTGATACGCTGCAATCGCAGATCAACCCGCATTTCCTCTATAATACATTAGATATTATTGTCTGGATGATTGAAAATGAGCAGAAAGCTGAAGCTGTGAAAGTTGTAACTGCTCTGGCACGTTTCTTCCGCATCAGCTTAAGTAAAGGAAAGAGTATTATTCAGGTTCGTGATGAGATTGAGCATGTACGCAGCTACTTGATGATTCAAAGAATGCGTTTCAAAAATAAATTTACTTATGATATTGAGGTCGGTGAGGGCTGCGAAGAACTTGCCAGCTTAAAGCTTATGCTTCAGCCATTAGTGGAAAACGCGATCTATCACGGTATGGAATTCATGGACGGTGATGGTGAGGTAATCATTAAGAGCTGGCGTGAAGGTAATGATTTATTCTTTATGGTTTGTGACAATGGATTGGGTATGACTGAGGAACAGGTGGCAAGCTTATTCTCAGATTCGATTCACACAACCTCTAAAAAGGGTTCAGGCATTGGTGTAAAGAATGTGAATGAGCGGATTAAACTCTATTTTGGTGAGCAATATGGCTTAACTATTCATTCTGAACCGGATGTAGGAACAGAAATTATGATCCGGCTTCCGGCTATTCCTTACAGCCAGATAATCGCAAAGGGTGAACAACTATGGAAATGACAAGACAGGAAAAGCTGATATGGGGACTGATGGCCGGTATTTTAATTATTTTATTTCTGTTATCTTCAACTGATTTAATTATTAAGGAAAAGGAAACTACCATTTATTCTGTCTCCGTCATAATCAAAGATACCAATGACGATTATTATAAGAATTTCCGTAAGGGGATTGATAAAGCCGCTGATGAATACAATGTGGATGTCAATTTCATCACATTATATGAAAAAGGGGATGTCGAGGAACAGATGGAGCTTTTAAATCGTGAGATCAGTGATGGCTCGCAGGCAGTGGTATTTGTGCCGTTAAAGCAGGCAGAATGCCGTCGGATATTGGATGACATGGTTTTAACCAGTCCGCTGATTATCATGGGCAACAGCCTGCCGGGAGATTGGGCAATTACCGGTATCTCACAGGATTATTATGAAGCCGGCCGAATGCTGGGTGAAGCCATTGTCCGTGAAAATAATGCTGATAAGCCGGTTTACATGTTTACTGAAGGTCTTGATTACGGTTATAACCAAGAAGTGTATAACGGTCTTTTAGCGGAGATTTCCCAGGCTGGCTTTCAGGCCCATCATTATGAAATGTCACCCGGCGGCTCCCCCAATACACCCGTTATTGAGAATGAAGATTTCTTTTCTCAGGTAATGGCTGATGAAGTAGCGGCATGTGATGACGGGGCAATTATCGTAGCTTTAGATGTAAAGAGTCTGGACTTGACCGCTGATATAATCGCGGATCATACGGCTTATGAAGACATCGCTGTTTTGTATGGTTTTGGCAGTACGACAAAGATTTTAAATCAAATGGATCGCGGCTTCATCAAAGGCTTGATAGCGACGAATCAATATGATGCTGGTTATTTAAGCATTGTGAAAGCAGTTGAGGCAATTGAAAAAAGCAGTGACCGGGAACAGATTGAACTGGCTTCATATTATCTTGAAAAAGATGATTTGAAGGAAAAGTATTTTGAAAAAATTCTTTATCCAATAGAATAAACGGAGGCATTATGAAAAAGAAAAATTCATTCATCGCAGCAGGGATTCTCATCTTTTGTCTGGTAATTGGCTGTATCGTTTTTCAAAGCCGCAGTAATATAGAAAAAGAAGAAAAAAAGACACTTCGCATCGGCGTCACTTTATATCGCGGGGATGATTCCTTTATTAACAATCTCTGCCGAAAGATGGAGGAACAGGTAAAAGCCTACGAAAAGGATACTGGCATCCGGATCGTTCTTGATATCGTGAACGGGAAAGGCAGTCAAAATACCCAAAACAGCCAGGTGGATCGTTTTGTATCATTAGGTGTTGATGTGATCTGTGTCAATATGGTTGACCGTTCAGCCGCATCTTATATTATTAATCGGGCAATGGAAGGCGATATACCTGTTGTATTCTTCAATCGAGAACCGGTGGAAGAGGACATGAACCGCTGGGAGAAGCTTTATTATGTCGGTGAGGACGCGAAGGAATCAGCTGTTTTGCAGGGAAATATTTTAGTAGATGCCTATAATGAAGATCCAAGCTCACTCGATTTAAACAATGACGGCAAGGTCAGCTATGTACTTCTTGAGGGCGAGACGAATCATCAGGATTCTCTGATCAGAACTGAATGGTCTATTCAGACATTAAAAGACGGCGGTGTGCCGCTGGAGAAAATTACCGGCGGCATCGGAAATTGGGAAAAAAGTCAAGGCTCTGCATGGATGGAGAAATGGCTGGATGAATACCCTAACGAAATCGAGCTGGTTATCAGCAACAATGATGATATGGCACTGGGGGCAGCCGATGCATTGGAGCGTAAAAAAATTACCGCGCCGATTAAAATTGTGGGCATTGATGGTACCCCTCAAGGTATTGAGGGTTTGGAATCAGGCAAATTATTTGGAACAGTGCAATGTGACAGCGATGAGTATGCGAGTGTGATTTTTAAAATCGCATCAGCTGCCGGCTTGGGACATGATGTGCAGAAAGAAATTGAATTAAAGGACGGAAAGTATTATAACTGCTCCCAAATTGCCCTGACCACACAGATTAAATAAGTAACTATAATTAATGATGAAAAATGAAGTTTTCCTGGGAAATAATCGGTATTTTTAAGCTGTTTAGCTCCATTATTTATGGATAAAAGAATAAAAATGTATGCGCTATCAAAGAAATTTTATAGTGCAGTGAATAATATCGCATGGTAATCCTCCCTTGATAAAGTTATAATTTGGATAAATCAAGGGAGGATTTATTATGAAATTACTCAAAAAAGCATTAGCAGTAAGTATGGCTTCTGCAATGGTATTTGCTGTTGCAGGCTGCGGCAGCAACGACAAACCGACAGATAACCCGTCGGATCCTGGTACTGCGGAAGTTGCCAACAAGGATAAACCGTTAGTTTGGTTTAACCGTCAGCCATCAAGCAGCGCCACTGGCGAACTTGATATGAACGCACTGAATTTCAACAAAGACACATATTATGTTGGTTTCGATGCGAACCAAGGTGCTGAACTGCAAGGTACAATGGTTATGGATTACATTGAAAAGAACATCGATACGATTGACCGCAATGGTGACGGTATCATCGGTTATGTTCTGGCTATCGGCGATATCGGACATAATGACTCAATCGCACGTACCAGAGGTGTTCGTAAAGCATTAGGTACAGCCGTAGATAAAGACGGTAATGTTAACAGTGATCCAATCGGTACAAATACTGAAGGAACAACAGCCATCGTTCAAGATGGAACACTTGAAATCAATGGTAAGACTTATATCGTTCGTGAACTTGCTTCACAGGAAATGAAGAACTCTGCAGGTGCAACATGGGATGCTGCAACCGCAGGTAACGCTATCGGTACTTGGGCTTCTTCATTTGGTGATCAAATTGATATCGTAGTTTCTAATAATGATGGTATGGGTATGTCAATGTTTAACGCATGGTCAAAAGATAATAAAGTAGCTACTTTTGGTTATGATGCTAATAGTGATGCTGTTGCGGCTATCGCTGAAGGCTATGGCGGAACAATCAGCCAGCATGCTGACGTACAGGCATATTTAACACTGCGTGTTCTTCGTAATGCACTTGATGGTGTAGACATCGATACAGGTATCGGTACTGCTGATGATGCAGGTAACGTACTGAGTGCTGATGTTTTCAAATACAATGCTGATGAACGTTCTTATTATGCATTAAATGTTGCTGTTACAGCAGACAACTATAAGGATTTCATGGATTCTACAATGGTTTACGCTCCAGTATCTAATCAGCTTGATGAAGCAGCTCATCCTACAAAGAATGTATGGCTGAACATCTATAACTCTGCAGATAATTTCTTAGGTTCTACTTATCAGCCATTATTACAAAAATATGACAAGCTTCTGAATCTAAAAGTTGAATATATCGGCGGCGATGGTCAGACAGAATCTAATATTACAAACCGTCTTGGTAACCCTAGCCAATTTGATGCCTTTGCTATTAACATGGTTAAGACCGATAATGCGGCTTCTTATACAAGTTTATTAAATCAATAATATTTATTAATTAAAGGCGATTAGGGAGAAGAAATTCTCCCTAAGAACCTATTTATGGCAATGCAGCATTTTTAAACAGAGGAGTAAGAACAATGACAGATAAGAAAGATGATATCGTCTTATCAATACGCGGTATGAGCAAGTCATTTGGCCGAAACAGAGTTCTGGATCATATCAATCTGGATGTGAAACGCGGAACCGTTATGGGACTTATGGGTGAGAATGGCGCCGGTAAGTCAACCATGATGAAGTGCCTGTTTGGTACCTATCAGAAAGATGAGGGCAATATCTATTTAAAGGGCAAGGAAGTGAGCTTTTCCGGTCCTAAGGATGCCCTTGAAAATGGTATCGCGATGGTGCATCAGGAACTGAATCAATGCCTGGAAAGAAATGTAATTGATAATCTTTTTCTGGGCCGTTATCCGGTCAATTCCTTGGGTGTGGTTGATGAAGGCAGAATGAAAAAAGAAGCTTCTGAGCTATTCAGAAAGCTGGGAATGACTGTAAATCTTACGCAGCCGATGCGGAATATGTCGGTTTCCCAGCGGCAGATGTGTGAAATCGCTAAGGCAATTTCCTATAATTCACAGGTAATTGTTCTGGATGAGCCTACATCGTCATTGACGGTGCAGGAGGTGAACAAGCTCTTCGAGATGATGAGAAAGCTAAAAGAACAGGGGATTGCCCTTATTTATATTTCTCATAAGATGGATGAGATTTTTGAGATATGTGATGAAATATCGGTACTTCGTGACGGTAAATTGGTTGCGACAAAGAGTACCAAGGATGCTAATATGAACGATTTAATATCCGCAATGGTTGGCCGTTCATTGGATAACCGTTTCCCGCCGGTAGACAATACGCCGGGTGAAAACATCTTATCCATTCAGCATCTGTCTACTAAATTTGAACCGCATTTACAAGATATATCCTTTGATGTGAAAGAAGGGGAAATCTTTGGTTTATATGGTCTGGTAGGCGCTGGCCGTACTGAGCTTTTAGAAACTATTTTTGGTGTTCGTACAAGAGCGGCAGGCCGTGTTTATTACAAGAATCAGCTGATGAATTTCAGCAGTGCAAAAGAGGCCATGGAGAATGGTTTCGCAATGATTACCGAAGAGCGAAAGGCGAATGGTATTTTCCTGAAGGGTGATTTGACTTTTAATACGACAATTGCCAATCTAAACCAGTATAAGTCAGGTGTAGCTCTTTCTGAATCTAAAATGATTAAAGCTACTTCTAATGAAATCAAGATCATGCATACCAAATGCATGGGGCCTGACGATAAGATTTCCAGCCTATCCGGAGGAAATCAGCAAAAGGTTATATTTGGCAAATGGCTGGAACGCGCACCGAAGATTTTTATGATGGATGAACCTACACGCGGAATTGATGTTGGTGCGAAATATGAAATCTATGAATTAATTATCAATATGGCGAAACAGGGCAAGACAATTATCGTTGTTTCATCGGAAATGCCGGAGATTCTCGGTATAACAAACCGTATTGGTGTCATGTCGAATGGGCGGTTGTCTGGTATCGTGAATACTAAAGAGACAAACCAGGAAGAACTTTTAAGACTCAGTGCGAAATATCTATAACAGGGAGATGAATTAATATGGCGAAAGGAAACGATAAGATCCTAACGGCTGAACAGGAACAGCAACTGCGGCAGCCCATTGAGGATTATGTAGGCAAAATACAAGAAAAGATTGATGATCTCAGAGCCGACGGCACCAATCGTGTAGTTGCTCTTCAAAATAATATTGATACTTTAAAACGGGATCGCAGTATACAAAAGGAAGAGAAAGAAAATAGAATCAAGGAATATAATGAACAGCTGGCAAAAGCAAAAACCGTTGAAGCAAACAACAAGGATGAGGTTTCAAAATTGATTAACGATGCGATTGCATATTTGAAAGCGCACTTTGATTCAGATTATTATCAGCTATTAAAAGAAAGCTGCGAACAGGAAAAAATACAGGCTAAGGAAGCATATAATAAGAAAATTGCGGAATTAGAAAAAGAACATAAAGATACTTTGGCAAAAATTTCTGATCATCAGGAAATCAAGGATGAAAAATATGTTCATAAGAACCGGATGTTTGATGCCAAAATGGAGTTAGATAAAGAGCTTCAGCAAATTAAAGACAGAAGGCATGCCGCCTTTGTATGGCAGTATCACCTGATTGACTTGCTGCGTTTATCTAAATTCACCTTTATGGAATCAAGAATGCAGAAATGGGAGAATTATAAATACTCATTTAATAAACGGACATTCTTGCTGAATAATGGCTTATATATTGCGATTATCTTAATTTTTATTGGTCTGTGTATTGCTACCCCAATCATCAAGGGTGTGCCGCTGCTGACCTTTAACAATGTTTTAAATATTTTACAGCAGGCTTCACCGAGAATGTTCTTAGCGCTTGGTGTTGCGGGTTTAATCTTGCTGACCGGTACCGACCTTTCAATCGGACGTATGGTTGGTATGGGTATGACGACGGCAACCATTATCATGCATCAGGGAATCAATACCGGTGCGGTATTTGGTCATGTGTTTGATTTTACAGGTATGCCGATTGGTGCGCGAATGATTTTTGCACTGGTAATGTGTGTTCTGTTATGTACATTTTTTACTGCCATTGCAGGCTTCTTTACCGCAAGATTTAAGATGCATCCATTTATTTCTACAATGGCTAATATGCTGGTTATCTTTGGTTTGGTTACTTATGCGACAAAGGGTGTATCATTTGGTGCTATCGATCCATCAATTCCAAAGATGATCATTCCAAGAATCGGCGGCTTCCCAACGATTATTTTATGGGCAGTTGTAGCCATCGCAATTGTATGGTTTATTTGGAACAAGACAACTTTTGGTAAGAATTTATATGCAGTCGGCGGCAATCCGGAAGCAGCAGCAGTTTCTGGTATCTCAGTATTCTGGGTAACCATGGGTGCATTTATTCTGGCTGGTATTCTTTATGGCTTTGGTTCATGGCTTGAATGTGCAAGAATGATCGGTTCTGGTTCTGCGGCATATGGCCAAGGCTGGGAGATGGATGCTATTGCGGCCTGCGTAGTAGGCGGCGTATCCTTTACTGGCGGTATTGGTAAGATTTCAGGTGTAGTAGTCGGCGTACTTATTTTCACCGTATTAATCTACTCACTGACAATTCTTGGTATCGATACAAATCTTCAATTCGTATTTGAAGGTATTATCATTATCACAGCAGTAACTTTGGACTGTCTGAAATACGTTCAGAAAAAATAATAACTATAAGAAGGCAATGCTTAGTAATAGTTATAAAAAATCAAAGTTCAGGTTTAGATAACATGTGGTTCAGGGCATTTAAAAAGATGGTAAAAATATCTTTTAGAGGCCTTGAACCACTTTTTTTATGTTTGTTCTTATTTATTTATAATGCTGTTTATCATTTCAAATCATAACCAAGCGTTCAGTTTTTGTGTTTGCATTATACAAAATTAAGACTTAAAAAAGCTTGCCATAAAATGCTTAAAGTGCTTCATTAAAATGCTTGTAAAGCCTATTAAATCAGGCTTTTCTTCAGTTTAACAATTGTCTTGCGCAAACACAAATCTTGAACTCTAAAAGGATTGAAAGCGTTTCGATTATGCTTTAAAATCACAAGTGTAAAGGGAAGAGATGAAATAAATCATCCGCCTGTGTAAGCTTACAGAATCACAAGGAGGTGATCCACATGCTTAAAGATTTAACGAGTGAGAAATTGATTCGGCTGCAGATTGAAGCTGATAACTGGGAAGATGCAGTAAGAAAGGCCGCTGAGCCGCTGGAAGATGAAGGCAAGATTAAAGCTAGCTATATTGATGCAATTATCGATTCAGTAAAAACCGCGGGTCCATACATTGTTATCACACCTCATGTAGCGCTGCCGCATGCCCGGCCGGAAACCGGAGCCTTGGAAAGTGCTATTGGTATCGCGACTTTAAAAGCGCCGGTTGCCTTTGGCAATGCTGACAATGATCCAGTGAAGTATCTGTTTTGTCTAAGTGCTAAAGACAACAACTCACATCTTGGCGCATTGGCTGATTTAGCTGAACTACTTGAAAACAAAGAATTTTTTGAATTATTGGATAAAACAAATGATCCAAAAGAAGTCATTGATTATTTAAACCATTAGGTAGAAAAGGAGGTACACATATGTACAAAGCATTAGTTTGCTGCCGTGCCGGCATGGGTTCGAGCATGCTGCTGAAGATTAAGGTTGATCAGGTTATAAAAGAAAATAACATGGAAATCGTTACTGAACATGGAAATCTTGATTCATTAATTGGTTTTAATGGGGATCTGGTTATCACCATGGAGGATCTGATGATGGAATTAAAAGATAAGGTTCCATTTGCTGTCGGTATCCGCAACATTGTTGATAAAGATGAAATCAAAGCAAAATTAAATGAATTCTTAGATACTAAAAAATAGTTGTAAAACTTAAGGGAGGAAAAAGAATATGTTAGATGCATTATTAGGACAAGTCAGGAATACATCGCTGATCGTTGGTTTAATCGCTCTTATCGGTCTGCTGCTGCAAAAGAAGTCAGCAACTGAAGTAATCTCAGGAACTGCAAAAACGATTATGGGCTTTATGATCTTCAACATTGGATCAAGCGCTATCTCAACGATCGTTGCTAACTTTACTACATTATTCAATACAGGGTTTGGAATTGACGGTGTTACAACTCAGGTAGAGGTTGCTACCGGTATGGCATTAAATACTTATGGTACTGAGGTAGCTCTTGTACTGTTAGTAGGTTTCGTTGCTAACTTGGTAATTGCTAAGTTTACACCATTTAAAGCAATCTTCTTAACTGGTCAGCATTTCTTATATTTCGCATGTGTACTTGCATTAGTATTTATCGCTGTGGGTCTGCCAATGCCAGTTACAATTATCGGCGGCGGTATCGTTCTAGGTTTCTGCGGTGCTGCACTGCCAACGCTCTGTCAGCCGTTTATGAATAAGATAACCGGTTCAGATAATCTGGCAATGGGTCACTTCAACTGTATTGGTTATGCTTTCTCTGGTTATGTTGGTAAATTATTTGCTGGTTCAAAAGAAAAATCTGATTCAAGCAATGTTAACATGCCTAAATTCTTTGAATTATTCCGTGACTTTATCTTCTCAATTGCATGCTTCATGGTTGTATTATTCTATATTGCTGTATTTGCATGCGTTGCAACAGGCAACATGGAAACAGTATTGTCAATGTCAGGCAATGACTTATGGTTTGTATATCCGCTGCTGCAAGGTCTGCAATTTGCTGCTGGTATGAGCGTATTGATCTATGGTGTTCGTCAGTTCATCGCTGAAATCACAGCTGCATTCGTTGCTATCTCTGAAAAATATATCCCTAATTCTAAACCAGCTGTTGACTGTCCTGCTATTTTCCCATTCGCACCTACTGCAGTTGTTATCGGTTTCGTCGGTGCATTCTTAGGCGGTCTGTTCGGTATGGCAATGATGGTTCTGTTTAAGAGTCCGGTAATTATGATTCCAGCTGCTGGTATCTGCTTCTTCTCAGGCGGTACTTGCGGTGTATTCGGTAATGCTTATGGTGGATGGAAGGGCGCTCTTGCCGGTTCATTCTTAGTTGGTATTGGTTTAGTTGCTTTACCTCTGGTTCTTTATCCGGTATTTGAAACACTTGGTATCGCTGGTGCTTCATTCCCGAACATCGACTACAATATTGTCGGAACACTCTTGTACAAGGTATTAAGCATTTTCCACTAATTAGATTTATAGTTGTACAGGAACAAGGAGTGAAAATTCCTTGTTCTTGCTTTTTAAGGAGAGCGTATGATCAAAAGTAAAATGAAACAGCAGCCATTATTTGGTACCCTGATAAAAATTGTAGATGATCCGGCGATGTTGATTATGGCAAAGGATGCGGGTATGGATTTTGTCTTTTATGATTGTGAGCATGGGATGATTCCTTATGATCGGCTGCATGATCTGATGCTGATGGGCAATGGCATTAAGATGCCTTCAATCGTAAGGGCTGCACAGCTTGCGCGCAGTGATGTATCAAGAGTGCTTGACTGCGGAGCTGCGGGTGTGATGGTGCCGATGATTGAAACAAGTGAACAAGCCAGACAGCTAGTGCAGTGGAGCAAGTATCCGCCGCTTGGCAGCCGCAGCTATTCAGGCGGTGCAAATACATTCTACAAACCATCAGGCAACCATCAGGAAAATATGCGTGAACTGAATCAGTCAACGATTACGATTGCGCAGATCGAGACCGTTAAGGGTGTTGATAATGTCGATGAAATCGCTCAGGTAGAAGGCATTGACGCTTTGATTGTCGGGCCTGCTGATTTGGGAATATCAATGGGCAATCCTGATAATATGATGCATCCTGATGAGCTGGCTTTGATTCGTAAGGTTGCGAATGCTTGTAAAAGAGCAGATAAGGGCTTTGGAATTATTGGGCCGCTGCCTTTGATTGCCGAATTTAAGAATGATATTGATCTGCTTATCTCAGCCATTGATGTAAATATTCTGCGTGATGGTTTAAAACAATACGTTAAAGGCTATCAGGATATTATTAAATAAAGGAGGATCTATGGAAACAAAGAAAGTAATCAAAGAATTCCTTGATATTGAATTCTCTGAAATACAAAATTATATCAATCATATTGATTATTCTGCCATTGAAAAGGCAAAGGATTTGATTCTGGCTGCGGAAGCTAAGAATAATCGCCTGCATGTGACAGGCATCGGCAAACCAGGACATGTAGCTGGCTATGCGGCTTCACTGCTTTCATCTACCGGTACGCCAACCTATGAACTGCATGGGACAGAAGCTGTTCACGGCAGTGCCGGCCAGGTACTCAGCGGTGATGTGGTAATTGCTATTTCCAACAGCGGAGAAACATCAGAATTAAAGGCAACCGTTGAGACATTGAAAAAGAATGGTGCTAAAATCATCGCGGTTACGGGCAATCCGGATTCATGGCTGGCAAAGAGCGCGGAGGTTGCACTGATTGCCGGTGTTAAACATGAGGGAGATCCATTAAATAAGCCGCCGCGGGCATCTATTTTGGCAGAGATTGTCATGTTACAAAGTTTAAGTGTTTTACTCCAGGAAACCCGTGGTTTAACACCGCAGGAATATGTCAGATGGCATCCAGGCGGTGCGCTTGGTCAGTCGATCAGAGAAGGAAAGTAGGAAAGAACTATGGAAATAAAAGGTATTATTACCGCAATGGTAACTCCTTTTGATGAAAATCAGAAGATTAATGAGACAGCAGCCCGTCAATTGGTTGATAAGCTGATCAGTCAGGGTGTACATGGCTTGTTTATTTTAGGCACAAATGGAGAATTTCATGTGCTGAGCGATGATGAAAAAGTAGAATTCGCTAAAATTGTAATCGATCAGGCAGCCCATCGTGTACCGGTTTATGTCGGTGCCGGCGCATGCGGAACTCAGGAAACAATTAAATTGGCACAGCGGATGGAAGCTGCCGGTGCTGATGCGTTATCCGTGATTTCCCCTTATTTTATCGCTCCTACTCAGCAGGAACTGGCTGACCATTACCGTAAGGTTGCGGAAGCTGTAAATATTCCAATTATCATGTATAACATTCCGAAGAATACCGGTATTAATATTGAACCGGAAACCGTCAAATCATTGATTGGCGTTAAGAATATTGCCGGCATTAAAGACAGCAGCGGCAACATGGAAAATATGCAGGGTTATATTGACGCGGGTAAAGGCAGTGATTTCGTAGTCTTAGTTGGTTCTGATTCAAAGATTCTGCCGGCTTTGAAAATCGGTGCCGCAGGAGCTATTGCCGGTACAAGCAATGTTATTGCGGAATTAGATGTGTCAATTTATGAAAATTACTTAAAGGGCAATTTGGAAGCTGCCGAGCAGGCACAGAAGGATATTGATGTTCTGCGTGGTGTTTTAAAGCTAGGAACCGTGCCGTCAGTGATGAAAAGAGCAGTGACTTTATTAGGCATTAATGTGGGGGATGCGCGTTATCCAGTAAGCAAGCTGCCGGCTGAGGCTGATGAACAAATTAAAGCAGCACTTGCTTATTATAAATTGTAAGAGGGGAATGGGTTATGTTTAAAACAGATATCATAACAAGAATTGAGAAAACCGGCGCAATGGCTATCGTTCGTACAGAAACCATTGAGCGCGGCATTGAAATTGCGCAAGGCTGTTTAAACGGCGGCGTAGATGTTTTGGAAATCAGCTATACATTACCTAATGCCGGTGAAGTAATTGAAGCGATTAATAAAAAATTTAATGATCAGCTGGTAGTGGGTGCCGGTACGGTACTCGATGCAGAAACGGCACGTTTAGCAATTCTTAAGGGTGCTAAATTTATCATTGCTCCTAATTTCAGCAAAGAAGTTGCCAGATTATGCAATCGATATCAAATTCCTTATGCACCTGGCTGTACCACAATTACCGAAATGGTTGAAGCGATGGAAGTTGGTGCTTCCTTTATCAAAGCTTTCCCAATCTCTAATTTCTATGGCCCAGAGCTTGTATCGGTACTAAAAACCCCAATCCCGGTTATGCCGATCCTTGCATCAGGCGGCATCACTTTGGATAACTTATCTGATTGGATAAAAAAAGGTACTGAATGCTGCGGCTTCGGCGGTTTGCTGACTAAAGGGACATCTGAGGAAATTACGGAAAATGCGAAAAAGATCCGTGCGATTATTGATGAAACTCGTTCAGCAATGAAATAATTGAGTAATCATAAAGAAAACTGTCATGTTGATATTTACATGGCAGTTTTTTTGTTTAGTGTATATGTTTCAATGTATAAGCATGGCTCTACGCAGCGTAGGTTGTTCCTTAATATGAATAATGGTATTCTAAGCTAGTAAAGTGAGGGTATATGAAATGAATACTTATATAACAGGCTCTGTAATTAAAATGTTAAGAGAAAAGCAATGCATGACGCAGCTTCAGCTGGCAGAAAAGCTGAACGTGAGTGATAAAACTATTTCCAAATGGGAAACAGGAAAGGGATTACCTGATATCTCATTAATTGAACCATTAGCCGCAATTTTAAAAGTTTCACTTCCGGAATTATTATCCGGTGAGCAAATTATAAATACGAATCGCTCGGCTAATATTATGAAATCAAATCTTTATGTTTGCCCGATATGCGGAAATATTTTACATGCCACTGGCTCGGCAATGATTTCCTGCTGCGGTGTCACACTGCCCTCTTTAGAGAATGAGCAGGTTGATGATGAACACCAAATAAGCTGTGAAAAAATAGAAAATGAATATTTTGTCTCACTTCATCATCCTATGACCAAAAATCATTATATTTCTTTTATGGCATATTGTACCGGTGAACGATTTGAATTGGTAAAACTGTATCCTGAAAGTTCTATTGAAGTACGGTTTTTCTGCCGTGGACATGGCTTATTGTATTGGTATTGCAACCATCATGGCTTATTCATGAAGAAAATTTAGGGGGATAAGTAATTGTATTTAATGGAAGTCCGGCAGGTGTAAATAGCACCGCTAATCTTATTGCCGAAGCATTTTTAAAGGGTGCTATGTCAGCCGGAGCGGAAATAGAAAATATCTTTTTGACAGACTGTCGCATCATTCAATGTCATCAAGTTTACGCAGATATTATAAATGAGCTGAATACTCCGCTCATGTCCACACAAGATTATGCAACTTACATTCAAAAGGCTTAAAGATATTAAATACCTGTTACGATCAAGAATCATGACAGGTATTTCAGTTTATTATTAACAACTCTTGTTACACAATACTATTTTGCTGAGGGAATTAAAGATTAACTGCTTGTGGAAAATGCATAATATTCTTTTCAGAACACAAACCTAAATGACGTTATGGAAGCATTATGTTATTATGTACTTAAAGAAAAATTGAATTTTTAGCAGGAGGAAATATTAAATGAATACTGAAATTCTTGGTAAGAAAGATGGTTATATAATACGATTGGCCAAAATTCAAGATGCAACTAATTATTATGAACAAAATTTTTGCCCTTTAGATAAAGAAGTTGCGCGATTGACCGGTAGTAAAGAAGTATACACAAAAGAAGAAGTTGAAACCTTTTTCTTAAGATCGCTTGAAGATGATGATAGATATTTCTTTTTGATTATAGCACCTAACGGCAGAATAATTGGTGAAAGTATTATTAATGAAATTGATTGGAATTTACGCAGCGCTAATTTTCGTATAGGTCTTTATCAATTGACAGAGAGAGGTAAAGGAATTGGAACTTGGGCAACAGAAGCAACGCGTGATTTTGCATTCGAAAAATTAAGGTTACATCGATTAGAGTTGGATGTATATTCATTTAACCCAAGAGCTGAAAAAGTATATTTAAAAGCAGGATTTAAGAGAGAGGGTGTTTTAAGAGATGCTATTATGGATGGCAATGAATATGCAGATGATATTTTGATGTCAATTTTAGAAGATGAATGGAAAGCATTAAAGAAATAAATAGTAAGTATAATTAAATAAACTGAAATCCTACAAACCTATAGAGTGAAGCTATGGCAAGTGATGATGAAGTTCCATTTAACAATGTTTGACTAGATAAATTAGAAGGTAAAAATAATTCATAAATTTATAGATTTTGGAAAATAATAAGGAGGAGTATAATGCTGACAATAGAAGAATTCAGGCTATTACCGGATGATGAAAAAGCAGAGAGATATAAAGAGTTAAGTGATCATGATCGCTTTATATGGCGGATATCAAGTCCTTTATCAGTTAAGGCTGTAACTAATAAGGAATTATCTAAAGAGCAGAGAGAAAGTGTTAGAGAATCACGATTAAAACTGCTGAAGGAAGGCAAAATTACGCAGCAGCAGTTTGATGAGTTAGAAAAAGATTAAAATCTTCATAATTTTTGAAAATATAATTAAGTGTGTAACATTCATTCTAGGAATATGTAAATTTATCAGTAGAAAGTAATTGACACAAAAAATAACTGTCTTGAGGTTCATCACCAACAAGACAGTTATTTTAGTTTCATTATTAATATCCGTACATCTCTCCCCAATATATCTCATAAATCAGCCAATCATCATCGGTATTTACTTTACCGCATAAAAAGATTCTCGGATAACGTCCACTGTCAATCTGTGCTCCAACGGCATCCTCACCCCACACGAAATCAATATCAGCCTTAACAACAGCTGTTTCACTAAGACTGTATTGATCGATATCCGCTTGTATATGCTCAGCCAATAAAGCATCAATTTCATTTTGGGTTAGGGTCGTTACCTCATGGATAACATAATCCTTAACATATATACCCTCATCAAAGTTCTTCTTCTCATTGGCAGCTGATATCTTTAATGCTTCGTTATCACCATACAAGTCACTCAGCTTGTCATATTCACTGGCAATATCATAATAATAATTATTTACTACTAATTCTTCCACACTGCTTTTTGGAGCTGCTTCTAAAGTAAAACTGCGTCCATTAAATTGAGCGTTCATTTCACCATGATATTCATAGACGTCAGAAGCTTTATTTTCATCTTGTGCTGCATTATTTTGTGAATCATGATTATTTATTTCCGGTTGCTTGTCAGCCGGTGCAGCACATGCACTCAGCATCCCTGCCATAAGCAATATGCTTAAAAACTTATTTATGTTTCTCATCAGTTACCTCCATTTGTTGATCTTACCATTATCTTACCATAAAATATCAGCTTATTATGTGATTTAGAACGCACATATAAAACAAAGTTTAAATTTTGTATAAGCACTTGACAAAAATAAGACATAAATTCAATTGAGGTTTTGCAGCTTATCCAGTAGAATGAAAGTGGAAAATAATAACAATTCAACTGTGATCGGGGGATTGAAAATGGATAATGACTTAATAACATTGATTAAAATCTTGAATAAGAAATCATATCTGACATTGAAAGATCTCGAAATTGAAACAAAAGCAACTAAAAGACAAGTAACTTACCGCCTTGAAAAAATCAATCATCTGCTTAAATCTGAAAATCTGCCCATTATTACAACAGGCGGTAAAAAAGAATTGCTGATTGATGCTCATACGCGTGAATTCCTTGTCGGTTTTATTCATGAGATGAAAAAAGATGATGTTTACTATCTGAATAAAAAAGAGCGTCTGGCTTATATTTACCTAATGCTTTTTATGAATCCTGAGTATATCGCTCTTCAGCATTTTATCGATGCCCTTCAGGTGAGCCGTTCAACAGTGTTGTTAGATTTTAAGGATTTGGTATTAGAATTAGACCAAGATCACATCACAATAAAAAATAATCGTATCAAGGGATATTACCTTTCAGGTTCTGAAATGGAAATCCGCCGTTATATGATGAAGCTGATTATCTCTTCCTTAGCAGATGAACGCAATACGAAAGTATTTGATTTATTTATCGATGATTTTAATTTGGATACATTTGAATATTCCAAGCTGGTAATAACTGAATTATCAGAAAGAAATCATATATCCTTTGTGGAAGACCGTCTTGTAGAATTTATTTATATTTTCATATTTCTAAAAGCAAGAATGATCAGCGGCAAGGATGCCAGTGCTGAAATCAGTATGATGCCTGATTTAGATGCGATGAAATCAATGAAGGAATATGCCTTTACGGAAGCCCTGCTGACAAACTATAAGAATACAAGCTTAATTCCTGAAAAAGAAATCAATTATATTAGTTCATGGATTCTAGGCATATCGGTGGGAAATGTTGAAGAAGATGCGCAGGACTGCTTAATTATCGGCGAAATTGTCGGTAAGATTATGACTCGTTTTGAGTTCTTAAGCGGCATCCATTATAAGGATAGTGAGGAAATTTTCCGTCAGCTGTTTTCGCATTTTCGTCCGGCTTATTATCGTTTGCTGTTCAAATTGCCAATCTATAATCCGCTTTGTCAGCGGGTAAAGGATGAATATAAAGAGCTTTATGCTTTAGTTAAGGAAACTATGAAACCATTTACTGTTCTTTTTGGAGAAGAGATTCCGGAAGATGAATTGGCTTATCTGACAATCCATTTCGCAACCATCTATTCCAAGAATCGTGAAGGTGAAGCGATGGAGAAGAAAAGGGCGCTGATTGTCTGTTCCAATGGCATTGGTTCCTCCGCAATTTTATATAATGAATTAAAGAACATGTTTCCTGAAATATATTTTTATCTGCCCATTGAAGCTGCCGGTTACGCTGATTTTAATGAACCGGTAGAGATTATTTTTACGACGCAGTTTCATCGCGGTATGAATGAACTTAGTATACCAGTGGTTAAGGTCAGTCCTGTCATGGATATGCGCGAGCGTTATGAAGTAGTTCGTGAGGTATGCTCCCGATTGAAAATGTCGCTGGTCAATCAGCCTAATGTAGAAATGATTTTAGAAGCAGTTCGCAAGCATGCAGTGATCAGTGATGAGAATGCATTGTATAATGAGCTTTACGCGATGTTCTCACCCAATGAGAATGCAGTTAAGGATGAGCTTAAGGGATATAAGCTGACGGATTTAATTTCTAAAGAGCTGATCTGTCTGAAACTTGAAGCGAAGGATTGGGAAGATGCTATCCGTCAATCAGGGGCTAAGCTTGTGGATACCGGCAAGGTTACTCAGCATTATATTGATGAAATTATCCGTATCAATAAAGCAACGGCTCCCTATATTGTAATTACTAAGCATGTGGCACTGCCGCATACACGGCCTGAAAATGGTGCTTTAGAATGCGCGCTAGGGGTAGCGGTGCTTAAAAATCCAGTCGTATTTGGCAGCGCAGAAAATGATCCGGTCAAATATATTTTCTGTTTGAGTGCATTGGATAATGAAAGCCATCTGCCTGCGATGTCAGAATTCCTAGATTTGATTAACAGACATGAATTTTTTGAAATGCTGGATCAGGCGGAGACAGCAGATGAGGTAATCAATTATATTAAAGAATATGAAAGCAGTGAAGCAGCTTAAGGTTTATTTTTATAACTAAAGTGAATCACAATCTTTATAGCATTAACTTTTTATTGAAAAAGTAGCTGAAAATGGCTAAAACGTTGATTTACTACTTGCTTTATTGAATTCTATCCGCTATAATTATAAAGCACTTACTTTAGGTAAACTGTTACTTAAGGCGGAAGGAGAAAAATTATGAAACAAGGAATTCACCCAAAATACAATCGTATTATTGTTAAGTGTTCAACTTGCGGAAATGAATTTGAAACTGGTTCAACAGCTAAGGAATTACGTGTTGATACTTGTTCAAACTGTCATCCTTTCTTCACTGGAAGACAACGTTTCGCAGCTGCACAAGGACGAATTGAAAAGTTCAATAAGAAATACGGCATTAAGGAATAATGAAAATCAGGACTTAAAAAGTCCTTTTTTCTTGCCGTGTTATCGAGTATAATAAAGAATGGATAACGAGGTAATCATGTATGTATCAACAATATCGTGAAGGCTGGCTGGAAGTAATCACCGGCTGCATGTTCGCAGGCAAGACGGAGGAGTTGATCAGACGGATCAATGTGCTTCAGTTTGCCGGTAAAAAGGTTGTCGTTTTCAAGCCGAAAATCGATGATCGTTATAGTAAAGATCAAGTTGTTTCGCATTGCGGCAAATGCATCGAGAGTTCTGCGGTTTCCAGTTCAAAAGAAATTTTAAAGCTGGCAGGTGATGCCGAAGTCATTGCCATCGATGAGGTTCAGTTTTTTGATGAAGGTATCATTGAGGTATGCAACTCGTTTGCGGATCAGGGCAGGCGTGTGATGGCCGCGGGTCTGGATCTTGATTTTAGAGGTGAACCTTTTGGGGTTATGCCATCCTTAATGACCTATGCAGAATTTGTTACTAAGCTGACGGCTGTCTGTATGCGCTGCGGCGCTCCGGCTACCCGTACACAGCGGCTAGTTGATGGACATCCGGCCCGTTATGATGATCCGATCATTCAGGTTGGAGCCAGTGAAAGCTATGAAGCACGGTGCCGTCATTGCCATGAGGTACCCGGCAGAACTTTGATTAAATAAAAAGAAAGAAGGTATAGTTATGAATCCGATGATCGAACGTTTAGAATCAATCACAGCGCGTTATGAAGAATTGGGCCAGCTGCTGCTGGAACCAGCTACGTTGTCAGATAATCGTCTGATGGCTAAGCTTGCGAAGGAACAGGCTTCATTGACGCAGACGGTTGAGGCTTATGAAGAATATAAGAAAATTGAAGAAGAACTAGTCAGCGCTCATGAGCTGCTTCATGAAAAAGATGAAGAGATGCGTGAGATGGCAAGAATGGAGATTGAAGAGCTTGAACCCCGCAAGGAAGAGCTGATTGCTAAGCTTGAAGTATTATTAATACCTAAGGACCCAATGGATGATAACAATGTTATCGTGGAAATCCGCGGTGCAGCCGGCGGTGATGAAGGTAATATCTTTGCCGGTGATTTATACCGTATGTATACACGTTATGCTGAAACAGTTGGCTGGAAGACTGAATTAATGGAAGTTCAGGAATCAGAAGCCGGCGGTTTCTCTTTGATTTCCTTTATGCTTAAGGGTGATCGTGCTTATGGCCGTTTAAAATTCGAATCAGGCTCACATCGTGTACAGCGTGTGCCAAAGACAGAATCAGCCGGACGTATCCATACATCAACAGCAACGGTATTAGTTTCTCCGGAAATTGAAGCGGCAGATTTTGAAATTGATGATAATGATCTGGAAATTGAAACATGCCGTTCATCAGGTGCCGGCGGTCAGCATATCAATAAGACTGACTCTGCGGTGCGTATCGTACATATTCCTACCGGTATCACGGTAAAGTGTCAGGATGGCCGTTCTCAGCATGAGAATAAGGCAACGGCTATGCGTTTAGTTCGTTCCCGTGTCTATGAGGAGCATATGCGCAAGCTGGAAGAAGAAGCCGGTGCAGAACGCCGCAGTAAAATCGGTACTGGTGACCGTTCAGAAAAAATCAGAACGTACAACTATCCGCAGAATCGTGTTACCGATCATCGCATCGGCTTAACGATCAACCAGCTTGACCGTATCATGGAAGGTAAACTGGGCGATGTATTAGATGCGCTTGAAGAATACGATCAAAAGCTGAAACTGGCTGGTGAAAAATAATGCCGACCTATCGTCAATGTCTGAAACAGGCTCAAAAGCAGATGCAGAATGCCGGTTTGAGTGAACAAAGTGCTACTTTGCTGATGCTTGAGCTGGCGAATATGGATTCCCAGAATCTTTATATGGATTATGAAAAAGAGATGCCATCAGAGCTTGAAGAAAGCTTTAACGAAGCCTTTCCGAGATTATTAAGCGGGGAACCGCTCCAGCATATTCTGGGCTTTGAGTGGTTTTATGGTTATCGCTTTAAGGTGAATGAAGATGTGCTGATTCCACGCCCGGAAACCGAAGAACTGGTTGCCAATATTCTGGCGGCCTATGATGAGCATTTTGCTGATAAGGAAAATGTGATGGTTTGCGACATCGGTACTGGTTCAGGTGCAATTGCGATTTCATTGAAAAAAGAAGAACCTAAATTAAACGTCATGGCTACGGATATCAGTGAACGGGCATTAGCGGTCGCTGGTGAAAATGCAAAAATCAATGAAGTACAGGTAGCCTTTTGCTGCGGTGATATGGTAGAGCCTTTAATTGAACGTCAGCTGCATTTCGATATTCTGATTTCTAATCCGCCTTATATTCCTAATGATGAGGAGCTTGAACATTCGGTTAAGGACTTTGAACCGCATGTTGCTTTATTCGGCGGTGATGATGGTTTGAAATTCTACCGCATCATATTTGAACGCTCTAAGCTGATTCTAAACGAAAAGAGTATGCTTGCCTTTGAAATCGGATATAATCAAAAGGAAGCTTTGATGGCTGAGGCTGCAAAATACTTCCCTGATAGTAAGATTGAAGTGTTAAAGGATATGAATGGCAAGAATCGTATGTTATTTATTTATAATCATTGCGACTAAGAACCTAATGGTTCTTTTTCTATGTTTAAATTAAGCAGAACTGTCTATCCTTAAGGCAGGAGGCTGACATATGAAAAAACTAACACTAATCCTGCTGATCTGGACATTCTGGCTGGTAACGCCAATAAAATCAGAAGGTGTGGTTCCTGAATATACAATATATAATGATTCAAAGGCAGCGGATATTGCCGCTGTACATGATGAGGTGATGACGATTGCCAGTGATTTATTTCAATATGCGGATGCTGACAGTTATCAGACACTGCTGCAAAGCGGCATTCAAAAATTCAGTCATGAAGGCTGGCAGGTTAAGCTTCATAACCATTCTTTAATCATAACCATCGGAGATGGCAAAGGCGATGTTGTCGGCGGTAAGTTTACAAAAAATGAATTTTGTCTGCCAGAGGTAAAACCAAAATCAATTGTGCGTGAATGGCTCGGATTTTAATTCGAGTCTTTTTCTTTATAAGTATGAATAATTGTGGTAAACTGTTTGCAGAGTGGTGATATAGATGGAAACAAAAAGAAAAACAAAAGAAGAAATGGATGAAGTTATTGAGTGTTTACAAGCCGGTGGCGTGGCAGCATTTCCTACCGACACAGTGTATGGTTTAGGTGTCATTTATGATGATGAAAAAGCCTTGGAGCGTTTAAAAGAAGCGAAGGGAAGACCGGAGAATAAACCGATTCCGCTGATGATTTCTAATCTGAAGCAGATTGAAAGCGTGGCGGTAGTTACGGAAAAAGCAAAGAAGCTGATTCAGAAATTTATGCCGGGTGCCTTCACAATTATTTTAAAGAAGCGTGAAAATGTACCGGCCTATGTAACTAATGGCTTTGATACCATCGGCATCCGTATGCCTGATGATGATTTTATTCTTGAATTAATGAACCGCATTGGTAAGCCGATGCTGGTAACAAGCGCGAATATGTCCGGTATGCCGACAGGTACAACTTTCATGGAAGTTATTGAACAGCTGGAAGGCAGAATTGACATGGTAGTTAAAGGAATGTGCGGCTGTAAGGAAAGCTCAACCATTGTAGATGCGTCTACGGATGCGGTAAAGCTGATCCGCAAAGGCCCGATCAGTGAAGATGAAATCATGAAAATCGTGGAGGAAAATTAAATGAAAGTTGCAATTGCTTGTGATCACGGTGCATATGAATATAAGGAAATCTTAAAAAAGATGCTGATTGAGGAAGGATATACGGTGACTGATTTTGGCACTGATTCTACTGCTTCAGTCGATTATGCGGATTATGCCTCAGCCGCCGCCAGAAGTGTAGCGGCTCATGAGAATGATAAGGGTATTGTCTTATGCGGTACCGGTATTGGTGTAAGTATTGCAGCCAATAAGATCAAGGGCATCCGCTGTGCCTTATGTTCAGATCCATTGAGCGCCCGTTTAACCAGAGAGCATAATGATTCCAATGTATTAGCCATGGGCCAGCGCATCATCGGTGAAGAATTGATGAAGGAAATTGCTCATGTATGGCTGACTACTGAGTTCTCACATGAAGAACGTCATCAGCGCCGTATTGATAAAGTAAGCAAATTGGAGGACTAAGAAATGAAAGATCTTGAAATTCAGGCAGCCATTGAAGAAGAAGCAAAGCGTCAGTTATATAACATTGAACTGATTGCCTCCGAGAATTATGTATCCGATGAAGTTATGGAAGCAGCCGGCAGTATTTTGACAAATAAATATGCGGAAGGTTATCCAAGCAAGCGCTATTACGGCGGCTGTGTCAATGTGGATGTCGTGGAAAACATTGCCAGAGAGCGTTTATGCCGTATTTTTGGTGCTGAGCATGCGAATGTGCAGCCGCATTCAGGATCACAGGCTAATATGGGTGTTTATATGGCTGTCCTTGAACCTGGTGATAAGGTTTTAGGTATGGACCTTAGCTCCGGCGGTCATTTAACGCATGGCCATCCTTTAAATTTCTCAGGAACGCTGTATCATTTTGTCAGCTATGGCGTTAACCGTGAAACTGAAATGATTGATTATGATGAGGTTATGGAAATTGCAATGCGAGAAAAACCGAAGCTGATCGTAGCAGGCGCAAGTGCTTATCCGCGGATCATTGATTTTGCTAAATTCAGGGAGATCGCTGATGCATGCGGTGCTTATCTGATGGTGGATATGGCGCATATTGCGGGTTTAGTAGCTGCCGGTCTGCATCCAAATCCAGTTCCTTATTGTGATTTTGTCACGTCCACAACCCATAAAACATTAAGAGGCCCGCGCGGCGGTATTATTCTCTGTAAAGAGAAATACGCGGCATTATTGGATAAGAAAGTGTTCCCTGGCATGCAGGGCGGTCCGCTGATGCATATTATCGCGGCAAAAGCAGTGTGCTTTAATGAGGTACTGCAGCCTGAGTTTAAAGAGTATGCAAAGCAAATCATTGATAACTGTAAAGTTTTAAGTGATACATTAAAAGAGGAAGGCTTCAGAATCGTAACCGGCGGTACCGATAATCATTTGATTTTAGTTGATGTGATGGGTTCAATTGGTGTCAGCGGTAAGGAATGCGAAAAAATTCTTGATGAAGTATGCATTACCTGCAACAAGAATACGATTCCTTTTGATACACAAAAACCATTTGTAACATCAGGTATTCGTTTGGGTACAGCGGCAATGACAACCCGTGGTTTCAAAGAAGCTGAATTTAAACAAGTAGCGCTTTGGATTTCAAAAGCGTTAAAGAATAAAGAGAATGCGGAAGAACTGGCAAAGATTCGTGACGAGGTACGTTCACTGACCGTCAATTATCCGATTCACCGCGCTTATTAATCGAATATAAATCGAAGGTGGTAGCAAGCTAAAACTATCACCTTTTTCTTATCCTTAACCGCATCTTAACCTTCGTGTGATAAGATTATTGAAAGGATGTGTTAAAATGAAAATACTGATTATTGAGGATGAGATTGATCTGTTGGAAGCGCTGGCTTTGGGCTTTAAAAAGAAAGGCTACGCGGTAGATATTGCCGATGAGGGCAGTTTGGGCTTAGAGTACCTGCTTACAAATGACTATGATCTATTAATTTTAGATTTGAATTTACCGTCTATGGATGGTATTGAAGTCCTGCAGGCGATAAGAAAAGAAAACAAGGAATTAAAGATATTGATTCTTTCCGCGAGAACAGAAATTGATGATCGAGTGAAGGGACTTGAATTAGGGGCTAATGATTATTTGATTAAACCCTTTGCATTTGCGGAATTAGAAGCTCGCTCAGCAGCTTTATTAAGACGTAATTTTATACAGCGTGATCCTTTGCTTCGCCATGGCAGCCTGACGCTTGATATGAATCTTCGAAGTGTTATGATTAATGAAAATAAAATTGAATTAGCACCTAAGGAATATGCCATCCTTGAATATCTGCTGTTTAATGCCGGCCGGGTTGTGAGCGCGGAGGAGCTGATTGAACATGTATGGGAAAGTGATGCTGATTATTTCAGTACATCACTTAAGGTTCATATGAGCAATCTAAGAAAAAAATTAGTGGAAGCAAGCGGTGCGGAAATAATTCTTACGATCCGCGGCGCCGGTTATTTGATTGAGGAGTGTAAAGAATGAAAAAAATATCCTTACGCTGGCGGGTAACGATAGCGGCCGCTTTTGTATTGACCTTGTTTTGTGTGGCGATGACGCAGTCTTCAATCCGTGATGCCAACATTATTATAGCCGATCCAATTCTTAAACTAAGAACCGCGATGAAAGCCGATCCGATTCTTAATGGTGATCAAAATTTTTCGCCGGATACGGCGCTTGATGAGACAGTATATAATGGCTTAGATAATTTTACCCAAAGGAGCTATTTGTTTATGCTGGCAGCGATTGGCGGCGGATCTTTTTTAGTTTATCTATTGGCGGGTTATTCATTGCAGCCAGTTAAAAAGCTAAGCAGCAGCATTGAAGCAATCAGTGAAAAACAGCTGTCATCACGAATTCAAGGCTTTGACAGCAAAGATGAAATTGCGAAACTGGCAGATGATTTTAATGCGATGATGGATCGTTTGGAAATTGCTTTCCTTCGTGAAAAGCGCTTTTCTTCAAATGCCGCTCATGAATTGCGCACACCCTTAACGATTATCCGTACTAATTTAGAAATTTTGGCGATGAATGAAACACCGGCAATAGAAGATTATGAACATGTTGTGAAAATCATTAAAAAACAAAATCAGCGGATGATTGCCCTCGTTGAGGATTTGTTTGCTTTATCGGCAATGAAATCATCAAGCATTGAGGATGTCTTTGACGTCAAGGAGATAATTGTGGATATTATACGGGAAATGCAGCCTTTGGCAAATCAGCGAAAGATTGATATTCAATCAGAATTATCATCAGGACTGATTAAGGGTAATCCAATTATCTTCCGACAGGCAGTAGCCAATTTGATTGAAAACGGCATCAAGTATAATACTGAGCAAGGCACTTTAAAGGTGCGTTCTTTGATTGAAAAGAATCAATATATAATTGCCGTTGAAGATACGGGGATCGGTATTGATCAGGAGCAGGCAGCGCATATTTTTGAACCCTTTTATCGAATTGAAAATTCACGTTCAAGAAATACCGCCGGCGCCGGTCTTGGTTTAGCGCTGTGCCGTGAAATCATTGAGGGACATGGCGGCAGTGTTGCATACAGCCCGCTGGAACATGGCAGTTTGTTTACCATTCAGCTGCCTTTAAATCAAAATCTAACAGCTGTCAACGAACCGGATTAAACCGGTTTTTTTTCTGTAACTTATGCTGAGTCTTAACTTAGTCTTAACCTAATCCCTGATAAACTAAAACCCGGGAAGCGAGGTTTGATGATGAATTTATTAAATAAAAGTGTACATTGGTTTAAAAAGAATCCCAAACGTCTGATTATAGTCGCAGCAGCCTCGGCGATCATACTGGGCGGCTGGTCATTGTTTAAACCAAAGGATATTGATGATGGCGCAATCTTGCGCGAATATCCAGTTACACGCGGTAATATTACGGTAGGTGTAGAAGCAAGCGGCAAATTAACTTCAAAGCGAACGATTCATACTTTTGCGGAAGGTTTGATATTTGAAGAATATTTAGTACCGCAGGGAGGTGAGGTCAAGAAAGGTGACGCACTTGCCAGAATTTCACTGACTAATTTGAATGAGGTGATTGATCGATTAGAAAAAGAGGCAGCAGACGCGAAAGATGCCTATCTCCAAGCAGGCAACGCGATTACCCGCTTTCAGCTTCAGTCTTCTTTATCAGCAGAGGAGAAGCAGCAGAATTCAAAATTAAAATATGAGGCTGATTTGAAGCAGATTACAGAGGAACTGGATGATCTTGCTAAGCAGTTGGAAGCATTGGAAAAGCAGAAGCTGACGCTGTCGCCTAACAATAAGGAAGCGTTGGAAGAGGAAAAGCAAACACTTGAAAAGAGCTTAAAAGCAGCCCGAGCGGAATTAGACGCGCTAGAAGAAGCTCGTGAAGCAGAGCTGGAACGTGAAATGGAAGAGGCTGCTTATCAAAGTAACATTAATAAGGAACAGCTGATTGCCTATCAAAATGCGATTGAGGAAGCCGCAGCGGCATTAAAAAAAGCTGAAGCGGAGGCCGAAGAGGAAGCTATAAAGCGTGCTAAAGCGGCGCTTGAACAGGCGGAAGCAGCCAAGCGTCTTTATCTGATGCAGAGTAATAAGGGCTTAAGTGACCGCTTTGAAGCAAGCCGTTTAGCCTATGAGGAAAAGAAAAAGCAGGCCGAACAAAATATCTCTGATCTGCGTGCGAAAATCAGAAATCTCGCAAATAAATCAGAGGAAGTGCTGGCCAAGCAAAGCGCTGAGCTGGATACTCAGATTGCGGAAATAAAGGATAAAATTGAAAAGGCAAACCGTCGGCTGGAGGATTTGAAAAAGCAAAGAAATGAAGAGCTGGAAAGAGAAGCGGCTGCTGGAGATACACAGGATAAGCTGAACGAACTTGAGCTATCTTCTTTGAGAGCCAGTGAACAAAGAGCTTACCGGACTTATGATACTGCACAGCAGGAACTTGAAAAAGCAATAAAACTGTTGGATGAGCCTATATTATATGCCGAGACGGACGGTATTGTTTTGACCGCACCTTACCGCAGTCAGGAAAAGATAACGAATGAGAAAGCGGTTGTTGAGATTGGCAGCTTAAAAGACATGGAGCTTGAATTAGTCATTGAGCCGGTGGATATTAACGATATTGAAATCGGTCAGTTTACATCAATCAGTGTCAGCGTCTTTCCATCTGATGAATTAGAAGGTGAAGTCATCTCTAAAAACTTGGCGGTGAATGACGGTAACTATAGCATTAAAGTAAAACTGAAAGAGAATCCATTAAGTCTGCTTGAAGGAATGGCGGCAAATGCGACCATCGTTACAAAACAGAAAAAAGATGTTCTGATATTATCCAATAAAGCAATTAAGCTTGTTGATGGAAAACAGGTTGTAAAGGTTAAGGATGAAAAAGGACATTTACAGACAATTGAAATCACGGCGGGATTTTCAGATGGTCAGGTTAGTGAAATACTCAGTGGTCTTTCTGAAAATGATGTAGTTATCGTAGAGGATTAGGTCATGAAAATAACCGAGCTGATCCGTCTGATTTGGATCAATGTTAAACAGAATCGATTCAAGGTAATGCTGACATCATTGGGTATTATTGTTGGTACGCTGACTATCGTTTTAGTTATAGCGATCGGCCGCGGCGGTGAACAGGAGGCAGCCCGTCAATTCTCGGGGTTGTCGGCGGATACGATTTATATAAAGCCTGATTGGGCATCCATTTATTCAATGCAGGGCAGTAATAAGATTGAAAAGCTGGATGAGGAAGACCTTGGTCACATCATGGATGAAACAACGGTACTGAGTGGTATTTATCTAAGAGAAAGCGGCTATAAGCAAGTAAAGATTAAACGTCAAAAGGCTAATCTTTCAATTGTTGGTGTAACAGAAGGATATGCGGAAATATCAAACTTCACCTTTGCCGCCGGCAATGATTTCTCAGAATCGGACTATGAACAAGGAAGCAGTATTGTTGTGATCGGACATGGAATCGCAGAGACATATTTTAATGGCGCTGAGGGTGCTGTCGGAGAAAAGTTGGTGATTGATCAGACCGTCTATAAAGTCGTTGGCGTACTCAGCAGAAGCGGTGATGGCTTACAAGGATTAACCAGTGATGATTCAGTTTTTATGACTTATAAAACTTTTAAAAAAGCAAAAATCACTGCCGAGGATAACTATGCTGAAGCGGTAGGCAAGGCAATCAGTATAAAAGCTGTTCCCCGTGCGATTAAAGAAATCACCAGCACCTTGAATTATTATATGGTGAATGGCGATAAGTACAATGTTGAGGATGCCGGCAGCCGTATTGAAGCGGCTACCAAATCAGCACGGACGATGAAACTGCTGCTGATCGCGGTGGCGGCGATTGTCTTTGTGGTCGGTGGTATCGGCATTATGAATGTACTGTTTGTGACGATTAAAGAGCGAACTAAGGAAATCGGTATTCTAAAAGCTCTTGGTTCCAAGCAGCATGACATATTACTGCAATTTCTGCTTGAATCGGTAGCAATCGGCATCTTTGGCGGCGGTGTCGGAGTGTTATTGAGCTTTGGTGCATTACCGCTCCTAAGCCGTTATACAGATATTCCAATTGCCCCGTCATTTGAAGGCTTTGTGCTGGCATTTGGATTCGCGGTATTGACCGGAACTTGTTTTGGCTTCTATCCAGCATATAAGGCATCACAGCTTGTACCGGTGGAAGCATTAAATCATGATTAACGCTGTAAACAGCAAGAAAGGAACAATTTATGAAAAAAACAATTAAATTTATGAGCGCATTACTTTGCGTTTTGGCATTAGCTGCCTGTTCAGCACAGCCAAAAGAAAATACAAATCAAAATCCAGGCAATGATGTAAACATCAGTGATAACGGAGCGCAAGAAACGCCAAAAGAAGAAAGCAAAGAATACTTTGGCCGTGTAGAAAGTGTAGCCGGTAATGAAATTGAATTGCAATTAGCACAGACGCCTGGAATTACGGACGGCAATAATGAAGGTTCAGCCGGCGGCATGGAAGGCGAAACAGCAATCGGCGGTGTGGCAGACGGCGGCGGTTCAGATGCAACCGCTAAAGACCCGGTTACCGAGTCACCGAAAAAATTATCCGAAATGATCGAATACAGCGGTGAAAATAAATCATTTATCCTGCCGGCGGGCATAACAATTAACAGCCTAAGCGGCGGCAAAGCTGATTTGACATCAATTCGCAAAGGCTCCGTCATCCTAATTCAAGTTGATGAAGCTGGCAATGTTACAGCTTGTGAGATTTGGGAATCATGATTACGCTGAAAAATATCAACAAATCTTATTGGATCGGCGAAAATAGGCTGCATGTCTTAAAAGACGTAAACCTTACCGTTAAGCAAGGTGACTTTGTAACGATTCTTGGTGCTTCAGGTTCAGGCAAAAGTACGCTGATGAATATTATCGGCTGTATGGATAACTTTGACAGCGGCAGCTATGAATTAGATGGTTTATCAATCACGCCCGATGACGAAGATCGCATGGCGGAAATCCGCAATCATAAGATTGGCTTTATCTTTCAGAAATACCATCTTATTCCCCAGTATGATGTGCTGCAAAATGTCGTAATGCCTTTGTTGATTCGAGGCGTGGATCGGAAACAGGCAATTGAAAGAGCCTATCAAGCAATTGAAATGGTTAATCTTAGTGAAAGAACCGATCATTTGCCCAATGAATTATCCGGCGGTCAGCAGCAGCGTGTTGCGATTGCCCGTGCCTTAATTACTCAGCCCTCACTGCTTTTGGCTGACGAACCAACGGGTGCGTTAGATTCAAAAACAAGTGAAGACATCCTGGCACTGTTTAAAGAATTAAATGCGAAAAGAAATACCATTATTCAAATCAGTCATGATGTGAAGGTGGCGCAAGCAGGAAAACGCATCGTTTATATTAAAGATGGTGTATTAAGTGATACGGAAAGCGATTAAGAAACAGAAAGCCATGGTGAATTTCAATCCCATGGCTTCATTTAATTATTCACTGGCTAAAATCTTCTTCATAACTGGAATCGGTAATTGTGTATATAATGCTTTTTCAAATGAATTATAACCAATAATACCTGGATAATTTTCAATATCAAATTGATCATGCAGCACTTGTTTTAAAGATTGATATAAATTATTCAGACTGCCATGCAGCAATTCCCATGCTACTTCATTTACACAGATATTTAAGTGATCTAGGTAGAGCTTATAATTTTCATTGTATTGGATCATCAGCTCATTAAGCGGGCCGTTTTTAAGATTGAATATAGGAAACATAACCTTTTCATAATTAAGATTCCAATAGATCTGCAGCGTTTCATCATTTGACAGTGTAACTAAATCATTGATGAGCCGCTGTTTTACATTTTCTTTAGAAGCATTGTTCATTTTGATCACCAGCATCGAATCCTGATAGCGATTTAATGAATTACTGCGGATATATTTAGGGTCTGTGGAATAAATTACCTTGGCTACATAACGCAGAGAACCGCTTAATTCTTTCTGGGTTAATTCAGTCATTTTACGCCATAAAAAGTGCCGGTATTCACTTTCTTCCACATCCAGAAAAGTACACCAGATAAATATTGATACCATGCGGGCGTCCTGTGATGGGCATAAGAAATCAAGGGCCGAACGTTCCTGATCGGTTAATTGATATTGGCGGTCTAAAAATTCATCAAGTGAATCAATGTTGTACTGAGGCGGCATCGACAATAATAACGAACTGATTGAACGTACGTTTTCAAGATTGGAGGCAAGCTGCTGACGCAGAGTTTCCATATGCTGATGCATAAAAAAATTAACCATATTCGGATAGCGGAAGGCTAATTTCATCTGTTCACAGGACATGCCAAAGTTACGCATGACCGCGATAATGCGCAGACGGTGAAGATCTTCCTCACTAAAATGATGATAGCTGTTATGCTTATCGCGTTCAGGATTTAAAAGTTGGGCATTTATATAATAATAAATCGCTTTCTTAGTTAAACCGGTCGCTTTGCAGACATCGCTGATTTTCATTCTATCATCCTTTCAAACTGTTCCCTGGGGTATGCTTTATTTTACATGATTTTGTTAATTATTGCACTAATTTCAGGAAAATTGCTTTAAAAATATTAAATAAAGCTTGAAAAAAGGAGGGTTGACTCGTGCTTCACAGGACAGCTTATAATTTAATTGCGAAAGCATTAACAAAGAAAGAGGAGGATATAATGAAACAAAACATGATTAAATTATCTTCATTGCTGATGTGTGCGGCTTTGGCCTTATCACTAGGTGCATGCAGTAAGCCGGCAGAGCCTGAAACAGAGGCAGGCAGTTATACAGCTGGTACTTATACAGGTGAAGCAGCCGGCATGAAGGGGCCAATTGTGGTTGAGGTAACATTTACTGACAGTGAGATTAAGGAAGTAAAGGTAAAGGAGCATAACGAAACATTTGGTATCGGTTATGGTATGACAACGACACCTATTGAAGTGCTGCCAAATGAAATCGTGGAAACACAGTCATTGAACCTTGATGCTATTACGGGTGCGACAATTACTTCAGCGGCTGTTAAATCAGCGGTTGCTGAGGCGGTGAAGCAGGCTGGCGCAGATCCGGAAGTCTTAAAAGCTGTGCCGGCAGTAAAGGATGAAGCAAAGGATGAGGTTTATGATGTGGACATTGTCATTGCCGGCGGCGGTGTAGCCGGTTTGAGTGCAGGCATTGAAGCGGCTGCTCAGGGCGCTAAGGTACTGATTGTTGAAAAACAGGGAATTGCCGGCGGTACGACTTCACGCAGCGGCGGTAAATTATTAGCAAGCGGTACTTCTTGGCAGACAGCGCAGGGTTTTGATGACAATCCTGAATTAATGTTTGAATACTTAAAAAGTGTCGGCGGTGATCTGCTTGATGATGCTAAGCTGATGGAATTCTGCAATGAATCGGTGGCCAATCTTGATTGGGTTGCTGAACAAGGTGTTCCAGTACAGGATGTAGAAGCCATTCATTCATCATTAACCCCTTGGCGTGTTCATAATGTAGAAGGCGGCGGCGGAATGACCAACGGTCATGGCGGTCAGATTATTGTACCGCTGTTAGATAAATTCTTATCACTTGGCGGTGAAATCATTTATAATACCGCGGCTGATGAACTGCTGGTTGATGAAAACGGACTTGTCAGCGGTCTGCATGCGCTAAAGAGTGATGGTTCGAATGTTACTGTAAATGCGCAGGCCACAATACTGGCAACCGGCGGTTTCTTCCAAAATAAAGAATTAATGTCACGCTATCCAGCAGCTGTTAACGCTAATACAAGCGCGCCAAAAGGGAATGTCGGTGACGGCTTGAAAATGGCAGAAAAAGTGGGCGCTGATGTATTCATGAGCAATGGTGTACATATCGTATTCTGTAATTTCGCAAGCGGTGTCGGTATTAATGAAGAAGCGGGACTGATTGTCAATGAGGAAGGCAAGCGGTTTGGCAATGAATATACATATCAATATCACGTTGCTAAGAATCTGATGGATACCGGCAGTGTGAAAGGGTATTATATCGCTGCTGAAAATGATCCTAATAAAACTGTACAATATGCATTAACCCTTGATTCAACATTAAAATCTGACAGTATTGAAGGACTTGCTGAACTGATGGGTGTTGATGCCGAAACATTAAGGGCTACAGTGGATCGTTATAACGAATTATGCGCGGCTGGCAATGATGAAGATTTCAATAAGCCGGCGGATAAAATGATTCCTGTTGAAGGTACGACCTATTATGCATTAGAAATGAAACCAGCCGGTTCAGTGACTTACGGCGGTTTAGTCACCGATCTTGATTCAAGAGTATTGGATAAGGAAGGCACGCCAATCGATCATCTGTATGCTGCCGGTGAGGTTGCTTTTACAGGCTTCTTTGGTGAAGAATATCCATGCTGCGGGATGGCTATATCAACAGGTGTTTACATGGGCAGAGATGCTGCGAGAATAGCTGTTGCTGAATTAAAGAAATGAGCTGAATAGGTACTCGGCAGAGTGCCTTTTTATTTGATTTATTGAGCTGAGGATGCTTTGACATAAACCATAAAATCAATTAAACTGATAGTAGATCATGATAAAGCAGGAGGTAGTTAACATGGGCGAGCGAATGCTTAATAAACAAGTAATGCCAACGATGGATGAAATGAGGGCCACCTGCGGCAGCAACGCAGAATTATTTACAAAACTGAATCAATGGCTGCATGAAACTTACAACACTGAGGAAAAGATTGTTTTTCCTTACGGCAATAATTACGGCTGGGGAGTAGCGCATAAAATTAAACAGAAATTAATATGTAATGTATTTGCGGAAAAAGATGCATTTACGGTAATGTTACGCTTAACAAATAAACAGTTTGATGCTGTTTATGATCAGGTGCGGAAGGATACGCAAGTCTGTATAGATAATAAATATCCATGCAATGATGGCGGCTGGATCCATTATCAGGTTACAAACATGGAGAATTTTGAGGATATTCAGCAATTGCTGGCGGTTAAGTGTGGGAAATAAGCAGTCAGCGTAATATTGGGGGAACAATTATGAAAAATAAATGGCTAATATCAGCGATAATTGTTTTAGTGCTATGTAATTTAGGTTTGCTTTCTATGTACATGAGTGAAAAAAGCGATAAAGTATATCCGCTTTTGGGTACTTATTCAAATCAAACTGAAATAAATGATAATCTTATCTATTTTGTGTTTGACCGCGATAATAATTATTACTTTTATAAGGTCAATACTTTGGTTGATCAAGGTAATTGGCGCAAAGCAGAGGATAATGTCTACCTGATACAAGGTGATCATACAGATACGATGGTTGTTACCGATGAGGATCATTTTTATTATTATTTGCCGGATTATCGTAAAGAGGTGATTGAGTTTAAACGCGTTTCCTTTACACCAACACTTTTTGGATCAGAGGATCAGGAATAATCCTTATCTTTAAGCTATTTTATGACAGCGCTTGAGAGTGCATTGCTAGTAATCAAGTGGGGTAGCTGAACGGAATTATGAATCATTTAAATTTTTATAAACATGAAAAAATCTGTGACTTTCGCGTATTTCAGCTGAATCACAGATTTTTAATTTATTAATCTTATTCTAAACTAGCCGCAGCATTTTCACCAGCCACACGACCGAATGAAACTGACTGTGAATAACCGCCTGACTGCCATGTAACTTCACCAGAAGCGTACAGTCCTTTTACAACTGAACCATCTTCATAAAGTACCTGAGCTTTTTCGTTTGCAACGACACCGCCCTTAGTCATATGATTGGCTGATTCAACACGTACTGCGTAATAAGGCCCCTGAGCATCCATTGGACGATTTTCAGGCTGACCTGAGAATTCATCATTTTCACCAGCTGCCGCTGCTGCGTTGAAGCTGTCAAAAGTTGCCTGTAATTGTTCAGCATCAATACCTAATTGTTCAGCAATTTCAGCCATTGTCTGACCTGTTACATAATAACCAGCATTTACATGCTTTCTGATACGATAGAAAGAATCATAGCCTGATTGGTCAGTGATATAATAAGCTGCACCATCGCTCTGAGCTTGGATTGTTGTACCTAATTTAATACCGCCGGCACTTTCAGCAATGAAACGATTACCTTCTTTATTAACAAGAATGAATTGATCGGCACCGCCAGTTAAATCACGGCGTACAGAAATAATTAATGGGAATACACGAACCATGTCCATGTTCTCCATTGCGAAACCATTCTTTTCAAATACTTTTACGAAATCACCTGTTGTACCTAATTGATTGGATGTATTTAATACTTCATAACCAGGAGCGTATTCAGCAACCAATTCCTTGTTAGAACAGAAGCCGCCGGTTGCGATGATTGTTGCAGCTGCCAGAATGTTATAGCTTTCATTGTTATTGTTAGTAACCATAACACCTTTGCATTCACCGTTTTCCATGATTAAGTCATTACCCTTAGTACCAGTGCGGATATCAATATTTAATGCCTGTGCACGTTTTTCTAAACCAGCTTGTACAACCTCACCGGCATATTGGTCTTCTTTAGCCATGTGGTTTGTACTGCCATAGTTGTAATCAAGTTCAACACCCATGCCTCTCAGCCATGCATCAAGCTGTGCTTCCTGCTCAGCCCATACCTGCAGACGCTCAGCCGTATCACCGGCATCCTTCATATCTTCAATGAAGTTTTCCACAGCATTTTCAGTGTAGCGTTCTGTACCTGCTGCTTTTTGTGCTTCAGAATTAATCAAGTCATAGAAGTTCATATCGAACTTACCATTACCGCTCAGAATATCAAATTTTTCTACCAGAATAACATTCGCATCAGGATTTGCTTCTTTAGCCGTAATTGCTGCAGCCAATCCAGAAGGACCGCCGCCGACAACTACGATATCAGCATTTACATCTTCAATCGTTTTAGCTTCTTTAGCTGGGCCTGCAGTTGTCATGGTGATCGCCTCAACCTCCATGCCAGCCTGTTTCATTGCGTCAGCTACAGCGCTCTTTACTGCGAAAGATGAGAATGTAGCAGCACTCACGCTGTCAACGACAGGTGAATTAGCTTCTAAAATACGATCCCTGATAATTGGGAATGCGCGGTCGATAACGACATTTGTTTCATGGTTTTCACCTAATGCGATATCTGTAATAACATTGTTGTCAATGGTAACTGTCAGATTCAGTTCACCACCGTAGCCTGAAGCTTTCGCTTCAAATGTGCCAGCTGCTGTTTCTGGTTCTTTGTTGTCAACCGGAGCATTGCTGCTGGAACAAGCGCCAAGACTTACAGCCATTAAGCCGGCAAGACTTGCCTTTACAAATTTGTTGTTCATATTTCCCTCCAAGAAAAAGGTTCCTGACCTTTTAGTTAATATATTATCAAGCCTAAAACATTATGTAAAATTATGATTACTTATTTAACGATAAGAATATCTTATAGATAAAAAATAAGTTATACTTAATATGAGGTGATTTTATGTTAGACGTTAAAGTTGAAACCTTTTTAGTTGTCTGTGAAACCATGAATTACACAAAGGCGGCTCAGCTGCTGCATATTACCCAGCCGGCAGTCTCCCAGCATATTCGAGCTTTGGAGGCTCAGGTAGGTACCCGGCTTATCAGCTATGAAGGCAAACAGCTGATACTGAGTGAGGCTGGCATGATGTTTCGGCAGGCGGCTACTACGATGCGTCATGACGCGCAGAAGCTGATTGAAATGATTCATCAGCAAACCTCAAAAAGAGTTCTGCATTTCGGAGCTACCCTGACGATTGGGGAATATATCATGCCGAAGGTCTTGCTGAAGGTTTTAGAACGTGAACCTGACGCGGAAATACGCATGTTTGTTACCAATACAGCAAAGCTGATTCAAATGCTGGATGATGGAGATATTGACTTTGCGATAGTTGAAGGCTTCTTTGCAAAGTCCTCCTATGACAGCATCGTATATAGCTGTGAGCGATTTCTGCCGGTTTGCGCCTATGATACTCAATGCTCAGCAAAATCAATGGCTGATCTGCTGAATGAAAGACTGCTCGTCCGTGAAGCTGGTTCAGGAACACGTGAAATGCTGGAGCGGAAGCTGAAAGAGAAAAATCTGACACTGAATGATTTTGCACATAAGGTTGAAATCGGCAACCTGAATACAATTAAGAAGATGGTTTGTGCGGGCGCCGGTATATCATTCTTTTATCAGCCGGTGGTTCAGCAGGAATTGGATCAGGGAATCTTACGGGAAATTACATTAAATGATTTTTCCGCGACTCATGAATTTAATTTTATCTGGCGTAAAAACAGTATATATAAGGATATATATCATGAAATCTACAAGATGCTTGGGAAAGCATAAAAATTATCGTTAAACATGGTCATAATATAGGGAATTATCGGCTAATTTGTCAATATTCATGACCATGGAAATCCCAATTATGCAATTTAGACAGAAAATTGATTTTGTGTAAATACAAGATTCAATTTTAAGGGTATAATTATATCTGACAGAACTGCTGAGGCTGTTAGTAAGTATATTTTTCTATGCTGAATGGTGGTTGTTAAAAATATTGCTATTATCACAAGATGAAAAAGGTTACTTAGGAACACTTATGCTTGATGTATGCGCTTTATATAAGTGACTGCCTAGGCAACTGCTTAAAAGCAGTGAGGTGAACTCCTTTTATAGTTTGTGAAAATGGCTAAAAAAATTAGCAAACGGGCTACTCATTTGGTGTCAGAAATGGTATACTTATCAAGAATTAGTGGCTGTGATCCACAGTAATGGAGGAAACGTATGTTACATGTTTTAGAACACCCTTTGATTACGCATAAACTGGCTATCATGCGGTCGAAGGATACGTCTACCAAAGATTTTCGTCAGAATCTTGACGAGATTGCCGGTTTGATGGCGTATGAAATTACCCGTGATGTTCCAACCCGTGATGTGGTTGTGGAAACACCGATGGGTGACTGTCATACCAAGACATTGGCAACAGATATTGTTTTAGTGCCAATTCTGCGTGCGGGACTGGGTATGGTTAATGGTATCTGCGATCTGGTGCCGACGGTAAAGGTAGCACATATCGGATTGTACCGTGATGAAGAGACGCTTGAACCACATGAATATTTTGCGAAATATCCAAAATGCATGGATGATGCAGTTGTGATGATTGTTGACCCTATGCTGGCGACCGGCGGCAGCGCGAATGCGGCAATCACCATGGTAAAACGTCAGGGCGCGAAGAATATTCGCCTGGTTTGTCTGGTTGGCGCACCGGAAGGTGTTAAAGCTGTTGAGGCGCAGCATCCGGATGTTGATATTTATCTAGCGGCATTGGATGATAAGCTGAATGAAAAAGGTTATATCGTACCAGGTCTTGGTGATGCCGGCGACCGTATCTTTGGTACAAAATAATGAATGGCTATCATAAGGCGACGCGCTTTGTCACACGGATCGTTGTGGGAAGTATCTTTGCGATATTTTTTGGTAAATGGGTTGATGAACAATTACATACGACACCATGGATCATGATTGCGCTGCTGCTTTATGTGCTGTTTGGCAGTTTGTATTTATTAATAAGGGAGACTTCAAAAAATGGATGAAAAAACCATACTGGCCTATCAGATACGCAAGCTGACATTGCTCTTAGCCGGAGTCCTGATTGTACTCTCGCTTATTTTTAAAGAAGCATCGATTACAGGTGGAATTGCGATTGGTGCATTGGTATCGATCATCGGCTTCAACATGGTAGTTAAAATGGCTTATAAAATCAATGGGCCAAGTGCCGGCCGCAGTGCCCGCGCGAACTATCTGCTGCGCTATATGATCTATGCGCTGATTTTCGGCGTCAGCTATTGGCGGGGGTTTAATATATTCGCGCTGTTAGCTGGTTTCCTTTGCAACAAGGCAGCAATTTTAATCTATACCCGCTTTTTTGCGGACAAGGAGGTGAAATAGTTGGAGAATTTTGATGGCATATTGCTTACGATCGGTTCGCTTGAGATTCAGATTCATGTTTCAATTCTGGTCTGGCTGGCGATCTGTACGATTGTAGCTGTACTGATGGTCGTACTTGGCAGCAAGTTCAAGAAGGCTGACGCTTCACAGGCACCGCATGGCGTTTTGCTGGTTGCGGAAGCGGCTGTGCAGTTAGTGATCTGGATCGTAAACAACAGCCTCGGTAAACGGACGCGAAAGTTCCTTCCATTATATGGAACCATGATTATTATCATGCTGCTTTCAAATCTGAGCAGCCTGTTAGGTGTACAGGCACCGACATCCAACTTAAGCGTCAATGCAACACTTGCCGTAATCATGTTCTGTGTGATTCAGTTCACCGCCTTTAAGGAACAGGGGATTTTGGGTCATCTTAAGGGATGGACCGAGCCTATCTGGATTCTGACACCATTGAATATTCTTGGTGACTGCGTATTCCCGCTTTCGCTCTCATTGCGTCTGTTCGGTAATATGCTGGGAGGAACGATCATCATGACGCTGATTTACAGTTTGTTTGCGGTGTTAAACAATCTGTTTACAGGATTAGGCGTTTCGTTGTTCATTGTTACACCATTTCTACATATGTATTTTGATATTTTCTCAGGATGCATTCAGACTTACATCTTTTTCACTTTATCAACCTTTTTCTTGGGACAGGCTTTCCCGGAAGAAGACTAAAAGCTATAGGAGGAACACAAAATGGCTGAGTTTAATGAATTTTTCGTTGCCGGTATGGCAGTTTTAGGTGCTGGGATCGCAATGGTAGCTGGTCTTGGTCCTGGTATCGGTGAAGGTATTGCCGCTAGTAAGGCTTGTGAGGCTGTGGGCAGAAATCCGGATGCTGAAAGCAAGATTCGTAATATGATGGTATTAGGTATTGCATTATCAGAAACAACAGGTATCTATGCGTTAATTATCGCTCTGATTCTGATTTTCCTTAAAGCGTAGTCTAGGTAGTGAAAATTAAGAAAAGGAGGGTATCATGAATATTAATATTGATAACTATCTGCGTCTGAATGTCACAGATATGATACTCGTTCTGATTTCTACTGTGCTGATCTGTCTGCTTGCTAAACATTTTTTCTGGCCTCAGGTGCTGGGGTATTTTGACCGCCGTCAGAAACTGATTGCCGATGAAATTGCCAGCGGCCAGCAGGCACATGCGGAAGGTGAAGCATTTAAACAGCAGTATGCTCAACAATTAAAAGGAGCTAAGAATGAAGCTCATGAGATTATTGAGGCGGCAAAGCTCAGCGCGAAGCAGGAAGGTGCTCAAATTTTGAGCAAGGCTCGTGTTGACGCGAACAATGCTGTTGAAAAGGCACAGCGTGATATTGAACGTGAAAAGATGATGGCTGAAAAAGACATCAAGAAAGAAATCACAGAGGTTGCCTTCCTTGCGGCTGAAAAGATTGTCGGCAAGGAGTTAAATGATGAAGAACAGAAGAAGTATATCGATGACTTTATCAATAATGCAGGTGAAACACCATGGCAGGGTTAGTAGCGAAGGGTTATGGTGAAGCGCTGTTTGAGATCGGCCTTGAATGCAATAAGCTGGATCAGTTTAAACAGGAGTGTCGTGTTGTCTTATCAACGATGACGCCTGAATTGGCGAAGGTTTTGAATCATCCAAAGGTTCGCAAACAGGAAAAGAAAGAACTGCTTGAAAAAATTTATGGGAAAGATATCGATCATTTATTATTGAATTATATGAAGTATATGATTGATAAGAACCGTTTTGTCAAGTTTAAGGATGCTGTTGAGGAGTTTGAAGCATTGTATAATAATCATTTTCATATTGCGGTTGCCTATGTGGCAAGTGCCGTTGAATTGGATGAGAATGAGAAAAAGCGTGTTTCAGAAATGCTTGAACAGAAAATGAATCAAAAAGTTGAATGCAGGTGGTCAGTGGATAAAGCACTGCTTGCGGGTCTAAGAATTAAAATCAATGACCAGATTCTTGATAACTCTGCGGCTAATCGTTTAGCCCGTCTCAGGGAAGAAGTTGTCAATACTGCGCTGCAATGAGTGAGGTGACGAATGTGAATTTAAGACCTGAAGAAATTAGTAAAATCATAAAAGAGCAGATCATGCACTATGATGAAGAACTTGAAGTTGCGGAAACAGGAACAGTAATTACGATTGGTGACGGTATTGCCCTGATTCATGGGCTGGAAAATGCCATGTCCGGAGAATTGCTGTTATTCCCGCATGATGTATATGGAATGGTACTGAATCTTGAAGAAGAACATGTCGGTGCTGTTTTAATGGGAAGTGATACACTGATCAGTGAAGGTGATACGGTAAAGCGTACCGGCAGGATCGTTGAGGTTCCGGTTGGTGATGATCTGCTTGGCCGTGTGGTTAACGCATTAGGTCAGGCAATCGACGGCGGACCGGAAATCAAAGCGGATAAATTCCGTCCGATTGAGCGTGTTGCACCTGGTGTTATGACGCGTAAGTCAGTGCATCAGCCGGTTCAGACTGGTTTGAAAGTTATTGACTCAATGATTCCTATCGGCCGCGGTCAGCGTGAGCTGATTATCGGTGACCGTCAGACTGGTAAGACGGCAATTGCAGTTGATACGATCATCAATCAGAAAAATGAAAATATTAATTGTATCTATGTAGCGATTGGTCAAAAAGCCAGTACAGTCGCTCAGATCGTTGAAAAGCTCCGTCAGCATGGCGCGATGGATTATACGACCGTGGTAGCTGCTACGGCTTCTGAGCTGGCGCCTTTACAGTATATCGCACCATACAGCGGCTGCGCGATGGGTGAAGAGTGGATGGAACAGGGCAAAGATGTCCTGATCGTTTATGATGATTTAAGTAAGCATGCGGTTGCTTATCGTACACTGTCATTGCTGCTGAAACGTCCGCCGGGCCGTGAAGCTTATCCAGGTGATGTATTCTATCTGCACAGCCGTCTTTTAGAGCGGGCAGCGAAGATGAATGAGGAATATGGCAATGGTTCATTAACCGCTCTGCCAATCATTGAGACGCAGGCGGGTGATATTTCGGCTTATATTCCAACCAATGTAATCTCAATTACTGATGGTCAGATCTTCCTGCAGACAGAATTGTTTAATGAAGGTATAAGACCGGCAGTTGATAGTGGTTTGTCCGTATCCCGTGTAGGATCGGCAGCGCAGGTTAAAGCAATGAAAAAAGTATCTGGTTCTTTGAAGCTGGAACTTGCTCAGTATCGTGAGCTGCAGGCATTTGCTAAATTCGGCTCGGATCTTGATCCGGCGACGAAAGCAACCTTAGATCACGGTGCAAAATTGACTGAATTGCTGAAACAGAATCAGTATGATCCGATGAGTGTCGCAGATCAGGTTTTATCTTTATTTGCGGCTAAATATGGCTATCTCAAGAATGTGGATGTGGAGAATGTCCATTATTATGAGACTGAAATGCTTAAGATGATGCATGAAAAGCATCCTGAAATTGTGGATGAAATCAATGAAAAACACGATATCAGTAATGAATTGAATGCACATATCAAAGAAGTGCTCGACGAATTCGCTGACGTTTTTTCAAAGCTGATCGAAGGTTAGGCTTATGGGAGCTAGTCAATTAGCCATCAAGAGCCGTATCCGTTCCGTTGATTCAACGATGAAGATCACAAAAGCGATGCAGCTGGTTGCCGCCAGTAAATATACCCGTCAAAAGGAAAGAATGAAGCAGAATAAGGAATATGCTCATTATCTGAAAGAAGTATTGGAACAGATTTTAGCAAACCTTACAACTTTTGATAATCCTTATCTGGTAGAAAATACGGATGCACCGACGCTGACGATCGTTTTTACTTCCGATATGGGTTTATGCGGAGCTTATAACGCAAATGTTTATCGTCTTTTGGAAGCTGAATGTCCGCAGGATGAACAGCTGGTAATGCTTGGCACACAGGGGGCTGTCTGGGCTAAAAGCCGTCAGCGCAATGTGGTTGAGGAGTATATCCAGGTTGAGGATGATAATTACGCGCTGTTAGCGCAGCTTGCGGAAAGTGCTCTTGCGAAATATCGAAATCAGGAAATTGGTAAGATTCGTATCGTTTATACGGAGTTTATCAATCCGCTGCGGTTTGAACCTAAAATCGTCACTTTGCTGCCGGTTGAAAAGGTTGAAAAGAAGGGGGCATCTGCTGATACCATCTTTGAACCGAGTGAAGAAGAAATTTTAAATGATCTGATCCCGATGTCAATTAAATCGTTGGTTTATTCTTATTACCTGGAAACAAAAACGAGTGAGCAGGCATCAAGGAGAACTTCGATGGAAACAGCAACGGATAATGCTGAGGATTTGAAGAGTACATTAGAATTAGCATATAATCAAGCACGCCAGGCGGCAATTACCCAGGAGATTACGGAAATTGTCGGCGGAGCGAATGCTTTATAATGAGAGGAACAATGATGAAAAATATTGGAAAAATTGTTCAGGTCATCGGACCGGTTGTCGATATTCTATTTGCTGACGGACATCTGCCGGCATTGCTGACAGCCATTGAAATTGACAATGTCAACAGCCATGAGAAATTGGTTGTTGAGGTTGCTCAGCATATTGGTGATGATCGGGTGCGTACGATTGCGATGGGTTCTACCGACGGATTGGTTCGCGGTATGGATGCTGTTGATACAGGTGCGCCGATCAGTGTGCCAGTTGGTGAACAGGTGCTGGGAAGAATGTTCAATGTTTTGGGCCGTGAGATCGATGGACTTGAGCCGCTTCCGGATACTGTGAAGCATATGCCGATTCATCGCAGCGCCCCAAGTTTTGATCAGCAGCAGACAACCGCCGAGGTACTTGAAACAGGTATTAAGGTTATTGATTTGCTGTGTCCTTATGCCAAGGGCGGTAAAATCGGTTTATTCGGCGGTGCCGGTGTTGGTAAAACCGTATTGATTCAGGAGCTGATTCATAATATCGCGACAGAACATGGCGGTTTATCCGTAGTTGCCGGTGTCGGTGAACGTACCCGTGAGGGTAATGATCTGTACCATGAAATGAAAGAAACCGGTGTTTTAGATAAAACGGTTCTGGTTTACGGACAGATGAATGAATCACCGGGCGCTAGAATGCGTGTAGGTTTATCAGGATTAACAATGGCAGAGTATTTCCGTGATGTTAACCATCAGGATGTACTGCTGTTTATTGACAATATCTTCCGTTTTACACAGGCGGGTTCAGAGGTTTCAGCGCTGCTTGGCCGTATGCCGTCTGCGGTAGGTTATCAGCCGACATTGGCAACTGAAATGGGTCAGCTGCAGGAGCGGATCACTTCCACAAAAGATGGATCAATCACTTCTGTACAGGCAATTTATGTACCTGCCGATGATTTAACTGACCCGGCGCCAGCGACTGCGTTCAACCATTTGGACGCGAAGACGGTACTGGATCGTTCAATTGCCGCGTTAGGTATCTATCCGGCTGTTGATCCATTGGAATCAACATCAAGAATGCTTGATCCTTTAGTTGTCGGTGAAGATCATTATGAAGTAGCCCGCGGTGTTCAGCAGCTGCTGCAGCGCTATAAGGAGCTTCAGGATATCATCGCTATTTTAGGTATGGATGAATTAAGTGAAGAAGATAAGGTCGTGGTTGGCCGTGCCCGCCGTGTCCGCAACTTCCTGTCACAGCCTTTCTTTGCTGGTGAACAATTTACTGGTATGAAGGGACGCTATGTTCCGAAGGAAGACACTGTCCGCAGCTTCAAAGCACTGCTGAATGGTGATTATGATGAATATCCGGAACAGGCATTTATGTTTGTCGGATCAATTGAAGAGGTAGTGGAAAAAGCAAAGGCACTTGGTGAATAAGATGCTGAAGGTTAAAATCATAACTCCTTATGGTTTATATGGGAATTATGAAGCAGAGAAAATTCATTGTACAACGACAACGGGGGAATGTGCGATTCTGCCTAACCATATGCCGTTAGTCGCAATGATTACTACCAGCAGTATGATCCTGACAATTAATCATGAAGAACGTGTCTATGCCATCACCGGCGGTCTGCTGCAGCTTAACGATAACGAGGTGCGGATTCTGGCCGATGCCTTTGAAGGCAAGGATGAAATTGATGTTGAACGCGCAAAACGCGCTAAGGAAAGAGCTGAAAAACGGCTTGCAAGAAAAGACGCTAATACGTCAATTCGCCGCGCTCAGGTTGCCTTAGATCGGGCAATGAACCGGATTCGGGTTGCCAATTTCAAATAAAGAGCTTCGGCTCTTTTTTCTTTAACTCAATGAATTAATATTTGATAGGTATAAGGTTATAACTTTTTATTACAGTCAGCCAAAGAAATTCTTTCAATTTTGTGACATTCCTAATGAACTGACTGAAACGTGCTATAATAAGAATCATCTAAGGGGTGAGTCTTTGATTAACCTAATTATTAAAGAAGCCAAATCTTATACAATGCATCAGCTGATGCTGCTAACCTGTCTGTTATCAATGTTTATGCCTTTTTATATTGGCTTAATGATGCTGGCGGCATTGACCTTAGGGCTGATGATGAATGGTGAGCTTAAAGCGCTGCTGCAAGAAACACCGCAGGCGAAAGCAGGTCTGCTGGTTATCCTTGCCGGCTTTATCGGCGCGCTGGTTTATGGCAATTTATTAGGTGTCGGCTGCAGTTTTATGATGCTGGTGATATTGATTGCCGCCTGTGATCTGCGCCGGCATTGTGACGCTCATTTTTATGACCGCTTTATTAAGCTGATATTGCTGATGAGTGTTGTATGCTTTGCTCATGCACTGCTTGAATATTTGAATATTACAGAATCGCTGAATTATCAGTTTACCGATTTAATTATTCCTGATCTGCCTAAATATCGGGTCAATTCAGTCTTTTTTAACGCTAATTATTATGCGATGATGTGTGAATTTTTCATCATTATTGCTTTAGCTAAATTAATCACTTCCGAGAATAAGGGAATCTATTTCTTTATCATTTTATGCAATCTTAGCGGTTTATATCTAACTGGCTGCCGCAGCGCATGGCCGGCATTGGCAGTGGCAATCCTCATTCTGTTTTACTTTGCAGGCAAGCGAAAAACAGCAGCGCTATTGCTGCTGATTGAAATCTGTTTAGGTTTGTTTGTACTCATGGAACCTGAATTATTACCGCGTCTTGAAAGCTCTGATTCATCGATGGATGTGCGCATCGGCATCTGGCAGACAGCGATTCAGCAGTTTAAAGTGAATCCATTATTGGGACATGGACCATTGACCTATATGCAGGTTTATCCGCAATTTAACGGCATTGCCACCCAGCACGCCCACAATATATTCTTAGACGCATTAATCAATTTTGGTGTCCTCGGCGTTGTGCCATTAATCATATTTATTGTGAATCGTTTAAAAGAGGCGTTCAGACTTTGTGATATCCGCAAAGCTTTAGTATTGGCATTAACGGTCATTGTCATGATTCATGGCTTGTTAGATGCGACAATTTTTTGGAGTCAGACAAGCTTTCTTTATTTATCCTTGTTAATGATGACAGCCAATTTAAAAACTGATGAAGCATAATAAAAGCTAAGTACGAAACTTAGCTTTTTATTGAGACTTTTCCTCACGCTTTTTCTTGCGTATTTCAAAGGGCGTTGTACCCATAGTCTTCTTAAACACTTGTGAAAAGTATGACTGTGATGAGAACCCAACAATATCCGAAATCTGTGAAACCGAGTAGTTTGTAGTTTCAAGTAAAACCTTGGCTTCCTCTACACGCTTAGATATCAGATAATTTATCGGGGATAAACCGATATACTTCTTAAAGGCATGAACAAGATAATACTTATTTACATATGTAAGACGGGATAATTCATCAAGGGTGATATTCTCTTGATAGTGAAGATCAATGTATTGCTTCACATAGGAGCATTCCTTGTTCATTTTTTTAGTAGAAGCGATACTGAAGGTATTATTAGCACGGCGGATCATGTTAATGATACATACTTCAAGCAGATCCTGACACAGGCGATCATAATGATCTTCCTTATTCTCTACCTCCGCAACCAATGTTTTTAGATAAAAGAGAACTTCATGCTTATAGTCTTGATAATTCTGAAGAAAATAATCGGCATGAGTATCTTCATTTTTAATGATCTGTGAGAAGAGCAATCCTTCAATGCCCAGCGCAATATATTCCAATGGCGATTGTTCACTGGAAACTTCAGTATGAGAAACATTTGGATTAACGATGATCATATCGTCGGCTTTTACCTCAAATTCACTGTCTTCGACGATGAAACTGCCATCACCGCGCACAACATAGAATATCTCAGTAAAATTATGGAAATGAATTGTCGAATGCCAGTCAGAGTCATAACGAGCCGTCGTGACATAGAGCAATTTGCAGTTAATTTTATCCAGATCAGTATCGGATAGTTTATAACGTGTATTGGCCATAAATTTCCTCCTTTCTATATTATAAACGAAAGAAGGTGAAGTGTATAGTTTCTAGAACAGCATATTTTTTGATGGACGGCCAGAAATTAACTTAAAACCATCACTATATCCCTCTTCACGGTCAGCAAGCTCATCGATCAGCAGCTTACGCAGCTCATGAATCCGATCCCGGTATTGTGTATCATGAATGGCATTGTGGGTTTCATGAGGATCATTGATAAGATCAAAATATTGTTCTTGTCCGGTTTCTGAATACCAAATGAATTTATCTTTATTGGTGACAATGTAATGATTGCTTAAACCGGAATGAAAGGAATGCTCGCCATGCAGCCATGAGCGGATAGATGTATTGGCGGTTATGGCGGGCTGTAAGGATTTGCCGTCAACCGTGTCCGGACAATTCAGTTTGGCATAATCAAGCAGGGTCGGCATGATATCACGCAATTCAGCAATCGTATCGGCATGATGCGGTTTAATATCCGCGATATGCTTTCCGATTCGGAAGATCAACGGGATATGAATACTGCCTTGATATGGGTAGACTTTGCGCCAGCAGTGATGATCAAACAGCATTTCACCATGGTCAGAGAGAAAGAGAATAATTGTATCTTCATAGCTGCCATCTTCAATCAGACTCTGTATAATACGTCCTAATTGATGGTCGATATGCGTAATGCTCGCATAATAGCCAGCCATGGCATCATGACGCAGCTGTTCGTCTGAGCAGCCATAAATTGAGTCTTTAATGCGTCCATATGTTTCCGTCAGCGTTGGATCTGACCAATCATCTTCAAAAGGCGGGCGCAGCGCTTTATCTTTGTATAAATCATAATAAGACTGGGGGGCATCAAAAGGCTGATGCGGGCGGACATAGGAAGCCATTAAGAAGAAGGGCTTCGTTCGATCACGGGTTTTTAAAAAACGAATGGATTTATCACTGACCCAATTTGTCGGGTGCAGGTGTTCAGGGTAGATCCATGGATGCGTAACCCATGAATTGCATTCTACCCCGGTTGATGTGATATCGGCGTCCTGTCCCATCGCGTTTTTCAAATCATAAAGATAATCATCGCTGACTTCCTGATGCATCCAATGCGGTATCGTCTGTGAACGATAATGTCCCAGATAACCGTCATGCAGCTGAAGGCCCTGAAACCCGCATAATAAGCGCGGCGGGTGTACGTGCATTTTGCCGATGCATTGGGTTTGATAGCCAGCATTACTGAATTCCTCGGCCATATAATGCTGATAATCCCAGTCAATACCATCTTCATAACCAACCCGGCCATGCTTTTTCTGAGAACGTCCGGTTAATAATGCGGCACGGGCAGGGATGCAGCTGGGGCATGCGGAATAGGCATGGTCAAAACAGACACCCTGTGCAGCCAGGGTATCTAAATTCGGTGTTTTTACATCGGGATGCTGCTGACATGACAGCGCGTCACCGCGGTATTGATCACACATGATCAGTAAGATATTTGGTTTTTGCATACTTGTACCTCTTATGGTATCATTATAGCACTTTGTTTAGCGCCAAACTTCTTATATCTTCAGTTGTTTTTTAGTTATTTTGCTCAAAATCAATAGAAAAAGGGCTTCAAATGGCATAAAAATGGGAATATTTGTATAAAAATTGCAGTTTTTTAATAAATATTGAAAAAATTAAACGTTAGCAATATAGTTAAAAATGCGACCAAGATTTGTATAGAAAAAGCGCTTTCATCAAGGTATACTGAAATCAAGAAATAACTTAGGAGGCAATAGTTATGAAAAAGATATTAGCAATGGCATGTGCATTGTTGATGGCAACAAGCTTAGCTGCATGTTCAAAACCAGCGGATCAGCCTGTTGACAACGGCGGCGATGACAAACCGACAGAAAATCAAGTGTTGAAGGTAGCTGCTTTCAAAGGTGGTTATGGGGAAGTTTGGGAACCACTTGCACGTAAATTCGAAGAAACACATGAAGGTGTTACAGTTGAATTAGTTACAAGTCCTAAACTTGATGAAGAATTACGTCCACAATTACAGGCTGGTGACTATCCAGATGTAATTCAATACAATATTGGTCAGCCAAGCGGCTTTACAGAAACATTAATTAAAGAAGACGCGCTGCTTGATATCTCTGATGTATTTGCAGATCCAGCAATTAAAGATAAGTTAGCAGATGGTTTTGCTGACAATGCTATCACTGCTCCTTACGGCGATGGAAAAACTTACTTAGCACCAATGTTCTACAGCCCTTGCGGTCTTTGGTACAATAAGGCATTATTTGGTGAAGGCGGTTATGCCCTGCCTGAAACATGGGATGACATGTGGGCACTTGGCGATCAGCTGAAGAGTGAAAACAACGGTGTTTCATTATTCACATATCCAGTTAAAGGCTATTTTGACTCAGTATTATACGCGCTGCTGAATCAAGCAGGCGGCGATGAATTCTATGGCAAGGCTTTAAATTATGATCCTGAAACTTGGACTTCTGAACCAGGTAAATTAGTATTAGATACAATTGGTAAATTAGTTTCTGAATATACAGCTCCTGAAGCAAGTGCTAACGCAAACAGCGGTAACTTCAAGATGAATCAGCAGGCTGTATTAGACAACACTGTATTATTCATGCCTAACGGCAACTGGATCATCGGTGAAATGGGTGATGCTCCGCGCGCTGAAGGATTTGAATGGGGCTTTATGCCAATGCCTGCATTTGAAAAAGGCGGCGCTCGTTATTCTTACACATTCTTTGAACAAATGTATGTTCCAAAGGAAGCAGCTAATCCTGAATTAGCAAAAGAATTCATTAAATTCATGTATTCTGATGAAGCTATCGAAATCATGCTGAACAATAAGACAGAAGAAGGCGCTCCTTCAATCGTTGTTCAACCAGTTAAGGGTATCGTAGAGAAATTAGATGGCGATAACAAACTGATTTACAGCATTTATGAAACACCGAATACATTCCCTGCATTAGGTGGTTTCGCAGCTACCGATTCAATCGAAGGCTTAGAATTAAAACCTGTAGTATTTGGTCCGATCGATACGATCTTAGAAGGTACAACTACAGTTGACGAATGGCAAACGCAATTAACTGATGCTTTTGTTAAATTCCACGCTGCATTGAAATAAATCGGATTAAGGATTCAAAAACGGTGGGTGAATGTCACTCACCGTTATTCTTTAAATAAGGAGGAGAACCATGAACAAAAGAAGAGCAAAAAGACGGTTTATCATCGGCTGTCTGACTCCTGCGATTATCTTAGTGACAATCTTCATGATTATACCGACAATTAATGTATTCTACATGTCGTTATTCAAATGGGGCGGTTTGTCTAATAATAAAAAACTCGTATGGTTTGATAATTTCAAAATATTATTTGAGGATGATAACTTCCTGCGCGCCATGCAGAACACGATTCTGCTGATTGTCGTAGTTACAATTATCACTTTATTCTTCGCAATTATTTTCGCTTCAATTTTATCCCGTGAAAAAATCAAGGGACAGAATTTCTTCAGAATTGTATTCTATATTCCAAATATTCTGAGTGTTGTTGTTATTGCGGCTATCTTCGGTGCTATCTATAACCCAACGACTGGCTTGCTGAATTCTTTGTTTGATATGCTGAGTCTGCCGGGCTTGAAACAGATGTGGATGGGAAACAGCAACATTGCCCTTTATTCACTGGCGGCAGCTTTAGTATGGCAGGCAATTGGATATTATATGGTAATGTATATGGCCAGTATGAGCAGTATTCCTGAGAATCTATATGAGGCGGCAAGTCTTGAAGGGGCTGGCAGAATGAAACAGTTCTTCTTGGTTACACTGCCATTAGTATGGGATAACATTCGTACGACACTGACATTCTTTATTATTTCAACAATTAACCTGAGCTTCCTGTTTGTTAAGATTATGACCGGCGGCGGGCCAAACGGCGCGACGGAAGTATTCCTGAGCTATATGTACAATCAGGCTTATACAAATTCAAGCTATGGTTATGGTATGGCTATCGGTGTTATCGTCTTTATCTTCTCATTTATCCTGTCAGGTATTGTCAATAAAGTCACCGAACGCGATGTTCTGGAATTTTAGGAGGGTGTCATGAACAAAAAGAAAAAATCAATAGGTCTTGATACCTTATATAAAGCATTCATTTATGTGGCTTTGATTACGCTGGCAGTAGTTATTCTGGTACCGGTTGGCTGGGTTTTCCTAGCTTCAATCAAAACCAATGCTGAATTCTATGGCAATCCATGGACATTGCCGGCAAGCTTCTATTTCCAGAATTTCATCGATGCTTTCCAAAAGGCAAAAATGGGTGAATATTTCATTAACTCGGTAATAGTTACCGGAATTGCTTTAATTATCATGCTGGTAGTAGCGCTGCCGGCGGCTTATGTTCTCGCGCGTTTTAATTTTAAAGGCCGAAAGTTCTTGAATACAGCGTTTATGGCGGGTTTGTTTATCAATGTAAACTACATTGTTGTACCGATTTTCCTAATGCTTTTAGATGCTGATAAATTTTTAAAGGGTATAATCGGAACTGGCTTTTTCTTAAACAATCGTTTTATTTTAGCGCTTGTTTATGCGGCTACCCATCTGCCGTTTACGATTTATTTACTGAGCGGTTATTTCAAGACATTGCCGAAAGCCTATGAGGAAGCGGCATTTATTGATGGCTGCGGATATTTTAAAACGATGACGGATATTATGATACCGATGGCAAGACCTAGTATCATTACGGTCATATTATTTAACTTTCTATCCTTCTGGAATGAATATATCATCGCTTTGACATTAATGCCAAGCGGCCCGAAAACATTGCCGGTAGGTTTGGAAAATCTGATGGCTGTACAGAAAACAGCGACTAATTTTGGACAGATGTATGCAGGCTTGGTTATTGTAATGCTGCCAACGCTGATCTTATACATCATGGTGCAGAAGAAACTGACTCAAGGTATGAGCCTTGGCGGCTTAAAAGATTAAGGAGACACACAAATGGCAAAATCAAAAGGCAGAGTTACGCTGCCAAGCGAAAGTAACTTTTTATCGCAGACAAAAGAATTGCTTGAACGCTGGGGGGCAGATGCAATTCGTGACAGTGACGGTACAAAATTAAGTGATGATGTAAAAGAACTGGACGCGAAAATCTATACAACATATTTTGTAGCTCGCGGACATAATGACTTTGCACAAAAACATATGGATGAATGTCAGCAGGCATTCTTAATGAGCAGTTATACACTGGCAACAGAAGCAACTGTGAAGATTGAATTTTTAAAAGATTATTTTGATCAGCAAGTCAAAGCGGATTATGATCATGATCCAAAATTATGGTGGGAAGTTTATGACCGTACTGAGAATCAATTAATCAGCACAGATGCATGGTATGTTGATCAATGTACAGATACGGTAATTGTTGAAAATTGTAAACCATTTCATGAATATACAGTATCATTTTTAGCTTATCTGATTTGGGACCCAACGCAGATGTATAACCATATCACGAATGATTGGGGTGATAAGCCGCATGAGATTCCATTTGATGTAAGGAAACAGGCATCACGTGAATATGTCAAAGATTATTTGAAGCAGTGGCTGAAAGATAATCCGAATACGGATGTGGTTCGTTTTACTACTTTCTTCTATCATTTCACATTGATTTTCAATAATCTTGCTAAAGAGAAATTTGTTGATTGGTGCGGTTATGGCGCCAGTGTTTCCACAGAAGCGATTCTGGCATTTGAAGAAGAATATGGGTATCGTTTAAAGGCTGAGGATTTCGTTAAGAACGGTTATTACAACTCGACCTTCTGTGTACCAAGCAAGCAATATCTTGATTATATTGACTTCCAGCAGCGTTTTGTGAAGGATCGTGCAAAAGAATTGGTCGATCTGGTTCATGAAGCTGGTAAAGAAGCCATGATGTTTTTAGGCGATAACTGGATTGGGACAGAACCGTATGGTAAGTATTTTCCACAGATCGGTCTTGATGCAGTGGTTGGCAGTGTCGGAGATGGTGCAACCTTACGATTAATTTCTGATATACCTGGGGTGAAGGTACATGAGGGCAGATTCTTACCGTATTTCTTTCCGGATACATTCTATGAAGGCAATGATCCTACATTGGAGGGTATCCGCAATTGGCTGAATGCCAGAAGGGCAATCATGCGTAAGCCGGTTGACCGTATTGGGTATGGCGGTTATCTGAGTCTGGCCTATAAGTTTCCTAAATTCGTAGATTATATTGAAAAGGTCTGCGATGAATTCAGAACGATTTATGATACAATTCAAGGCGTCACACCTTATTGCGGCTTGAAGGTAGCTATCCTTAACAGCTGGGGAGCATTGAGGAGCTGGCATCCATATATGGTAGCGCATGGCTTATATTGCAAACAGATTTATTCCTATAATGGAATGCTGGAAAGCTTAAGCGGCGCCAGTGTAGATGTGCAGTTTATCAGCTTCTCTGATATAATGGAACATGGCATTCCTTCTGACATTGATGTTATCATCAATGCGGGTGATGCGGAAACGGCATTCTCAGGCGGCAGTGTCTGGGATGACAGTAAGCTGGTATCCATGGTGCGTGAATGGATTTATAACGGCGGTGGTTTTGTCGGTATCGGTGAACCTGCGGCTTATGAGAAGGGCGGTCATTTCTTCCAGCTTGCTGATGCGTTAGGTGTTGACAAGGAGCTTGGTTTCACACTGCATACAGATAAATATTTTAAGGATGTTGTGAAGTCGCATTTCATTACTGAAGATATTGTAGATGAATTTGATTTCGGGGAAGGGATGAAAAATATCTACGCGTTGAGTGAAAACACAGAGATTATCGTTCAATCGAAGGATGAAGTAAATTTAGCTGCGCATAGCTATGGAAAAGGCCGCTGTGTTTATATTGCCGGTCTGCCGTACAGTCAGCAAAATACTCGTCTGTTGATGCGTTCTATGTATTATGCAGCGAATAAGGAAGCTGATTTTAAAAAATGGTATGCCGATAATCTATTCTGTGAAGTGCATGTTTATCCATCCATCAATAAATATGCAATTCTGAATAATACGAATGAGTATCAGAAAACAAAGGTTTACGATGGGGAAGGAAACAGCGTTGAACTGACTTTAGAGCCAGGTGAAATTAGCTGGAAGGAAATTAGCCATGAGTGATTTAACTAAAAACATAGTAATGGCAGTCTTGTTTGTTTTCTTTCTTGCATTGATTTTTATAGGTCAAAAAACAATCAGCCGCATGAACCTAGTTATAATGCTTGTAGGATTGGCAGGCTTGCTTGGTTTATTGTATGTTTATAACCGGAAATATAAATAAGGAGTGAAAACATGGCAGAACTATCATTAAAACACATCGATAAAGTCTATGACAATAATGTACAGGCTGTATTTGATTTCAATTTAGATATTAAAGATAAGGAATTTATCGTCTTTGTAGGCCCGTCAGGCTGCGGTAAGTCAACGACATTGCGTATGATTGCCGGATTAGAGGATATAACAGCAGGGGAATTATCAATTGACGGCAAGGTTGTCAATGATGTTGAACCTAAAGATCGTGATATTGCGATGGTTTTCCAATCTTACGCATTATATCCGCATATGTCTGTTTATGATAACATGGCATTTGGCTTAAAGCTGCGCAAGGTCAGCAAGGATGAAATTGACAAGCGTGTGCGTGATGCCGCGAAGATTTTGGAAATTGAAGAATATTTAGACCGCAAACCTAAAGCGCTGTCCGGCGGTCAGCGTCAGCGTGTTGCGTTAGGGCGCGCGATAGTGCGTAATGCGAAGGTTTTCCTGATGGATGAACCATTAAGTAACCTTGACGCCAAGCTGCGTGTACAGATGCGCAGTGAAATCATTAAATTACATGAGCGGATCGGTGCTACGACCATTTATGTAACCCATGATCAGACTGAAGCAATGACAATGGCGACCCGCATCGTTGTTATGAAAGGCGGCTATATCCAGCAGATTGGTACGCCGAAGGAAATTTATAACAACCCGGCTAATATGTTCGTCGCTGGCTTTGTCGGTTCACCTGCTACTAATTTCTTGAATGGCCGTTATGAGAATAAAGGCTTTATCATCAATGGTCAGCGCATTGAATTGCCGGAAATGTTTATTGAATCATTAAAAGATTATGAGGGCAGGGAATTGGTGTTCGGTATCCGTCCTGAGGATATTCATGGTGAAGGCATCGTCGCTGAGACATATCCATCAAGCAGCATGCAGTTCTATGTTGAGGTCAGTGAATTACTGGGCCATGAATTCATTCTGCATGGTAAGGTAGGCGAACAGCGTTTAGTCGCGAAAGTTGCGGCACGTCTGGAAGCAAGACCGCATGATACAGTGCAGATTGCATTGGATTTAAGTAAAGCGCATTTCTTTGATCCGCAGACTCAAAACTGCATTATTTAGTCAAAAACACTCTCCTATGGTATAATAACCATAAGGGAGTGATTTTTTATGTCATATAAATTTATAAGTGTGTGCATCGCGCTGTTTTCATTTGTTGTATCTTTTTATGCGCTGAGTGCTATTAAATTTGATAAATTTTGTCAGGTGGAAAAACCGGCAAAGGTTCAGACGTTGCTGATTGTCTTATCGTTTGCGCTGGCTGGCTTGGTAGCTAATTTTTTAATGATGTTTATCAATTTCTAAAGCTGAAATTTCATAAAAGTTAAAGCTTAAGCATGTAAATAAACAAAGAGTATTCAAAATAGAAAAGGTCATGTTTCTAAATTGAATACTCTTTTATATAGCCGGAAACTAAAGCTGATTCAGATCATTTTTGCTCTCTGTCAGACAAGACCTGATCGCTTTTAAATCTTGATGAATTTTATACAAAACACTATTCATAATAATAACACAAATCATAGCGGCTATTTGCAATGCTAATAACAAGAAACCTAACATATAGACCCCCCCTTTTTAATAACATTATCATTAACAGAAGCTAATGAACAGTCTATAATTTATTTATATATATGTTATAGTTAAATAGTTGGGGACAAGTTATGTAATCCTGATAAATAAAAAGTATTCAGCATGGATGTCTTTGAACTGAATACTTCTTATATGATTTATTTACCTTGTGGTTTACGTCTTACAGGTTTATTAAAGGCAGCTGTTTCAGACTTCTTAGGAGAATCCTTATGGAAGTCTTTTTTATAACCTTCTTTATTAAATGATTTTTTATCATCTTTATTATATGGTTTTCTGTCATCCTTGCGGTAAGGCTTCTTATCATCCTTGTTGAAGGGTTTTCCATCTTTACGATAAGGTTTTTTATCATCGCGGTTGAACGGTTTTCTGTCATCTCTGCTGTATGACTTTTTATCGTCATGATTGAAAGGTTTGCGGCCATCTCTTCTGAATGGTTTCTTATCATCGTCGTTTGATGGTCTGCGCTCAGAAAACGCTTTTTTTGGCTTTGGTTTCAAAAGTTCAAGATCGGCTTCTGTGGCAATGCCGTTATCGACATTATACTGTGCACGCCGTCTTGCTTTTTCAGCTTCACGCCGTGCCATCTTAGCATCTTCACGGGCATTGTCACGGTCACGTTCCGCCTTTGTGTCATTGCTGATCGTTGTGTAGATAGCCTTGGAGGCATTCAGCGCGACCGAAGAAGCACGGCTGATTAATTCTTGTTCACTGCCTTGAATCGCACAGCAGTTAGGATAAGCTTCAAATAAGGATAAGCTGTCCTTACAGCCTGAAATAATCAATGTTTCACCTGCTGTAACTTTTACCGCATTCATAAATTTTAAAATCATCTGATCAAAAGTTGCAGTCTTATCTGTAATTGTAAACTCATGTTTATTTAAGTCATGGAAAGCAACGCCGCTCATAGCCTTGATCGTATGTTCAATCGCGCCAATTCTTGCTGGATTTGCCGCAAATACTTCAAAGCGGTACACCCTGCGGTTTGTTAGTTCATCAAGAGTTTCAAATTGATGCAGATGGTCAAAGAAATGATTGTTTTGAATCAGCGCTTTAGCTGTTTTCTTATTCTTTTTCAACTGCTGACTCATAATGAATTCACTATATTCTTCACTCAGCTGATTCTCATCATAGGGACTGTAAATGCCTTTATCCGTATCACAGAAAAACATCAGCTGTTGATCAATCAATAATTGAGCGGCAGCAGCAACATCCTCAGCATTCATAAAGATTTCCTGTAACAAGTGACCATTCTCATCAATGGCCTTGGCACCGTTCATCAAGATTTTATCACATTTGATATGTGACTTTTCACAGGCATTCTGAATGCGCTGTGCATTTCTCGGCGTAAAAATAACAAAACGCTTTCCCTTTGCACGAGCTACTTCAACAGCATCAATATTAGCTGCTGAGATTTCATATGTATTGTTTAACAATGCTTTTTCTAAATCAGAAAAAATTAATTGAATCATAATTCTACCTCTATTTCCATCCATTATTATAACAGACATAAGGGCTATAAAGCTACTTTATCTTCATAAATATCAGCATACCAAACCCATATTGTCTGTGAGAATTATTTATTTCATATTGGCAAGATAGAGTGCCGCTACATATTCTTTATCGATTAATGGGAAGAAAGAGCGCGGTTCAAAGAGATAGGTCTCTGATTTCATGATTTGTGAAACAATTAAACTTAAAATCTGCTTGCTGTTTAAGCTGTTAAGCAGCATCTTTACCGTTGACAGGTTTTTGTTGCGCATACCTTCCACAATCTCATCTGTATTACTGCGCTGTTTCAAAAATTCTGAGCGAATCAGCTTCCTCAGTTCCTTGATTTCATAAATAGGAGTAACATTAATATCCAGAATCTGCGCGCAGATTTCCATTGCCGCATGGTCATAATCTTTGATAGCAAGTGCTTGTTTACGGGTATAATTTCGCAGAACGTCAGTTAAAGGCTGAGGATTGAATACTTTCACTTTTTTGCGGATCATGCCATCATTAAGCTCGGCTTCAATGTCGAGAATCAGGTTGTAAAAACGGATCGCTGCCGCATCGGTACGCCGCTGTATATATGTATAGACAAAGCCATCGTAGGCATTAAAGGCTTTCATTGTATCAAGATATCCCAGCTGAATGCGGCGGTCGAGGTTTTCACGGTCAAAGTCCAGAAAATTACCAAGATCCTGACTTGGAATGATATATTTAATATTAGGCCGGTGCAGATATTCCTCATGAATAATCTTTTTATGATTTAAGTCGACAAGGACAAGCTCATCAGCTCCCATTTTCATCGCCAGACGTACCGGCAGATTATCATAATAACCGCCGTCTACATATTCCTTGCCATCCATGACATGAGCTGGGAAAGCTGGATAGCAGGAGGCACTGGCAATCAGATAATCTTTTAAAGTATCCGGCGCCATTTCATGCTTCGTAATCTGAACTGGCTTTAACGATGGATATTCCACCGTCACCAAGCCAAAATCAATCGGTGATGCCAGCAGTCTTTCTTGATCGCTGAGCCGGATAATCATTTCCTTCAGGGGGGTGATATCAGCTCCTTTATCATGAATGAATTGTTTAAAGAAGGGAACAACACGATTGCGCTGCGTCACTAAGGAATCAATATTCATACTGACAGAGATACCATTGTTCATTACCTGTGTGATATCCATATTCTCCCATAAGCGAACTGCTTCTTCATAATCATTTTGAGCAATCATACAGCCAATCAATGCACCAATACTCGTGCCGGTTACGATATCAGGCTGGATACCCAGCTCCTGAATCGCTTTATAAAAACCGATTTCATAGGCTCCCTTGGAACCGCCGCCGGCTAAGACAAACGCACGTTTCATATGCCACCTCATTTCTCAATTAGCATACCACAATCTAATCAAAAAAGTGTCTTTTTATGAATTTCTCATAAAAAGTTATGCAGAGCATATAATTCTTTGAGGTGCAATATGAAGATGATAATGAAAAGCTTCGCCATCCTGCTTTTTTTAGGTTATACATTTTTTCTGATTTTTCATCCGCAGACAAAAGCTGTAAATCATGCGGCCAGTGTTCTGATTAACAGAGGACCAGATATGCCGATTAATAATGAAGCTGTTGATGCACCAGTACAGTATGTGGCGGTAATGCGCGGCAATACACAGGTCGATTTGCCGCTTGAGGAATATTTGATCGGTGTGGTAGCCTCAGAAATGCCGGTTACTTTTGAGTTAGAAGCATTAAAGGCGCAGGCGGTAGCTGCCAGAACATTTGCCAGCGCCAGAGGTTACAGCGTTGATGATACGACAGCTTCACAGGTATATAAAGATAATGAACAGCTGAAAAGTCAATGGCTTGATCAGTATGATGAATATTATAAGAAAGTAAAACAAGCAGTTGAAGAAACTGCTAATCAGATCCTTGTCTATCAGGGAGAGCCGATTACCGCTGCCTTTTTTTCATCGTGTATGTCAGCAACGACAAACGCGCAGGATTACTGGCAGAATGAAGTTCCCTATCTGCGTTCAGTCGCTTCACCTTGGGATAGTGAAACGGTAGATATAACTAGAAGCAAAGAGGTGGATGACAGCACTTTAACCAATGCTTTAGGCAGCAGTCAGCTTGCGGTTCTTTCATATTATGATAATGGGTATGTGAAGACTGTTCAAGCTGGCTCTCAGCAGTACACTGGCCGTCAGATTCGTGAAATGCTGGGATTAGCTTCAAGCTGTTTCACCATAGAACGCATTGAGAATGGTTTGCGCTTCATCACTTACGGCAGCGGTCACGGCATCGGCATGAGTCAATATGGCGCTCAGGGAATGGCATTGGCCGGCTATACCTATGATGAAATTCTGCATCATTATTATACAGATGTGGAAATTAAGACAACCCTTGTATAATTCAATTTCATGCGGGCATACTCATGCATGAGGTGAAACAATGATTGCTTATGAAAAAAAGTCAAATAAGACAAGAAGAGCATTAATTTTAAGTCTGTTGGTTGTACTGTGTGTCAGCGTCTTTCTGCTGAGTGAAAAAATGATGCAACAAGGAGAGGAAACACTGGTATTTAATGAAACTGTACCGGTGATTAAACTGCCTGATGATGAAAGCATTCAGCTTCCTTATTCAGTTTCGGCAATAATCGCTATTGATTATTTTGACGGCAAAGAAGGAGATATTCCTAAAGTTGTAGAATTTGAAGGTGTATTCCGACCGTCACAGGGCATTGATGTCGTATATAACGATGAAGCTTTTGATGTTACAGCTGCGCTTAGCGGGGAAGTTATAGATGTGAAAGAAGATCCGCTGCTGGGTTATTCAGTGACAATTCAAAGTGATAATTTAAAAATCACTTATCAAAGTCTTAGCGATATGAAGCTGCAGAAGGGTGATTCCGTGAAGCAGGGCGATGTATTATCAACAGCAGGAAAGAATGTTTACAACCCTCAGTTGGGAAATCATTTACACTTAATTGTGGAAAAAGATGGGAAAATTGTCGACCCAAAAAGTGTTTTTAAACTTCAATAGTACCTGCCGGGTACTATTTTAATTTGATAATGAAATTCACTTTATAAATCAACGAAATGTGTTATAATGGTAATGCTAATTGTAAAAATTTTATGAATGGAGGAGACCTGTTATGTTATTCACAAAAGAGGTTGGTATCGACTTAGGTACGGCCAATTTATTAATCTACGTAAAAGGTGAAGGTATTGTCATTGATGAACCTTCCGTTGTTGCTATAGATGCTGAAACAAAGAAATGTCTGGCAGCTGGCCAGGATGCCAAGGATATGCTGGGCAGAACCCCAGGCCGTGTATTGGCAATCCGTCCGTTAAAGGATGGTGTTATTGCTGATTTCGAAGTAACTGAAATCATGCTGAATTTTTTCTTGAAGAAATTATCGCTGAAAAGTATGTTTCAGCGTCCAACGATTTTGATTTGCTGTCCAAGTAATATTACCTCAGTAGAAAGAAATGCGATTCGTGACTGTGCTTACCGTGCCGGCGCGAAGAAAGTATATATTGAAGAAGAGCCTAAGGTTGCGGCCGTAGGCGCCGGTTTGGATATTTCTAAACCTAGCGGCAATATGGTATTGGATATCGGCGGCGGTACTACTGACGTAGCAGTTCTCTCCTTAGGTGAAATTGTAAGCTCAACCTCTTTAAAGGTTGCCGGTGATACCTTTGACCGTGATATTATCAAGTATGTTAAAGATGAAAAGAAGCTGCTGATTGGTGATCGTACAGCTGAAGAAATCAAAAAGCAGATTGGTACCGCTTGGAAGGGTTCACGTTCTGAGACGATGGAAGTCAGCGGCCGTGACTTAGTGACAGGTCTGCCTACTTCAATTACCCTTGTATCTGAGGAAATTGAATCTGCTATGCGTGAGAATCTTCAGAATGTCGTGCGCGCGTGCCGTACTGTCTTAGAACAGACGCCGCCTGAATTATCCAGTGACATCGTTACCCGCGGTATTGTTTTAACCGGCGGCGGTGCCCTGCTTCATGGCATTGATGAATTATTACGTAATGAATTACATATTCCGGTTTATGTAGCTGAAAATGCTCTGCGCTGTGTTGCCGAAGGTACAGGAATTCTATTGGAAAACTTGCATTTGGTTCGTTAAAGAGAATTGAGGTGGCAGTATGCAATGGATCTTGTACTTGCTTGTTCCTTTTGTTATAGCAACCATTGCGACGCCGATTGTTAAGTGGATCGCGAAAGATCTTAAGGCGTACGCAGAAATGAATGAGCGGACAATTCACACGAAAATCATTGCGCGTATTGGCGGTGTGGCTATTTATGTAGCTTTTATTATCTCCATGGCGATTTTTATGAAAGCGGATGTTCAGATCCGCGGGGTTCTGCTTGGCGGAACGGTAATGTTTATCGGTGGATTGATTGATGATCTGGTTAATCTGTCACCGAAGAAGAAGTTTGCGTTTCAAATCATCGCAGCGATGCTGCTGATGTTTTATGGCAATGTGATGCTGGATAAGATTTATCTGCCGTTAGGCATTGTCATTGATATGGGTATTGTATCTTTTATTGTTACTTTTTTCTGGATTACCGGCATTACCAATGCGATCAATCTGATTGATGGTCTTGATGGTTTGGCCGGCGGTATCTGTGTGATCATTATGATCGTTGTCGCTTCTCTGTCAACCATTGACGGCAGAACGGATATTTGTACGATGGCGCTGATTCTGGCAGGTTCGATACTTGGCTTTCTGTTGTTTAACTCTTACCCGGCTTCCATATTTATGGGCGACTGCGGGGCTCTCTTTTTAGGCTTCATGGTTTCCGCGATTGGGTTAATGGGTTTTAAGAGTTCAACCTTTATTACGCTGGGACTGCCGATTTTGCTTTGCGCGGTACCAATCGTTGATACGCTGAGTGCAATCGTAAGGCGTAAATTGAGCGGCAAACGCTTCGATGAGGCAGATAAGAATCATCTGCATCATGTGCTGATGCGCCGTTTCGGACACCGCAATACAGTATTAATCCTATATGCGGTTACCGCGAGCTTTGGCGTCGCTGCTTATCTCTACATATTGAATCGGGCGTTAGGTCTGCTGTGTTTATTTATCATGGCAATCGTTGTAGAGGTTTTCCTTGAAAAGTCACATATGATTTCTGTGTCTTATCATCCATTAACTTCCTTGGTTGATATGATATTTAAGAAAAAAGCACCGGTTGCTGAAGAAACAAAAGATAAAGAATAAAAACTTCAGGGGCTGACATCAGCCCTTTTTCTGAAAGGAGGAGGACAATGAAGAAAATCTGCTGTTTATGCTTAACCTTGCTGTTGGCTGCGGGCTGCAGTAAAGAGATTACAATTTCACTGACTACGGATATGATTACGGTGAATGTTCATGATGAATTGCCGGATGCAAAGATTCTGCAATATGTGAACTGCAACAACATGGTCTGTTCAGAAGATATTGAACTTGATATCCGCAGAGATGAATTGAATCTTGATAAGGTTGGTGAATATACGATTGATGTACTATACAATGGCAGCGGCTATCCGCTGAAGGTAAAAGTCATCGACGTTGAAAATCCGACGATTCATGTTGAACCATTTACGATTGAACAGTATGAAAATATTATCTGGGACCGTGAAATGTATAACCGTATCCAGCTGACTGTCAGCGATAATGCAACAGATGAGAATACATTGTACAATTCCATTAAGGTAGAGGGACTTGATCCATCGATTGCCGGTGAACAGCTGGTGACTTTCACACTTAAGGACGCGAGCCGCAATGAAACATCAATCAGTGTAACGGTTACTGTCGAGCCGAAACCAGTGGTGGTTGTTAAACCGACACCGCCAGTTGTCGTGCCGCCAAAGGAACCTGAAATAACTACGCCAAGTGATGCGACACCAAACGATGCGACTGGCAGTGATGCAACAGGCAGCGATGCGACACCAAATGATGCAACGCCATCTGATGCCACACCAAACGATGCAAGCGGAACCGATGCAACGCCATCTGATGCCACGGAAAGCGACGCGACACCAAGTGACGCAACGCCGTCTGACGCAACGGAAAGTGATGCAACGCCTAATGATGCCACTGATACAGACAGTGAAGACGATACGCCTGAGATCCTTCGCCGGGTAACCATGACTGCGAAGGATGTGCTGAATCTGCTGGATAGCTCACGCAAAAATGAGGTAATTTATGTATCACAGACATGGTGTTCCCACTGTCAGGCATTTGTGAAGACTTTAGACAGCTATCTTGCTGAACGTGATGATTTGATTGTGCGTGAAATTGTACTGGATCTTGAACCCCAGACCGAAGTAATTACGCAAAATGTGAATGGCGAGGATGTCATCCATTATGAATATGCTGATTTTGAGGCGTTCAAGAAACAATATAATATTGATTTTGTAGGAACGCCAAGTATCTTTATCATTCGTAACGGAAAGGTTAGGGAAACTCTGATCGGCAATCAGTCAATTGAAATCCTGCATGATAAGCTGGATTCGATTTCTAATAATTAAATATTTAAAAACGAGGAGCAATCTTCGTTTTTTTGTTTAACAGCTTCCTTCTTAATCAAGCTTGATTTGCGGCTTGAAGCAATCAAAAGCATTTTCTTGAAGATAAATCTGATTTTATTGTTAGGAAACTGCAAATTTTGAGCATATTAAGAGGTAGGAGGAGATTTGAATGCAAGTAAAAGAAATTGAAGCATTTTATGATGTCTGTACAACCTCGGATCAATCGTTAATCAAACAGGAGTGGAATAAGCTTTGGAATTGGTTTATTAAAGAGAAACGTCAGGAATATTCATCAATCAGCTATCGGGAAAGTGTTCAGCGGCTGATCAGTGAGAAGAATTATAATGTCCGCCGAAATATCCAAAGCAGCAAAGCGATGGGACTTCAGGTTTATCCTGGTGATATCTGTTATATTGATTTTGGCCAGGCTTATCTTTATGAAGCAGGTTATCAGCATTTTGGCTTAGTCTTATCAATCGTTCATTATAAAGCACTGGTAATTCCCATGACCAGTAATCCGCAGACGTATCAGAAAGCGTTTGGCAAGGATGGTACATATTTATATCCGTTAGGTAAAATTGAAGGCATGAATCGTGAGTCGGTACTCTTTTTAAATGACGCGAAATTTATTAATACTGCGAGAATTATCGATGTAAAGGCACATTTAGATGTGGCTGGCTGGAAATTTAAGGAGATAAAGGAAAAATTTAAAACTTCTATGCTGGACTGAAATTCGACAAAACACTTGTTCTGCAACCGTTAGAATAAGGGCAAGTGAGGTGTCTATATGAGTGAAAAAGTACTGATGCAGAAGAAGACAAGGGAGCGTCTGCTGACAGCTGGGGACGGCTGTGCTTTTATCAGCGGACTGCTGCTTTCAGCGCTGCCAATTGAAACAAGCTGGTGGCTGCTGCTTTTGTTGTTCAGCTTCTTTTATGTGCGCAAGCGCAAGGAAATGATTCTTTTAAGTATTGCATGTATCGGCGGCACCATGCTTTTCTATCCGGATCAGTTAATTGAGATTGTTTTATTAAGCGGCTGTGTCTGTGCATGGATGTTAGTGATGCAGCTTTTAAAACGGCCAAGTTATAAAACACTGCCATGGTTTTTGATGCTGATGAGCGGCGGTGTGGCTTATGCGATGAGTGAGCCTGTATCAAAAATCATCGTGCTGATGCTGGGACAATTTATTCTGGCTTTAGATACATATAGGGATTGCGGCTGGATCAGAAAGGAACTGCAGCTGCCTGACGCAGTCTATGGCAGTTTGATTTTTATCGCTGGACTTCTGTTGATGCAAATACTGAATCAGGAATATTTCGCATTATTAATTTTTGTGTTTATGCTGATGAGTGTTAAGCCAGCAGTGTCAATCTTGTTTTATTTATACTTAGAAATGTTAATGCCGGGTTTAATAACGCCAGTTGCCTTTGGCTTTTTATTATTGGTAAGTCTGCATCAGGATCAGCCATTGGCAATGAATGGGTTGATGCTCGTAGGTATTGCGGCTCAAGGCTTTGATTTTATCGCTATTGTGCAAGGCTTGGTGCTGTTGCTGCTGTTTGATTTGCTGCGTACTTCTGAATTGCCGTTTAAGGGCATGATGGAACGTGTGGCATTGAGTGATATGAACCGGATTGCGGTAATGAATCGGCAGCTGAATAATTTCTCTGTGATATTTGAGAATCTGGCGGATTATTATGCGAGTCTGTCAGAAGTTGAATCAGAGATGCTGGAGACGATGGCTAAGGCTTTAAGTTATACCGCTAACAATTGCACAAGACACCAGATTGATGTGGAAAAGCGGAAGGATCAGCTGTTGGATTTTCTTGACGGTTATAAGATTGATGTTGTATCATGCCTGCTTGAAGAAAATGAAGAGGGCTGTATCTATTTAGAATTGGAATTAAAGGAGCTGCCGAGAAGTGAGGTTGAAGCTACCCTGATGCCTTTATTAAATCATGTGCTGCCAACCCGCATGGAATTGGTAGAAAAGAAGAATAACCGCAATTATTCAGGGCTTTTTCATTATTCATTTATCTCATCAGCACCAATTATGATTGATGCCTATGCCGACAGTATCCGTCATGACAGCCAGGCATGCGGCGACAGCTTTTCGATTTTTCGCTATTCTCGTTTTGTTCTCTGTATGATATCAGACGGCATGGGCAGCGGCGAAGCGGCTTCAAGAATCTCAAGGAGCATTACTGCTATCTTTCAGCGGATGATTGCCAGTAATATCCCGCAGGTTGAGGCTATACGCTGTATCAATAAATTAATTTTATCGGATAATTACGCCACCTTTGATGTATTGAATTTTGATCGGTTTAAAAAGACAGTGACGGTTTCTAAATCAGCGGCATGCCCTACTTATTTGATTCGAGCGGATGAGGTATATGAAATCAATGGTTCATCGTTGCCGGTAGGTATCGTGGCATCGATTGAGGTAGACTCAATCCATGTGGAAGTAGAAAAGGGTGACTGGTTCTTAATGAGCAGTGACGGCATTTATGTTGATGAAATATATCGTTGGATTCACCAAAGACGATTGGGCAGCGCTAAAGAGGAAGTAGACGCAATGATGGAAATACTGAGGGAAAAGGAAAGAAATGATGATTCCACCATTTTGTTGGCACAAATTAAATAATGTATGATCAGGGGCGATAAGCTTCTGATTTTATTTTGATTAAATGTTAAATTAATTGACGGAAAGGTTTCTTTTGCTGGCAGCGCTGATTTTACATGCTATAATATTTGCGGTGATGTTATGCTGAAGGGTAAATGGGTTGTGGCAGTAAGCGGCGGCAGTGATTCTATGACTCTATTGGATCAATGTGTTAAGGCTGAGATGGATCTGATTGCCGCGCATGTTAATTATCAGAAACGAGACAGCGCCTGGCGTGATATGAAGCTTGTTGAGGATTATTGTGAACAGCATGGTATTCCCTGTTATGTTAAACTTTCACATTATGAAGGGAAGGGTAATTTTCAGGCATATGCCCGTGATTTTCGTTATGCATTCTTTAAAGAATTAGCAATGAAATACGAATGTGCGGGTGTATTGGTGGCCCATCAGCTGGATGATGTGATTGAAACTTATCTGATTCAAAAGGAACGCCGGCAGATTCCGATGTGTTATGGTTTGGCTTATGAAACAGTAATTGATGGCTTACGGATTGTCAGACCGCTGCTTTCAATGAGCAAACAGGCATGCCGTGATTATTGTGTTATGCATCACATATCCTATGGTGATGATGAGAGTAATTTCACTGATGATTATACGCGCAATCGCATCCGTCATCAGATTGTGGAAAAAATGAGCCTTGAGGAAAAGCAGTCGCTGGCTAAGCAAATCCAGATGATGAATGAAGAAAAGCGGCAGCTGGATCAAACGGCAAAACAGGCAGCGCAGCAGACGGGCGAGTATCTGGCAGTCGATGATCTGCTGGCGAGGGCTGATGGTGATAATGTTTTGCGGCAATGGCTGCTGCTGAATAATGGCGGAAAAAATCATAGTCAGGCATTTATAGAAAGTTTGTTTCAGCGGATGAGCAGAAATGGCAACTGGTGTGCTGATCTGCCGGACAACAAGCGGTTATATTGTGACTATGGCTTTTTGAATGTAGTCGATGAGCAGCTCACATACAGCTACACCCTTGAAAAATTTGAACCTTTAGATACGCCATGGTTTAAAGTATCTGCGCAGGGAACTTCTTTGCAGGCGGTAAATGTTGCTGAAAATGATTGGCCGCTGACGATACGCTCCCCGATGCCGGGCGATGAAATTGTGCTGCGGCTAGGTACTAAAAAGCTGAACCGATGGTTTATTGACCGCAAAAAATCACATAAAGAACGTAAATGCTGGCCGGTTGTTGTGAATCGTGTGGGAAAAGTGATTTTAGTGCCTGAAATCGGCTGTGAAGTTGCACATTTTACTAACAAACCGAATGTATTTGTGATAAAATAGAACATATACTTTTAGGAGGAGTTTTTGGTATGCATCAGGATATGAAGAAAATACTAGTGAGTGAAGACCAAATCATTGCCAGAAGCAAAGAGCTTGGCAAACAGATTTCTGAGGACTATACTTGTGCTAAGGAATTACCGCTGGTAGTAGGTTTATTAAAAGGTTCTGTGCCTTTTCTGGCAGAACTGATCAAACACATCGATTTAGATGTCTGCATCGATTTTATGGATGTATCTAGCTACGAAGGAACCGAGTCAATCGGTGATGTGAAAGTGAACATGGATTTAAGCAGTTCAGTGAAAGGCATCCCGGTTTTACTTGTTGAAGATATTATTGATACAGGAAGAACTTTAAAAGAAGTGACACGCCTGTTGAAAAATAAGGGTGCCAGTGATGTTAAGGTAGTATCCCTGCTTGATAAACCTGACCGCCGTACGGTTGAAATTGAAGCTGATTATGTCGGCTTTGTGGTACCGAATGAGTTTGTTGTTGGTTTTGGTTTGGATTATGATCAGAAATATCGTACTTTACCATATGTTGGTGTATTAAAGGATGAAGTTTATCAATAAAAAAGAAAGTAGTAAAGGAGGTTAACAATGAAGAAAAAGCGTTTTATTAATATAATACCGTATTTATTAATATTGCTGGTTTTCTCTAGTTTGCTGAGCTATTCCTCAACAAGCAATACGACGCGTTTTGCTTATAATGAGTTTGTAGCCCGCGCTGAGAAAATGAATTTCGGTGATACGAATATCTCAATTGGCCGAGCTAAATTGGATATCAGCGGTTATTATTATGATGGCGAACAAAAGGTTGCGTTCTCAGCAAGTATTCCTAATACTGATGAGAATTTAGCATGGGCAAAGCAGGTGCTTGATGAGGGTACCGGCGCTGATGGCCAGCAGGCAAACAAAATTACGATTACTGACCCTAACGAAAGTAATTATTGGTTAGATGCGCTGCTGAATATTGTGCCGTTGGTAATTCTGATCGGCGCCACTGTATTTTTATTTTCTAAAATGAATGCCGGCGGCAATAAGCAGGCGTTTGAGTTCACGAAGTCGAAAGCTAAAATTGAAGGGAACATCAAGGTTCGTTTTAAGGACGTTGCCGGCTGTGATGAAGAAAAAGAAGAAGTTAAAGAAATTATTGATTATTTGAAGAGTCCTAAGAAATTTGCTGATATGGGCGCCCGTATTCCAAAGGGTGTACTGATGGTAGGTCCTCCGGGAACTGGTAAAACATTATTGGCAAAGGCGGTTGCCGGTGAAGCTGATGTGCCGTTCTTCTCGATTTCAGGTTCTGATTTCGTTGAGATGTTTGTCGGTACTGGTGCGAGCCGTGTCCGTGATATGTTTAAAAAGGCCCAGCAGACAGCGCCTTGTATCGTGTTTATCGATGAAATTGACGCGGTAGGCCGTCAGCGCGGAGCCGGTATGGGCGGCGGCAATGATGAACGTGAACAGACACTGAATCAGCTGCTTGTTGAAATGGATGGTATTGGTGAAAATAAGGGTATTGTAATTATCGCCGCTACCAACCGTCCGGATGTTCTTGACCCGGCACTGCTGCGTTCTGGCCGTTTTGACCGACAGATTACAGTCAGCCTGCCTGATAAAAAAGGCCGTACAGAGATTCTTGAAGTTCATGCGAGAAATAAAAAACTGGCACCGGATGTCAGTCTTGAAAATCTTGCGAAGCGCTGCCCTGGCTTCTCAGGCGCAGATCTTGAGAATGTATTAAATGAGGGTGCTATCCTGGCGGTTAGAGATGATCGCAAGATGATTACAATGGATGATCTTGATGAAGCCATCGACCGTGTAATGATGGGACCAGCAAAGAAATCAAAAACTTATACACCAAGTGAAAAGAAATTGGTTGCCTATCATGAAACTGGGCATGCTATTATCGGGTTAAAACTGGAGAATGCAAATATTGTTCAAAAAGTTACGATTATTCCTCGCGGCAATGCCGGCGGCTATAACTTGATGACACCAAAAGAAGAGAAGATGATGCCGACAAAGACAGACTTCTTGGCCAAAATCACTGGTTATTTAGGCGGCCGTGTTGCTGAAGAGTTAGTATTTAATGAAATCAGCGCCGGTGCCAGCAATGATATTCAGGAAGCAACGAAGATTGCTAAGATGATGGTTCGTTCTTATGGTATGAGCAAGCTGGGGCCGATTCAGTATGATGATGGCAGCGGCAATGTATTCCTTGGCCGTGATTACACAAGCGGCAGTAACTATTCAGGTGAAATCGCTTATGAAATCGATAAGGAAGTGCGCAATATCATCAATGAGTGCTATGAACGCGCTAAGCTGATTATTCAGGAAAACCGCGCTCTGCTTGATTTGATTGCTAATACACTGCTTGAAGAGGAAACACTGACGAATGAGCAAATCATGAATCTGGTTAACTACGGAAAGGTTAGTGCTCCTGTGAAAGAAAATCTTGATGAGAAACCATCTACTGAGGTAAGTGAACAGAGTGAGGTTGTTGACAGTCTGGATCATGTACCAAATGTTGAAAACATCGAAATCGATGAAGAGACGATGATTACTACACCGACTGATGAGCCGGAAGGACCGGTTAAGGTTGAAGAGGGTGTAGATAAGGATCCTGTTGCTCCTAAAGACACAGAAGAATAAATCATAAAGGTGCGCAGGCACCTTTTGTCTGTAATTGAGATAAAGGAAAAGGAAGTGAATATATGGAAGATACTTTAATAAAAGCACTGGCTTGTGAGGGCCGTGTGCGTGTAATCATTGCCGCTTCGACTAATCTGTGTGAGGAAGCGAGAAAGCGTCATGACTGCTGGCCGACAGCGGCAGCGGCTTTAGGCCGTGTGCTGACAATTGGTTCAATCATGGGCAGTATGCAGAAAAATCAAGATGAAAAGCTGACAATTCAGATCAATGGCGGCGGCCCAATCGGAACTATTTTGGTAGATTGTTTTCCAGATGGCAATGTGCGCGGCTTCGTCTCTGATCCGCATGTGCATATGACCTATAATGACACGGGTAAGCTGGCGGTAGGTATTGCGGTTGGTAAAGAAGGAACGCTGAAGGTGATTCGTGATTTAGGAATGAAAGATGATTTTGCTGGCACCGTGAATCTGCAGACTGGGGAAATTGGTGATGATTTCGCATACTATTTCACCGTCAGCGAACAGACACCTTCAGCAGTCAGTCTCGGTGTATTGGTAGATACGGATAATTCCGTGATCGCGGCTGGCGGTTTGTTGATTCAGATGCTGCCGGATGCGATTGAAGAGGATATTGAGAAGGTAGAAGCAATAGTCAAACAGCTGAAACCAATGTCTGCCTTGATCCATGAAGGAAATAGTCCTGAGGATATCCTTCATCAATATTTTGATGATATTGAAATTCTTGAGAAGCAGCCGATCCGTTTCACATGCAGCTGTTCAAAAACAACAATGAAGCGGGCCTTGCTGACGTTAAGTAAGGAAGAACGACGTAAACTCATCGAAGAAGACCATGGCTGTGAAATCACTTGTCACTGGTGCAATGAGCATTATACATTCAGTGAGGAAGAACTGATAGATTTAGAAAATTTTTATGAATCAGTAGGAACAAAACATGTGGAAGATCAGAAACATATCCATTGATAATCAAATTGTTATTGCACCTATGGCAGGCATCAGTAATCCGGCATTCCGCAGTATCTGCAAGAAGTTTGGCGCTGGTTTGATTTATACTGAAATGGTATCTGATAAAGCAATTTGCTATTCAAATACGAAGACAATTGGTATGACACAGGTGAATGAGGATGAGCATCCTTTAACGATGCAGCTGTTTGGCCATGATATTGAAAGTATGGTGCAGGCTGCGGTATTTATTGATACGCAGACGGATTGTGATATTTTAGATATTAATATGGGCTGTCCGGTTAATAAAATTGTGAAAAGTGATGCGGGCAGCGCATTGATGAAAGATCCTGAACATGCCGCTGAAATTGTGCGCGAGATCGTTAAGCATGTGCAAAAACCTGTTACGGTAAAAATGCGCGCGGGCTGGGATAAGGATTCGGTGAATGCTGTTGAATTCGCGCTGATGATGCAGGATGCCGGTGCCAGTGCTTTAGCGGTTCATGGGCGGACTCGAAAACAGATGTATGAAGGTAAAGCGGATTGGCGTATCATTAAAGCGGTTAAGGATGCGGTATCAATACCCGTGATGGGAAATGGTGATGTGACTTCACCGCAGCTTGCGAAACAGATGTTGGATGAGACAGGTGTGGATGCGGTAATGATCGGCAGAGGTATACTTGGTGATCCATGGTTGATCCGGCAGACGGCTCATTATCTTCAGACAGGAGAACTGCTAGGTGATTCTGATATTGATGAAAAGTTTGAATTAGCAAGACAGCATGCGCAGTCATTAATTGTGTTAAAAGGTGAAAATGTGGGCATGAAAGAGATGCGCGGCCATGCTTCTTGGTATATGAAGGGCTTAAAATACAGTCATCGTGTAAAAGATTGCATTTCACAAATGACTACTTACGAAGAATTTGTTATAATATTAGAGAATTATAAACAGTCGCTCATAAATGATGAGTGGAAATGGTTAGATAGGTAGGAAAAACATATGGAACAAAACAATGAAACAACACTCTCGCTGACTGAACAAGAAGCAGTCAGAAGAGAAAAATTGAAGTGGCTTGAAGAACGCGGAGTTAAGCCGTTTGGTGAACGTTATGATCGTACTTATAAATCAGGGGAGCTGAAAGGTAAGTATGAGAATTGCACGAAAGAAGAGCTGGAAGAGCTTGATCTGAAGGTGAAGATTGCCGGTCGTATCATGACGCGCAGAAATCAAGGTAAAGTTGGTTTTATGCATATTCAGGATATCGACGGACAGATTCAAATCTACGTGCGTAAGGATGCTATCGGTGAAGAGGCATTTGAAATCTTTAAAAAGGGTGATTTAGGTGATATCGTAGGTATCGAAGGCACTTTGATGAAAACGAATCATGGTGAATTGACTATTAAGGCCGAGGTGTATACGCATTTGGTTAAGGCATTGCGCCCGCTGCCTGAGAAATTCCATGGTCTGCAGGATGTCGAGGAGCGTTTCAGAAGACGTTATGTTGATTTGATCGTTAATGAAAGTTCTAAGAAAATCGCGCTGACACGGCCAAAGATTATCCGGGCGATTCAAAATTATTTAGATGGTCAGGGTCTTGTGGAAGTTGAAACGCCAGTGCTGCAGCCTATTTTGGGCGGTGCCGCGGCACGTCCGTTTGTAACTCACCATAATACACTGGATATGGATTTCTATCTGCGTATTGCGACTGAGCTGCCATTAAAGCGTTTGATTGTCGGTGGCTTAGAAGGTGTTTATGAAATTGGCCGTCTGTTTAGAAATGAAGGTATGGATGCGACGCATAATCCTGAATTTACGACGGTTGAGGCTTATGTGGCTTATTCGGATTTGAATGGCATGATGGATCTTGTAGAGGGTCTGTTTAATGATTTGGCTGTGAAAATCTGCGGTACGACGGAAATTGAGTATCAAGGCACAGCGTTATCATTGAAGGCACCATTCAGACGCGTACATATGGTTGATGCGATTAAGGAAGCATGCGGTGTTGATTTCTGGCAGGAAATGACATTGGATGAAGCTAAGGCTTTGGCTAAGGAGCATCATATTGAGGTTGAAGCACATCACACAGGTGTGGGTCATATTATTAATTTATTCTTTGAAACATATTGTGAAGAGAAGATGATTCAGCCGACTTATGTATATGGACATCCAGTGGAAATTTCACCGCTTGCTAAAAAGAGCGAGAAAGATCCTCGTTTCACAGATCGTTATGAATTATTTATCTGTGGTAAGGAATACGCAAATGCGTTCTCTGAATTAAATGATCCGATTGATCAGCGTGAACGTTTTGAAAAGCAGGTTCGTGAAAAGAATCTGGGTAACGATGAAGCTAGTGAGATGGATACAGATTATGTAGAGGCGTTGGAATATGGTATGCCGCCAACGGGTGGTGTTGGTATCGGTATTGACCGTACAGTTATGCTGCTGACGAATCAGAGTACGATTCGTGAGGTATTGCTGTTCCCGCACATGAAAAATAAATAAAGATTTTATAAATTATTAAAAGCTCGTTATAATCGTGAATTTTACAATTTAGCGGGCTTTTTATATTGCTTGTAGATTATTAGGATTAAGTATAGAACTGTGTATTAGTGAGTCTGATAATAAGGATGGTGAGAATAAAATTAAAGACTTGAAATAATAAAGAGGCGTAATTAATCGGATACAGACGAAACTGTTCAGAAATTTATGTTTCGTCAGTACAGTTTTAATTCGTCTTTAAAGAATGCAAATATATCAGCAATAGTGATGAGCGGTATACTGGTTACAAGACATTATAAGATGAGGTGATCGTTATTCATCACAGTTTTATGAAAATTGTATTATGTTATTGTGATGATACATATGACTAAGCGTTTTTAAAATATTTTTTAATGAATTTTAAAAGAATATTTATACTTGGTTTAACGTTTAAAATACAAAATTCATACAAATTATGCTATGATTATACTATGTTAGAAGAAATGCGCAATATAGAACAACAAATAGATATAGAACGGCTATCTAAGAATATGGATGCTATTTTCGTACTGGCTAAAAAGCTGAAGGATTTAGCTGAAAATGAGCGTGATGATTATTACATGGCGGTTGCTTGTTACTATATAGCTAATTATAATTTAAATAAAGGTAATTATCAGGAGGCGCTGGATTTTGCTCTTGATGGGATTACTTATGGAGAAATTATTTCTGCTAATTTTTATCTTATACAATTAAATAACTTGGTTGGAATGATTTATGGAACCTTGGGTGATGAGGTTAATTCTGTACAATATACATTAAAGGCATATTATATTGCGAAAATGAATAATGTAAATCGTTCGGTTTATATACTCACTAATAATTTGGGCGTGCTTTTTTATGATTTACAGTATTATGATATTGCTTACGAATATTTCCTTGAAAGTTTCAAGGAAAGAGGCATTACTGACAGCAGCTTATTGAAGATTAATGATGGTTTTAATATTATTAATCTAGTTGGATGCAGTCTTCATTTACACAAAATGGATGATTATAGACAATGGATGTCTTATTTGGAAGTGTATAGAGAGAAATATACTGAATTTACCGTAGAAGATGATTATCTATTATATCAAGTTTATGAGGCGTATTATGCTGCAGATTATCAGTTGATGATTGAAAGAATATATCAGTTTTTGAACCTATGCAGTAAGGACCTGGATCAGCTGCACACTTATAAGGATATGGTACAAATATTTAAATTGTGTGTGGAGGCAGGTTTTGAAGAATTAAGTAATGTCTTGCTGGAACAGCTGAATATTTATATGAAGCAGTATCCTGAGTATAAACGGACATCAAGACTTATGGAGTATTACGTTGAGTACAGTATAAAATTCCGCAAGGAACAGTTAAAGGATGTGCTCTTTAATTATTATCTTTCTAAGAAAAAGGAAGATGAGGCTTGGAAGCGTGAAATGAAGTCTACATTAATAACTAATATCAATATGGAAAAGATTGTCTATGAGCAGAAAATTATTCTAAAAACCAATGAAGAATTAAGAAAAAATATGGAGTTAGAAGAGTTTACTCGAGTGCTTAATAAAAATGCTTTTACAAATTATGTAAAAGCAGAGCTTGAAATGATGCATCAGGATCAATATATGGCATTGTTTATCGTTGATATTGATAAATTTAAAAATATTAATGATACATTGGGGCATTATTATGGTGATCAGGTATTGATACAAATTGTTGAGGCTATTAAAAAGAATTTGCGTGATAATGATTATTTAGGTAGAATTGGCGGCGATGAATTCAGTATTTTTATGAAGAATATTTTGTCAATGGACTACCTGAATGAGAAGACAGAGAATATTATGAAAAGTATTCAGAGTATTGCCGGTGAATGTCAGGTCAGTGCCAGTGTGGGGCTTAGTGTGATATCACAGAAATGTGATTTTGAAAGCTTGTTTAAGTCAGCAGATGAGGCGATGTATGAGGCGAAAAATAATGGCGGCAATCGCTATTGTCTGAAGATGTTGGATGAATAAAGAGAAACAGTTGTTAATGAGCATTGAGCCTTAACAACTGTTTTTATACTGATAGTGAGATGTATTTTATATGTTAATTGGTTACAGACATAAATTCAATACATCAACAATTTTAGCTGCATTTAGAGGAATGTAATGACCTACTGTATGAGTATCATTATCTGTTGCTCGCTGAGCCATAATGTCAAATGCCTCATTACTGATATTAAATTGCGTTAAGTTTGTTCTTAAACCAAGCTTTTGAAAAAAATGTTCAAATTGGCTGATTACATGGATACATTTTTCATCATCAGTAATATCATTCTGATCTGCAAACAAACGATTATACAATTGAATCAGCTTATGCGAATTATGCTTATGGTAATACTTTAAAATACCCAGCATTGTTACACTCATACCTTCACCGTGTGTTATTCCATATTGTGCACTTAGTTCATGTTCAATGCGGTGAGCACCCCAGTCACTGATACGACCTATATCTAAAAGATTATTATGCGCAATAAAGCCAAGACATTGAATCTCTGAACGTGCATTTAAGTTACTAGGGTTATCTACTAGGCGGCATGCATTGATCATTAAGGCTTGAATAGCACCTTCAATCAAATAATCAGTTGTGTCAGTAAACTGAGTATTAGACAAATAACGTTCTAACAGATGAGATAGAATATCAGCACACCCGCAGGATGTCTGATATTTAGGCAAGGTTATTGTATATGAAGGATCAAGTATTGCAAATTGAGGTATGAGACAGTCAAATTCAATCCCCCTTTTTAACAGCCCATTTGATATAATGGACGCATTTGATGATTCAGAACCACTGGCAGGAATTGTTGAAATAACACCAACGGGCAAGGCGCTGCTTGGCTCAATAACATTAGTAAAGAAATCCCAAACATCATTTTCATAAGGTTGTCCAATAGCCACAGCTTTAGCGGTGTCAATAACACTGCCGCCGCCAACAGCTAAAATAAAGTTGATCTGCTTGCTTTTAGAAAGTGTGATTAATTCTCTTACCAATTCAATTTTGGGATTCGGTGTAACATTTCCATTTTCATAAAAAGTGATATTTAACTTTTGGCTGAGATCTGTCACATATTTTCTAATTCCTAATTTTTCAACATAATCACCACTGTATATCATCAGCAATGATGTTACATGATACTTCTTTAATTGATCTTCAAGATTTTGTATTGCATCAACACCAAAAATTATTTTGGCTGGATTATAATAACTGAAATTTTCCATGTGTTTCCTTTCATAGTCAGAGAATCTGTATATGATGCTCTGTAAGATATTTTATCCATTCACTATCCAAAGGTTTATCAGTAATAATGATATCTATATCAGACAACGAAAAAAACAAATTGTCAGCTACATCTATAAACTTTGTATGATCGACTACCAATACTTTTTGTTTTGTATGAGTGAGCATTGCTTTTCTTATTTCTGCTTCATTCGCATCATCGTCAGATAATCCAAAATTCATATTAATTTTAGAACAGGATATAAAAGCAATATCTGTATAATATTGATTTATAAATTCCACAGCACGATATCCGCTGAAAGAATTGCTGATTGAATGATATGTGCCGCCAGTACAAAGTATTAAGTTATCAAATGCAGAGCCAGCGTACAGATTACAAATACTTAAAGAGTTTGTCAAAATTGTCGGCTTTGCTTCTTCGCTTAAAATAGCCTGTGCGATATTCAGGCAAGTTGAACTAGAATCCAGCATGATTGTTGAATCCTTGTTAATTAAACTGACAGCTTTTTTAGCCATAGCAATTTTTTCTGCTTTATAAAGATTTTCGCGTGTAGAAAAAGGAACATTCTTATCAGCATTTTTTAAATAAGCTCCGCCATAAGTACGCGTTAGATTACTGCTTTTTTCAAGTTCCTTTAAATCTCTGCGAATTGTTTCTTCTGAACACTGAAAAAATATGCTTAATTCAGCTACATTTAATATGCCGTCTTTTTCAAGTCTTTGAGTAATCAGCTTTTGCCTCTTTGCTTTTAACATATTAAACCTCGGGATATTTTAGTTGTTTACGATACATCTATCTGAAGTATAAGGTAAATTAGAATTAAAATCAACATAAATGTATCAAGTTTATATAAAATAATTATAAAACAGTCAATTAATATTGACAAAACAACATAAAAACCTACAATGAAGATAAAGAGTTTCAATTTTATCACATGTGAGGAGATAATATGAATAAATTTAATAAGCATCATTTAATGGATGTAAAAGAGGTTTGCGAATATGTGAAAATCAAATATAAACTATTTAAGCCTGAGGAAGAATTATTTTGTGAAGAAATTGGTGATGGTAATATTAATTATATTTTTAAAGTAACTTCTATGCAAAGCGGAAAATCTGTTGTCATCAAACAAGCTGACAAATTTCTGCGTTCCAGCGGCCGGCCGCTGGACTTGAATCGTAATCGAATTGAAGCAGAAGTCTTGCAGCTTCAGCGTAAATATGCAAAACCTTTTGTTCCTGAGGTTTATTCTTATGATGATGTTATGTGTGCGATGGTGATGGAGGATATTTCTGCTTATCATAATCTGAGAGATGAGCTGTTCAATGGTGAAATTTATCAGCATTTCCCATTACAAATTGCTCAGTTCCTGGCAGCCTGTCTGCTAAATACATCTGATTTAGTGATGCCAAGGGATGAAAAAAAGTATTTGATGCAGAAATATGTAAATGTTGAACTTTGCGATATTTCTGAGGATTTGGTATTTACTGAACCGTATAATAATTATCGGCACCGCAATGTAGTGCCTTCCGCTATGCAGGAATTTGTCGAACATAATTTATATCAAAACGAATTATTAATCGGTGAGGCGGCCAAACTTAGAGATCGTTTTATGAATGTATCGCAGGCATTGATTCATGGGGATCTGCATACAGGTTCAATTTTTGTGAATCAGGCTGGTTTAAAGGTTATCGATCCAGAATTTGCTTTTTATGGGCCGATGGGATACGACATCGGTAATGTTATTGGTAATTTAGTTTTTCCTTTAGTTGTCAGAAAAAAATGCAATGAACAATCAAATAATTTCATAGAGTGGCTGGTGTTATGTATCAGTCAAGTATATGATTTAGTGAAAGCCGAACTGTCGTCGCGGTATGATAAACTAGTTACGCTTGATTTATACCATAATGAAAAATTTAAGCGAGATAAAATGAATGAGATTATGGCAGATAGTATTGGTTATGCTGGAACGGAAATAATTCGTCGAAGTATTGGAGACACAAAAGTGCGGGAGTTATATACAATCAAAAATACAGATCAATTAGTAGACGTAGAAAAAACTTTGATTATTATTGGCAGTAACTTGATTATGAATCGTTTCAAGATTCAAGATGGCAAGGCATTAATTGAAAATATTATGAGTCAATTATAAGGAGCAAGTATGCAAAGAGAAGATTATAATTTAGCCTTTTTATTAAGGTATGAAAATGTAGCGTGGTATGAGAATGGTAAAGTTAGAATCTTGGATCGCCGTGTTTATCCGTATAAGATAGAATTTGTAGAATGCACGAATTATATGCAGGTTTCAGAGGCAATTCGAGATATGGTAACCCAGAGTGCAGGGCCCTATACTGCTGTCGGTATGGGAATGGCCTTGGCAGCTTATGAGGCTAGGCATTTAAAGCGTGAAGATAAGCTTGCTTTTTTGAATGAAGCAGCAGATAAGCTGGCTCATTCACGCCCGACTACGGCTAACCGTTACGGACAAATTACAATGAAATGTGTGGAAAAGGCAGAAGAAGCTTTATCGTTGGGGCTTGATCCGGTGCAATGTATTTTTGAACAAACTATTGAATCATTGAATCGCCGTTACCATACGATGGAAAAAGCAGCCAGATATTTAGTCGAACAAATACCGGAAAATGGTGTTGTATTAACACAGTGCTTTGGTGAGACAATTATTGGTATGATGTGCCGAATAGCAAATGAACAGCATAAAAGTATCCGCTTCTACCATGCAGAAACAAGACCATACCTGCAGGGAGCCCGTCTGACGGCCAGCGTCTGTCATGAAATGGGATTTGATAGTACCGTTATCAGCGATAATATGACAGCCTATGTACTCGAGAAGAAAGATGTGGATTTATTTACATCGGCAGCAGATACGATTGCTATGGATGGTCATATTGCCAATAAAATCGGTACTTTCCAAATAGCAATTTTATGCAAATATTTTGGTATACCTTATTTTGTAACTGGTATTCCTGACATTGATAAATCATCAGTAAAGGATATAATGATTGAAGAGCGTGATGCTGAAATGGTTCTTTCTATGAATGGACTTAAACATACAATGGAAGGCGTTAAAGGCTTATATCCATCTTTCGATATTACACCTCCTCACTTGATTTCCGGCATTATAACTGATAAAGGGATATTTTCCCCTTATGATTTACATTCATATACCAAAACAGCTGTAGAAGCTTTTTATTAAGGAGAAAATTATGTTGATGAATGAAGAAAGAAAACAGATTGTTGAATATGGCCGAAAACTCTTTCAGTCAGGTTTATGCAAAGGAACTGCGGGTAATATTAGCGTCTTTGATCGTGAATCAGGTTTGATGGCAATATCCCCTTCAGGGATTGATTATATGGATATTAAAGTTGATGACATTGTCATTATGAATACCTCCGGCAAAGTTGTAGATGGTAACTGCAAGCCTTCCAGCGAATACAATATGCATCTGGCAGTATATGATACAAGCGACGCAGCTGCCGTTGTCCATGCTCACTCGATGTATTGTACAACATTTGCATGTATGAACCAACCAATTAAGGCCATCCATTATGGGATTGCCTCAGCTCATACGCATCTGATTCCAGTAGTGCCTTATGCGACTTATGGCAGCCTGGAATTAGCTGAAATGGTAAAAGCTAGTATGAAGGATTACACCGGCTTGGCTTTGCTGCTTGCAAATCACGGTATTATCACATGGGGTAATAGTCTTGCTCAAGCATATAATGTTTGTGAGAATGCTGAATTGTGCGCGGAAATTATGTGGCGCTGTCAATGTGCCGGTCAGGCTGTTATCCTAAGTGAGAGTGAAATCAATAAAGTGATTAATAAATTTGAAAACTACGGTCAAGCTGCCGCTGAAAAAAAAGGCTATTAATTCGAGCACTATCGATATTATTGGATATTCCAAAATATCGGCGGTGCTTTTTTTGTGTTTTAAAAGTGTTCAAAAATTAGTTTCCAGTGTCGAAAACGATATTATTTTGATAATTTTAACGATAAATATTGTGAAAATTTCCAACGGTGCAGGATTCAATCAATTAAATTATAGAATAGAGGTAACAAAGGAGGAATGAATGATGTTAATGAATATGAATGAACTTCTGAAGGTTGCCAAAGAAAACCATTTTGCGGTAGGTGCTTTCAATGTCTGTGATTCAGTTCTGTTGAAAACAGTGATTGAAACAGCTGAAGCGAATAACGCACCAGTTATCGTTGAATTAGCGCCGCCTGAAGTGGATTTTGTTGGTGATGAGTTTTTCCAACTTGCAACAGAACGACTGAGAAATGCAAAAGTTCCAGCAGTGCTGCATCTTGACCATGGAAAAACTGTTGAGGATTGTGTAAGGGCTATTCGCAATGGTTTTACAAGCGTGATGATTGACGGCTCTGAATTAAGTTATGAAGAAAATATTGCGCTTACTCAGCAGGTTGTTGAAATAGCACATGCCGTTAATGTGAGCGTAGAAGCAGAGATTGGAACAATTGGCGCTATGTCTGACTCCGTTGAAGGCGGGGTGGAAAACATTACCTATACTAAACCTGAAGAAGTAGAAGATTTCTCGCAAAGAACAGGACTTGATTCACTTGCGATAGCTATTGGCACTGCCCATGGTATTTATCCAACTGGTTTTGTACCTGAATTAAAGCTGGAAGTCTTGGATGCGATTCATCAGCTGACGCCGGATTTACCTTTAGTATTGCATGGCGGCAGTTCGAATAAGGATGAAGAAATTCATCAAGCTTGTCTTCGCGGCATCAATAAGGTGAATATTGCGAGTGATTATCGAAAAGCTTTCTTTTCTCAGTTGGAAAAAACATTGAATGAAAAGCATCTGTTTTGGACAGCCGATGCTGTTGATGAAGCTATGAAGGAAGCAAAGAAAGTAATTACTCACAAAATGCAGCTGTTTGACTGTATCGGCAAAGCTGATTTGTATAAATAGGAGGGATAGCTTGGTAACCAAAGATATAAGTGAAATGTGTAATAAAATCAGAAGTTTGACCAGCCAAATGTTTATCGAAGAAGGTATGGGGCATGCCGGCGGCGTCTATTCAATTATCGAATGTATAAGTGTTTTATTTGCGAAATATATCAAAGATGATCCAAAGGATTGGTTTGTTTTATCTAAAGGTCATGCCGGACCGGCTTATTATGCAGCCTTATGTGTAAAAGGTAAAATAAGTGAAGAAGCGCTTATGACATCAAATAAAAATGGCACACTGCTTCCGTCCCATCCAGATCGAAATAAAACACCTGGTGTTGACTGCACAACTGGCTCGTTAGGTCAAGGAATCAGTCAAGCGGTTGGTTTGGCACATGGATTAAAGCTGCAAAAAAAGGCCGGTCATGTTTACTGCATCATCGGCGATGGTGAATGTAATGAAGGAGAAGTGTTTGAAGCTTTTCAATATACAGTTAATAAAAAGCTGGATAACTTGACGATTATTATTGATGATAATAAAAAACAAGTAGATGGTTATACCAAAGAAGTAAGCTTTAATTTTCATTTTGACGAAATTATGCCATCTTTAGGCTTTTACACAATAACAATTAATGGAAATTCACTTGATGAATGTGATTCTGCGATTCAATTATGTTTAAATAGTAATAGACCTAATTGCATAGTTATGAATACCATCAAGGGACATGGTGTACCAGAAATAGAACAGATGAGTAATTGTCATCATATCCATGTCGATAAAACATTAAGTGATATTTTGAAAAAGAATATTGAACTATGGGAAGCAGGTGAAGAATGATGATGAAAGAAATGAGAGCTCAGCTAAGTGAAACCTTAGATGAATTAATGAGCAAAGATGATAAGCTCATTGTATGTGACGCTGATTTGGCCTGTTCATCAGGTTTAAAACCATTATTCGAAAAATATCCGGAAAGAAGTTCGAATTTTGGTATTTCTGAGGCAAATATGACTGCAGCCTGTGCCGGCTTTTCTCAAACAGGACTCAAACCTATTATGCATTCATTTTGCCCATTTGTAACCCGGCGGGTTATGGATCAGTTATATGTATCAATTGGTTTTGCACAGAATAACCTGTTTGTTTATGCCTCAGATCCAGGCTATTGGTCACAGTATAACGGTGCTACTCATACATCTTTCGAAGATATTGCAATCACCAGAAGTATACCTAATCTTACCGTTTTTGCGCCTAGTGATGCTCGATGTGTCGATTGGATATTAAGAGAATATGCCAGTCATCCTCGCTTTATTTATGCTCGTATTCCACGGACTAAGAATCCAGTCCTTTATGATGAAGGTACACAATTTGAATATGGAAAAGGTAAAATTTATAAGCAAGGCAAAGATATTGCTATTATATGCTGTGGCCCTGAAATTAACGATGCTATCGAAGCGGCAAAACGAATTGAAGAACAATGTGATAAGACTGTATCAATTATCGATCTGCTGTTTCTAAAACCCCTTGATACTGATTTGATCAAGCGGGTAATCAATACTCATAAAATTGTTATCAGCGTCGAAAATCACAATCGTTTTGGCGGCATAGGCGAAGCCATCGGCGCTTTGATCAGTGAAACACAGCTTCCGCAAAAACCTCTGTTTAAGATTATAGCTGTCAATGACCGTTATAGTGAGGTAGGCAGTGTGGATTATCTGAAATCACAGCTTCATATTGGGAAAGAAGCAATCTATGATGCTTGCATGGAACTTGTCAGCCAGCTGTAAATAGTGTTGAAATAATCCTAATTGTTGTCTAAAAGATGGGTTTACTGTTAAAGATTATGTCAATAAAGGTTTTCTTAAATTAAGATGTAATATAGAAATAGGAGTTCATATGAGTACAACAAAAAATGAAATTTTGAGTTATGTCGAAGAACTGACACAAAGCCTTGATTTTCATAATATGGATTGTTTTACATCAAATTCAATTTGCGAAGAAATGTCCATATCTAGAAGTTTGGCAAGTCAGTATCTGAATGATTTGAATCGTGAAGGCATTCTGGTCAAGATAACTTCAAGACCTGTTTATTTTCTTGATCGGCGTACCCTGGAAGATAAATTCCATGTCAGTCTTACTGAGGATTATTTTTTAGGTTTAGATGATTTGATTGAAACGATACAGGAGGAATCGGAAATTAAACGTAATTATCAAAAATTGGTTGGCTACGATACATTTTTAAAACAACCGATCAATCAAATCAAAGCAGCATTAAAATTTCCAGGGATTGGCTTACCGGTTATCCTGCATGGTAATGCTGGAGTAGGAAAAACCAGACTGATAAGAGAAATGTTTATCTATGGTGCTGATAACGGTTTATTTTCAAAAGATGCGAAGCTTTTGGAGATTAAAGTAGCTAAGGATACAGATGTACTGAGTCAGCTGGTCGGTACAGAATCTGCCAAAGGATATCTTGAAAAAGTGAACGGCGGCATAGTCTTTATTCGTAATTGTCAGAATATGTCGTTAGAAAATCAGCAGCAGTTAAGCAGGATAGTCGAAAAAGGCTTCTATTTTGATGCTAAGACATGTGTGAAAAACGAAGTGAAATGCCATATTTTTATATCAGTGGATGGCAATTACAAAACGCTGATTGATGGTGATCTTGCTCAATGCTTTCCCGTAGTCTGTGAACTTCCGGATTTTCATCTTTTAGATTATGAAGAAAGAGAATTATTTGTAATTCAGATCTTGCAGGATAAAGCGTTAAAGCTGAGGAAGAAAATATTTCTTTCTAAAAATGCGCTGCAGGCTTTGATTAATCAGAAATATAACCGAAATATTGATGATTTAAACAATATTTTAACTGATCTATGCGCTCTTTTGAATGCCCGTTCTGATGAAGACAGGCTGATTATTGACGCTACTGAATTACCGCTTAATTATGTAAGGCTGAATGATTTAGAGAATAATTGCTTGCCTAAGGGTGAGGAATTGAATTTGATCGATGTATCAGCTTATACACCGTGTAATAAAAATCATCGGATTCTTGATATTCTGTCGAGTTTATTGATCCAATTTTCAAATAAGCAGCTTCATGGTGATTTTCCAACTCTGCAGAATAAACAGCTTTTTCTAGATTTAGCCTCTTGTTTTAATTCATGTCTGAAAGTTGACAGTCTAACTGAAATTGAAACATTGTCAACTAATGTTCAGAGGGTAATTACTAATTTGGTTAAATCATATGGATATACAATGCCGTATGTTTCTTATAACATGATTGCCTATTTTTTGATTAACAGTAAAGATAAATCAGATATGTATGTTGAGTGGGAAGGTAAAAATAGATATAAAATTGAAACTCTTATAAGCTATTACCAAATGAATTATCCTGCCGCTCATCTGCTAACAGAGAAAATCATTAAACTGCTGGAAGTTACTTTAGACTTCCGCGGAGACGATGTGCTTCGTTCAATCTTGCTGTTAAATTTAAATATGTATAACAATTTTGATAATGCCTCACCGTTTCTGTGCTTTATTGTTGCCCATGGTGATTCAACGGCATCTTCAATGGCGAATGCAGTAAATACATTATTAGGATCAAGCATTTTTGAAGCACTAGATCTATCATTAAACTATTCAACGCTTGAATTGATGGATGAAATAAAGAACATTGTCCTGCAATACATGATTAAAACAGATATTTTGATTCTGGTTGACATGGGTTCATTGGAAGGTATTAATGATTCTCTAAAAGATATTCCTAATAAGAATATAGGATTGATTAATAATGTTTCAACAAAGTTGGCATTAGATATTGGATATATGGTGAAAGAAGGTTTATCCATCGAAAAAATTCTGAAAACATCAGTTGAACATTCTAAAAGCAGTTATACATTATATAAAAACATGTCTAAAAAGAATCTGATTATATTTGTATCAGATAATGGAATCAGCATGGCTAATCGAATGAAGCAGCTGTTTGTTAATAGTCTGCCTAAAAACATCATGCTGGAAATTGAATCATTTACAGTTGATAACGTTATGAGTGAAGACTTTATGAGTAATATTGAAAATGAATACAATTTATTATTTATTTCTGGAATGACAAATAAAGTGACAAGTGAAAAGTATATTTCATTAGAGAATATTTTGAATACAAAAAATCTAGATTATCTTTTGAGCGGACTGAGTCAGTACTTCAGCAATGATGAGACACAAACATTGCTAGATAACTTGCTGCATAATTTTTCGTTAGAAAATATTATAGCAAATTTAAGTATTCTTGATGGCAGAATATTGTTTAAGTATGTGGAAAATGCTGTGAATGACCTGCAGTGTGAATTAAATGTTAAATTCAGCAGGAATAATCTAGTTGGTTTGTATATCCATTTATGTTGTATGGTTGAACGACTTGTTACAAAGGAACCAATCACCAATAAAGAGGATCTTGATGAATTTATCGTAAAGCACAAGGATTTTATTGATATAGCCAGAAAAAGTATGAAGAAAACTTGCGATCATTATGGCATCCAAATTGAAATCGCGGAAATAGCGTATCTCTTTGATTTTGTCAGGGAAGATATCGTGAAGTAGAAAGGAAGTTATTAGTGCAAAGAACGAGAATTATTTTAGCCACACATGGATATTTTGCTGAGGGAATCTTATCATCAGCAAAAATTATTGTTGGTGAAATACAAAATGTTGAAACATTGTGCTGCTATGTAGAAGAGGGCGAGGACTACGAGCAAAGAATTAAAAGTTTATTAGAATCTCATGATTATTCAGAAAGCAGCTTGATTGTTGTTACTGATTTATTAGGCGGCAGTATCAATAATATGTTTATGAATTATATTAATGATTTTCAATTCTACTTGGTAAGTGGTTTGAATTTGGCTCTTCTATTGGAATTAATAATGCAGACAGAGGAAGTAAACAAAGAACGTATTCGTGCAGTGATTAAGAGCTGTGCTAAGGGAATGTCTTTGTGTAATGATATTGAACAGAATTCTAATGTTGATGATGATTTTTAAAGAGGAGGATTTCATTAATGATTAAGATTTTAAGAGTGGATCATCGCCTGCTGCATGGTCAAGTTGCGTTTTCTTGGACCGGTTATTTAGGAGCTAATTGTATTTTAATTGCAAGTGACACAGCAGTTTTAGATGATCTTAGAAAAACAACGCTAAAGCTGGCAAAGCCGCAATCATGCAAGCTGATTATTAAATCAGTTGAAGAATCAATTGAGGCGCTGAACCAGGGGAAAGCAGATAAATATGAATTATTTGTAGTTGTTGAAAATATTCAGGATGCATATCGATTAGGTAAAGCAGTTGATCGAATTAAGAATATTAATATTGGTAATGTGAAACCACATGATGGATCACATGTATGTAAATTGAATCATAGTGTGAATCTGACGGACAGAGAAGAGGAAATGCTTCGCGAGCTGAAGTCAGAGGGCAAAGAAATTGATTTTAGAAGTGTTCCAAGTGATGGAGCAAGAAAATTATAAAAAAGGAGAAAAAATATGATACAATCAGTACTCATTGCATTGATTGCTTTTCTGGTGTATATGGGAGATACTCTCGGTTATTCACAGTATGACAGACCTATATGTACAGGTCTTCTTGTTGGCATTGTGTTAGGTGATGTTACTCAGGGATTGATTATTGGTGCTAGTTTAGAGTTGGCTTTTATTGGTACTGTATCGATTGGGGCTGCTCTGCCGCCGGATATTTATACCGGTGGAATCTTGGGAACAGCTTTTGCAATCACAACTGGCAGCGGAGTTGAAAGTGCGCTGGCGCTAATGCTGCCAATTGCAACATTTGCATTAATTATTAAGCAGTTTATTTATTCTGTGATTCGTGAATCATTTAATGGCGTAGCTGATGCTTATGCTGAAAAAGGTGATGATAAGGGTGTAGCAAGAATGCATGTGATTTCAACCTTGACCTACCCGATTATGATGTCAGTCTTAGTTGGTTTTTGCTTTTATCTGGGAGGCCCGGCGGTTGAAGCATTGCTGAATCAGATTCCGGCATGGGTATCTAAGGGATTCTCGGCAGCATCAGCAATGTTGCCGGCACTTGGTTTCGCGATGCTTGTTAAAATGACGGTTACAAAAGACTTAGTACCTTATTTCTTTGCTGGTTTCCTGATTGCGACTTATTTAAAGATTCCGGTTATTGGTATTGCGGCAATTGCACTGGTAATAGCTTATTTGGTAACGAACAATCATGGCACACAGTTGGTTGAAGGAGGTAGTGACGATGACTTCTAATACAGTGATTACAGAGAAAAAGATAACGAGAAAAGAGCTAAAGCAAGTGTTTGTTCGCTCTATTGCGTATAATTCTTCTTTCAATTATGCACGGCAATTAAACTTAGGCTGGGCATGGTCAATGATGCCGGTTCTGCGAAAGCTGTATGGCGATGATAAAGAAGCGATGTCTGAGGCTTTGAAACGGCATTTAGTATTTAATAATATTACACCGTTTATTTGTACCTTGCTGATGTCTATAACAGCGGCATTAGAAGAGAAAAATGCGACTGTCGATGGCTTTAATGCTGAATCTATTAATGAAGTTAAAGTAGGTTTGATGGGGCCGTTGTCAGCTATTGGTGATTCTATTTTCTTTGGTTGTATACGTGTAATTGGTTCTTCAATAGGCGCATCACTTGCACTCCAAGGTAATATTTTGGGACCTATTCTCTATTTGTTGATTTTCAATATTCCGAATTTTGCGGCTCGTTATTGGCTAGTGTTTAAAGGTTATGAGTTAGGGTCGAGTTTTTTGACAAGTGTCCAGGAGAGCGGTATCTTAGATCGTATCTTCAAAGGTGCCGGTATTCTTGGTTTAATGGTTATTGGCGCGATGGTTGCAACAAACGTAAGTGTTCCTCTGGCAATTATGTTTGATGAAAGTACAAGCCTAGTTGCTACTTTAGATACAATCATGCCTAACTTACTGCCTTTATTATTTACTGGTTTTGTATATTGGCTGCTGAAGAAAGAAATGAAGCCGATTTCGATTATTGCTTTAATGATCGTATTTGGATTAGCCGGCGCATTTATTGGGATCTTCTAATATGAGAATAGCGGTAATAAATGAAGATTCGCAGGCAGATAAACATGAACTAATTTGTTCAACTTTAGCTGATGTGGTGAGCCAATACGGCCATGATGTGATTAGTTTAGGAATGGTAAACGAGAAAGATCAGCATGAAATCAATTTCACTGAGATTGGTGTTTTGGCTTCAGTATTAATTGAGTGCGGTATTGCTGATTTTGTAGTAACAGGCTGTGGTACTGGTCAAGGAGCAATGATGTCGTGCAATTCTTTTCCAAACTTGTACTGCGGATATGTAAATCAACCTTTAGATGCATACTTGTTTGCGCAGGTAAATGCTGGTAATTGTATCTCAATGCCATTTGCACAATATTTTGGCTGGGGTGCTGAGATTAATCTGCGATATGTATTTGAACGGTTATTTGAACGTGAATTTGGGCAGGGTTATCCCGATATTTATGCAAAAGGTGAAGCAAGAAGCCGAGCCAACTTCATGAATAATATAAAAGGTAAAATAAGTAAATCAACCATTGCTGCACTTAAAGGCTTGGATCAAGAGTATTTAAAATCCATTCTTGATTATACAGAATTTAAAGAAAACTATAAGAAATTCAGCAGTGATTGTGAATTGAGTGCGTATATTAAGGAATTGTTGAAGTTGTAATACAGGTGAATGAAAAAGGGTTGAGAAAAGATCTCAGCCTTTTTGTTTGCGCTTACTGATTCTCGGAATAGATTGTTTTATGTTATGACTAATGTTGATTTACGTGGGAAGGTACTTTATAGTATTATTATAAGAAAATAGGATGTTTATTATGAGGGGAAAACATAATGAAAAAAATTTTAGATAATTATTATGAGAATTGTACTTGTTTAGGTTTACTAAGAAAAACTGGCATCATCTATAAATATAACATTGCGTTTTCTTTCTTGCTGGCAGTTCCGTTGTGTGCTTTAGTGTATTTGTTTTTTTATTATTTAATTGGTGGATTACCTGAGATTATTGTAGTTGTTATGTATATTATAATTAGTATGTTTTTTGTATGTCTTTCTCTTCATTCGGTAACAAAAAAATGGAGAGATATATACAAAAACATTTGGATTGAAAGAGTCAAAGATGAAGAAAAAAAGGTAATATTAAACAGTAAATGTTTATTTAGAATTAATAATAAAAAAGTGCATATCACATACTTTTAAATTTGATTATCAAATATAATGAATCTAAATTTGTAACTGAATTTAATATTTATAATATAGAAATGATAGATTTCCTCATTCAGTACAATGATGAAGTTATGAAAAAAAATAAACATATAATAGATAAAAGTAAAATCAAGGATATATATAAAACTGTAGGTTTAATTGTTTTAGGAATAGTTATTTCTAAAACGCTTGATTTTAATGTCTTCAACTATGAAAATTTATTATCATCTGCGAATTTGATTTCATTTATAATATATTTATTCATTTGTTTAATTGTTTTTATTGTTTGTGTATATATTTTATTGTTATTAGAATCAGTTTTTGATTATTTAATAAAATTTATATACTCTGGTGAATTTTTAAGTTTGCAAAAATGTGATCAGTTTAATGCATTCCTTTTGAATAAGAAATTTGAATTAATACAAAAATCTGAATCAGAAAATGTATGATTATATAATTACATTTATCATCCCACACAGAATCATAATCACAATCGGATTCAGCTTGGTCTTTCTCACTAGAATAAGCGCAGTCATGCAGATAATCACTGAGCTCATATTAAGCGCCGATAATTTTATATTCTCAGAACCAAAAAAAGCCAATGCGAGAATAATCGCTGCCGCCGATGCAATTAGACCCAGTGAGGCTGATTTCAGCCCCTTCAGCATCTCTTTAAAATACGCTGAGTAAGAATATTTACTGAATAGCTTATAGAGTCCCACCGTTATCACAACACCCATTAAAATACATCCAACCGTAGCCAGCAATGCCCCAGCTAGTCCGCCGACTCGCATACCAACAAAGGTAGAGGTATTAACGGCTAAAGGCCCTGGTGTCATCTGTGATATAGTGATGATATCTGTAAATTCCTGATAAGTGATCCACTGTCTTAAAATGACAACCTGATCTCTTATTGCTGGAATGATCGCATAACCACCGCCGATACTGAATAGACCTATCTTAAAAAAATCAAAGAATAATTGAAATAAAAGATTCATTATCAAGCCCTCACTTTAAAGAATTGGTATTTAAAAATACACACAAACAGCGTGCCAAGTATGATTATGGCAACATTTACATGAAAAATATAATTAAGAATAAACGCAGCTGGCACCATGCAAGTATAAAACAGCTGCTTTTCTTTGATGATTAAAGCATACATATCAATAATTAAATCGACGATCAAAGCAGCTACACCAGCTTCCATTCCTTTTAAAACCGCCGATATGATGCGATTATCCCGAATCAACGAATATACCGCTGAAACAACAGACAAAATTACTAGCGGCGGTAAAATGGCCGCAAAGCAGCTAATCAACAACCCCTGCCAGCCAGCTACCCGATATCCGGCTAATGCGCTCATATTAATCGCGATTGCCCCAGGTGAAGACTGTGCAATAGCCGCAATATCCATTAATTCCTCTTCATCAAATAACTGCTTTTCTTCTACATAATATTTCTTAATCATTGGAATCACTACATAACCGCCGCCAAAAGTGAACGCACTGATAAATAGATTAATGCCAAACAACCAACAATAAGTTTTAACTTTATTCATAAACAACACCTCATTGCTACTATAACATTCGACTTATGATAAATAAAATGCTATTATTTTATCATATCTATTACTAAATAGTTATGGAGGCGTTTATGAACTTAAGACAGCTAAGAATATTTGTTGAGGTATGCAAACACAAAAGTTTTACCGCAGCATCAAAAGCTTTATATATGACCCAGCCTGCTATTTCACATGTTATACATGATTTGGAAAATGAAGTAGGTACCGCGTTGTTTGAACGAACACCTAAAAATATCATATTAACTTCCGCGGGTTCATTGCTGATGGAAAAAGCAAAACATCTTCTCTCAGTTTTTGATGACTTAGAAAAAGATATTGCGAAATTTGATGAATTATCACCACTGCGCATCGGCTCTTGTATAACGGTTGCACATCTTTTTCTTATTGATCTCATTGACAGCATGAAAAAAGAATTTCCGGATATTATGCTGCCGGTCACAATCGCAAGCGCCTCTGCAATATTAGAGAAACTAGAAAATAATGAAATTGACATAGCATTTATTGAAGGTGCCTTTCCACAGGAGAAATTCAATTCAATTCCCTTATCTTCTTACCAAATCATACCGGTTTGTGCCCCTGCCTATATCGCGTCTGCTGCAATTACGATTGAAGAGCTTATTTCCAAACCGCTTCTGCTGAGAGAAAAGGGCAGTGCCATTCGCGATGTTTTTGACAGCACATTGCTGCTTCACAATATAGAAATACAGCCGCTCTGGACTAGTGTTAATTCCAATGTCCTAATGAAAGCAGCGATGCAGGGAATGGGTATTGCCCTGCTTCCTGAAAACATTATTGCTGAAAAAGTAAAGCAAGGAGCATTAAAAAAACTGATAGTAAAAGATCTTGAATTAAGGAATGTAAATTATTTAATTTTCAATAAATATAAACAGCTAACTAAGCCCATGCAGTCGTTAATTTTAAAAGCAGAGGCATTATGCGGCAATAATTAAAGCCCTAAATATATGTTTTTCTTTGATCTTATACACTTTAATATAGAAGTATGTATCATATCAACGAAATGCGTTTGACAAACAAATAACTTTTGTTATAATTATTGATAGCGAAGTCTTTTAGGTTTTATTTATAATACTCCAAACAGATAATTCAAAGTTTGAGCTTATGCTTTTGCTCGTAAAACACTAAAGCATGAGCTTATGCTTTTGCTCTTTAAACTCGAAGCATTTGGAGGGAAATATGAAGAAGTTAGCTTTAAGTTTGCTGGCTGTTTTAATGCTGGCAGGGTGCACATCAGCTCCTAAACAGGATGAACCAAAAGTTGAGGATCAGCCAAAAGAAGAAGAAAAAAATGATAAACCAGTTGTTGATTCATTCACGGGTCCTACGCAGGATGCTGTAACATCTGCATCTATTGTTCCAGAGGAATATGTTAAGACGGTAACGCCTTCTGGATTTACTGACAGTGATAAAGAGAAAGCCTTAGTTATTATTGGTGACCCAAGACATAATAGTGTTTTATGGGATTTAGCTAATACTACTATGAGTTATTTAGAAGAAAAAGGTATGGAAGTTGAAAAACGTGACTTGTATACAATGAATTTTAATCCAGTGCTGAGTGCTGCGGATTTCTATTATGCTAAAGATGGACAAGGTGAACCTTCTGAGAAAATTAAAGCAGAACAGGATTTAGTATCTCAGGCAGATCATATCATCTTTATTTATCCTAACTGGCATGATTCAGAGATTGCCATTGTAAAGGGTTATAAAGAGGAAGTATTCGCTAAGAAGTTTGCTTACCAGGATGGTGCTGCTGGTCTTGAAGGCTTATTAACAGGCAAGACGATGTATACAATCATGAACTGCGGTTATCTTGGCGGCGGCCGTGGCTGGATCGGCGATGGCGTTGGTATCGAAGATGAAAAATGGGATCGTTATATGAAAGCATTTGAAGTATTTGATGATGATACAGCTGCATTCTGGGGAGTAGAGAATGTAGGCCGTTTCATGAATGACAGAACACCATCAAATAGTTCAGAAAATTATGAATCAGAATTAACTGAATTAGAGAATGCGCTGAAGGCAAATTTAGATAAAGTTTATTTCAGTAAATAAATGATACGATAAGAGATATGCAGCTTGGTATGCATATCTTTTTATTTGTTGATTGTGATGATTTTGTAAGATAATTCTTATAAAAAATGAGCTATTATATGATATATGGTAAAAGAAAGGGTGGGTTTTATATTATGAAAGCATTTGAATTATTACTGGATATATTAAAAGGAGCAAAACGTGAAAATGTTGTAGATATTATGTTGTACATTATTCTATGGGCTTGTTTGATTCTAGAAATTATATTGATTATATTTATAGAAAACAGAGAATTATTTTTGTTTATGGAATTGTTAAAATTACTGCTATTAATCGCCAGTATGGTAATTCCGTCTTATTTTTTTGATATACTTATTATGTCGGCTTATTGTGCATATAAGAATTATGATGCTAGCCATTTGCGTTATTTATTAGTTCTTCCTCTGGTGATAATGATTGTGATGAATTTTATTTATATTTTTATTTTTATGTTATGTGGAATTCCTTTTTCATTTCAGATAAAATATATGGTTGGTGTTTTGCTTCTTATCGTATTGTCTTATTTGAATTTAAAAATAGACGGCAAAAAATATGCAATTAAATTAAACGAAGAATGTAGTGATAATAAATAGTATATTTTACTAACCATTCTTTCTGATAAATAAGTTATAATATTCTTACTTGTTTGGTGAAAGGACGGTACCGCAATGAATAAAAACGAAGTCCTAAAAAATATCTTCGGCTATGATGAATTCCGCGAAGGTCAAGCTCAGCTTGTTGATGCTTTGCTGGCAGGCAGAGACGCGTTTGGTATCATGCCTACTGGCGCTGGTAAATCAATCTGCTATCAGGTACCGGCTTTGATGTTTCCCGGTATTACACTCGTTATATCGCCGCTCATTTCGTTAATGAAAGACCAAGTAGCAGCTTTGAATCAAGCGGGTGTCCGGGCTGCCTTCCTCAACAGCTCACTCACTTTCAGACAATATTTAAAGGCCATTGACAATGCCCGCAGCGGTATGTACAAAATCATATATGTAGCCCCTGAGCGGCTTGCCACGGATAACTTCATGGATTTTGCCTTATGCTCCGATATATCCTTTGTAAGCATCGATGAGGCACACTGCATTTCTCATTGGGGTCAGGATTTCCGCCCAAGCTATACTGCCATTGCTGACTTTATCGACCGTCTGCCTAAACGCCCGGTTATTGGTGCTTTTACTGCCACGGCAACAGAAAAGGTACAAGAGGACGTCATCGCCCAGCTCAGACTTAAAGATCCGCTGCTGATCAAAACGGGCTTCGACCGCAAAAATTTACGTTTCTTAGTCAAGACCCCTAAAGATAAATATAAAGAACTGCGTTCCTATCTAAGAGATCATGCTGACGAAAGCGGTGTTATCTACTGCATTACCCGCAAAGCGGTTGAAGAAGTCTGTGATAAATTGAATCAGGATGGTTTTTCAGCAACCCGATATCATGCTGGCTTGCCGGATGAAGAACGCCGTCAGAATCAAGAAGATTTTATTTATGACAATAAAAAAATCATTGTAGCAACGAATGCGTTTGGCATGGGAATCGATAAATCCAATGTCCGTTTTGTTGTTCATTACAATATGCCTAAGGATATTGAAAGCTATTATCAGGAAGCCGGCAGGGCAGGCAGAGATGGAATGCCGGCGGAATGTCTATTGCTGTACAGCGGCCGTGATGTGATTACTAACCAATTTCTCATTGAGCAAAATCGTGACAATGAACTGCTGGATGCCGATGAAGCTCAAGCTCTGATAGAAAAAGATAAAGCCAGATTAAAACAAATGACTTTCTACTCAACCACAAAGGATTGCCTGCGCGGTTTCATTCTCGCTTATTTTGGTGAAAGCCATCCTCAATACTGCGGCAATTGTTCAAACTGTTTAACTAATTTTGAAGAAATCAGCATTCTTAAGGAAGCAAGAATTATCATTCACTGCATCCTATCTGCTGATCAGCGCTATGGGAAAACCACCATTGTTAAGATATTAAACGGCAGTAAAGATGCCAGCATGCAGCGCTATGCAGCTGCCCAAAATGAATATTATGCGGCTTTAAAGCATTGCTCAGTGCAGCGCATTAACATTATGGTTCAGGAATTGATCTTACAGGGTTATTTGCAGATAACCTCAGGTGATTATCCGCTGCTGCAGACAACAGAGAAAGCTTATCAGCTTTTTGATGAGAATTGTCAGCTGACAATGAAACTGCCAAAAGAAGCAGAAATCAAAACAGTACGCAGAGAACCTGTCAATAGCAAGCTTTATGATCAGCTTAAGGCTTTGCGGATGAAATTCGCAAAGAAAAATCACATTCCGCCTTATCTGGTGTTTTCAGATAAGACCTTGCAGGAAATGTGTCAGCGTCTGCCTTCCACAAAAGAGGAACTGCTCGATATCAGCGGTGTAGGTATGGTAAAATACAATCAATATGGGGAGTCATTCATCAAGGTTATCGCATCATTCAAATCCCATGAATAATATTTAAAATCATAAGCAATAGGGGGAATTTATATGAAAAGAATAATTTTAATCTGTTCAGGCGGTATGTCAACGAGCTTTTTAGTATCGAAAATGCACGCTGCGGCAGCGGCTGAGGCTTTTGAATGCGAAATTGAAGCCTATGGCATGGCTGCGGCTGATGCAGTTATTCCGGCGGCTGATGTTGTTTTGCTAGGCCCGCAGATCCGCTATTACCAAGAGAAACTACTGAGACGCTTTCCTAATAAGCCGATTGCTGCTATTGATATGCATGATTATGGCTGTATGAATGGGCAAGCTGTACTCAAACAAGCTAAAACATTAATGAAGCTTAAGTAAAGCTTTAATAATTAATATATTCAAAAATATTAAAAAAGCAGCAAACACTTCTTGACTCTCCGGTTAAGGGAGGGAATATGATGAAAACACAAGGAAGGAGAACGATGAACATGTTTAAAATTGGTGAGTTTTCCACACTCAGTAAAACAACAATCAAGACGCTGCGTTATTATGATGAGATTGGTTTGCTGAAGCCGGCGTATATTGATGAAGCGACAGGCTATCGTTATTACGAAACGGCACAGTTATTCAAGCTGCATCAAATTCAATCACTGCGTCAGTCAGATGTTTCTATTGAAGACATACGGCAGATTATGAGCGGCGAAAATATAGAAATGATTTTAGAAAAGCATCGCCTGCGGCTTCAAAAGGAAATCGATGATAAAGCCGAGCAGCTCTCCCGACTTGAATTTATCCTAACTGGGAAAGAGGAGGAAAGCTTTATGAATTATGCAGTAATACTAAAAGAATTGCCTGAGTGTATCGTATATACAAAACAGCTGAATGTGCCTAGCTATAATGCCTATTTTGAATTAATTCCCGCTATCGGCGCTCAGATGCAGCAGCAATATCCGGATCTTAAATGCCGGGTGCCGGAATATTGCTTCGTTATTTCTTTAGACGGAGAATATAAGGAAAGTAATTTCCGAGTTGAATTTTGCGAAGCTGTTGAAACGATGAAACCGGATTTTGATGATATCCATTTCAAAAAGATGGCATCAGTGCTTGCCGCTTCTATTATGCATAAAGGTGACTATGCCGGCTTATCAAAGGCTTATGCAACACTGATACAATGGATTGAAGAGAATGATTATGAACCAATTCAGATGCCGCGTGAGAATTATATTGACGGAATCTGGAACAAAGACAGCTCTGAAGACTGGCTGACAGAAATTCAGATCCCAATCAGAAAGAAAAAGTAACATTTTTATAAACTAAACAAAAGCTGTATCATATGGCCATTATAAACCATAGAATACAGCTTTTATTATGTTTGACTTTATTATTAGCATTAGATGCTTAAAGACAAAAACAATTAAACAGCAAGCTGATTCACTGATTTTGATTATAAGTATTGCTATGGCTGACTGTCATCACAGAATAATTCATCAAAGTTTCAATTCACTTTAGTTGCCTTTTCCCTACTTCAGGCATATACTGATAATATAAGTTAGATAAAGTTAACTTAATAAGGAGATGACATTTGATGAATTATCAACTGGTACTTGTAAGACATGGTGAAAGTGTCTGGAATAAAGCTAATTTATTCACTGGCTGGAGTGATGTAGAATTAAGTGAGGCAGGTATGTCGGAAGCAAGCGAAGCAGGTCGGCTGCTTAAGGAAAACGGCTTTGACTTCGATGTTTGCTACACTTCCTATTTGAAAAGAGCGATTCATACACTGAATCTGATTCTTGATGAAATGGATCGTTCATGGCTGCCGGTCAACAAAAGCTGGCGGCTGAATGAGCGTCATTATGGTGCGCTTCAAGGTCTGAATAAAGCAGAGACAGCGGCAAAATATGGTGAGGAACAAGTTAAAATATGGCGGCGTTCTTATGATATACTGCCGCCGGCGCTGGCCAGCGATGATGAACGTCAGCCATCTAAGCAGCCAATGTACCGCGGTATTGATATTCAAGACCTGCCATCATCAGAAAGTCTCAAAACAACTATTGAACGGGTAGTTCCATATTTTGAAAATTGTATCAAACCAGCGATGCTTGAAGGGAAGCGGGTGCTGATCACCGCTCATGGCAATTCACTGCGTTCATTAGTTAAATATTTTGACGGCATCGCTGATGATGATATCGTCGATGTAAACATTCCCACCGGAATTCCACTGGTTTATGAATTTGATGAAAACTTCAATGCGATAAAACATTACTATCTCGGCGATCAAAAAGCAATAATTGCGAAAATGGCGGCAACGGCGGCACAAGGACAAATAAAATTAGAACTCATTCATGCATAATAAGTAAATTTCTGATTTAGCCTCATTATCTGGGGCTTTTCATATGCTTCTAATTATCATACAATAAGGATGAAAGAAGGTTTTCTTATGACATACTTAAATCCTCTGCTGCCCTTAAATGAATATATCCCTGATGGTGAACCGCATGTATTTGACGGCCGTGTTTACCTGTATGGTTCGCATGATCAGGCGGCAGGCATCAAATACTGTCCACTTGATTATACTGTCTATTCAGCTTCTGTAGACCATTTAGATGAATGGCGCTGTGAAGGTGTTATTTATCATAAAAGTCAAGATCCCCGCAATGCGGATGGTTCACATGAATTATATGCGCCTGATTGTGTGCGCGGCAGTGACGGCCGTTATTATCTCTATTATGTTTTAGAAGGCATTGATGCGATTGGCGTTGCGGTTTGTGATACACCAGCGGGTCATTATGAATATTATGGTGAAGTTAAGTTGCCAGAACACTGTCATGAAAAGCCAATTGCCTTTGATCCAGCAATCCTGCAAGATGGCGAACGTTACTATTTAGCTTATGGTTTTTCATTTAACGGTACATTGCCGACAATGAATCTTACGCCGGAAAATACCAAAGGCGGCTATGTTGCGGAACTGGCAGCGGATATGCTGACGATGAAACATGAACCGCGGCTGGTGATTCCCGGTTATGCCTTAGGCAAAGGGTCCAGTTTTGAGGGTCATGAATTTCTTGAGGCAGCCAGCCTGAGAAAATTTAATAACCGTTACTATTTTATCTATTCCTCACAGGCTCAGCATGAGCTTTGTTACGCGGTTAGCAGCTATCCGGACAGGAATTTTACTTATCAAGGTATTTTAATTTCCAATGCCGGCAAGCTAGAGGATAAGGCATTGTATAAAAATAATTATGCCAATAATCATGGTTCAATTGTTAAAATCAATGAGAAATATGCCATTTTCTATCATCGTCACACCTATGGCCGTCAATATTCCCGTCAGGCATGCGCGGAAATCATTCACATGAATGATCAGGGATTGTTTGAACCGGCCCAGGTAACATCACAGGGATTGAGTGAACAGCCGCTGAGCATTCATCGCCTATTGCCCGCGGCCGCCGCATGCTTTGTTTATGATGGCTTACAAGGCGAGTTCATTCCTTTTGGGGCAGACAGCATGGATAAGGCACGTATTGAAGGATCAAGCATTGTAAATATAACGGAAAGCAATATCTGTTTCCGTTATTTTGAAGCTATACCTGATCAGATAACTTTAAATTTACTGACAGATGGATCAGAGTGCGGAACGGTAGAAGTGATGATTAATGAGCGTTTAATGGCGGTGCTTAATATTAAGGGTGAACCAACCATAAGCTGTTCATTAAAACCTGAAGAAGTTAAGGCAGAGCTATGGCTTAACTTTCATTGTCCGCGGCCGATTCAATTAGAATCAATTATTTTCTAAATATTTACATAAAATGGATTGACAGTTAGGTGAAATAAGAGTAAAATGAACATTGTTCAAGTTGAGGTAAAACATGAATAAAACAGTGACATCCAGAGCGGAATTATTAGCCGCTGCCAAGCATATTGTATATCAGGAAGGTTTAGATCAGCTGAATATCCGCCGTCTTGCCAAAGAATGCGGAATTGCCTTAGGCTCAGTCTATAACTATTTTCCTTCTAAATCAGATTTAATATTCGGTGTCATTGAGGATTTTTGGACGCATATGTTTCATGATGATTTATATGTCATGAGCCAGCCGATGAGCTTTCCGGAATTTTTTGCGGAGGTTTATCAGAAGCTGAGTATCAGCCTTAATGAATTTGAAGCCAGTCTGCTTAAACAGCTATCCTTATTAAGCAGCGCCGATAAAGCCAAAGGCCGTGATATTGAGGGGAAGTATTGGCAGCATATGCAGGAAGGATTTGTTCATTGTTTAGACCAGGATGATCAAATTGACGCATCCATATGGCATGAACCTTTTACCAAAGAAAGTTTTTCACAATTCGTTTTCATGAATATGATGACGATGCTGAGAAGTGGTATTACCGACTGCAGTTTTTTTCAGGAAGTTTTAAAACGTTTGCTTTATAAATAAGATCTGCATCAGGCAGATTTCATTTTAAGTCAAAATGAACATTGTTCAATTTAAGGAGGAGCACTATGCAAGCAATTTTTGAATCAATATTTGATATTCTCTATCTGATTACCGTTATTACCCTAGGTATTACAATGATCAGAAAATCCAATGGCAACGCGCAGTTTAAATTATTTGGGATTATGGCTGTTGTATTAGGCTGCGGTGATGCCTTTCACTTAGTTCCAAGAGTCTATGCAATGTGGACAACGGGTATGGAGGCTAATGCCGCGCCGCTAGGCTTTGGTCAGTTTATCACCTCAATTACGATGACTGTTTTCTATTGTATCTTATACAATGTCTATGTGAAGCGCTATGATATTAAGAATGATGCAAAGATGAAGGCAGTGATCTATGGCTTGGCTATCATCCGTGTTATTCTATGCTTCATGCCGCAAAATGACTGGCTGAGTCCTGATGCGCCTTTACTTTGGGGTGTGTTGAGAAATATTCCATTCGCGTTGTTAGGTCTGATTATTATTGTATTATTCTATAAGCAGGCAAAGCTGCACAATGATCAGCAATTTAAATATATGTGGCTGGCTATCGTATTAAGCTTTGGCTTCTATATTCCGGTTGTGCTTTTTGCGAAGACATATCCGTTGGCAGGTATGCTGATGATCCCGAAGACATGTGCCTATGTCTGGATCGTATGGATGGGATACAGTGAATTAAAGAAATCATAAGCCGTTCCGCGGCTTTTTTTCATATTTTTTTGATAATGTTCCATGCTAAAGCTGAAGGTTCAGAAAGGATTTGAAAAAATATGCTAAATCAGGAAAGTATTTGGATCAAACAGGGAAAGAAAACAAATTATCAAACGTTAAATCAAGACATCGGCTGTGATGTTTTAATTGTAGGGGGCGGTATCTGCGGCTTGACAAGTGCCTATTATCTGCGTGATCAAATCAGAAATATAGTGCTTATTGAGGCGGATACCCTTGCTTATGGGGCCAGCGGGCGCAGTACCGGTAAAATCACCTCTCAGCATGGCTGTATTTATTCTAAGCTAATAAAAAAGCACGGCAAAGAAAAAGCTCGGGCGTATTATGATGCAAATGAAGAAGCGATAGCTTCCATCCGCGCTATTGTTGAGGAACATGAACTTGACTGCGGACTCTGTGAAAAAGACTCGGTGGTATATTGTATGAGTGTGGATAAAACAAAAGAAATCACGGATGAAATGAATGCGCTTGATGAATTAAAGATTCCTTATGAAATAATCCGTGAGGGTGAATTAGCAAATGTCAGACTGGGAATTCGTTTTAAGCATCAGGCTGCCTTTGATCCATATCGTTATTGTAAGGGATTGGCCAAGGTTTTAAAGGACAGCGGTGTGCATATCTATGAACATTCACCCGCGGCTGCATTTGAAGATCACTGTGTCATTGTAAACGATCATAAAATTACTTATAAGCAGATGATTCTGGCTACTCAGTTTCCTTTAACTGATCCAATGCATAAATACGCTGTCTGCATGTCACCTTACCAAAGTGCGTTAGCTGCCTATGACATGGCTGAACCATTAAAGGATCAGTTTATTTCTGTTGATGAACCTACCCGTACCCTGCGTACCTTTAATACTGAAAATGATACGCTGCTGCTGGCCGGCGGTTTTGAACATCGCAGTGGAATTGATACAGTGAAGATGATGCGTGAGTTGATGCATTGCCTTGATCTTCAGTTTCATCAGGAGCCTTTATGTATGTGGACATCTCAGGATTATGTATCTGCCGATTATCTGCCGCTGATCGGTGAATTGTCAGCAGACATTTACTTCGCGTCAGCTTTTAATAAATGGGGAAATACTAACGGTACAACGGCAGGCAAGCTGCTTACCGCGTTGATTCTCAAAGAGAAAAGCATTTATGCTGACTTATTTGATCCAACCCGCTCCACCTTGTTTATGAATACCAAAATCATCAATGAAAATCTGAAAACAGCGAATGAATTTATAACATCAAAACTGATGCAGACAAAACAGCTGCTGCCGGAAAAGGATGAGGCATGTGTTACTAAGCTTGGCACTCATCCCTATGGCCTCTACCGCAGTTTAGATGATGAAATCTACATTGTTGATCTGATTTGTCCGCATATGGGCTGTACTTTGCATTTTAATAATATTGAAAAAACTTGGGACTGTCCTTGCCATGGCTCCCGTTTTAATATTGACGGCACGATCATAAAAGCACCGGCGGTTTCATCACTGTCCTGTGAGAAAATTCATTGGAAAACATTCACTGATTCTGGGAATACTATCAAATAGTGAGTGCTTCTCACATAGAATACATTGGTAGGAGGTGGCATGGATGCACAGAAACTACGATGAACAAGTAGAACGGGTTCTGGAACATGCGAAAAATGTCGCATTAAAGATGGGGAATAATTATGTAGGCAGTGAACATGTTTTAATGGGGATACTCAGTGAAGAAGAGAGTGAATTGAAATCCTATCTGGAAAATCGCTGTGTGGATTATGACATGCTTTATGAAGATTGCAAAGTCCTGTTTGGACTTCAGGATAATAATGATCATGAAATCGGCAATACACAAATCGTTGATGAAATATTAAGTGAGGCGCTTAGACTTTCAAGAGATCAGGGATTGCATAAGATTAATCTGCATACTTTATCCTGCGCCTTATTGGAAACACCGCGCTGTGTAGCAATTGAATTATTGATTCGTTATGAAATTGATATGGATGATTTATTGAATACCTTAAATCATACGGATGAGTTAAGTAATATTGTTGAACTAGTTAATATCAATAAAGCGAATAAAAATCCGCATGTAGTCGGCCGAGACAATGAAATTGATTTAATTTTAAACATTCTCTGCCGTAAAGAAAAGGCGAACCCGCTGCTGATTGGTGAAGCGGGTGTCGGTAAGAGCGCAATCGTTGAAAAGATAGCCGGGATGATTGAAGAACATCAGGTGCCTGCCTTATTAAAAGGGTATACGATCTATGAATTAAATCTGAATTCATTAGTTGCCGGCACTAAATATCGCGGTGATTTTGAAGAGAAGCTTGAAAATATTATCAAGGGTGTGGAAAAGAATCCCAAGACGATACTATTTATTGATGAGGTGCATCAGATTATTGGTGCCGGTAAAGCCGAGGGTTCCATTGATGTATCCAGTGTTTTGAAGCCCTATTTGGCAAGAGGGCGGATCAAGTGCATCGGCGCTACAACGATTCATGAATATGAGCGGTTTATTGAAAAGGACAGAGCCTTGGCAAGACGTTTCCAAACGGTAATGATCAATGAACCGGATATGGATAAATGTATCCGCATGGTAGAAGCTAAGCTGCATGATTATGAACAATTTCACCATGTGCAGGTAGAACCTTCGCTGGCCCGGCAAATGGCAGAGTTAACGCAGATTTATCTGCCGGAAAAGAAACTGCCTGACAAGGTGTTTGATGTCTTGGATCTTTCCTGTGTCAGCGCGTCAAGAGAGGGCAGAGCGGTAACGCTGGCTGATGTGGAGAAAAGTATTGAGCAGCTCTCTAATATTCCTTTCAGCAGTGAACAGAAGCTGAAGGCTGTGGAAGAAGGTCTGCGTTCAGCCCTGCATGGTCAGGAAAATGTGATTCAGGCATGTCTTGAACAGCTTGCCCTGCGGACTTCGGCTTCCATGGATAAACCAGCGGTCTGGTTTTTAAATGGCAAAAAGGGAACCGGCAAGAGCAGCTTTATTCATGCGTTGAATGAACATTATTTTCATCAAAAGGAAATTCTTGAAATTGACTGCCTGAATTTTGATGCGACAATGGAAATTGTAGCCTCAAAACTAAAACAGAAGCCGCTTTCTAGTGTGGTGATTGAAAATATTCAGGAAGCTTCGCTAGCCTTAAAGGAAAAATTATTTGCGGCTTTTGATAAGGGAATTCTTTTATTTAATCATGAAAATGTACAGCTGAAGCATGCTTATTTATTAATTGTCGGCTATTTTCCAAAAGAAGGCAGTGCTTTTCTAAAAGAAAAACAACGCAGCGGTCTGCGTTATGAACTTGAAAATGCGGTTGATGAATTTTTTGAATTTGAAGAATTAAATGATGAAATCAAGATGCAGATTCTTACTGATAAGGTAGGTACGAAAGCGAAGGATGTTAATTTATTAACCATCGTGCAGTCTACCTCAACCATCGATGAAGCTGAACGTAAAATACGCAAACAACTGCATGCAATTGCTTCTAATCAAACAGCATAAAGAAACAACGCCAGATTTATTATTGGCGTTGTTTTAACTTAATTCCATTCATTAACGGTCATGAAGATTGAGACATCTTATACAAATTAAACAGAATTTGAATTTATTTTTCTAATAGTTCCAGAATAACTGCATTTAACTTTATATCAGAAAATCAATATGAAAATCAATATTTTATTGACTGTAATCGATAAAATAAAGCATATTAAATCAATTGTATAAGCAAAGAATGAACAGGCATGACGTCATTAAAAGCATAGTAATGTTTGTCTCCTTATGATAAAATGAAGAAAAATAACATCATATGTAGGGAGCAGTGTATGAGTAATCTAATTAATAGTATCTTCAAAAATAAAAAGGTAAATCTATCCAAGCTTGAACCCTTTGGTTTTGTGTTGACTGAAACAGGCTATGTGTTTAATCAGAATTTAAAGGATTGTGAGCTGAAATTAATCATTTGGATATCTATGTCGGGTGAGCTTTCCGCAAAGGTTTTGGATGCTTATTCTGAGGAACCGTATACCCTGCATTTGACAGAGGGAGCGGCCGGCAGTTTTGTGGGGAATGTTAAAAGTCAATATGAAGAGATTCTGCTGTCTCTTGCCGAGCAATGCTATGAACCGGATGTTTTTCATATGAGCCAGGCGCTTGAAGTGATTGAGCATGTGCATAATACTTATGGTGATGAATTAGAGTTTTTGTGGAAAAAGTCTAAGAGTGCTGTATGGCGGCGTAAGGATAATAATAAATGGTACGGGGTTATGCTTTCTATCACGAAGCGTCAGCTGGGGCTGGATGGGGATGATTTGATAGAAATCATTGATCTGAGAATTCAGCCGGAGGAATTAGAGAGCTTGGCGGATCATCAATATTATTTTCCGGGTTATCATATGAATAAAAAGCACTGGCTAACGATTATTCTTGATGATTCAATCGACCTTGATGAGATAAAACAAAGGATAGCAAAGAGTTATCGGTTAGCAGCTTTAAAATAAGGAATGCTTGATTAGGAGGTTTTTATGAAATATTCGGCCATGATTTTAGCGGCTGGCAGCGGACAGCGCTGCGGCCTTGGTTATAATAAGCTGCTTTATCGTTTTGAGGACGGTGAAACAATTCTTGAAAAAAGTGTTAGAGCTTTTGAACGTCAAGCTGACTGCGAACAGATCATACTTGTAATCAGTGAAGGTGATGAGGAAATTATTCGTTCATTATTCGGCAATCGTGTTGAGTATGTGTATGGCGGTGCTTCGCGTCAGGACAGCTCGCTGAATGGCTTGGCGGCAGTGTGTTATGATTATGTTATGATTCATGACGGCGCCCGTCCTTATGTCAGTGATGAGGAAATTCAGGCATGTGCTGAACGCTTAGAAACGTGTGATGCCTGTCTTTTAATGGTGCCTGCCAAAGATACGATCAAGGTTGTGGAAAAAGGTCAGGTGATGTCAACGCTTAAGCGTGAATCATTGATGATCGCGCTGACTCCGCAATGTTTTAAAACAGCGTTAATTAAAGAATGCACACAAAAGGCTAAACGTGACGGCGCTGTGGTTACTGATGACGCTTCAATTGTCGAAATGTATGGCGATAGACCGGTTGAGGTTGTGTGCGGCAGTTATGCTAATATTAAGATAACTACACCCGATGATTTAAAGTAGTCATTCAGCGTTTTCATGATTTCATCCTTCATCGCATAGAGTATAGTGGTGAGAGTATGAAACGGATAAAACGCAAATTAATGAATGTAGGCATCGTTATGCTGTCGTGTCTTTTGGCGGTGCTTTTTAATCAGCAGGTTACACCGGTCAGCGAAGAGGCAGAGAAAATTGTCGCCCTGACTTATGATGATGGCCCGAGCAAGGTTTCCACAGCCGCTCTTTTGGAAGTTTTAGAGAAGCATGGCGCGCATGCGACTTTTTTTGTGAATGGCAATCATGCCTTGGAAAATAAAAAATTGATCAGCGCAATTGTTGAACAGGGCAGTGAGATTGGCAATCATACACTGGATCATGTATGGCTGAGTAAGGTTGATGAGGCTGAAGCTTTGCGGCAGGTAATCGGCAATGAACATTTGCTGCGCTTTCTCAGCGGTCAAGAGGGAATCATGCCGCTCAGACCGCCCTATGGTGATATTAATCAAACCATTCTTGATCAGTTTAACTTGCCGATTGTCTTATGGAGCGCTGATTCCCGTGATTGGGAGGTGCAGGATGTGGAGCGGATCAAAGCAAACGTCTTATCAGAAATTGAAGACGGCGGCATCATTATCATGCATGACGGCTATGAAACCAGCGTACAGGCCACCGATGAATTGCTGGCCCTGTTAACCGCTCAAAACTACCGTGTCGTCTCAGTATCTGAGCTGTTTGCGCTGAAACATCAAAGCATGCCGCTGCATGAAAAAATAAAAACCTGCAAATAAGGAATAAAAGTGAAAAAATGCCTGAAAATAGGGAATTTATTCATTTTTTTCTTTACAAAGTGCTCAGGTTTTGTTATTATACTAAATACGGGTAGATATGTCTAATATTTACTCCTTGCTCATCAGTGAGTGGTGAGCCAATAGACCACAAGGAGGTGTACACCATGAGAAAGTACGAAATTATGTACATTTTAAAAGCTAATCTTGAAGAAGCAGCTCGTCAGGAAGTTGTTAACGGACTGCACGCTATCATCACAAGCCACGAAGGTACAATCGACAATGTTGATGATTGGGGAATTAAAGAATTCGCCTACGAAATCGACGGTGACATGAAAGGATACTATACAGTGTTAAAGGTAACTGCAACAACTGAAGGTGTTCAGGAATTTGATCGTTTGTCTCGCATCAACAACAACGTTGTTCGTCACATGATTATTAAGCTGGAAGCTTAATAATTTAAGACAATGATCAATCGTGTTGTATTAGTGGGTCGAATTACTAAAGACCCAGAATTAAGAAAGACTCAGTCAGGACTTTCCACTGTTTCATTTACGGTTGCCTGCAACCGCCGTTTCACAAGTCAAGGACAGGAGCCGCAGGCTGATTTCATCAACTGTGTCGCATGGCGGCAGACGGCTGACTATATGGCTAACTATGTGAAAAAAGGTGCATTGTTGGGTGTTGAAGGAAGAATTCAGACACGCAATTATGAAGATCAGACAGGTAAACGCGTTTATGTGACAGAAGTTGTCTGTGACAGTGTTCAAACTTTAGTAAGAAGCAATACTGAGGGACAGAGCAATTATCAGCCGTCATATCAGGCTTCTGCTCCGGCAGATAACAGCGGTTATACACCGGACAGTCCTACTAGCTATGACAATGATTTTTCAACTGAAACATTAGATATTGCAAGTGATGATTTACCATTCTAGGTAAATAGAAAGGAGATTTCTACCATGGCATTTAAGAAACAACGTATGGGACGCAAAAAAGTTTGCTACTTTACTAAAAACAAAATCGAAACAATCGACTACAAGGATACTGAATTATTAAAACGTTTTATTTCCGCTAACGGAAAAATTATTCCAAGACGTGTAACAGGTACTTGTGCTAAATATCAGCGTATGCTTGCTACTGCTATCAAGCGCGCTCGCCAAATGGCTTTACTGCCTTACGTAGCAGACTAATACAAACAGCCTCCGTCAATGAATGATGGAGGTTTTATTCTTTAGGAGGGTCTTATGCATCAGAGTGAAACACGTAAAATTACAGAAGGCGCAATGATGGTTGGCATGATCGGTCTGATTCTTTTTCTTAATCGTCAAAGTGCCGGTATCTTAGAAAGTACATTTTATTGGCTGCTGAGTCTGCCGATTCTTGTGTATACGGCAAGGCAGGGACTGCGCTGGGGATTGATTACTTCAGCTGCTATGATGCTGTTAAGCCTGATGCTTTCAACTCCGCAGACGATCTTTTATTTATTTTCATCATTAATCATCGGTTTGTTTTATGGTGCCGGGGTAAGAAAAAAATGGTCAAATCGAATTCTGTTAGGCGGTACATTACTTTTTACTTTTTTTTCTTATCTTATCACTACATTTGTTTTAGCTTCTCTTTTTGGTTATAATATAGGAGAAGAATTGCAGGGAATCATTGAATTTCTGGAATTACTGAATGTCAATCAAATCATTCCCCTGGGAAATCTGGCAATGCTAGCGTCACTTGTGCTGTTTGCGGCCATGGTTGTCATGCAAAGTCTCTGTGTTCATTTACTTGCGATTTTAATTCTAAAGCGTTTAAAAGTCGAAACGAATACGCCAAAATCATATTTTGATTTACGTCTGCCGGCATGGGCGGCTGTCTTAGCAGCTGTTTTAATGATTATGAGCAAGGGTGTTGAATATGTACCGGTAGATGAATCAGCTGCAACTGTTATATTGGCGCTGAGCATCACGGCGATGGTTATCTATCTTGCTTATGGCATCAGTGTGGCAATGTGCTTCATGCATGTGCTGGGTAAACAGAAATATATGGTTTTGCTTGTTTTAGCGGTAATGATACCGCTGTGTTATCCGTTTTTAATCGGCTTAGGTTTTTGGGATAGCTTTGCCGATATCAAAACCAAACTAAAAAGAGGTGAATTTAATGGACCGTCTGGAAAACTTTAAAATACAAATTATCATCATTCTGGCAGCGGAAGCTGTACTGAACGGACTCTTATATTTCTTTGGCTTTTCATCCATGGGTATTGTTTTTACCGCATGTCTGTTATTTAATGCGATGCTGATCGTATGGGTGATAGTTCGTTATGAAAGAGATAAAAAGAATCGAGATATCGATATTTCACGCGTATTGGGACGCGATGCCAAGGATGCGCTGATTTTTGGTAAGACGGGAATCATCATTTATGATGAACAATATAATGTGACTTGGATCAATGATTTTCTTGAGGAAAAAGGCATCAATTTGATAGGGAAACGGCTTTCTAACTGGAATCCGATTTTAAATGATCTGTTTACCGGCGATGTCGATGTCGTAAAAATCAAGGATGAGGACAGTGTCTATGAGATTACCCGCAAGGAAGATGCCCAAGTTTTATATGTAAAGGATATTACTGAATTTGATACGATTAATTCTAAATATCAAGAGGAACGGCTTGTTTTAGGGTTGATGCATCTTGATAATTACATGGATATTTCACAGTATGAGGATGAAGCAAAAATATCGCTGATGAATTCAACACTGCGTCAGCCGCTTGTTGAGTGGGCGAAAAAATACGGCATGGCAACCCGCCGTCTGCGCTCTGATCGCTATTTAGTGATTCTTGATGAACAAATATTTGCGGAGATATTAAAAGATAAGTTTAGTATCTTAAATTTAGTGCGCAATAATGCGACGGCAAACGGTGTGGCAGTAACGCTGTCCATGGCCTTTGCCAGAGGCAGCAGTGATCTTCAAATGCTGGATACGATGGTCAATGATTTGCTGGAGCTGGCGCAAAGCCGCGGCGGCGATCAGGTGGCAGTCAAGGTATATGGCGGTGACGTAAAATATTACGGCGGTAATTCTGAGGCACAGGAGAAGCGCAGCCGGGTTCGTGTCCGGGTAATGGCACAGGCAATCAAGGAAGCGATTCTTGATGTGAAGCGGGTATTTATCGTAGGCCATAAGAATATGGATTTTGACTGCATGGGTTCTTGTTTATGCATGAGCCGTATCTGCGCGGCAAATGCCAAAGAGGTCTATATCGTGTCTGAAAGCGGCGGTATTGAACCGCAGCTGGATAATGCGATGCATGTGTATGCGCCGGTATTAAATGATCGGCATCATTTTATTACTGAAGAAGAGGCAATGAATATCGCATCAAAGGATGATTTGGTGATTGCTGTGGACTTCCACAATCCGAATCACTGCAATGCCCCTCAGATTTTGAATTTTGTTGATAAGGTAATTGTCATTGATCATCATCGACGTTCAGAAGCCTTTATTGATAACCCATTATTGGTCTATGTCGAAACCTCGGCTTCCTCAGTCAGCGAGCTGGTGACGGAATTTATTCCTTATTCATCAAGCCGTTTGGATCTCAGTGAGGCGGAAGCGACAATCATGTATCTAGGTATTCTGATTGATACGAATCGGTTTAAACAGCGCACGGGTTCACGGACCTTTGAAGCGGCAGCAGCCCTTAGAAAAATGGGCGTTGATCCAATTGAGGCTGAAAATCTTCTGAAAGAAGACTTTATTGATTTTGAAGCTAAGACAAATATCATGAAATATGGTAAACTTGTGTTTGGCAATATGATTGTAGCGGCAGTTGATAATAATGAAATTATTTCACGCACGATGATGAGTCAGGTGGCTGATTATCTGTTGAATATTAAGGGTATTGAAGCAAGCTTTGTCATAGCGAAGACGGCAGAGAATGTGGTGGCTGTATCGGCTCGTTCACGCGGTGTAGTCAATGTGCAGCTGATTATGGAAGCGATGCATGGCGGCGGTCATTTTACGGCGGCGGCCTTGTCACGCGATGACACAAGTGTAGCGGCAATCAATGAGGAATTGATGGCTACAATTAAGAAGAGTACAGAGGAGGAAAACGAAAATGAAAGTAATCTTACTGAGTGATGTTAAAAAGGTTGGCAAAAAAGGAGACATGGTTGAAGTCTCTGACGGTTATGGCCGTAACTTTCTGATTCGTCAGCATTTAGCGGTAGCAGCTACTGAGCGCAGCAAGGAAATCCTTGCCAACCAGCAGCATGAACAGGCGCTGGAGGAAGCGGCTTTAGAAGCTAAGGCTAAGGAAATTAAAACTGAACTGGAAGGCTTAACGCTTGAGTTTAAGGTGAAAACCGGTGCCGGCGGCAGAGTGTTTGGTTCAGTGAGCACAAAGCAGATCGTTGAAGAGCTGCGTAAGAAGAACATTAATTTAGATAAGCGTAAATTTATTGATACGGATGCGATTTCTTCACTGGGAATTACTTATGTGAAGGTTGATTTATATCGCAATCAGGTAATTGGCTCAATTAAAGTTCATGTTTCTGAACAACAATAGGACAGGGATATGAATAACAATCAGGTTCGTCAGCTGCCTCACTCATTAGAAGCGGAACAGGCAATATTGGGTGCGATGCTGATTTATCCTTCAGTCATCCGTGATGTGGGTGACCAGGATCTTGTAAAAGAAGATTTTTTCTTAGATCTGCATCAGCGGATCTTTTCAGCGATGATGCATTTGGTTGACAATGGCAAACCGGTTGACGCGATGGGTTTGATTACCCGGCTGCAGGATACCGGCGAGCTGAATTTGGTCGGTGGTGCCGATTATATCCTGAAGTTAAGTGATACAGCGGTAACGAGTGCCAATAGTATTTACTACATTGAAATGATTAAAAACCGCGCGCATATGCGCCGGCTGATTGAAACTGCGGAACAGATTGCTGAAGAAGGGTTTGACTCGGCGAGTGAGCTTGACGAAATCATGGATAAGGCCGAAAAAGAGATACTGGAAGTAACTCGTTCACGGCGGACTACTGATTTTAAGAGCAGCAAACAAGTCGTGAATGAAGTTATCAACGAGGTTATTAAGCTGCGTGACGCTAAAGGCGGTGTAACAGGAATTAAAACGAACTATCATGTGCTGGATAATATCACCAATGGTTTCCAGCGGGGTGATTTGATTATTTTAGCGGCCCGTCCTTCAATGGGAAAGACAGCATTCGCGCTTAACCTTGCATTAAATGCGGCTTTGCTTAATCCAGGGGCAATCGCAATCTTCTCACTGGAAATGCCCGCCGAACAGCTGATGAAACGTATCCTGTCTGCCAAAGGCAGGGTAGAGGGTAATAAGCTGCGTACCGGTTTCTTAAATAATGATGAATTTAATAAGCTCTCAGAAGCGGCGAATGAAATCATGGCATGTAAATTATTTATCGATGACAGCGCTGTGGTAAAGATGGGTGACATCTTCTCTAAATGCCGTAAATTAAAATCTGAACATGGTTTAGATCTTGTTGTCATTGACTACCTTCAATTAATCAGCGGTAATTCAAGAGGCAGTTCCGATAACCGACAGCAGGAAGTATCCGATATCTCACGTGCCCTGAAGGCATTGGCCCGTGAGCTAGAGGTTCCGGTTATCGCACTGTCACAATTATCGCGTAGTGTTGAATCGCGTCAGGATAAACGTCCGATGTTATCCGATTTGCGTGAATCCGGCGCCATCGAGCAGGATGCCGATATTGTTATGTTCCTGTATCGTGACGAATACTATAACCGGGATAAAGACCCGGATAATACAGAACCTGACCGCACTGAAATTAATCTTGCCAAGCATCGTAACGGTGCTACGGGACAGGTTGAGTTAGCTTTTGATAAATCATATAACGCATTTTATAACTATAACGAATAAAGGAGGAACGGCATGAAAAAACAACTGATTTTGATAGTTTCACTAGCATTTGTCAGTATTCTGCTGGCCTTCTTTTATCCTAAATTTGGGATCATCAATGCCATTCCTGATGAAGATGCCGCGGCTCAGCTGGCTCAGGATGCTATCATTCCTCAAAAAGTAATTGAGACTTTCAGTGAGGAACAGAGCGTTTATACAGTCTATTACAAAGACCGTCAGCTGGGGATTATTACCGATCAAAGCAAGCTTGACAGCTTTTTAAATCAGGTTTATGAGGAACGGTATAAGGATGAGTTCCCGGATTCAAAGGTAGGCTTTGGTGAAGATATTCATGTGACGGAATCTTATTCACTCAGCAAGGTTGAGGATAAGGATGATGAAATCATTGCTTATATTGATGAAAATGATTTATTCTCAATCATGGGATATAAGGTAGAATTCTCAAATGGCAGTGTTGTTTATGTTCAAGATCCTACGGAATTTTCTAAGGCGCGTGAAGAATTTGTACTGAACTTCTTGGAAAATGAGGGAGTCGATCCTGCGGATACATATTGGAAACTGAATAACTTCCAGAAGCAAACAGTTTACTCAGCCAAAAATGCCCGTGATATCAGCTATCGCTTTGAAGAAACTGCTGAAATCACTGAAAAATTCGTACCGATTGAAAAGCTTTTAAAAAGCTATGATGAATATTTGACATGGCTTTATTATGGCTATGATTATGAACCGAGTTATACAACGGTTGATGAATATGACACTGTACAGTATATTGCATTGAAAGCAGGAATATCATCACGTTCATTAATTGCTTTAAATCCTGATTTATTAAAATCAGAGACACAAATATTACAGGCAGGGATGCAGCTTAACGTTTCTAAGGTAAACTCACCGATCAATGTTGAGGTGGTTAAGGAAGTAATGCGTGAAGAAATCGCGTTCCCAGGTGAAACGGAATATATTTATGATCCTACACTGCGTGAAGGAATTACGCAGACAGTTCAAGAATACAAAGAAGGTAAGAAGAATGTCTTGCGCCGGGTTACAGAAGTAAATGGTATTGAAACCGAGGTAGAAACAATTTCAGAATTGATTACCGAATATCCTGATCATGCGATCGTTCGTATCGGTACAATGGTTATTCCAAGTATCGGCAGCGGCTCTTTCCGTTGGCCGGTGGATAATCCTACAGTTACCTGCGGCTGGAACTGTTACTATGGACACACTGCGATTGATATTCAAAATATGTATGACCATTATGGCAACGTCTACGCGGCTGACCGCGGTGTTGTTGAAGAAAATTCATATAATGGCATCAATGGCAACTACATGGTTATCAACCATAACAATGGCTATCGTACTTATTATGGTCATATGAATGTACCGGGCTTCTGGCCGGTGGGCACGGTTGTGGATAAAGGTGAGATAATCGGTCAGATTGGTCAGACAGGTCTTGCATTTGGGCCGCATGTCCATTTTGAAGTCCGAACCGGCGGTTATGGCACAAGCTTATATACGTGTCAATTCTTGGGGTGCTGACGATGAAATTTTCAATGTTAGCCAGCGGTTCTAAAGGGAATTGCTGCGTAGTAGAGAATAAGGATTCACGCATCGTTATCGATTGCGGAACAACGAAGAAATATTTAAACAGCAGTTTTAATGAAATCGGTATTGATCCGCATGCGGTAGATGGTTTATTGATTACTCATACACATAAAGATCATATCGCGGCTATAAAGCTGTTTGAGGGAATTGATACCTATGCGGAAGAAGATTTAGGCATCATGAATCAAAAAATTATTCATCCTGATGATGAGTTTACTATTTCAAGTATACATGTACGCTGTATCCGTTTAAGCCATGATGCGGCGTGCATGGGTTATCTTTTAGAAGATGAAGAATCAAGATTAGTCTATGTAACTGACACAGGATATTTTAAAGAAGAATACTATCCGCTGTTATGCAACGCGGATGATTATATTTTTGAAAGCAATCATGATATCGGTATGCTGATGAAAACATCGCGTCCAGCTTATGTCAAGCAGCGCATTATTCAGGATAACGGCCATCTTTGCAATGAAGACAGTGCCAAGCATCTGGCTAATCTGATTGGTGAGCGCACTAGGGAAATCGTATTGGCACATCTCAGTGAGGAAGGCAATTCACATGAGCGGGCGCTTACCGTCTTAGAAGAGACACTTTTAAGGGAACAGCGAATGAAGGAAAATTTAAAGCTGCGCGCCGCTAAACAACATGAGGTACTTACAGGAGGCAGACGCTGATGAAAAAACTGACCGCTTTGATTCTTGTTTTGTTGATCGCATGGAATGGGGTATTGACCTATCAGCTGATTGAATTAAAAAATCAGCCGGTACCAGTAGTCAATACACCCAATAATACCACCGTCAATCAGATGGTAACCTCAGTAACAACGGATTTAAGCGAACTGGTAGCCAAGGTTGAAAATCGGGTTGTCGGTATTACTGCCCGTCTTTACAATGGCACATCAACAGGCAGCGGTGTCATTACCTATGCGCAGGATGGCACTGTCAAGATTGTGACAAATAACCATGTGATTGAGAATGCTTCGGAAATCGTTATCAGCTATGGTGACGGTCAGACAAGTGTCGCGGAAGTAATGGGGGCTGATGCGATCAGCGATCTTGCCTTACTTAAAACCACTGTTGATTTCACAGTCGAAGCGATGCCGTTTGGTGATTCAGATTTAGTGAAAAAGGGAGAGCCGGTCATTGCCATTGGTTCGCCGCTTTCATTAAATTATCAAGGCACCGTGACGGATGGTATTATTTCCGGTGTAAATCGTTCAGTTGACATTGATTTAGATGGCAATGGTACAGCCGATTGGCAAATGATTGTCCTGCAAACCAATGCCGCGATTAATCCTGGCAATTCAGGCGGGGCATTAGTCAATATGGCTGGTGAATTGATCGGTATCAATTCAATGAAAATTTCTTCCGTAGAGGGAATTGGCTTTGCGATTCCGGTCAATGAAGTTGTTCCAATCATTCGTCAATTAGAAGAATACGGCAAGGTGGTGCGGCCTAATCTGGGCATCAGTGCTGCGGATCTGAGTGAGCTATCAGCCTATGAACGTTATATTTATCGTATCAGCTATGAGGATGAGCAACAAAGCGGCCTGTATATCACACGTGTGCTACAAAATTCACCGGCCGAAAAAGCAGGTCTATTAGTTGGTGATATTCTCGTTCAATTTGATGGCGTTGAAATCACATCCTTTAAACAATTCAGAGCCTTGCTTTACAGCCGTCAGGTAGGCGATGAAATCACGCTCAACATTATCCGTGATAATGTGGAAAAAGCGATACAGGTGGTGCTGGGATGAAGCTGATAACAGTTGGCAAATTAAAGGATAAGGCACTGACTGCTTTAGTTGATGAATATGTGAAACGTCTGAAGCCTTATGAAAAGGTTGAAATACTTGAGGTTGCGGATATGATGGCACCGGAAAGCAATTCCGATGCGCAAAATGAACAGGTTAAAAAAATTGAAGGCGAACGTGTACTTTCTAAAATCAAAGAGAATGAATATGTAATTTTACTTGATCTTTGGGGAGAAAGTATCAGCAGTGAACAGCTGGCCGCCAAAATCGAAAAAATCTATACTTATCAATCAAGCAATCTTACCTTTGTCATCGGCGGTTCATTGGGCTTAAGTCCTGAATTAGTAAAAAGGGCGGATTTCAGGTGGAAACTGAGTGACTGCACATTTACGCATCAGATGGTTCGAGTATTAGTTTTAGAACAATTCTATCGGGCAACAATGATTAATCGTCATATGCCCTATCATAAATAAAAACTATATCAAGCATGACGCTGTCTGTTGTCTGCTTGATATAGTTTTTTTCTTATTTATAACGGCAATTCCATGGGGGTGCGCTTTTTAAATATTGTAAGAGTGTCAAAGCCGCACGATTTCAGCAGCCTTTTGGTTTCTTCAAAGCCGATGCCTAATTGTTCAGGCTTATGAGCGTCAGAACCAAGGGTGATTCGATGACCGCCTAATTCACGATATCTTTTTAGGATTTCCAGTCTTGGATTTGGCTGGTTGAGTCCGTATTTAAAACCACCGCTGTTTACTTCCAGCGCTTTGTTTTTCATAATTAAAACTTGTAGAATTTCATCAATGAGGTCACGAACCAGCGCATAATCATAATGCTGTGTCTTTTCATAACGCACTAGATAATCAAGATGAGAAAGACTGTCAAAATCATCAAATTGCTTCACTCGCTGCAGCGTTGCTTCAAAGAATACACGATATCCTTCATCATGCCCCAACTGATCAAAATATGCTGGCTGATAAGGGTCCATGCCTCTTGCGTAATGACAGGAACCTAAAACAAAATCAAATTCATAAGTGTTTAATACTTCATCGATTTCATCTTTCACATGGCTCTGCAGTCCCAGCTCAATCCCAGTCAATATTTCAATTCGATCCGCATAAATTTCCTTTAATTCTGCAAGCCGCTTTTGCTGGGCAGGGATATCTAAAAGAAAACAGCAGTCACCCTCTGGCGCATCAATATCATGATGATCGGTAATACAGATCGTTTCCATGCCCAGTTTGATGGCTCTTTCAATCTGCGCAGTGACAGGCGTCTGTGAATCCCCTGAAAATTCGGTATGTACATGAAAATCAGGCAACATAAAAAATCCTCCTTAATGTTGATATTATAACGCAAAGTATTTAGGTTTTAAATCACAACATAGGCATTTATGGGCATTTTGAAACATTAAGCACTTGGGACATACGTTAAGTGTGAGAAGATTCAGAAAGAAGGAAAGAAAATGCAGAGTTTACAAATACCGCTCAGTAAGCTTGAAAAAGGCGAGAGCGGAAAAGTTCGGCAGCTGAATATCAGCTCTGACCTCAGGCGCCGTCTGCTCGATTTGGGCTGTATAGAAGGCACCCTGATCACATACTTGCAGGCAAGTCCAGCCAATGATCCAATTGCTTATCGAATCCGCGGCAGTGTGCTGGCCCTGAGAAAAGATGTCAGTGATCAGATATTCATTGTAAAGGAGGAAAGCTTATGAGCTTAACAAATCAATCCACAGGTGCGTTCGCCCTTGACCATGAGTTAAAAATTGAAAGAACATCCGCAGACCGGGTTATCGCTATCGGCGGCAACCCCAATGTCGGCAAAAGTACGATCTTTAATTCATTGACAGGGTTGAATCAGCACACCGGCAACTGGCCCGGTAAAACCGTTGTCAACGCCCGCGGCAGCTATCAGTATAAGGGTAAAAATTTCATCTTGGTGGATATTCCGGGGACTTATTCATTGATGGCTAACTCACAGGAAGAAGAGGTTGCCCGTGATTTTATCTGTTTTGGCGATCCGGATGTGACGGTGATTGTTTTAGATGCGACATGCTTGGAGCGCAATTTGAATTTGGTGCTGCAGACCTTGGAAATTACTGATCGGGTTGTTGTCTGTGTCAATCTGCTTGATGAGGCAAGACGGAAGAAAATCAATGTAAATCTGAAAGCCTTGGCTAAATCGCTGCATGTGCCTGTCATCGGCACTAGTGCGGTCAGTGAACAGGGGCTGGACAATTTGATGGAAGAGCTGTATACCTATGCGCCAAGTGAGGAAAAGCTAACAATCACTTACCCGCAGCCAATCGAAGAAGCAATCGCGTCAATTACGCCTCAGCTTGAAGGCCTGCTGGATGAGAAAATCAATGCGCGCTGGACAGCGATTAAGCTATTGGACGGTAATGTTTCACTGCTTGATTCGATTCAAAAATATCTCGGCTTTGATCTGCGCGCGAATGAGGAATTAATGCATGAAGTAAGAAAGGCGAATGCTATTCTTATGCTCCAGCATATTGGCCAGGATCAGTTCAGGGAACTGCTTGTAACCTCATTAGTTGAAAAAAGTGAACAAATTGCCGCGAATTGTGTCATGACCCAAAATCATCAAAGTGACAGCCGAGATCGTAAAATTGATAAGATTTTAACCTCAAAGGCTACCGGTATACCCATCATGATCCTGCTTCTGTGTCTGGTATTTTGGATTACGATCAGCGGTGCCAATGTACCCTCTGAGCTTTTGTCCGGCTTACTTTTCAGCTTTGAAGAACCTTTAAAAAATTTCTTGGCCTTTATGCATTTTCCCTTATGGGCGCAAAGTCTTTTTGCTGAGGGAATGTATCGCACGCTGGCTTGGGTCGTATCCGTCATGCTGCCGCCAATGGCTATCTTTTTCCCTTTATTTTCACTTTTGGAAGACCTTGGTTATCTGCCCAGAGTGGCTTTTAATCTCGATCATGCCTTTAAAAAAGCCGGCGCTTGCGGTAAGCAGGCCTTAACCATGTGGGTAGGGTTTTTTTGGATATCCTGTAAAAAAAGTTTGCAATATAGTTCAACCTGGCATATAATGTGAACAGTGAGTGTGTGAAAACACAATGAGAGGAGGTTATGATCATGAAATTATTTTATAGCTGCAAGACCCGTAATACTAACATCTATAACGCTGAAAACCATGCTTTTATTCATGATAAAAACCGCCTGTCTAAAGATTTTTTCATTTAGCCAGATCATTCATTTTATTCATTAATAGGCATGATGCCTATTTTTTTTATGCTATAAAGGAGGGAAAATATGAAAAAGTTAAAGTTTATATTGGACTATGCGAAACCAGATGATAAGCGGATTATTGCCATTTTCTTTGATGTGGCAATCTACGCGCTGGCAATGCTGGTATCACCATTGATCTTATCAATCATGGTGGATAATGTCATTCAGGGGATTCCGGCTGATAATCAAATGATTACCGCAATTCTGCAGCGGCTGGGCGGTGATGCGCATTTGCGTAATAATTTATGGATTGGTTCATTGCTGATGCTGGCTGTTTATATATTAATTGCTTTTGGCGTTCATCGGCGAACCATTAACTGCGGTTTGGTATCTGAAACCTTTGCGGAAAATATCCGCAACGCGGTTTATGATCATATGCAGAAGCTGCCGTTTGCCTATCACAAACAAAAGGACAGCGGTGATTTGCTGCAGCGCTGTACCTCAGATATCGATCAGATTCGGCGTTTTCTCGCCTCACAAATATCAGAAATGCTTTATTCGATCTTGATCGTCTGTTTTGCGGCGGCAATCTTATTCTCTAAGCATGCTAAGCTCGCGGCAATTTCAGTCGTACTGCTGCCGCTGATTCTGATTGCATCCTTGATTTTCTATACCAAGTCTAAAAAAATCTTCTTGGACTGCGATATTGCGGAATCAAAAATGATGGCGGTTTTGCAGGAAAATCTCAATGCGATGCGGGTAGTGAAAGCATTCCATCAGGAAAAAGTTGAAATTGATAAATTTGAAGAGAAAAATGAAGATTATCGTGTCAAGCTGTTTCGCTTAGTCAACGCCTTAGGTATTTTCTGGAACATCTCCGATTTAATCGGCATGATACAGATTCTGATCATGATTATCTTCGGCATTCAGTTTGCAGTGGCGCAACAGCTGAGTGTAGGTACCTTCTTTGTCTTTCTGACTTACATCAGCATGATTATCTGGCCAATCCGTCAGCTGGGCAGAATCCTTGCCGATATGGGGAAGGTCAGCGTATCTGTTAGCCGTATCAAGGAAATTCTTGATGAAGAGGCAGAAGATCTGGAAGCGGGTATTAAGCCTGAAATCATCGGTGATATCGTGTTTGATCATGTATCCTTCAATTATGAAGACAGTGAAGAACACACGCTGAATGATGTCAGCTTCCATATTGAAGCGAATACCCGCGTGGCAATCATGGGGCCAACGGGCAGCGGTAAAAGCTCATTGATTCATTTGTTGAATGGCATCTATGATTATAAGGGCGGTTCAATCCGCATAGACGGCCATGAACTGCGCACCATCAGCAAAGCTTGGCTGCGCAAGAAGGTACAAATCGTGCTTCAGGAGCCATTTCTATACAGTAAAACGATTTATGAAAATATTCATCTGGCTGCCAGTAAGAGTGAGCGCGATGAAATCATCAAAGCGGCTAAGACGGCCAGTATCCATAATGTAATTGAGGAATTTGAAAAGGGCTATGATACTGAAGTCGGCGAAAAGGGTGTAACCTTATCCGGCGGTCAGAAACAGCGTCTGGCTATCGCACGCTCACTGCTGCTTAAATCACCGATCGTTATCTTTGATGATTCACTAAGCGCTCTCGATTCTAAAACTGATGCGATGATTCAGGATGCCTTAAATCAGCTGGATTATCCGGTTACTACTTTAATGATTACGCATCGGATCAATACAGCGCGCAGCGCGGATTTAATATTGGTGCTTGATCATGGCAAGCTGATACAAAGCGGCACTCATGAGACTTTAATTCATGAGGAAGGCTTATATAAACGAATTTATGAAATACAAAGTGAAGGAGGTGAGAGCCATGGCGAATAGTATTCTTGAGGAAAAGGAATATCAAAGCAAGGCGTTTGACCGCTCATGCTGGATGCGGATGCTTAAAATTCTGTGGGAAGAGAAAAAAGTGGTTATTTGTTTATTAGCGGCCAATCTTGCCTTTGCACTTACCGATATTATTTTCCCGCTGTTCAACCGATATGCGATTGATATGTATGTGGTTGGTCAGGCAAGTCAGGAATCTTTACCGATTTTTATAGCTGTATATGCCGGCGGTATTGTGATTCGCTCAATCTGTCTCTATCTTTATTTCCGTTATGCCGGCGGCGTAGAGAGCAGTTTTGGTAAGAACTTACGGAAAAAATGTTTTGTGAAGCTGCAGAATCTGTCTTTTCCTTATTTTGACCGTACCGCAAACGGCTGGCTGATGGCGAGAATTACATCGGATACGGGCAGACTGGCAGAAATACTAGCCTGGAGCTTAATGGATCTGATCTGGGGCGCCGTATTAATTGTTGGTATTACGGCTGTTATGCTGGCAGTTAATTGGAAAATGGCATTGGCTATTTTAGCCGCGGTTCCTTTTTTATGGTTTGTGACGATGTATTTCCAGAAGCGTCTGTTATCGGCGCAGCGTAAGGCGAGAAAGAGTAATTCTAAGATTACTGCCGGTTTCTCAGAAAGCATCAGCGGCGCAAAGACAACAAAAACATTGGGTGTGGAACAGGAAAATTATGAGGAATTTAAAATTAAAACGCATGACATGAAAACTTATTCAATGCGGGCGGCACGAATTAATTCACTGTTTCAGCCGGTTGTTTTCTTATTATCAGGCATCGTGCTGGCTTTATTAGTTTATATCGGCGGTAATCAGGTTCTGCTTTCAGTAATACAGTTTGGGACGCTGTCAATGTTTATCAATTACGCGGAGCTGTTCTTTGAACCTTTAAAGCAGATTGCCAGAGTTTTAGGTGAAATGCAGATGGCCCAGGCAAGCGGTGAGCGAATCCTGAGTCTTTTAGATGAAGAGGTAGAAATTGATGACAGTGATGAAGTAAAAGCAGTCTATGGAACCTTACTGGAACCGAAGGAAGAGAATTATGAACCATTGCTTGGCAATGTGGAATTCAGGCATGTTGATTTCTTCTATAATGAAAATGAAAAGGTATTATCCGATTTTAACCTACAAGTAAAACAAGGTGAAATGATCGCACTGGTTGGTGAAACCGGATCTGGCAAGAGTACGATTGTTAATCTGCTCTGCCGTTTCTATGAACCAAAACAGGGCCAGATTTTAATGGATGGCAAAGATATTCAAAAACGCAGTGTCGGCTGGCTGCATTCCAATATCGGTTATGTGCTGCAGACTCCCAACTTATTCAGCGGTACAATCAGGGATAATATCCGCTATGGCCGGCCGGATGCTACTGATCAAGAGGTTGAAGATGTAGCGCGTTTGATTCATGCCCATGACTTTATTATGCATATGCCTAAGGGTTACGACAGTGAGGTTGGCGAAGGCGGTGATATGCTGTCTACCGGCCAGAAACAGCTGCTCTCATTTGCCCGTGCTATCCTCTCTGATCCAAGCATCGTGATTCTTGATGAAGCGACAAGCTCTATCGATACAGAGAGTGAAAAGGTGATTCAGCTGGCAATCAAGGAACTGCTGGCCGGCCGCACAAGCTTTGTGGTTGCGCATCGCTTATCGACAATTGTCAATGCGGATAAAATCATTGTTCTTGATCATGGTTTGATTAAAGAGATGGGATCTCATGATGAGCTGATGAAACAAAAGGGCGCATATTATGAATTGTATACATCACAATCATTATTAGAGAAGCAGCAGCAATTATTATCAATAGAATCAGAACCACTTGTCTAAGCGTGGTTCTTTTTTCATATGATAGAATGGTGATCTTATGAAAAAGAAGAAAGTAAATTATACAGTACAAGTAACAAGCGGTAAAATGGAGCTTAAACAGTTAATCAAATTACTGATTTTGAAGGAAGTGCGTTATGGAAAGAAAGCATAAGCTGCGCGGTGCTTTTTATCTACGTCTTTCAAAAGATGATGACAATCAAAAAGAAAGCTCCAGTATCTCCAACCAGCGTAAGCTGCTTCAGGATTATGCGGAAAAAGCCGGCTTTGATATCGTGGCGGAATTCTGTGATGACGGCGTATCCGGAACAACCTTTGACCGGCCGGGGTTCAATCAGCTGATTCAGGCTGTGGAAAATGGTTTAATTAATTTGATATTGGTAAAAGATTTGTCGCGGCTGGGCCGTGATTATATTCAAACCGGTCAGTATACTGAAGTCTATTTTCCCGCTAAGAATGTGCGTTTTATCGCGGTGAATGATGAGGTGGATTCGGATCAGCCGCTGAATGATCTGGCCCCTTTCCGCAACGTGGTTAACGAAATGGTGGCCCGCGACACTTCTAGGAAAATCCGTTCCTCTTTTCAGACTAAAATGCGTGAAGGCGCCTTTATCGGCAATTTTGCGCCCTATGGGTATCAAAAGGATAAGCATGATAAGAATCATTTAGTGATTGATCCCAATACGGCTCCAATCGTACACCGAATTTTTGAAATGGCGGCTTTTGGCTGTTCCTCCGCCAATATTGCGAAAAGCTTAAATGAGCAGAAAATCAGTTCACCGGCCGTTTATCGCTGTCAGAAATACCCGCATCTCAAGCTTGCTAATTATACCCAGAAAAAGGCGTGGTCGGCTTCAACGATCCGTAAGATATTGAAGAATCCGGTTTATCGCGGACACAGCGCACAGGGGAAGTCAGTCAAGAGCAGTTTTAAAAATCGTCATGTCAGTGCATTGCCGATGCAGGAATGGATCATTGTAGAAAATACACATGAGGCGGTTGTGGAACAGGAATTATTCGATTTAGCCAATGAAGGGGCAAAGCAGCGGCAGTGTGTAAAAAAAGACAGCTTTGTTAACAGCTTTTCAAAGATTGCGGTTTGTGCTGACTGTCATCACGGCATGTCGACGATTGGCAGTATGCCGCATGTGATTCTGGCATGCGGTTCATACAAAAGCCATGGAAAATCGATCTGCAGCAATCATTTTATTGATTATAATGATCTGATGCAGTGTACAAGGGAAGTGCTTAAACGCTATGCACTCTTGGATGAGGCTGAGAAGCAGGAAGTATTTGCTGAGATCAAAGAGGAGCTGTCGCCGTCCAAGCATGAGAATGAACGCATTGATGAATTGAATCACATCCTTGATACGCTCTATCTTGATTATTATGCGGGTACGCTGAGCGCTCAGCGCTTTGAACAGCTCAAAGAGCATTATGAAGCAGAGAAAAGTCAGCTGGACAGCTTTAGACAAACGGTAGATGACACTGTGGATTTTGAAAAAATATATCGGGATATTATTCGCTTTGACGAGCTGTCACCGCAGCTGTTATCTGCGTTTTTTGAATCTATTGAAATCAGTCAGGGAAGTGATGAGAATCATGAAAAGCAGCAGCAGATCGTTTTTCATCCGCGTTTTAAAATCAAACCATAGCGCCGAAAACACTAACCATGTGCATGGGGTTTGGATGTAATGCGGCTGGCATCGTCGGCTGTCGGATCATCGATTCGCCAAGAGAGCGTTTAATGGCTATCTGTACGAATAACTTTGTACCATGCAACGGGCGCTTTCCTACAATGATAGCTATTATAACGATGTTTTTTGTCGGAGCTTCCCTGCCTTTTATGCAGTCAATAATATCCACACTGCTGTTAATGGGAGTCATTCTGCTAGGCGTATTCACAACCTTTAAGGTATCGTCGCTCCTGAATAAAACGATTCTTAAGGGGGTGCCCTCCACCTTTATTTTGGAGCTGCCGCCTTATCGTAAACCGCAGATTGTCAAAACGCTTGTACATTCAATTTTCGACCGTACCCTGTTTGTGTTAGGCAGAGCGATGGCAGTGGCCGCCCCGGCCGGTCTCTTAATTTGGCTGATGGCGAATATTACAATCGGTGATGCCACACTGCTGACTCACTGCGCAGGACTTCTTGATCCCTTTGCAAAGCTGTGCGGGTTAGATGGTTATATACTGTTGGCCTTTATCCTTGGTTTCCCAGCCAATGAAATCGTGATACCGATTCTGATTATGAGCTACTTAGCCAGCGGTTCCATGGTTGATTATGATAATATAATGCAGTTAAAAACATTGCTGGTAGATCATGGCTGGACATGGATCACCGCGATCTGCACCCTGCTCTTTACTTTGCTGCATTGGCCTTGTGCAACGACCCTGCTGACCATCAAGAAAGAGACACAAAGCTGGCGGTGGACGCTGATTGCATTTGCGCTTCCGACATTGATTGGCTTGGGCTTATGTATGCTTGTGAATTTGGCAGCGACACTGATTTTTTAACAGATTTGTATTTATTAGTAAAAATTAATTGAAAAAAGTCAAAAATTTAGCACTCAACTATTGACAGTGCCAACACTTTGGATTATACTATAAGTGTAATCAGGATAGGACCTGATGAGGTTTGAATTCATGAAATGATATTGTTACGAAAGAGGCGATGGTTATGAAATTCTTACCTGGATTGAATTTATTTGATGATGCATTTGATGATATGTTTTTTGATCCGATTTTCACTAAGAAAAGCTCGAATATCATGAAAACGGATGTAACGGAAAAGGATGGCAATTACCTGCTTGATATGGAATTGCCTGGTTATGGCAAGGAGGACATCAAGATTGAATTGAAGGATGGATATCTGAATGTCAGTGCCAGCAAGAATACAAGCAATGAAGAAAAGGATGACAAGGGTAATGTGATCCGTCAGGAGCGTTACACCGGCAGCTGTTCACGCAGCTTCTATGTTGGTGACGGTGTTAAGGAAACGGATATTAAAGCTAAATTTGAAAATGGTGAACTGAAAATCGTAGTACCTGTTGATGCACCAAAAGAAGTTGAAGAAAAGAAATTTATAGCAATTGAATAAAAGCATAAAGCTGTAACGGTTTGACCCAAGATTGAGAAGGTCAAAAAGCGTTACAGCTTTTTTTGTGCTTTATAAAATTTTTCTATGAATCATAAAAGTGTCCCTTGTGGAAATTTTCATTGCCAGTTTTATTAGCGGTCATTTTAAATAATACACAGCCATCTGGACATACGACATTTTTACTGTAACGTTCATGACCGCCGATATTCTCCAAATCACCGCCGCTTCTGACAGCTTCCATGATAGGAAACATTAAAAGCATTACCTTTGAACAAATACCTTGGCCATCCGCGTTTACTGGACAGCCATAGGTACAGGTGTATTTATCCCCGATCTCTTCACCATTGCGGCAATAGTGTTCTGTCTGCTGTCCGCGCAGAAAGCCGGCTACTTCAATTTCCCATTCATATTCTTCGTCATACCATTTTTTCATTATATTGCTCCTTGTCTGCCTGCCTCTTTACAGGTCTGATATATTTCCATCCCTTCACTGGATCAAAATAGAAATAAATGATTCTGCCAGGTGTCAGATCCGGTACATAATCAGTTTCAGTATAATCAAAATCTGCCATTGCTTTTTCCATTTGCTCTTCTACGCTGCGGTTTTCCTGATCATAATCAAAGGGCCCATGTTCAAAGACTATATATTCTGCAGATAAGACATCCCGCAGCTGAAAATGCGGAGGAATAACACCATGATAATTAGCTGGCAGTCTGACGCCATAGCATTCAACGCGCTCAATCCCCCAATCACAAAGCCTGCCGCCGGGATCGATAATATAAGCCATAATCTGACCGCTGCTGCTGTTGGTTTCACTGCCGCCGCCATCATCCAGCTTGCCCTTGATGCTGTCCAGATAACCGCAGACAGTATCTTGATCCTGACCTTGTTTTAATTTTTGTTTCTGCCAGAAATCCCAATAGCCATTGCTTTCATAATTACTGATATATAGAAATTTATGAGCGGGAATTGTCACAAAATAAATCTTAATTGACGCAGAGGATTTCATCATGCCTATTTCCTGCAGACCTAAAAAATAACGGTCAAAGGGCTGTATTTTAGTGCGGAGAATGACTGCTTGGGGATTGGCGCGGTAGTGACTTGGTGTAACACCATAGGTATTCTTAAATGCTCTGGTGAATGCTTCATGCGATGAAAAGCCATAATCTAAAGCAATTTGCATAATACGCTTATCACTGTCACGGATTTCCTTCAGCGCAAAGGCTAATTTTCGGCATCGTAAATAATCTTTAAACTGCATGCCTGTTATCTGTTTGAATTTTCTGGTTGTATAGAATTCAGAATAACCAAGCCGCTTAGCAAGCATACGCAAGGTTAAAGCTTCATCATTGTAATTTTTGATGCATTGATCGATTTCATCCGTTATAATTTGAATCTGCTGCTGCCATTCAAACATATTTACACCGCCATTCTGTTATATAACAATGATTATTATAAAACAGAATCAAGAATCAGACTTGATTTTACTTGCACTTCTATATGAGCTTTACCAATATCAGGAATGGTACTTATTTCTTTCAAAGAAGCAAAGTGTTTACGCATAATTAAAACAAGGTTAGGCATAGTAATCTTGAAAGAAGGCTACCGATGAAAATTTTACTCTCTTTAATATTGCTGCTGAGCATGCCATCTGCATTAAAGGTAGAACAGATTCCTTTTTCAGCTCAATGCCCGGCAGAAACATCCTGTGAACCACTTGATTATATGCAGTACCGGCAGGGGAATGATGTTTTATATGCACTTAAAAGCAGTGCGTCCTATAAACGCTATAAGAACAACTTTGACAGTGTGATCTGGCAGACATTTTTTGATGATGTACCTTTGGGACATGTTTCATTGACTGAACGCTGGCATCTTGATCAAAAGGATACTTATGAATATACACAGACTGGGGTGAGGATTGACAATGATCAGCTGAATGAATATACCCATCTGATACAAGGAGATGTCTTGGCTTATGCGGTGGTATCTGATGTTCTTAAAGATTTTGAAGAGCTGGTCAGCGATGATACACTTACTGATAAGGAACATTTTGATCAACAGGCAGATTTAATACGCAGACGGCGGCTTGCGCAATATAGAACGGATAACCTGAATGGTATTCTTGTTTACCAAGAGGCGGGAGAGGTGCCGGATGAATTGTTGGTACTGATGGCTCAAAAGGCTTTTGATCAGATCAGCGGTTATTATTCAGCATTGTTTGATATCGCTTTAAAAGCAGCCTTGGCGGCAGAGATGGAAAATGCATCACATCAGGTTGAGCTGATCAGTGAAGGGAATAAATACTGGCTGAAGCTTAGCAAAAATGCACAGCAGGAGAGTGAAACAGTGGCGGCTGAACCGGTTGATGACCTCACAGAAAAAAATGATTGGCTTTATGTCTCCATCGTTTTGACTATTTTATTTGCGATGATTGCCTGGTTCTTTGGCTATGCGGGATAAAAAAAGAACAGGCGTACCTGTTCGAGAGAGGGAAAACTTTAAAAATTAAGGCAGAGATACCAGCGAATCAAGGTAACTAAGCCTTGGAATATCAACAGGGCGCCAAGCAATACACTGATTGTCAGAATTGCCAGCGACGGATTGAAAAAGGCAAAGATTGAAAATGCGATGCCGACAATGCCAAGCGCACACATCCAATTCCAGCTGGCAAAGTTAAAGCGGCGCATTTGAAAACTATTGATGAATTTTGCAAGACTTGTAACTAAAAGCCAGCTACTGAATATATAAGGTATAAAGGCAGCGGTTATGTCATTATAACCGATTAAAAAGCAAGCCATGACAACACTTAAAATACCGTCGATCAGCATCCATGCGTTACTGAAAAAGGTATCTCTGAAGAAGAAATAACCAACAATATCTGAAAAGCCTTCAAATAATATCGCAATGGCAATAATCCAGGCGATTGATGAGAGGGCAGTCATCGGATTCATAATACAGATCACCCCGGCACCAATTAATAAAATCGCGGACAGCAGCCACAAAACCTGACTCCATTTTCTATTCATTACGATCACTCCTTTTATCTATTCTTATCATAACCTATTTTTTACAATTAACCATTAGACAGAAAGATTTATTTGACTTATTTTATTACATGCGGTTAAATTTGTATAGGTATTAAGGAGAAAGATAATGATCATATGTTGTTCACCGACTAAAACGATGAAAAGCGAGGCAATTGCGGAAGCGAGCCAGCCGATGTTTGCACAGACAGCTGCCTATATAGCTTCCTTATTAAAAGATAAAAATAAAGAGGAACTAATGAAATTCTATAAGTGCAATGAAAAGATAGCGCTGCAGAATGTGAGTCGTTTTCAATCCTTTGAACCAGTGACGCAGAACAATGCCGGACTGTGCTTTGACGGCCTGCAGTTTAAACGGATGCAGGTGCATGAATGGAATCAGGAGGATTGGGATTTTGCTCAAGAACACTTGCGGATTATGAGTGGCTTGTATGGGATGCTGAGGGTAAAGGACGGCATCAGTGAATATCGTTTGGATGTTGAGAATCCCTTACAGGTTGAGGGCAAATCGCTTACTGAATTTTGGCGGTTAAAGCTTGCGGATGGTTTAAAGGATGAATGCATTTTGGATTGCTGTTCTAAGGAATATAGTGCTTTATTGCCTGAAACAAAATGCAGTGTATCCTTTTATGTGGAAAAACAGGGTAAACTGAAGATTGAGGCGACGGCGGCTAAGATGGCCCGCGGTTCGCTGATTTATTATTGCATTAAGCATAAGATAGATAATATAGAAGCGGTAAAGGCTTTTAATGAAGATGGATATCACTTTCATGAACAGCTTTCCAACGCTAAGCATTTAGTATTTGTCAAGGAGGTGCAATTATGATATTGGTCAGTGCTTGTCTGCTTGGTGAAAATTGTAAATACAGCGGCGGTAATAACGCCAATGCTTTACTTATAGATTATCTGAAGGATAAGGAATACATCAGTGTTTGTCCTGAGGTGATGGGTGGTCTGCCGACGCCAAGGGCCTGTTGTGAACGGGTAAAGGATCGGGTTATCAACAATCTTGGCGAAGATGTGACAGAAGCTTTCATAGAAGGCGCAAAACAAACGCTGGCAGTTGCACAGGCGAATAAATGCACGCTGTGTATCCTGCAAGTACGCTCGCCAAGCTGCGGCGCAGGCAGGATTTATGATGGAACTTTCAGCGGCAGAATCATTGAAGGAAACGGCATAACCGCGCAGTATTTACTGGATCACGGCTTTAATGTAATCAGCAGTGAGGCTTTTACTGAACAGCTTAAATCAGGAAAAATAGATGAAGAACGGCTCTGTAAAACTTTATAAATCTCGTTTGTCAGATTGAAATACCACTACATTTCTGATTGAAAAACAAGGCTCGCAGATTTATTTTTAAAATAATCAAATATTTGCGATTTTAGCATTGTAAGTGCTACCGAAATGGTTTAAAATGGAGTAGAAGAATATTAGGAGGAATAAAAATGAAACAAATTACAGTATCAGTAATCGATCCAGTTGGATTACATGCACGCCCTGCAACAGTAGCAGTTAACGCAGCTAGTAAATTCAAATGTGAAGTGAATGTGTCTTTCAAAGGACGTGAAGTAAACATGAAATCAATCATGGGTGTTATGTCTTTAGGAATTCCAACACAATCTGAAATCACTATTTCTTGCAACGGTGAAGATGAAGATGCTGCTATCGCAGCTATCGAAGAAGTTCTTCGTACACAAAAAATCGTTGGTTAATTTAATTCACAATTAAATATAAAAAAATGGCATTTAGCCATTTTTTTTATGAAAGTTTTATGTTATAATAGCATCGCAATGTCAGTATTGGGGTTTTAGCTCAGCTGGGAGAGCGCTACGCTGGCAGCGTAGAGGTCAGGGGTTCGAGCCCCCTAAGCTCCACCAATATACGAATAAACGCCTTTTATGGGTGTTGAGATAAGAAAACAAATTTAACAACTAAATAACCAAGCAAAAGGGACGTTATCACAAGATAGCGTCCTTTACTGCATATTGCCACGCTACAGCTTGAAATAAGTTGCGGTATTTTTGTGTGTTATTCTACAAACGGCAAGCAGTTGTTTGAAAGGCTCATGCGGCAGAAAGGCATCTCCGAAAGAAAGGTACAGAAACTTTGCGCAGGCCGAATATCCGGCGTTTTGATTGATACAATGACGCTGACAAGCCTGTTGGCGGGAGAAGAAAAAGTATCTTAAAAATAATTGTAACGTTTTTCAATTTCGTTAGTCTTATAAAGGAAGGAGGCGGCCAATGAGCTTATTTGATCCTATCAGAAAATCCGGGCAGCCGATAACTTTTTCTAAAGCAATTATTCATTTTGTCCTTATTAGTTGCTTGGGGCTAATTACAGGTGTCTTGATTAAGCTGCTTGATCTTTACACAACTGACATTGGAAATATCTTTTCACAAACATCTGTTTGGATTTTTATTTGCACATTGATTTCTGTATCCAGCAATTCTGCTGTGCGGGCCTCAGTTAATGTTTTCAGCTTTTGCATGGGAATGTTAATGACATATTACATAACTGCAGAAATGACAGCAAGTGTTTATTCACATTTGATAGCCTATGGGTGGACAGTGTTTGCCTTTCTCTGCATGCCTATGGGATTTTGTATTTGGTACGCAAAAGGTAAGCATTGGTTTTCAAGGATAATTTCTATTGGAATCATTTTGATAATGCTTGTGACTTCAACAGTATTGTTTGATAAAATCAGAGTATCGGATATTCTATTTGCCGTTTTAACAAGCATGATCCTATTCAAAAAATAAAGCCATCAGAAAGATGAAAGAAAGCGAGGTGTTGGAGTGAAAGACTTTGAAAAGATATATTCAGAATACTTTGATACGGTATATCAATATACCCTTTCCCTTTGCAAAGACGAGGCATGGGCAGAGGAACTCACTCAAGAGGCTTTCTTTAAGGCTCTAAAAAATATTGGCACTTTTCGCGGGGAATGTAAATTAAGTGTTTGGCTTTGCCAGATTGCTAAAAATATATTTTATACAGAGGTCAAACGGAAGCAAAGACAAGTTGATTATCCTTTAGATACTATCCCGGGTACTGAAAGCATAGAGCAAAAACTGCTCAATAAGGAAACGGCTTTTGAACTTCACAAATTGCTTCATCGGTTAAAAGAGCCTTATAAAGAGGTATTTTGGATGCGTACTTTTGGAGAACTCTCCTTTGCAGAAATCGGAAGTCTTTTCGGTAAATCTGAAAGCTGGGCGAGAGTAACTTATCATAGAGCAAAATTAAAGATAAAGGAGGGCATAAAATGAAATATCCTTGTAGTTTGATAAAGGACTTGCTGCCCCTATACCATGATGGGGTTTGCAGCGAAGAAAGCAATAAGATTATTGAAAATCATTTGTCAGAATGTTCTTCCTGTAAGGACTACTATAATTTCCTTTGTGAAACAGATGAAATCTTTCCAGCTCCGCAAAATGCTGAGTTGGAAATGAAAAAAGCAGCGTCTTTTCGCTCGATAAAAAGAAAGCTGCGCAAAAAGCAAATATTAGTTGTTGTACTTGCATTTGCCATATTTGCGGCTGCATCTTTTTCAATTGTCGGCTTTTTGAAAAAATCCGAGCAGGTGATTTCCTATGAGAACAATATTTCGGTGTCAATGGCAGACGACAGCTTGATTGGCAGATTACAGGGCAATCAAGCTAATTATATTAAAATTAAGCAAGTGGAAATCAAAAATAACGGACAAATGGACACCTATTTGTTTTTCTATATGTCGGGAACAAAGTGGGACGATCTTATTACGAATGATGATATATTCAGCGAGTATGTCCTATGCAGTGCCGATAAGGGCGCAGAAAACATTGACCGCGTATTTTACTATACAGGGGATTATACAGGCATAGAAAGTATGGATATCGGCAATTTGCAGAAAATAATTGACAATTCTGTTTTGCTTTGGCGTAAATAGGAATACATATAAAAGATTGGAAAGCGGCGCACAAAAAAGTGCGCTTTATTTTGTAACGAATTGTAAACTGCGCAGTCATAGAGTAAAAGCGAAAGAGAGGTTTACTATGTTTAAAATAAAGCGGAAGTGCCGTCCTACTACAATCTTATTAGCGATCGGATTTTCAATTTCTATAATGTCCGTATTGGTTGGCATTAGTGCAATTAATGATATTTTAAATTCTTTAGCAGATGCAAACCAAGAAACACCGATATTTACTACTATGCAAAATACGGGGATTTCCCTTGCGCTTTCAATTTATCTGTTTTCTATTGCAAATTGTCTTGTGGTTACAAACTATTGGATTGTTACAAAGCGCAAAGATATGGCAATTCGTAAAGCGTTCGGCTGGTCAAATCGTAATCTCATTTGCGCGGCAGTATCAGAAATGGCGGAAATACTATTTGTCAGTCTTTGCATAGGGTTTATTTTGATTGAGATATTTTCACGCATGACTCAGGGAGTCATATCCATACATATAACACCTTTTTTCTTACGTAGTTCGCTGCTGTTCTTGTTATTTACTTTGATGATTTCTGTTATTATTCCTGTTATACGCATTTTGAAAATACACCCTGCGGAGGTGATTTCTTAAATGAAACTTTTAATGTTATCGATCAGGGAAATAAGGAAAAAGAAGTTTTTTTCATTTTTGATGTTGCTTGTATGTGTTATTGCGATGCAGACGGTTCTATCTGCTTTCACAAATGCGGCCAGTGCAGCTTATCAGCAAAAAATATTTGAAAGCAATATGGGTGTTGATATGGAAAAGGTATTGCACTTGAATTACCAATATACAGAAGAAAGCCCAGAGTTTGCAAATGTGATCCGGCAATATCTTGACTATATCAAAGCACTGCAGGGGGTGGAAGCAGCAGGACAGTTTGACGCAACCGGTATGTATTTTTCCGAACTTGAAAACATGAATGAATATAAGGCAATCAATGGGGAGCTGTTAAAGGGACAAAAATACGAAAATTATCCGGGCATATCGCAGCTATTAAGCATCGATGAGGAAATATTGTCATTTGTCAAAGGCGGAATTACCGAATACACAGCTACAACAAGCGGTCTGCTGCCTCTTTATGTAAGCGAGGTATTCAAGGATATTTTATCAAAGGGACAAATACTTACCGATGAGCGCACAGGCGGTCAGTACGAAATTGCCGGGTATATTCCCATTGATGCAAAGTGGGTTGAGGAAGATGATTTAATACGTTATCCCTTGGTTTCATTAAACGGTTGGTTCATTGCGCCTTTTACAAAACAAAGCCGTGATGATATCATGACGCAGCTTTCTTCTCTGCATAATACCTATGTATTTCTTTCCAATCATGCGGATATAGACTTTGTTAAAGAGCAGGTGTCTACATATCCATTACAACACGGGTTTGAAGCGTCGGCAGTGCTCATATCAGAGGAATATAAGGGATATCAGTCAGAAACAGCAGCATTTACTAGACGGCAAATACTGCTCGCACTCTTTATTTCCATTATGGCAACCAGCTCCGTCACTGCAGTTTTTACTACCAATACTTTGTTGAAAAAGAAACAATATGGCATTTGGATTGCAAATGGTTTTACGCTTTCCGATATCGCGGCAGAAATAGCTATTGAAATATTTGTCATTATTTTCTGCTCGGGTATTTTTGCTTGGGGAATGAAATGGATAGAGCTTACTCGAAGTATTGACCTATTCAAAACTGTTTTGCTAACCGTGCATATCAGATACACACTTCCAATCTGTATTATACTTGCTTTTATTTTGACAATGATTGCAGCATTAATTCCGATAACAAAATTAATGAAATATCAGCCTTGCGAGTTGATAGGAGGAGATACAAATGGCAGCGATTGAATTGAAAGACATAACAAAAGAATACAGAAGTGATGAAATTATTACTTCAGCTTTGAGAAATGTTAACTTAAAAATAGGCAGCGGTGAGTTTGTAGCAATTATGGGAGCTTCTGGTTCCGGCAAGACAACATTATTAAATATTATAGGCTGCATGGACATTCCCACAAGTGGTACATATTTGCTTGATAATGAAGATTTAGGGGGTGCAAAAGAAAAATACTTATCTTCTATTCGTGGTAAAAAAATATCGTTTGTCTTTCAACACTTTGCCCTTATCGATGATTATACCGTATTTGAAAATGTAGAAATACCGTTGATGAAGCAGCCGCTGTCAAAAGCAGAACGAAAGAAAAAGGTTTTATCTGCATTGAAACTCGTAGGCATATCTAATTTAGCCAAAAAGAAACCGTCGAATATATCCGGCGGTCAGAAGCAAAGAGCGGCAATCGCAAGGGCGATTGTATGCCAAGCCGAAATAATCCTTGCGGACGAGCCAACAGGAGCATTGGACAGCAAAACAGGAAATGAAATTATGCGGGTATTTTCAGAATTAAATAATATGGGAAAGACGATCATTCTTATTACCCACGATAAAAATGTTGCGTCTTACGCAAAAAGACTTATTACCATTCAAGACGGGAGGATTTTAAGTGATGAAGCTATATAAAATATCGTGGTTAGTTTGCTTGCAGTTTGTTTTGCCTTTGCTCTTACGGCTTGTAATAACAGTGAATCAGACGAATTTACTTCTTTACAAAGCTTTGAGTACCACTTTTTCCCCGAAGAATATGAGAAGGAATACAGTGAGCATGAAAAGACAATTACACTTGAAGCAGATACAGATTATCAATTTAAGGTGGATGCAGCTTGTGAAAGTGGAACAATAGAAATCAGTCTTACTTATGAGAACGCAGAAGAAACAATTGTCGTCAATTCTTCTGCTCCATGTAACGATAAAATCACAATTCCTGCAAATACAACTGAAACAGCATGTTTTACAATTAGCGTTGATTCCGAAACCAAAGGTAATGTTGTAGTAGAAGTATTAACACGGTAATAACAATGAATATTCGGGCAGTTTATTCACTGTCATAGTAAAAGAGTAAATTGAACTGAAACTTCATGCAAAACTCATTTCTGCCTACTCTCCTCTAAAGTGGAATTTAACTTTTCACTTCAATTCAGTCAAAAAAAGGTCAAAAAAATCAATTCATTTTATGAAATCGCTTGCAAATCTGGCTTTATAGTGCTATTATAAACCGGTAAGGATAGTGATTGGTAACAAGCTAAACCTACGCGTCAACTATTTTCATTGCTTTTTAAGCATGATAGGAGAGGTGTAGGTTTTTTTTATGAAAGGGGGATAAGCAATGATTATTGACAAGATTCTGAACAATAACGTAGCCGTAGTTTTAGTAGATGGTGAAGAAAAGATCGTTATGGGGAAAGGTATCTGTTTTAAAAAGAAAGTAAATGATGATATTGATGAAAACATGATTGATAAGGTATTTGCTTTATCTTCAGCTGATGCCAGTCATAAATTCCAGGAAATTATCAAAGAAGTGCCAATTGAGCATATTATCGTGAGTGAGAAAATCATTCAATATGCGAAAGCAACACTCGGCAAAAGATTGAATGAATATATCTATATCTCTTTAGTAGATCATATTTATTCTTCAATTGTGCGCTTTCTTGAAGGTATCACGGTAACCAATGTATTACTGTGGGATATCCGCAGATTTTATAAAGATGAATTCGCTGTCGGTTTGGCAGCTTTAGATATGATAGAAAAAGAATTTAACGTGCGTCTTCCAGATGATGAAGCAGGCTTTATCGCCCTGCATTTAGTCAATGCGGAATTAGATGAAAAGGGTATGGAGGATATGCTGGCGATTACTAAAGTAATGCAGGAAATCACCAATATTGTCCGCTATATTTTCAATGTTGAATTTGATGAGGATGACGTATATTATTATCGCTTCACAACTCATTTGAAATTTTTTGCACAGCGTTTAGTGAATCATACAACGTATGAAAACAGCGATGACGATGATTTATATGATGTGATTAAATTAAAATATAAGAATTCCACGAAATGCGTAAACCGCATTAGTGATTTTATTGAAAGAAAGTATAATTATGTACTTTCTAATGAAGAAAAGCTGTATCTTACAATTCATATTGAACGTGTTATCTACCATAAAAGATAACTCGTCAGATAGATAAAGGAGGATTGATACAACACGGATAGTGACATTAAGTTGGCTAAACCTATAAAGATGAATAAGAAAAATTGATCATTAATTATGTATTAAATTATTCATATTTGTTATAGAAGGACATAAAATCATGGGAAAATATGAAAAACTCGCTAAGGACATTATTGCGAATGTCGGCGGTAAAGAAAATGTAATAAGTTTAACTCACTGCGTAACACGTTTACGTTTCCAATTAAAGGATGAATCAATTGCTAATACAGAAGTGCTTAAAAATATGGATGGTGTCGTTACAGTCATGCAGACAGCTGGTCAGTATCAGGTAGTTATCGGCAATCATGTTCCTGATGTATTCCGCGATGTCTGCGAAGTGGCTGGTATCAGCGGTGATGGTGCTAATGCGCCTAAGACTAAGCGCAAATTCTCTGAAGCGGCTTTAGATATAATTACTGGTATCTTCATGCCGTCAATCGGTATCTTGTGTGCCAGCGGTATCTTAAAGGGTGTAAATACATTATTAGATATGGTCGGCTTAGTGAGCGCTGCTTCCGGCTTAGGTGTATTGCTTGCGGCAGCTGCTGACGCGATGTTCTTGTTCTTCCCAATCATTTTGGGATATAACGCATTTAAGAAATTAGGCGGCAATCCTTACCTTGGTATGACATTGGGTGCTGCATTGTGTTATCCGACAATTCAGGGTATCGATATTGAAGTATTCGGTTTTGTTGTTAACGCGACTTATACAAGCACAATGCTGCCAATGGTTGTATTAAGCTTTCTGGCTGTATATATAGAAAAAGGTTTAAATAAAATTATTCCTGATGTTGTAAAGACCTTCGTGGTACCGGCAATTGTATTGGCACTCTGTCTGCCTATCGGTTTCTGTGTAATTGGGCCGGTTTCTAATTTACTGGGTGATTTCATCAATCAATGCATCCAAGGTGTTTATGGCTTCAGTCCGATCATTGCCGCGGCTTTATTGGCTTTCTTATGGCAGATCTTAGTTATGATGGGCTGTCATATGTTGGTTATTCTGCCAATTTTGATGGGTTTGATGGCCGGTGTCGAACAGCCTTTAATGGCCGTTATCGGTGTATGTTCATTCGTTCAGACTGGTTCTGTATTTGCAATCTGGCTGAAAACAAAGAATAAAAAATTAAAACAAATCGCATTGCCTGCATGGATTTCTGGCATCTTTGGTGTTACTGAACCAGCTATTTATGGTGTCACACTGCCAAACGGCAAACAGTTCCTGCTGACTTGCTTCGGATCAGCTGTTGCCGGTGCGTTATCTGTAATTCTTGGTGTTTCTGCTTATACGATGGCAGGCATGGGTGTTTTCCAGATCCCAGGTCAAATTAATTCAGCTAACGCTGGCGGTTCATTAACTGTTTCATTAATTCTAACGGTTGCCGCAACCGTTATCGGTTTTGTGATTGCCTTTGTGACTTATAAAGATAAAGCTGAAGCAGCTAAACCAGAAGTTAAAAAAGTAAGTGCAGAAAAAGAAGTTATCAGTTCACCAGTTAAGGGCAATGTTGTTCCTTTGGAAAAAGTTGAAGATGCTGCTTTCTCAGCCGGTGCTTTAGGTAAAGGGATTGCTGTTGATCCAACTGAGGGTAAGGTAGTAGCTCCATGTGATGGTACTGTAATGACCTTATTCCCTACAAAACATGCCATCGGAATTGTTTCAGATAATGGCTGCGAAGTTTTAATTCATATCGGTATGAATACGGTTAAATTAGAAGGTAAAGGGTTTGAAGCGCATATTAAACAAGGCGATAAAGTAAAAAAAGGTGATGTCTTAGTTACTTTTGATATAGAGAGTTTGAAGAAAGAAGGTTATTCATTAGTTACACCAATTATTGTTACGAATACAGCTGATTATTTAGATGTTGTGGAAGTGGCTAACGGATCTGTAAAATTGGGTGATGATTTATTGACTTTATTGAATTAATCAAACGAAAAGGAGCGTAATTATGAGTTTTCCAAAAAATTTCTTATGGGGCGGCGCAACGGCTGCTAATCAATACGAAGGTGGTTATAAGGATGGCGGTAAGGGTGTCAATACAAGTGATGTATTGACGGCTGGAAGCCATACAACACCAAGAAGAATCACATGGATTAAACCGGATACTAAGGAAACAGGCTCTATCAATATGGATTTAGGTTCAGGTTCACCTATGGTATTTCCTGAAGGGGCTGTTCCGGCAATTGTAGAGGGTGAATATTATCCTAGTCATGTGGCAACCGATTTTTATCATCATTTTAAAGAAGATATCGCTTTGATGGGTGAAATGGGCTTTAAGACATTCCGTTTATCAATGAACTGGGCGCGTATTTTCCCAAATGGCGATGATGAGACACCGAATGCAGAGGGTTTAAAATTTTATGATGAGGTTTTTGATGAATGTAAAAAGTATGGTATTGAACCGCTGGTTACATTATCACATTATGAAACACCATTAAATTTGACTATAAAATATGGCGGTTGGAAAAGCCGTAAGCTGATTGATTTCTTTGTACGTTATTCCACAACCGTAATGAAGCATTATCAGGGCAAGGTTAAATATTGGCTGACCTTTAATGAGATTAATATTATGCAGTGGGGCTGCTTTATGGCTGGTGGTCTGATTGATGATAGTGATCAGGCTAAAGCACAGGGTGCTCATAACCAATTTGTCGCCAGTGCGTTAACCGTTAAGGCGGCTCATGAAATCAGTGATGAAATTAAAGTTGGACAGATGCTGGCTTATCAGCCGATGTATGCTTATACATGTGATCCAGCGGATCAATTGTATGTATTGAAAAACGCTCAAAATACATTGTGGTTCTCAGATGTACAGACAGGCGGTAAATATCCGGCATATAAATTAAAGGAATATGAAAGAAAAGGTATTGTTTTAGAAACTGAAGCTGATGATTTTGAATTATTGGAGAAATATTCCGCAGACTTTTTAAGTTTCTCTTGTTATGGCTCTTCTACTTTCACAACTCATGAGAATGTAGAAGCAGGCAGCGGTAATATGATTATGGGAATTAAAAATCCTTATCTGCAGACAAATGCATGGGGTTGGGGAACTGATCCTAACTGCTTAAGAATTGCATTAAATACATTGTATGATCGTTATCATAAACCTTTATGGATTGTTGAAAATGGTATTGGCTGGGATGATCAAAAGGAAGCAGACGGTTCTGTGCATGACAGCTACCGCATCGATTATCTGCGTCAAAATATTCAATCCATGAGTGATGCAATTAATCTGGATGGTGTAGATTTAATGGGTTATACAATGTGGGGATGCATTGACCTTGTCAGTGCCGGTACCGGTGAAATGAAGAAGCGTTATGGTTTTGTTTATGTAGATCGTGACGATAAAGGGAATGGTACATTAGCAAGAAGCAAGAAAGACAGCTTCTACTGGTATAAGAAAGTGATTGCCAGCGATGGGGCAGATTTAGATTAATTAGATTATAAAAAATCATAAAGGAGGTATTGTTTATGAGTTTTCCAAAAGATTTTTACTGGGGCGGCGCAACCGCTGCTAATCAGTGTGAGGGTGCATGGAACGCAGATGGCCGCGGCATGGCTTTGACGGATGTCACTACCGGCGGTTCAGTCAAGGAACCAAGAATGATCACTTATATCGGTGCTGACGGCAAACCGGGAAAGATCAGAAGTATGGGTGAAGCGCTCCCTGAGGGTGCCAAATATGCCGTGCTTGATGATTGCTATTATCCAAATCATGAGGGCATCGATTTCTATCACCGCTATAAAGAGGATATCGCTTTGTTTGCGGAAATGGGCTTTAAAATGTTCAGAATGTCAATCTCATGGTCTCGCCTCTATCCTAACGGCGATGAATTAGAGCCTAATCAAAAGGGGATTGAATTCTATCGTTCAGTATTTGAAGAATGTAAAAAGTACAACATCGAACCGTTGGTTACGATCCACCACTTTGATACGCCGTTATATTTAGAGGAGCATTATGATGGCTGGAACAATCGTAAACTGATCGAATTCTATGACCGTTTTGCGGAAACGTGCTTTAAGGAATACAAAGGGTTAGTAAAATACTGGCTGACGTTCAATGAAATCAATAACACGGTCATGTTCCTTGAAATGTTTGGCAATACAGCAAGTGATGAAATGTATCAGCGAGCTTATCAGCAGCTGCATTATCAGTTTGTAGCAAGCGCGCATGCGGTAAAGAAGGCACATGAAATCGATCCGGACTATGTGGTAGGCTGCATGATCTGCGGCATCACGTTCTATCCGGGAACATGTGATCCTGAAGATATCCTGCTGAACCGTCATACATGGGAAAAGGGAATCTTCTATTGCGGCGATGTGCAGTGCAAGGGAAAATATCCAACCTTTGCGAAACGTTTGTGGGATGAGCATGATGTGCATTTAGATATCACGGATCAGGACTTGATCGATTTGCAAGAAGGTAAAGTAGATCTGTATACGTTCTCTTACTACATGTCAACCGTGGTAACGAGCCATGAAGTAAAGGAAACAGTAAGCGGCAATTTCTCAGCCGGAGCAAAGAATCCATATCTGACGTATTCAGACTGGGGCTGGGCCTTAGATCCAAAGGGACTGCGCTATTATCTGGAAATGATCTATGACCGCTATGAGCTGCCGTTAATGGTGGTAGAGAATGGTTTGGGAGCTTATGATGAAGTGGAAAGTGACGGAGCGATCCATGATCCATACCGCATCGACTATATCCGAGAACATATCCTCGACATGGATAAGGCAATCGAAGCGGGAGTCAACCTGATCGGGTATACGACATGGGGCTGTATCGATCTGGTATCCGCAGGAACCGGCGAGATGCGGAAGCGATATGGATTCATATATGTAGATAAAGATGATGAAGGCAAGGGAAGCTTTGACCGCAGCAGAAAAGACAGCTTCTATTGGTATAAAAAGGTTATCGCCAGCAATGGTAAGGATTTAGATTAAAACATACAGGTGTCTGAAAAGGCACCTTTTTTGCATATTATAAAAGACTTCTCGTTAAAGAAGTCTTTGTTTTACTATTGTCAGTATTAGAGGTGCACAGTTTCTGTTTATCTCAGCAGAAAATAACCAAACAATATATAAATAACAGAAAAAAATAATTGATATGATTTTTTTGTGTTGGACTGTATCGTTAAAGCAATCGATAAACACAGTGCCGCTAAAATATTTTGATACTGCGGTAATAGACGATTGCCAATAATAAAACCAGCAATGCAGAAATGAAAACTATGGCTCTACTTAACTCTTTCATTTTTAAATGAGATAAACAATTATATCTACCTCCTCCGTGTCGCCATTATAGAGAGGTATCTTGAATTTATCAATCAATGAAATGATGAAAAATCATCAAAATTATGATTATCTATATGATTCATTTTTATATAAAAGTATTTTCTGTGTTTGAGGTAGAGTAAATAAAATTGTCACCGTGCTTATTGAAAAAGGCTTCTCGCTAAAGAAGCCTTCATTTATTTATTTTTGTTCCGCCACTGAGTAGAGAAAAGTACCGCCTTTACTTAGCGTGAAGCTTGTCAGTTTTTCACTATCATCATCCTGACCATTGAAGTCAGGCAACCCTTGCGGCATTTCACCTCCGTTTTCAGGCGGTTCTTTCATATCGCCTTCCGGTTTGCCCATTCGATTTTCATCCTTTTCACCATCTGGCTTTTTCAAGTCGTCCTCATTCATGCCCTCTGGTTTCATACCAAAGCCGCCATGTCCCATGCCGCGTCCGCCGCTTGTACTGTATTCAAGCTGGGCAGTAATGTCTGCGTCACTGATTTTCGTATAAATGCTGCCATTTAATTCACCGGTAACCGAAGCTGCTTTCGCAGCAGTATAATCACCCTCGGCAAGCTGATCTGAAGAATAGACTAAGACTGTGTAATCATTAACTGCATAGAAGGCCGCAATAGCTTCATCATCACTGTTTTTTAAAACAATGAGATCTTCTTCATGCTGTTTTTCAGTGAAATTTAATACAATAAAATTTTGTGCTGACTCTGCCGCTATTTCATCGTACATATTGCCGCTTGCCAGTAAAGTACCGCCATTGATATAAATACCTAAATCTGAATCAACCCCGCTGTCCATGCTTGATGGATTAGCGGATGCGATAATTGTACCGCCGTTAATTACAATCCAGCCGTTTGAATCAATGCCGTCACCCTCTTCGCCATTACCCGCATCACAGGTAATTGTACCGCCATTGATTGTGATAACAGAAATATTGTCTTCATTGGCATTCAGGGAATCGTCCGCTGAGTTGACAGTAAGTACACCACCATTAATGGTAAGATGCATGTAAGTTTCAATACCTTCATTATCCGCATTGACAGTCAGCTGACCATTGCCCTTTTCTTCACCATTAATATTCATAGAAACCTTAGATTCAATGGCACCGTCAAATTTATATTTTTTCTTAGTAGTTCCTTCTTTGTAAATCTTTGCGACATGTGAACCATTAATTACATTGACTGAATCATCTGCCAGTATCAAATTAAAACCGGCATCCGCAGTATCGACATCCTTACTTGGTTCAGCTGCTGACTCTGCGCTGCATTCATAAGCATTCAAAGCAACAATTGCACTGCTGACTGTACTGGTAAGATTAACATTGTTTAACGTCAGATTTACAACTGCCTCTGGATTCTCGTTCGCATCCTCACCCAAGTCAATCAAAATCTGGCCATAGCTGAGCGATCCGCTGACAGAATAATTACCCGGCTCCGTAATATTAACGACCGTATGCTTAGCTGCTTCTTCAGCACTATGTTCATCAGCCGTTGATCCTTCACCATAGCTGTCATCCTTGCCTTCCTCATAATAAATAATATCATTGCTGACATAGACCTTGCTGCTGCTGTCAGTTGAGGCGGCTTGACCATCTACCAGCACCCCCTCATCAGCAAGCGTGATAACCGTGCCATCAAAGCTGTTATCAGTTTGGCTCAAATCTGTATTGGTATTTGCTGAGCTGCAGCCGCTGAGCGTACCGGCTAATGCACCGGCAATCAGCCATGCTGTCAGTCTTTGTTTTGTTGAATTCATGAAATTTCATCCTTTCTTGCATTTAACTGAAGTATAGCGAAGCAATATGTGCAACAGGTGATGAATAAATGAAAATTATGTGGTATTGACAATAAAATAAGCATAACAGGGAAGGCTAAAGACAAGGAGGTAAACTATGCAACATAAAACTAATCAACATAAAGGATTTAATAAGCAGCAAAAGACAGGCTTGCTTGGTTTCATTTTAGGAGCTTTCATTCTCAGCCCTTTAGTCAAGGATGCGGCGTCGGCTCTTCTTGGCATGCGTAATTATCCGGTTTTCGCCTTTGTTTTAGGCTGCGTCGGTCTATTCATGCTGCCGCTTTTGGTTAATACTTTCAGTCCATCACAGCACTGATTTCAGTTGTTTTTATCATTCATTATAAGATTTCGTAAGCTCTTACAAAAAAGTGCATTTTCAACAGATTTTTTATGTGGTTTGTTGTATAATTGATGTAGATTGAGGAGGAAATCTTATGATTGAAGAAAAGTATAATAAGTGGGTGAATCATCCAAATATCGATCCGGCATTAAAAGCTGAACTGCTGGCTATGGATGAAAAACAGAAAGTGGATGCTTTCTATACAAACATTGAATTTGGTACAGCGGGTATGCGCGGTCTGCTGGGGGCTGGAACGAATCGCATTAATTTACATACGATCCGTAAGGCAAACGCCGGTTTTGCTCAATATATCACAGCTAATGGTGAAGCGGCTATGCAGCGCGGGGTAGCCATCGGCTATGATAATCGTCATATGTCTTATGAGTTTGCGATGGATTCCGCTAAGGTTTTGGCTTCTTATAACATTCGTTCTTATGTTTTTGAAAGTCTGCGGCCAACCCCGGAGTTAAGCTTTGCAGTTCGTACTTTAAACTGCTTTGGCGGCATCATGGTAACAGCTTCTCATAATCCTAAAGAATATAATGGCTATAAGCTGTATGATGAAAAAGGCTGCCAATTGATTCCTGATTTAGCGAAACAGGTTATTGACCGTGTTAATGCTGTTGAGGATGAGCTGGCAATCAGAGTGGATCTGACACCGGAACAGGAAAAGCTGATTACGGTGATCGGCAAAGAAATCGATGAACAATATTATGCCAAGGTATTAGGCATTCAATTAAATCCAGAGGTTAAGAAAACTGATGTGAAAATTATTTTCACGCCGCAGCACGGCACAGCGAATATTCCTGTGAAGGAAGTATTTACCCGCGCTGGTTATCAGTTTGTACCGGTTGAGGAACAATGCACACCTGATCCTGATTTTTCTAACACACCAACGCCGAATCCTGAAGAAACCGCTTCTTATAATTTAGCGTTAGAGTATGCGAAACGTGAAGACGCTGATATCGTACTTAGCTGCGATCCAGACGCTGACCGCATGGGGGTAGCCGTGAAGCATCATGGCGAATATGTTTTACTGACTGGTAATCAAAGCGGTTCAGTATTGATTGAGTACATCTTATCACAATTAAAGGCCAAGGGAAAAATGCCTGCAAATCCAGTGATGTTTAATACGGTTGTTACGAGTGATCTCGGTGAAAAAATTGCGGCTAAGTATGGTGTTGAAACAGAAAAAACGCTGACTGGTTTCAAATTCATCGGTGAAAAGGTAGCTAAATATGAGCTTACTCATGAAAAAGAATATGTATTTGGTTATGAGGAAAGCTATGGTTCACTGATTTCACCGTTTGTCCGCGATAAAGATGCGCCGCAGGCTTGTCTGATGCTTGCGGAAGCTGCCTGCTTCTATAAGGCACAGGGCAAGACCTTAGTGGATGTTCTGGATGGTTTGTATGACGAACTGGGAACTTATCAGGAGAGTCAGACATCAATTACACTGGCAGGCAAAGAGGGTGCTGAGCGAATCAAAGAAATCATCGCTACCTTCAGAAATGAAGCGCCAAAAGAAATCGGCGGCTTAAAGGTTATTGCCAGTGAAGACTACGGCTGTCTGAAACGCTATGAGAATGGTAGTGAACAGGCATTGATCGGCTTTACGAAGTCAGACGTATTAAAATTCTATCTTGAAGACGGCAGCTGGATTGCAGTGCGGCCAAGCGGTACTGAACCAAAGTGTAAATTCTACTATTGTGTCCGCGGTACCAGCAAAGAGAACGCGAAGGAAAAGACAGAGATTCTGCAGGCTGCCATGAAAAAAGCCATCGAATAGCTGACTAATTATGACTGATAGTCAAAGCCTGAATTATTCAGGCTTTTTCTTTTTTAAAAGGCTTTCAGAATAGTCTGAAATAGAGTAAAATAAGGATATATGAAATGGGGTAAATGATTATGAAAAAATCATCATTAGAACAATTTTATAACGGCATGAGCTTAACCGCTTATGAGTATTTTGGCGCGCATTGTATTGAAAAAGGCGGACAGAAGGGTGTTATGTTCCGTACTTATGCGCCGCATGCAAGAGATATTTCTGTCATTGGCGAATTTAATGAATGGCAGGGTACCAAAATGAAACGCGTTGATGCCAAGGGTGTCTATGAAGTCTTCATTCCACACGCAAAACGCGGTCAAATGTATAAGCTGCGTGTTCATCAGGCCACTGGCCGCATTGTTGATAAGGCAGATCCTTATGCTTTTTACAGTGAACTCAGACCAAATACGGCAAGTATTATTGAAGAGGTTCACCGCAATCTATTCACTGATGATGAATGGATGAAAAACCGCACGAAGAATTTTGATCAGCCAGTCAGCATCTATGAGGTACATATCGGATCATGGAAAAAACCAGATGAAGACAATGTTTGGTATACCTATGATGAAATCGGTGATGATTTGATTAAATATGCCAAGAAGGTTGGTTATACTCATCTTGAACTGATGCCGCTGAATGAATATCCTTTTGATGGATCATGGGGTTATCAGTGCAGCGGTTATTTCTCAGCGACGAGCCGCTATGGAACAGTGGAACAGCTGATGCGTTTTATCAATAAATGCCATCGGCATAATCTGGGTGTCATTATCGATTTTGTACCGGTACATTTTGTAAAGGATGACTATACACTCGGCTATTTTGACGGCACACCGCTTTATGAATATGAAAAGGGTGAAGATGCCAACAGTCAGTGGGGTACCAGTAACTTTAACCTCAGCCGTGAAGAGGTGCGTTCTTTCCTGATGTCAGCAGCTAATTTCTGGTTAGAGGTATATCATGTAGACGGTTTGCGCATGGATGCTATCAGCAATATCATTTATTGGCATGGCAATAAGGATAAGGGTGAAAATAAAGGTGCTTTGGATTTCATTAAACGTCTGAATTACCATTTGTCAGAAAAGCATCCAACTTGTATGCTGATCGCGGAGGATTCAAGTGATTTTCCTAAGGTTACCAAACCAACGGTTGACGGCGGCTTGGGCTTTGATTATAAATGGGATCTTGGCTGGATGCATGATACATTGAAATATTTTGAACTTGATCCGATTTATCGTCAGTATCATCACAATCAGCTGACTTTCTCAATGGCTTATTTTTATTCAGAAAAATTTATGATGCCATTCTCACATGATGAAGTAGTCCATGGCAAGCATACGATTATTGATAAAATTTGGGGAACTTATGAACAGAAATTCGCGCAATGCAGGGCTTTATACACCTACATGTTTACGCATCCGGGCAAAAAGCTGAATTTCATGGGAAATGAAATTGCGCAATTCAGAGAATGGGATGAGAATCGTGAAAATGACTGGTTCCTTCTTGATTATCCGATTCATGATGCATTCTTAAAATTCTTTACTGATCTGCATAAGCTGATGCGCAAATATCCGGCGATGTATGAGCTGGATTATCAAGGTGAAGGCTTCAGATGGATTGATGCTGATAATAAATCACAGAATGTTTTTGTTTATACCCGACGCAATAAGAATCAGAAATTCCTTGTCGTACTGAATCTGTCACCGAATCATTATGACAATTTCTGTATCGGTTTGGAAAATAAGGGAAGCATTAAGGAGATCTTAAATAGTGATCAGGATATTTACGGCGGCAGCGGAATTGTAAATCCAAAGGCTATCCGTACGCATAATGAACCGTATAACTTCCTGCCTTATTCAGTAAGGATTGATCTGGCTCCGTTTGCCGGTGCTGTTTTTGAGATCAAGGAAAGTGCTGTAAAGAGCGAAAAGGCGAAAGCAGCCGGCACCAAAGCGGCAAAATAAGAATAAAATAGTGTAAATAATAGCATGTTAAGGGTTACATTGGCTACTATTATTAGGTTATTTATGCTAAAATCTATGTGGCTTTATGGAAAAAGAGGGAACTAAAAAATGTATATTGATAAATTTAAGAACAAAGAAGAGTTCAAAGAAGAGTTTAAACGAAGAATTATTGAGAAATATGGCCGTTCAATCGAACAAGCCCATGTTACTGAAAAATACATGGTGCTGGGTACGATGGTTCGTGACTATGCGTCAGTTAACTGGAAGGCGAGCAAGGAGGAGATTGCCCGTGTTGAAGGAAAACAGATGTACTATTTCTCCATGGAGTTTTTGATTGGCAGACTGCTGACAAGCAATCTGATGAATCTGGGCATTTATGATATCGTTAAAGAAGGTCTGGCTGATCTGGGTCTTGATATTAATAAGCTTGAAGATATGGAAAGCGATGCTGGTTTAGGAAACGGCGGTCTTGGCCGTCTTGCGGCTTGCTTCCTCGATTCACTGGCCTCATTAAACTATGCTGGCCACGGAAACTGTATCCGTTATGAATATGGTTTATTTAAGCAGAAAATTATTGATGGCAAGCAGGTAGAGGTACCTGATCAGTGGCTGCGTTTAGGAAATGTTTGGGAAGTCCGCAAACCAAAGCACAGCGTGGATGTGAAATTCTGGGGACATATTGAAATGTCAATGGATGAACATGGCAAAGCGCGTATTAATCATGCCGACGCGCATATCATCAGAGCTGTGCCTTACGATATGGAAGTTATCGGCTATGATACGAAGCTGACAAATACACTGCGTCTGTGGAGTGCAGAGCCGGCTGAGGATGCCAGCAATTCTCAGGGCTTCTCTGAATATATTCGTGAAGTTAATGAAATCAATCAGAATGTATATCCTGATGATTCAACGGAAGCTGGCCGTTATCTGCGTTTAAAACAGCAATATTTCTTTGTATCAGCGGGTTTAACAGCAATGATCAAGGCACATCTGCGCGTATATCCTACCTTGGATAATCTGGCGGATAAGAATTGTGTTCAGCTGAATGATACCCATCCAGTATTGGCTATCCCTGAAATGATGCATCTTTTAATGGACGATTATCTGTATGAATGGGATGACGCATGGCGGATTACGACGGAAACTATGGCTTATACCAATCATACGGTACTTGCGGAAGCCCTTGAAAAATGGCCGATTCAGTTTATTCAGACGATGCTGCCGCGTATTTATATGATTATTGAGGAAATCAATAAGCGTTATATCTATGCATTAAATCATGTATATTACCGCCCGGATCTGATTAATGATACAGCAATTATTAAAGATGGTCAGGTGCATATGGCAAATCTTGCAATCATTGGTTCTCATTCAATTAATGGTGTTGCGAAGCTGCATACACAGATTTTAGTTAAGGATGTATTTAAGAACTATTATGCAATTATGCCAGAGAAGTTTAATAATAAGACAAACGGTATTACACACCGCCGCTGGCTTGTTTATTCTAACCCGCAGCTGACAGAGCTTTTAAAGGATACAATTGGTGATTCCTTCATCAAGCATCCGCAGGATTTAGTTAAGCTGATGGATCATATCGATGATGCGAAGCTTCAGCAGCGTTTCTTAGATGTGAAGATGGAAAGAAAACAGATTCTGGCTGATTATATCAAAAAGAATGTCGGCATTGAGGTTGACGTTAATTCGATTTTTGATGTGCAGGCAAAACGTCTGCATGCCTATAAGCGTCAGCTTTTGAATGTAATGCATATTATTTATCTGTATCAGCGAATGAAGGCAGACAGCAGCTTCAGAATTTATCCGCGTACATTTATTTTCGCGGCTAAGGCAGCACCGGCTTATCACTTTGCGAAGAAGGTCATCGAATTGATTAATTCAATCGCAGCTGTGGTAAATAACGATCCGGAAATCAACCGCTATATGAAGGTTGTCTTTATTCCTAATTACAGTGTATCTATCGCGGAAATTCTGATGAATGCCGCTGATGTATCGGAACAAATCTCAACGGCTGGCAAGGAAGCCAGCGGTACCGGCAATATGAAATTCATGATGAACGGAGCAATTACGCTGGGAACGCTTGATGGCGCGAATGTGGAAATTGTTGAACGTGTCGGTTATGAAAATGCGGAAATCTTCGGTTTGCGTGCTGAAGAGGTTGAAGAGATCAAACGTGCTAATTCATACCATGTTTGGGACTACTACAATACTCATGAAACACTGAAGCGAATCGTTGACAGCTTTATTGATGGTACATGGTCACAGAATAAGGATGAATTTAAACTGATTTATGATGAATTAATGTTTAAAAATGATGAATATCTGCTGTTGGCGGATTTTGATGAATATGAAAAAGCTCAGGCTAATATCCGCAAGCGTTATGAAGACCGCAGCGGCTGGGCTAGAATGTGTCTGCTGAACATTGCTCAGTCAGGCTATTTCTCATCAGACCGTACAATTGAAGAATATGTCAGAGATATTTGGCATATTGAAAAAATCAACGTTAAATAATCGAAAAAGCGATGTTTCAGATAAGCTGAGACACGCTTTTTATTATATTATGCGGCCTTGACATCAGAATTCTAAGCAAGATAAAATATGAATGAAGGAACTATGCTGCAGCTTTTTGTTTTTGGGTTGGCTTATGAACGATTTTATTCATAAAAAGGAGGGCACAGATGAAGAAAAAACTATGCTTGTTTGTTATATGGGTTATAATCGGTTCTGGTATTGAGGCAGCTGTTAATCCAATTGGCAGTACATGGTCAGGCTTAGGACATCTTTTTGTCAATTATATTGTACTGCTTTCACTGTTTCCATTTGGGGCAGGCTTGATCCTATTCTATGATGAAACAAAAAAGGATGAACCTATTCCTTGTCTAATTTTAACAATTCTATTATTATTGCTTGCTAACGCATCAATACTTCTCTTATGGATCATTCCTAATTTATTCAATCTTGAGTTCAATCTTCCCCTATTAAGCAGCTTCACTCAATGCTATCGTTATATTCCGGTACTATCATTTGGAGCCGCATATTTCGCATCAAAGATTAGAAAATAATACAAAAAAGGCTCGTTTCAATTGAATGAAATGTGCCTTTTTTCTGTTTTCACCACTTTTCTTATTAAACTAAGTAAGATAAAATTGGTCCCAGTGCCATCATTGCGCAAACAATCAGCACGAGAATAATCACTATTTTCTTTTTCATGACATTATCATAACAGGAAAAAATCAATTCGTAAAGCTAAGGTACGACTGGTACAACCTCTAAAAATAGTTTATACTATAAATTAGGTGATAATATGCGAGCTGTTGATTATTTTGAAGCTTATTTAGACGATTTTGATAAAATCGTAATTTTTTTCTCAAAAGAAAGCTATGACGGGGTCAGCCGTCAATTTTATCTGCGTGATGATTTCGGCAATATTGATGAATTGCAGATTCTGTCCGTGGAGCCTTTAACGACTCACATCAAATATACATGCCGTGTGCTGCATGAAATTGAAATTGGCAGAGAGTATCAGGTACTTCATCAATTTGCCCGGTCGACGATTCTGCAATACTCTTATATCGTAAAGCGGCCGCGCTTTGATGCGATGTTTGCTTATGATGGAAATGATCTTGGGGCTAATTATACGCCGGCTGCTACAACCTTTGTGATATGGGCGCCGACGGCAGCTAAGGTCTGCTTGGAAATTCAGCGCAAGGATCAGCCAGAAATACATATGATGGAGAAGAGTGAAAAGGGTACGTTCAGATTAACCTTAAAGGGTGATTATGAACTTGCTAAATACGTTTACCATGTTCGTGTTAATGGCATATGGAATGAATCTATTGATCCTTATGGTAAATCATCAACTATTAACTCTACACGTTCTATCGTAGTAGATTTATCTAAAATTAAAATGGCTGAGGGTCAGCTGCCAATCATGCATGGTAATACAGAAGCTATTATTTATGAAACCAGTGTCCGTGATTTTACGATGAAACCGAATATCGGTGTCAGTCATCCAGGCAAATTTAAAGGTTTTGTGGAAGAAAATGAAACAACCAAGTCATTAAATACTGGGTTTAGTTATTTAAAAACATTAGGGATTACCCATGTTCAGCTGATGCCGGTGCTGGATTTTGGTTCGGTAGATGAATACAACCAGCGTTTGTTCTATAATTGGGGTTATGATCCTTTGCAATATATGACATTAGAAGGCAGCTATGCCAGCAATTCATTTGATCCGATGTCCAGAATCAATGATTTTTGTGAGCTTGTTGATAAGCTGCATGAAAATGGAATGCGTATTGTGCTTGATGTGGTATTCAATCATGTTTTTGATCTGCCGACCAGTTCTTTTCAGAAAATTGTGCCTGGTTATTATTTTCAAATGAATGAGCTGGGTCATTATTCTAATGGCACATGGTGCGGCAATGATTTTGATTCCACCGGCTTTATGGCGAGAAAATTTATCGTTGATGCCTGTGTTTATCTGGCAAAAACTTTCCGAATTGATGGCTTCCGCTTTGATTTGATGGGAATTCTTGATGTGGATACGGTGAATGAGGTGTATCGCCGCTGCCGTGAAATTAATCGAGATTTTATCATTTATGGTGAGGGCTGGGATATGCCTTCCTACCTTGATCCAAATCGCCGCGCGTCGATTGCCAATCATGATAAAATGCCGATGATCGCGCATTTCTCTGATCGTTTCCGCGACGTTATCAAGGGACGAACCAGTGTTGAAGAAATTGATGTGAAAGGCTACTGTTCCAATGATCTGTCACTGATCCAGGTAGCCAAAGATGTGTTAAGCGCCAGTGTAACAAATAAGAATAATATCACGGCTTATTTCTCAAGCCCTCAGCAGGCGGTAAACTATGTCGAATGCCATGATAATATGACATGCTGGGATAAGCTGAAAAGCTGCTGCCGTGAAGATACCCGTGAAACAAGAATAAAACGTCAGCAATTATGTCTGGCGGCCGTACTTTTTGCGCAAGGCATACCGTTTATTCACAGCGGTCAGGAATTTGCGAGAACAAAGCATGGCAAACCAAATACATATTGTGATTCTGATTCGATTAACCGTATTGACTATGAGCGCCGCAACCGGTATCTGTCGATTGTGGAATTTGCCAAAGACTGTATTGCTTTGCGAAAGTCACTGCCTTGTTTCTCCTATGCTACAACTCAGGATATACTTGAATATGTAAGCTTTGAGGAAATCAATCACAGCGCGCTGGTTTATCGTATGAAGGATGAAATCAATGATGTGGCGGTTATTTTTAACCCAACTCAGAATTATTACGAATATGATATGAAGAATAATTATCAGCTGATATTTAAAGATGGTAAAATAACACCTGAAGAGCAGCGGATTGTTAAAGTTGAACCATTATCTGTTTTGGTATTGAAAAGAGGTTAATTATGAATGTTAGAAAAAGAAGTGTAGGGGCAGTCCTCTGTTTAAGTATATTTACATGCGGTATATATTATATTTATCTGATTTATAAGCTTGGTGAAGAATTAAATGAAGTCAGCTGTTCCAATTCCAATAACGGCGTCATCGATGTTTTGCTGACCTTCTTTACTTGCGGCTTATATGGAATCTACTGGCACTATAAAATTGCCCGTCAGATTGAAGATATGGAATATAATCTGGGAATGCGGGTTGGTTCAATATCTATTATCTGTCTGATTTTGGCTGTTTTAATGCTGCCGCTGATTTCGATGGCAATTAATCAAAGCGAATTAAATCACGTATTGGATGAAGTCACTTACTAAACAGCTGCTGCCGATTCTGCTGATCGTAGGATGTATAGCAGTTATTGGCTGGTACTGCCCGATTCAGGAAATTACCGGTATTCCCTGTCCGGGCTGCGGCATGAGTACCGCATTCTATTATTTTGTGCAGGGCAGGTTTCAAGAAGCCTATTTCTTTAACCCAGCTTTTTATGTGCTGCTGGTATTTGCTTTAATCAGCGGTGTTGGCTGGCTTAAAAACCGACAGTTTTTACAATCAACGCTTTGGCGATGGTTATTCTGGTTGGTGATGCTGATTTGGTTTAGTATCTGGCTGCTGCGGATGATTTATATCTATCCTAACTGGCCGATGATTTATATGGAAGATAATCTGCTTCAAAGATTCATTTTGTGGATGCACTGACAAAGGGCTTTATGCCCTTTTTATTTGTAATAAAAAAAGCCGCATAGCAGCTTAAAGTCGAAGAATTGTCAGACTGATATTCTTCATAAGATTAAATAACGCGTCATTCACAAAATCTAATGGAATATTAAGAATCCCTGTATAAAGCAGTAGAATCAAGATCGGCGCAAAGTAACGTTCATAACGCATAATGCCGAAATAAAGCTGTTCAGGAAGCAGGGCATTTAAAAATTTAGAACCATCAAGCGGCGGAATCGGAATAAGGTTAAAGATACCTAAACCTAAATTATAGCTAAGCAGGAAAGGCAAAAATTCTAACAGATAATCAAAGATTGAAGTGATTATGCCGCTATGCATTGGAATCAGCCCGATACGCAGCATTTTTATAATCCCATAATAGGCAAAAATACTGATAAAGGCTAGCAGGAAATTCATCATCGGCCCTGCCATTGCTACATTTACCATACCTTGTTTTTTATTCTGGTAATAATTTGGATTCACCATCACCGGCTTTGCCCATCCGAAGTGAAACAGAAACAGCGACAGGGTGCCGAGCGGATCAAGATGACGCAGAGGATTTAATGATAAGCGGCCATTACGTCTAGGTGTTGGATCACCCAGTTTATCCGATACCCAGCCATGGGCAAACTCATGCAGTGTCAGCGCAATCAATAAAGCCGGAATGGAATAGATGAGTGTTGATAACTGATCCATATAGCTCCTCCTTAAATTCACATATCTTAATTATGGCAAAATATCTCTGCTTGTCAATGGTAAATCCCTGAATATCAATTGCCAATCGGCAGAAAAATGTGTACAATTACAACGGTGATAACGTGAAAAAATGGATCTTACTCGCGATGACATGCCTGCTTACTGCATGTTCAGCAGAGATAAAAATAGAAGAATCCGCGGTTTTAAAGGTTGCGGTAGAAAATGAGGCATATGGTGAAGGCTTAAAAGCATTATGGAATGAGACATATCCAGAAAATGCCGATGCACTTGAAATCAGTGTAATCAATGAGTATGAAATTCTTGAGGACGTACTAAGCTTTAAAGGGATTCCTTATGATGTGTTTTTAATCAAGGATGAAGATGTAGCAACAGCATTATCCCATTTATATGAAATACCTTCATCATTTCATGAGAATTTTGAAGCTGGTATCCGTGAGGACTTTGCATCAACAATCAATACGGTAAAGAATTGCTACTATCCAATGATTGCGGATGGCTTTCTTTATGCGCTGAATTTGACTGCGATTGAGGAACAGGGGCTAAAGCCTGAAGTATTTGAAAGCTTTGAATCAATGGCAGCTGCGGATGTCGATAATTTATTTTATTATTATGATAACCCGCTCTTTCTTTTGCCGCTGTTAAGCAGTGATGGTAGTTATTTCCCGGGAAAAGAAGAAGCCGTAGTTAATTTTAAAAGTGAAGCATTTCTTCACTCACTGAATGATTACATAACCATTAAAAAAAGTCTGAAGCTTGAAAGTGATCCGGCGCAGTTTGACCAATGGTTTATTTCACAGTCTTATCTAAGCGGTTTGATTGGACCTTGGATGCAGTATGAAAAAAGTGAGGAAATCAATGAGATTACTCTGCGTTTTCAAAAACTGCCGCTGATCGATGGTCAGCAGCTGAAGACGCTTGCTGTTTCCTATGGTTATAGTATTAATGCTGATACAATCTATCCCAATGCATCTTTAAAATTATTGGAATTGATGCATTCAGTTAAAGGTATGCAGCTATTGTTAGACACAACAGATTTAGTTCCGTTAATCCTTGAGGAAGAAATGGAAAATTTCAATTATTCAAAGGGACATCAGAAAGAAAAAGTAACTGCAATGAATGGTGCTATGCAGCAGGATCTTGTCGGCTTGAAAGAGAATGCCAATGTCATTGCCATGGGTATCTTTGATGAAGAAAGCGTGCGCGCGCTTATTGATCATGAGTGTATGAAGGATGCAGAGACTTGTACGGATTTATTAAGTGAGAAAAACGCCGAGTGGATCAAGGCACAGGCTGGACATTAAAATTTGTCAAATAAAAAGGAACTGAGTGAAGGCTTCCCCTCAAATCAGTTCCTTATTAATTTTAATTTTCAATCTGCCAGTCAATTTCTTTTAAACCATGTTCCTTCAAAAAGGCATTGGTCATTTTAAAATGGTTACAGCCAAAGAAGCCGTTGTATGCAGAAAATGGACTTGGATGAGCGCATTTCAATATTAGATGCTGAGGGTTGGTAATTAGTTTTTCCTTGCTTTGCGCATTGCGCCCCCAAAGCAGGAATACAACAGGATCTTCTTTATCATTAATCAGCGATATAATTTTATCCGTAAGAATTTCCCAGCCCTTACCCGCATGAGAATTTGGCTGACCACGGCGAACCGTCAAACAAGTGTTCAGCATCAGTACCCCTTGGCTTGTCCATTTAGTTAATTCACCATGCTCTGGTATGGTACAGCCAAGCTCATTTGCTAATTCTTGATAGATATTTCTTAATGAAGGCGGCGGTGTTACACCTTTTTTTACTGAAAAACAAAGCCCGTGTGCCTGATTAGGGCCATGATAGGGGTCTTGACCTAATAATAAGACATGGGTGTTTTGATAAGAGGTATAACGCAATGCATTAAAAATGTCATGCATGTTTGGATATACCGTATTATGATTATATTCTTCAACTAAAAACTTACGCAGCTGAAGATAATAGTCCTTTGAAAATTCTTCTTTTAATAATTCATCCCAGTCATTGCCGATATTTACCATAGCTGCTTCCTCACTTTTATTTCTGAATCTATTGTAGCATAAAACTGATTAAGAGCGAAGATGCAGCTTCTATTACACAGTGACTTATGATTAATATATTTGTTTTACAGTTCTTGTATGATACAATAGAGTGCGGAGTTTGTAAGGCAGCAAATAAGTTTTACGGTTCATTATGAAAGAGATGAGGATGTTTTATGCGTAAATTTCAGAGTGCTGATGAAGTCATTGAATTAATTGAGGGACGAAAAAACAACCATAAAGGATTGGTGAAGTTTTCTTCTGCGTTGCATATTCTTGATGATCCCCAGCTAAAGCTGAAATGCGTGCATATCGGCGGTACAAATGGTAAAGGCAGTACCACTGATTATCTGCGCAGTATTCTTCAGCAGGCAGGCTATCGGGTTGGAACATTCACATCCCCTTATCTTGAAGTTCATAATGATCGCATCCGAATCGATAATGAATTTATCAGTGATGATGAACTGCTGGCCTTGGCAAATGAAACAGCTGATTTATGGGAGCAATATGATTTAAGTATGTTTGAAATCGATATGCTGCTTGCCAGCTTATATTTCCTGCGCCATGATGTTGATATTGCGCTCTTTGAGGTAGGCATGGGCGGCCGTCTTGATGCTACAAATGTGGTTGATCCGCTGTTCAGTATTATTACCAGTATCGGTCTTGATCATATGCAGTATCTTGGCAATACTCACGCGCTGATTGCGAAAGAAAAGGCGGGAATTATCAAGGCTGAGAAGGATTGTATAACTGCTGAGACTAGAGAGGATTGTCTGAATGTCTTTAAACAAACATGTGATTCATTAGGATCACAATTAATCCGCTGTCAGGAAGTCATGAATTTACATGTTGATCAAGGAGTTGTTTTTGATTATCGAAATTTTAAAGGCATCAAGCTTTTGTCTAAGGCAAGTTATCAGGCAAAGAATGCTTCGCTGGCGATTGAAGCCGCGTACAAGTTAAGAAGTCTAGGTTATGAAATCAGTGATGAAATGATTACTGAAGGTTTGGCCGCTACATTCTGGAAGGGGCGCTTTGAACAAGTGCATACTCATCCGGATGTTTATATAGATGGCGCCCACAATGAGCAGGGTATTAAAGCACTTGTGGATGCCGCCAGAATTTTTCCGAAGGTCAGGATTATCTTTAGTGCCCTGAAGGATAAGAATACAAAGAGTATGATTGAACAGCTGCTGACGTTAAGCGATGATCTGACAATCTGCGAATTTGATTTTTATCGGGCACAGGATGCGGAAAAATTAGCGGAAGGGTATCCGGTTAAAATCATTAAGGATTATCGCAAGGCAATTTATGATTGTCTTGAAGGCGACGATATCGTTTTGATTACCGGCAGCCTGTATTTTATCTCGCTGGTGCGGGAAATGTTTCAAAAAATGAAAGGAGCGTCTACTCAATAGACATTCTGGCTTAGCATGTACGGGTGCATCTACACTCGGAATTAACGCCTATGGAGTACCGAAAGGTACGTTTGAAGTAGGAAGAGTTCTTCATGTGACCATGAGAGTAGCAAGTAGGTAAGTTTATGGATATGAATGCAATCATTGCACAGGTAGTAGCAGGAATTTTGATTATCTTGCTGGGTATTTTTATTTATCGTCATTTTCCTTTAAGGGCAGATGGCAAAACTATGATACTGGGAGCGTTGTTTATTATTCTCAGTTTAATTGTATCAATGTTTACAGTTCGAATTCCCCTGTTTGGAATTGATTCCCTCAGGATCGGATTCACTCAGGTAATGCTTGTTGTCGGCGGATCTTTGATTGCGCCTGGCTGGGCATTTATTATGGGAATTGTCTATGATTTATTGGGATTGCTGGTCAATCCGACATCTTTTCCATTTCTTGGTTTTACGCTGGGAAATATTCTGGTGTGTGTGATTCCTTCGCTTTGGTATCACAGCAGCAAAACGAAAAAACTAACGGATCATAATATGATGATGGCGGTGGATATAAGTCTTGTCATCTTATGTATCCTGTCAATACTATTTATTGTAGTAAATGATGAAGTGAACATTAATTCGTCTGCGGTTCCTTTTGAGTTATGGATGAAATTTACCGCTGGTTTCATTTGTATAGCGGTGTCTTCCATATTAATTCTGGTGCTACATTTTATTAAAAATAAGATGCCCCAAGCAAATCTGCATGAATTGACTAATTGGATGATGGTCGTATTGCTGATTGAGGTATGTATCCAGTTTGGCTGTACGCCGATTTGGCTGCAGGTGATGTATGGAATTCCATGGGCAGCTTCACTGTTTGTAAGAATTGTGAAAGCATGTGTCATGATTCCGCTTAATGTGTTGATCGGCTACAATATCCTGAAGGTAGTTCGCAGAATTAAGGCATAAACATTGGCTTTTCTAACAAAAAAGCCTTTTTTTATTAGGCAAACGGCGCTATAATTATACAGTGAAAGTGAGGCTGCAATATGTTAACAGAAATGATTAATAAAATTAAAGGCAAGGGGACTAAAATTGTATTCCCAGAAGGTAATGATGCCCGTGTATTAGAAGCTGCGATTCGTTTGAAGAATGATGGAATCCTGGCTCCGATCCTGCTTGGCAATATTGAGGAGATCAATGCGCTGGCTGCATCAAAGGGATGGAGTACAGACGGCCTTGAAATGATTGATATCGCTCAAGATCCACGGATGGATGAATTTGTTGCGAAAATGGTTGAATTAAGAAAAGGTAAAATGGATGAAGAAGCATGCCGTAAAGCATTATCTAAATCTAATTACTTTGGTACTATGTTAGTAAAAATGGGCTTTGCTGACGGCTTAGTTGGCGGTGCTACTTATTCTACAGCGGATACAGTTCGTCCGGCTTTACAGTTGGTTAAGACGAAACCAGGCAGTAAGCTGGTATCAAGCTGCTTCATTCTGTTTAAGGATGATCAGAAACTGGCTATGGGTGACTGTGCGATCAACATTGATCCAAGTGATGAGGATTTAGTTGAGATTGCAGTTGAAACTGCTAAGACGGCAAGAGTCTTTGGCATTGAACCTAAGGTTGGTTTATTGTCATATTCTACAAAAGGCTCTGGCAAGGGACCAGCTGTTGATAAGGTAGTCAGCGCATGTGAAAAGCTGGCAGCGATGGATTTAGATTTCGATGTTGACGGTGAATTCCAATTTGATGCGGCTGTATCACCAGTTGTAGCTGCACAGAAGGCTCCGAACTCTAAAGTTGCCGGACACTGCAATACATTTGTATTCCCTAATATTGAAGCAGGTAACATCGGATATAAGATTGCTGCTCGTTTAGGCGGATATGAGGCGGTAGGACCAATTCTGCAGGGATTAAACGCGCCAATCAACGATCTGTCACGCGGCTGTAATACTGAGGAAGTATATAAGCTGGCAATTATTACTGCGGCACAGAAATACATTTAATAGAGAATTTAAGAAACTGCTTTGGGTTTGAGGATCTGAGGCGGTTTTTTTGTTAGTACAAAAGAAAATGAATTATTTTTAAATACTTAAGAGTGAATTTAACGTTATAAGCATTAGTGCTGTAAAATTATGCTGTAATTAATATCTGATATAAGGTTTACATTGAGTATATGTGTGGGAAAAAGAGAAATTTAATTAAAAAAAAGTGTTTGTGTCGTTACATGAGCTATAGACAATATCAATAATTTCATTTATGATATCATACAAAAGATATCTTTATGATAGTGTGAGATTTATATCTAGAAGTATAATTCTCAATGAAAGGGAAAAAATGAAAAAATCAATTAAACAAATGTTCATTGCAATGTTAACTTTAGCTTTATGTGTTCAAGCCTTGCCTATCAATGCGGTCGAACTTCCTTCTGATGTACAAAATAGAGATGTTAGTAAAAAGGTGGAATATCAAGTAAACGAAAATGAATACTTCTATTATCCTGATAGTTTTTCAGAGTTAACAGATAATTCGTCCAATATAGAAAACGCGTTAACAGGAATTACTTATTATCAAAAAACCGCTTCGGTTAATTGTAAGGAGCATTATTTCTTTGATAATATAGAATACACAGAATATAAAAATGGTTTTTGGTATTCGGGTATCTTAAATCTTCAGGATATTGTAAGAACATCTGAAGGATGGCAAGCATATTACACTGGCATTTTATTTGCACGCGGTTAATTTCACGTTTAAAGTGATGAGCAGTTATAAAGGGCTTATTTAATATAGGCTCTTTCTTTATTTTTAACGTTACAAGGCAAATGGACAATTCATGAATAAATATATATAATGGCAGGCGTAAGGGAGGGAAGGGCAATGAAAAAACTGATTATTAGAGCGATGACTCTTGAATTGTGCTTGGATTTAATACCTTATCTACACACGCATAATGAGGATTGCAGCTATAATGATAAACGTTGTATCCATATTTGTATTAAACAAATGCAAATATGGAAACGATATTAACAGAATTAATTTCGTTGCCAATATTTATGAATGAGTTTGGGAAACAATTATACATTGTACGTAAACATAAAAATCTAACGCTAAGACAATTAGATGAATTAAGTGGTGTTAAGTTTGTGCGCATAGGGCGTTTTGAAAATGATAAGGAGCAGCCTACTTTAGAAATTATTAGAAAACTAGAAAATGCTTTAGGTGTAAGTTTTGAACAATTAGAAAATGTATCAAGAGAAATCAAAGAATTATATGCAAGATTTGTAGATACCTTAATTTATGATCGTAATGATTTGAATCAATATATAGAATTGATTAGTAAAAATAGGGGGATTTATTTAGTTAATAGCCATTATCCGATAATCTTATTGATATTGTATATTATAGACATTCATAAAAATAATTTGGCAGAAGCAGAAAAAATTGAAGAGGAATTAGAAAAATTATTACTAGCTAATTCTGAATACTGTCAATTATATTATGAATATAAAGGTGTTAGGTTTTACTTACAAGAGCACTATGAAGAAGCTGCCAATATTCTGACATACGCCATGACTATTGCGAATAATTATAAACAAAATACAATGATTTGCTATCACCTCAGCATGGTAAATATGAGCAGAAATATATATATTGAGGCACTAAGCTATGCTGACATGGCAAAAAAAGGATTTGTTGAATTTGCTTCATTTAAAAGAATTCTATATATTGAAGGACAGATAGGAAGCATATATTCTCAAATGCGAAGATTTGACCTTGCAATCAATAAGTATACTACATGCCTTACTGTTTGTGAAACTTTAGATGTATCCCCAACTACTAAAGCATTATTTTATAGGAATCTAAGCTGGATCCACATTAAAAGCGGGAATTATTTTCAATCGCTTGCCTATTTAGAAAAAGCTGAAATCCTTGACCCAGAAAATATATATTTAAGAATGTATAAAATTTGGTGTAATTATAAACTAGGTAGGTATAATACGGCAAGGAGTCTAACGATTCAATATAAAGCGATAGAAGAAAATAAGAGCTTCAAAAAAAGGTTTAAATTGTTTTGTGAACTAGTATATAAAGAAGGCACAATGCCGACGCTGCCTCTTTTAAAGAGTGCCATCGATGTCTATGACGAGTTTGCGGCAAAATGTAATTTTGAACTTATGAATTTTTATATTGATATAGTTATTGATTTGCTGAAACAAAGAAATGATGATAAAAGGTTAATTCAATATCTTGAGACGAAGATCAAAATCAATAATGAAATCAATCAGCAAAGGAATTATTGAAATAATAGGGAAGATTCATTTGAACATGAAAAAAAGCCTTATTTGACACGGCTGTACCATCAGTTGCAGCTGCTTAGAAGACTTCGAACTTTAAACTTGCCAGACACTGCAATACATTTGTATTCCCTAATATTGAAGCAGGTAACATCGGATATAAGATTGCTGCTCGTTTAGGCGGATATGAGGCGGTAGGACCAATTCTGCAGGGATTAAACGCGCCAATCAACGATCTGTCACGCGGCTGTAATACTGAGGAAGTATATAAGCTGGCAATTATTACTGCGGCACAGAAATACATTCAGTAGAGAATTTAAGAAACGGCTTTGGGTCTGAGGATCTGAAGCGGTTTTTTTATAAAATAATTTAGGGAATTTAGATTATAATAATCGTAATTCCCTAAAGTGAGGCGCTTTATTTAGATGTTAATCACTCAGTTATGAATTTAAAATCGTATTACTCGGTTTGTGATGTCGATAACTAAAATTGTATAAAATTATGTGTAATTGCAAAATCGGTAAATACAATACCGTGAAAAAATGATTAATCAATACAATGATATACAGAAAATAAACGGTTTTAAGAAAAGATTTAAACTTTTTAGTGAACTTGTATTTAGGATAGATATTAGACAAACTCTTGTATTGATAAAGATTTCTGTTGAATTATATGAGGAATTTTAGACTAAACGTGATTATAAACTTATGAATTTCTACATTGATTTGCTGAAACATAGAGGCAATAATAAAACATTGATTCAATATATTAAAACGAAGTTGACAAGCTTTTTGATAGAAGTTTTATGTGGCTGCACGCAGGTGATACTGTGTATTTGACTATGAAGAATATCGTATAGGGGATCGAAACGATGATATTCTTGATATATAAATTTTGAATCCGGAGAATGAACAGAAATCGTATATTCTATATTATTCAAATGATATTTTCCGTGAAAAAGCAGAAGATTTAATTGCTTATTTAAGTGAATATGATGAGAGAAGGTATTTGCATTTTCAAACAATGAGAATGGATGGGAAGAAAGATGGCAATGTATAACCTTGATGTTATTGAATACCATCTTTTTATTTTATTAAGAAGCCGTTGAATGACAAAACTTTAATATTGATGAATTAATTTATTGTTCTTTCTAGTTCTTAAAATAAAATTTTGGGCATATCTTAGAATGATCCGATATTTCTTCTTTACATATCTCATGGGAATAAAATCCTCATGAAAATTTTGGAAATTTTCTGATAAAAAGATAATAAGCCCATTAAATCAGTCGTTTTGAGAATTGAAAAAATTAGGCGTAGGAAATATTAGGATTTAATGCATTCTTTTAATTATCGCTTTTTTATGTAAGGGTTTACAAATTTTCCACTTTTGGCGTGAAAAGGGTAGAAATCTTTGCACAAATTAGCTATACTATATCTAAGAAAGATCCGGGGGGATTTAATTATGAGACAACAAAATATGTTAGCTATGATCCTGGCAGGCGGGCGTGGAACACGCTTGGAAGCTCTGACTAAGAAAGTAGCAAAGCCAGCTGTTTTCTACGGCGGTAAATATCGAATTATCGATTTCCCGTTAAGCAACTGTGCTAACTCAGGCATCGACATCGTCGGTGTACTGACGCAATATGAATCAGTTCTTCTTAATTCATATGTTGCAGGCGGAACGCACTGGGGCCTTGATGCCAAAGACAGTGGCGTATTTGTACTGCCGCCGCGTGAAAAAGATCAGACTGAATTCAATGTTTATCGAGGAACAGCTGATGCGATTACACAAAATATCGATTTTATCGATGGTTACAATCCAGAATATGTACTGATTTTATCAGGTGACCATATTTACAAGATGAATTATGCTAAAATGCTGGCTCATCATAAAGCCTGCAATGCAGATTGTACGATTGCTGTATTGCCGGTGCCGATGAAGGAAGCAAGCCGATTTGGTATCATGAATACGGATGAAACTGACCGTATTATTGAGTTTGAGGAAAAACCGGCTCAGACTAAGAGCAACCTTGCTTCAATGGGTATTTACATCTTTAATTGGAAGCTGCTTCGCAAAATGTTAGTAGCTGATGACGCAAATCCTAATTCAAAGCATGACTTTGGTAAAGATATTATTCCTACAATGCTGAATGACGGTAAACGTTTGTTTGCTTGGAGCTTCAGTGGCTATTGGAAGGATGTTGGAACGATTGACAGCCTTTGGGAAGCCAATATGGACTTGCTCAATAAAAATAATGAATTGGATCTGAATGATCCTGACTGGAAAATTTATACACAGGATTCTGCAGCGCGTCCGCATACGATCTGTGATCATGGATCAGTTTCACGAGCCTTTATTAACCAAGGCTGTGTGATTGACGGTAAAGTGAAGAATTCAGTATTATTTACAAATGTTACGGTTGAAAAAGATGCGGTTGTAAATGATGCTGTTGTATTCCCTAACGTCGAAATCGGCGAAGGGGCAGTAATTAACCGAGTTATTATTGCGGAAGGTATTAAGATTGCTGCCGGTGCCGTTGTTGGTGATCCGAAGAGCGATAAGATTGAATTAATCGCTAAAAATGTGAGGTGAGCAGGATATGTGTAACGCTTTAGGTATTGTCACCTTTCCAGGTGCTAATGTTCAGGTAAATGGTTTAGAAGAATATCGTCCGGTGGGAGCTTTCTCATTCCTGGGACGTTATCGTATGCTTGATTTCCCGATTTCTAATATGACGAATTCAGGTATTGAACAAATTCAAGTTTATTTAAAAGAAAAGCCTCGTTCTGTAATTGAACATTTAGGAACAGGCCGTCATTACAATATTAATTCAAAACGCGGTGGTTTAAGAATTTTGTATGGTGAAAACAAACCAGAATCAAGTTTCTATAATCATGATATCGCAAGCTTTAAGGCTAATTTGAGTTATATTGAAGGTGCTAATTTCCAATATGTTATTTTGGCGCCAAGCTATATGGTTTACAGCATGGATTATGATAAGCTGCTGAATGAGCATATTGAGAGCGGTGCTGATGTTACTGTTGTATATAAGAGTGTTGATAATGCTAAGACTAACTTTATCAATTGCGATACATTGAATTTGAATAAGCAAAGAGGTGTATTGTCTATTGATAAGAATCGCGGTAATTATAAAGCACGTAATATTTCAATGGAAACATATGTATTATCTAAAGAATTGTTTATTGATTTAATTCAGAAAGCTGTTAAAACCAGTTCTCTGTATTGGTTCAGAGATATTCTGAATGATGAATGTTCTGAATTGGATGTACGAGGTTATTCATTCCGTGGTTATCTGGCGGCAATTACTGATCTTACTGCTTATTATGAAGCAAATATGGAATTGATCAATATTGATACAGCAAATCAGATTTTCATGGAAGACTGGCCAATCTATACACGTACTAATGATTCTGCGCCTACTCACTATACGGATACTTCTTCTGTAATGCACGCGGTTATTTCTAATGGCTGCCGCATTGAGGGAACGGTAGAGAATAGTGTTATCGGACGCGGCTGTACAATCAAAGCGGGTGCTATTGTGAAGAACAGCGTTGTTCTGCCAGGCTGCTACATCGGTGAAGATGTTATCCTGGATAACGTTGTTGTAGATAAGAAAGCAAGAATCACACGTATGAAAGAAGTAGTAGGTATCTGCGGCTCTCCTGCGTATGTTCGGAGAGGAGATAAAATCTAATGGAAAGAATTCTGCTTGTAGCTGCTGAGGGACTGCCTTTTGTTAAGAGCGGCGGATTGGCGGATGTAATTGGTTCGCTGCCCTATGAGTTTAAGAAAAAAGGGTATGATGTTCGGGTAGTTTTACCGATGTATCGTAAAATCGCGTTGAATTGGCGCGATAAGATGACACATTTGCGTTCATATACGGTTAGTATCAATTATTCAGAAACACCGGTTAATTTGTATTATTACATCCTTGATGGTGTAACATTCTACTTTATTGAGAATGCTGGTTATTTTGAAAGAGAAGGACTGTATGGCTACATTGATGATGGTGAGCGTTTTGCTTACTATCAGAAGGCTGTTCTTGAAATGTGCAATCAGTTGGATTATTTCCCTGATATTATGCACACTCATGACTGGCATACAGGTATGATTCCTGCAATGTGCAAAGAAAATTACAATCACGATCCTAGATATCGTCATATTAAACATGTTTATACGATTCATAATCTAGCCTATCAGGGTAATTTCCCGGTTGAAATGCTGGAACCTTGTTTAGGATTAGGACATTATGTATTTGATAACGGTAATGTTCGTTTTGACGGCGGTATCAGCTTCATGAAATCAGGTATTGTTTATGCTGATAAAGTAACAACAGTATCACCATCTTATGCACAGGAAATCAAGACTCCGCAGTATGGCGAGCATCTTGAGACGGTTTTACGTTATCGTGAACCAGATCTGTGCGGTATTGTAAATGGTATCGATATTAATCTGTGGAATCCTAAAACAGACAATCTGATTGCATCTAATTATTCCCTGACAACTTATAAAAAAGGTAAGGGTAAGAATAAGACAGAATTGCAAAAGGAACTTGGTTTAACGGTTGATGAGAATGTAATGCTGATCAGTGTAGTATCACGTCTGACATGGCAAAAGGGTATTTATTTGATGATTGAACAATTATTTAATATTTGCTCACAGCCAATTCAGTTAGTTGTTCTGGGCAGCGGTGAAGCAGGCCTTGAGGAAAAACTGCGTGAAGCAGAAAATGCTAATAAGGGCAAGGTATGCTTCTATTGCGGATATAATGAGGCATTATCTCATAAAATCTATGCAGCTTCAGATTTATTCCTGATGCCGTCACTGTTTGAACCATGCGGTATTTCTCAGTTAATTTCAATGCGTTATGGTACATTGCCGCTGGTTAGAGAAACAGGCGGTCTTCGTGATACAGTACATGCTTATAATGAGTATACTCAGGAAGGTAATGGCTTCAGTTTTACGAATTATAACAGCAATGATATGATGCATGTTTTGTGGGAGGCAATTGATGTCTACTACAACCGTCCGGATATGTGGAAACAGATTGTTAAGAATGCGATGAAGACAGATGTATCTTGGTCTACATCAGCTGAATTCTATCTTGGTGTATTCCGCGAAATCGCTGGCTAAAAATGATCGATTTAAAGGGTCTCACTGAAAAGTGGGATCTTTTTGTATATTAGCTAAAGGATTGACTAAATTCATTTAACAAGTAATAATGATAATTAGATAATGAATCAGAGAGGAATGGCTCATGAAAAAGAAAATATTAATAATGTTGGAATTACTGCTGGCAGGATTGTTTATTTTCAGTGCTTATAAAATTATGGTAATGAGTCAGAAAAGCAATGATTCTGAGGCTTATTATAATGAAATCAGAAATATCCAGAATAATGAACAGATTCATGATCAAGTATCACCTGTCGAAGAAATTCCATATAAAAAAGTATTGAAGGATCTGAAGGTAAGGAATGAAGATGTTTTAGGATGGATCAAAATTGACGAAACAAAAGTAGATTATCCGTTTGCTGCCGGTATAGATAATGCTTATTATTTGAGTCACTTAATTGATAAAACGGAAAACGAATATGGTTCGATTTTTATGGATATGCGTAATAGTTCAGATTTCAGTGATCGTCACACGGTGCTTTATGGACATAATGCACTTAATGGCACGATGTTTGGCTCATTAAAAAAATATAATGATGATGCTTATTTAAAAGAACATTCTTTTATAACTATTCATCAAGAGAATCAAACGCTTGTTTATGAAATATTTGGCGCTGGAGAGATAAAGGTAACATCAGATATATATAAATTTGATTTCATTAATGATGCTGCGTTTACTGAATTTACTCAAGCATTATGCACACAGTTAAATGTTGAAGCAGAACTGGATAGTGAGGATCAGATTTTAACACTCTCAACATGTACAGACTTTAATGATTCAAAACGATTTATTGTCAGCGCAAAGCTTATTGAAGTAAAATCAAATAATAATTAAGGCATGCCTGCTGAATTCGGCATGTCTTTTTATTTGTTAAGGGATGAGCAAATGATTTGAAGATTGCTTGATTGTGAGCTATAATCAACCGTTTATGCTTATTTTGATGCTGAAAATGGAGGGATTTGAAGCTTAAATCAGCGTTTTACCGATAAAGCGGAAAATACTCAAAAAGCTGCAAATAACGGCTTTTAAACGGTATTTATAGGAAAAACATGGGAATGAAAATTTAGTATAATATAGATGTAATCAAAAGAAACAATAAATATAAAAAAAGGAGGTATATCATGAAGCAGAACAGAATAACAAAAAGAATTTTAGCAGTTATGATGTCATTTCTCATGGCCTTCTCATCTATATAGGGTTATGTAAAAGCGGAAACTGAATCAATGAATACAGAAAATGAAGAAGAAGTAATAAATGTTAATGATTCAGAAGAAGAGTTAGACCCAGATTTTAATGTTGAATCAGAAGATGAGGAAGAGAGTAATAAAGATTTTGAAGATGAAATCATCGATGATTCAGCAACCAGCAGTGACACTGAAGAAAAAGAACCAGCTGCTACTGATACTGATGTCATTGATCCGGCAACCGGCAGTGATGCTGAGGCAAACACAGAAGAAATAATTACACCTGATACAGATATCGTATGGGAAGATGTAGAAGGTGCTCAGATTTATGGCTTGTTAGGAATGCAATATTACATGCGAAGCAATTTTGCGCTTTCAAATGGCGGCAATGATATTTCAGATATGATTGACGTACCATCGGCGAAGGCATCATTGAATGGTGTGACAATTCAGGAAGGAAATGATTATACCGTTAAGGGTGGTTCTACCTTTGAATTTAAATTTGAATGGCAGCCAGCCAGCGCAGATCAGACAATCCAGGCCAATGATTATTTCACAATAGATATCGCAACAATTTCTGGATTAAAGTACGACAGGCAAACTGATAGGGCGGCATTGCGAATCTCTGGTATTGAAGTCGGTAATTATTATTTAACGTATGTGAATAGTGAATTAAAGTTTCATATTGAATTCAATGAAAACATTGTATATTTTCAGGATATCAGCGGTTTCTTTAAAGGCAGTTCAACATTTAAAGATGTAACTGAAGCAACCGTAAATGAATTCTCTTTTATGGACAGATATGACGGTCAACTGACTGTTGAGAAAAAACCAGAAGTTGTAACTCCGCCAAGTACACCAAGCGGTACGGCGTGGAAGCCAAGCTTACCAAATAATTTTAATAAAGATGAAAAACCTTCATTAAAGAAAGATGTCAAATGGTTTGGCAATGATGCGCATCAAATTGAATATCGTGCAGGCTTTTTTGATTTAATTAAACAATATGAAGATGGAAATCCATTTGAAGGTCAAACTTATGAGAATGTGATTCTTGTTGATGAGTTAGATGCTAATCAGAAATATGTTAACGTCTACGGCAACGCACCTTTCTTTATTGAAATACCGATTTTCTATTACGGAACTAAAAATGCCGTTGGTTATCAAGGTACAAGCAATGAAGAGGTTGTGTTCAAATCTGGTACACAAGCTACTAATCAGCCTGGCATAGCAAGAAGTATTATAGATATTAATAGTGAAAATTTCCAGAATCTTACGAATAGTGATGGTGATGTAGCAGCATTAGTTGAACAGACACCAAGAAGCTGGGCAGTTATTACAACTGCGGCTAATACTCAACAGCTGATTATTAACTTTGGTAAGCTTGGATCATCAGAACCAAGTGAGGCTATCACAATGAATGATATAAATAGTGGTTGGAAACTGACTGACTATTATAAAACTTTGCAAAATAAGATAAAGACAGCTGAGAAAAACATTGAAGATTATAAAAATGATTCAAATTCACCATTGGCATTGCTTCGGACAAGATTAGTTAGTCTTAAGACTAATTATGAAAAAAAAGATTCATTGCTTACTTATCATGAGGAGCTTGATACATTTTTGAAAGCGGTTGAGGATTATATCAATGATCCTTCAATCTTAATAGTGCCGGTCTTAGACGCCAACATTCAAGGTATAGTACCTGATGCATCAGCTAATGTATTAGCGTCTTTGAATAATTATCGTAAAGATATCACTGTATACAACAATAACAAAGCTGCTTATATTCAAAAATGGCAGGATAGTCTTGATATTTATGAAAAAACGATAAAGTTTTATATCCCTGAAGAGATTCAGAATGATACAAATAAAAATGCAGATGCGCCAGTATATGGATTTATTATTAAATATCGTACTGAAGTTACAAATTTATCACAGGAAACCGTAACAAATAATGTTATGGTTAAGACGGGAACTGTGGAATATGAAAGCAGTATTATCGCAAAGCATAACTTCACAGCCGGTATCAAAGGTAATTATATTAATGGTGATGTTGTTTTAGTTAAAGCAGACAGTAAGTACGGATATAAAGAAGAGAATTTAGGTAATACGGCAGTTAAGGGTATGGCGGATGTCGAGTTTGAAGTTTATGAAATCGGATCTGATACACCACTGCAGTTAATGCGTGCTTCTGATGGACACTATGTTTATATCGCTGGAAACCATACAGGTGCTGCGAAATTTACACAGACTTTGATTACCGATGCTAACGGAGCTATTGCTATTAGTTCATTACCATCAATGGGTAATTACTATTTCAAAGAAGTAAGTAATCCAAATGGATATTATACTGGTCAAAATACAATGATTCCTTTCATGGTTGATAAAAATCAAATAACTTATAAGCTTGCGGAAAATGTTGCCCGTGCAATTACATTAAGAAAAGTTGACGGTGATACTAACGAAGCTTTAGAAAAAGTTGAATTTGCATTGTATGATCAAACGACTGGCAGTGAATTAACCGGCTTCACTAAATCTGAAGGGGCATATATCTATGACCAAAAAGGCAACGCAAAACTGCTTACTGATGCAAAGGGGTTGCTTCAGATTCGCAATCTTCCAGCTGGCAGCTTCTACTTAAAAGAAATTAAGCCTTTGGATGATTATAAGCCATTAGAAGATACAAGCAATTATTTCCCATTTGAGTTATCCTTAGGTTTGCCTGAGGATGGCGGTAAAATTATTGAAATCAACAATGGCAATGCAATCAAAAATTATAAAGAAGATGTTGAAGAACAGCTGTATGACCTAAAGGTTATTAAAAAGGGCAGTGATGATGCTGTACTGCCAACTGTAAAATTCGATTTATATACAGCTGCTGACAATCAATTAGTAGGCAGTTATGTAACAGATGCGGATGGTACATTTACAGTCAGCAATTTATCAGCCGGCAGTTATTACCTTGTTGAGACACAGGGAGCTGACGGATATGATTATGATTCAAGCATTCATTATAATGTAACACTTAGCGGTGATGAAACAGTGATTACTAAAACGATCATCAACGAAAAGAAGAAGGCACCGGTTGATCCAACTGATCCAACAGACCCAGTTGATCCAGGCAGACCTTCACGGCCTGATCCAGATAAACCAACGGTAGATATTCCTGAGGAGGATGTACCTCTAGGCCCTGGTGAAGAAATCGTCGATATTATTGATGAGGATGTACCTCTATCTGACGGCGGCGCCAATGCTTTTGTTGAAATAGAAGATGAAGAAGTACCGCTGGGGGCAGGTGTTGAAGTTCCAAATACAAAAGACAGTTTGTATTTTTGGATTCCAGTTCTGGCTCTGTCAGCTTTAGGCATTTTGCTGTTAAATGTATTGCGCAGAAAATGTGCAGAATAGAAATTGAAGGACAGGTCTAAGATCTTGTCCTTTTCTTTTTATGCAATCTAATTAAAACAATTCACAATACCTGCATATTATAAAAAGAGCATTGGCTGTGATAATTTTAATTGTTGTAAAATGATTGAAAAATGAACAGGATATTGTATAATTAAAATAAATGGTAAGGATAGAAGAAAGGACGGTCTGTGATGAAAGAATTTATGCAATTAAAAAAAGTAGGCGTCGTATTGCTTTCAGCGCTGCTAATGGCAGGCTGTACCTCAGGTAACATTGATAACACTGATCAAACGGTGGTAAATATCACTGATGAAGAAGTGCCGTTGTCAGGACGTGCAGGCAAGGTTGAAGTGCTTGTACCGACAGCTTCTAATCAGTCAGTAAAGAAAAATGATTATGCATTGCTGGATTATTCAAATAGTTCTCAGGGATATGTAATGCTTAAATATCTGAAAGCAGTTGATAAGAAAATTAAAGTTCAGGTAAGCTTGAATGAAGGAACGGTATATACTTATAATTTGAATTCCAGATCTGAATATGAGGTTTTCCCGTTAACGCAGGGAGATGGCTCGTATAAGATTCAGGTGTTTGAAAATATATCGGGTACTAAATATATTCAGGTTTTTTCAGAGACGGTCGATGTGAAGCTTACAGATGAATTTTCTCCATTCCTTTATCCAAATCAGTATGTAAATTTCTCAGCTTCAAGTGAGGCGGTTAAGCTTTCTAATACAATGAATAAACAGGCGGTAACTGATCTTGATGTAATTAAGAATGTATTTGATTATGTAACAGATACGATCAGTTATGACTATGATAAAGCTAAAACAGTTCAATCTGGTTATCTGCCTGATGTGGATAAGGTCTTAAAAGATAAAACCGGCATCTGTTTTGATTATGCGGCTTTAATGACAGCTATGCTGCGCAGTCAGGGCATTCCAACTAAACTGGTAATTGGTTACAATAAGGATGTTTATCATGCATGGATTTCTGCCTATACGAAGGATAATGGCTGGATTGACAGTGTAATTAGTTTTGATGGTAATAAGTGGACGATGATGGACCCAACTACGGCTTCTACCATCGGTAAAAATAAGCCGATTGACCCAAATAATTATCAGGGTAAATATACTTACTAGGAGGGTGGTGCTGCTATGCAGTCACAATGCAGGCTTAGTTCTGAGCGGCTGGCAGTTTTCTGCCTTGAAATGGGGATGCTGGTGCGTTCAGGAGTAGATTTGTCAGCGGCATTAAATGCATTAGGGGCTGATGCCGCATCATCACTTGAACGTGATTTATATCAGTCAATTCATCAACAAATGGAAGCGGGTGCTTCCTTTTCTGAGGCACTGGCAGCAGCCGGTGCTTTTCCTGATACGTTGGTATGGATGATTCAGCTCGGTGTTGAGAGCGGTGATTTGAGTCTGATTTTAGATTCAATGTATGATTATTATACGCGTGAAGCTGAATTGGAAAAAGAAATAAAAAATGCCTGTGTGTATCCGCTGATCATGCTGGCGATTATGACGGCTGTATTATTCTTAGTCGTATATAAGGTTCTGCCAGTATTTAACGGTGTATTTCTACAAATGGGAATCAGCTCACCGGCTTGGCTTGTACTCTTGATGGAGATCTTCCATGTCGTTGTTAGCCTGCTGATCATTTTGTGTGTGCTTTTAGGAGCTGGATTGCTCATTGTGGGTTTTGAATCAAAAATGGGCGGCAGACAGCTATTGACCTCATGGATCAAACGAGTTTTTATCCGGTCAAAAATTAATAAATGGTCGGATATCGGTCGTTTTTATTCTATTATGGAGCTGTGTGTACGCTGTGGCTTACCAATGGAAAAGGCATTTACTTTTATGCTGCAGCTGATTACGCATCCTCAGCTTCAAGAGAAAGTGAAGCAGTGCCAGATTGAGTACAGTCAGGGTAAATCAATCAGTGATTGTGTTGATGAAATGCAGCTGCTTACGCATGCGGAAAGCTGTCTGCTGCATCTGGGTGAACAGAGCGGTGAGGCGGCAATGGTATATCGCCGGATTTCTGACACATATATGAAAAAAGCAGAAGAAAAGATTAATGAGACAGTGAATCTGCTTGAACCATTGCTGGTTGGCCTTATGTGTTTCATGGCAGGGTCAATTTTGATTGCTTTAATGCTGCCGCTGATGAATGCCATGCTTGTAATAGGCGGTGCTTAAGATGTTTTCTAAAAGAGTGATGCTGGCTGTTGCTTCCGCATGTTTAATCATTGGTTTATTTGGATTTGAATTTAACATGTTTTCTAAGCAGCAGAAAGCTGAGAGTAAGCAAAATCTGATTCATTCACTAAATGACGCGGCAATCCACTGTTATGCGGTAGAAGGAAGATTTCCGCCGTCTCTGGATTATTTGTGTGAAACATATGGCATTTATTATGATCATGAGGCTTATACTGTTTTTTATGAAATATTTGCCTCAAACATGATGCCGGATATTACCGTGATTGACCGGGAGGCACAATAATGAAAAAGCAGCGAACCAGTACACAGTTTATGTCTCTGCTTTTGTATTGCCTTTTTGCGGTGTGCGCGTGTCTGATGGTTGCGTTAAGCGCTCAGGCATATCAGCAGCTGCAGAAAAACAGACAGAATGATTTAAATACAATGAATGTATTTTCTTATATTAATAATAAATTAAGGGAAAATGATGTTGAAAAGGGAGTTACTGTTTTAAATATTGATCAATGCAGCGTACTCAAGCTGACAAGTGTTGAAGGTGATTTTGAAACAGCGACATATATTTATAGCAAAGACGGCATGCTTTATGAAATATATGCGGCAGCTGATATTGAAGTAAGTCTTGATGACGGACAGCCTTTGCTGGCGTGCAGTCAGCTGTCTTTTGAATTATCTGAGTCATCGGTGATTATTTATTATGAAACCGCGGATCAGAATGTGCAGACAATGACTAAATATTTAAGGGCAGGTGAATGAGATGCGGAAATTCCTGCGTGAACATCTGCAGCTGATGGAGCTGCTCATTTGTATCTTATTTTTTATGGCTGGTTCATTGATGGCCGTTTCACTGTTTCTCCGTGCCTCACAAGTTGAGAAGCAGAGTCAGGAATTGCAGTCAGCGGTAAATGCAGCCCAACAACAGGCAGAGCTATTAAGAATCAGCGATGAGTTAACTGAACCGCATCTTTATTATGATGCAGGCTGGCAGCCATGCGATGCCGATGATGCAGTGTATCGGCTGGATATTAGTTCACAGCGTGAGCATGTCTTGTCTTTATCGGTATATCGGCTGACCCATGAGGAAGCTGAATTAATTTATTCAATGGAGACAGGGGGACGGTTATGAAAAAGCATCGCATTACCCTTGTTGGCAGTTCATGTCTGCTGTTGGTATTTACAATTTTGATTTTAGATGTAATGGCGATGTCGGCTTATCTGAATGCTGTCAGTGATCAGCGTATGAGTCAGCGTTACGCGGCATCCATCAGTGCTTACTACGCGGCAGATGCCAAGGCGTCTGAGCTGTATCAGCAAATCATCAAAGAAACTCAAGCGCTGCCAGAGGCATGCGGTCTGCTGCAGAATCAGGGAATTGAGTGTCAGGCTGATGATGAAAGCTTGACATATTATATCGATATTGACGCGTCACGGCTGTTGAAGGCACAAGTCAAAATGGAGCTTACAGATAAACGGATCATCGGCTGGCAGGTCATCGTTAAGGATGAAGAGCTGGATCAGGATTATCCGCTTTGGCAAGGAGAGAATTAATATGGAACTTATTGATATTTTAACAGCGGCAGTTAATCAGGGGGCTTCAGATATTTTCTGTGTAGCCGGTTCACAAATCAGATTAAAAATCAGTGAACAAATGGTTATATACAGTGATGAATTGCTGAAAGCATCGGATTGTTCGGAATTAGTTAAGATAGTGTATCAGTTGGCAGACCGTAACCTTAATCTATTATTTGAAAAGCAGGAGGATGATTTTTCCTTTTCCTTATCAAATTTGGCTCGTTTCCGCATTAATGCTTATCTGCAGCGTGGTTCACAGGCTTTGGTTATTCGTGTCATTCGATATAACTTACCAGATTATCGTGAAATAGGTATCCCTGAGCGAGTTATGGAGCTTACTCAGCTGCATAAGGGGCTGGTGCTGATTACAGGAACCGCTGGCAGCGGCAAATCGACTACCTTAGCTTGTATGATTGATGCTATCAATGCTCAGCGCAGCGGTCACATCATCACCCTTGAAGATCCTATTGAATATTTGCATCATCATAAAAAAAGCCTTGTCAGTCAGCGTGAAATTGGTGTTGATACAGGCAATTACGCTTCAGCATTGGCAGCGGCTATGAGGCAGGCTCCAGATGTGATTCTGCTTGGTGAAATGCGTGATTATGAAACGATTAAATACGCAATGACAGCAGCTGAGACCGGACATTTAATTTTCTCAACTTTGCATACCTTTGGAGCTGTTAATGCCATTGACCGCATCATTGATGTATTTCCGCCTCAGCAGCAAGCACAGATACGCGTTCAGCTTTCCATGTCCTTAAAGGCAATCATCTCACAGCAGCTGATTCCTTGCCTTCAAGGCGGAGTCATTCCAGTATTTGAAATCCTGCCGATCAATACAGCAGTCGCAAACTTAATTCGTGATGGCCGTACTAATCAAATTCAGACAATTCTGACATCAGCGGGCACAGCCAATGGCGGTACGATGGACAGTAATCTATATCAATATTACAAAGCGGGAAAAATCAGTCTTGAGGACTGTCTGCGCTGCTGTGAAAATATCGATCAGATGAAAAAGCGGATTGGTGAATAATCCAAGGGTATTTCACTTAAATTATCTTGTGATTGAATTGACATATTGATTTTACTTATTGCCCGGTAGGTGGGTTAGTGTTATAATAAGCGTGTAAATTAAGGAGGATTTTTGTTATGGCAAAAAGAACTGTAAGAGATTTAGATGTTGCAGGCAAACGCGTAATCGTTCGTGTCGATTTCAACGTACCTAGAAAAGACGGCGTGATTACAAACGACAACCGAATCGTTCAAGCATTACCTACAATCAAGTATCTAGTTGAAAATAAGGCAAGAGTCATTTTGATGTCTCACTTAGGCAAAGTAGATCATAAAGATCCTGAAAAATGCGAAGCTGACAAGAAGAAAAACAACATGGAAGTTGTGGGCAAGCGCCTTGCGGAATTAGTTGATACAAAGGTTACTTTTGTACCAGTTACCCGCGGTGAAGAATTAGAAAAAGCAGTTGCTGATCTGAAAGACGGCGAAATCGTATTGATGCAGAATACCCGTTATGAAAAGGGTGAAAGCAAGAATGATCCTGAATTAGCTAAATATTGGGCTTCATTAGGTGATTTATTTGTTGAAGATGCATTTGGTTCAGTTCACCGTGCCCATGCGTCTACGGCAGGTATTCCTTCAATTCTGCCATCAGCATTAGGTTTCTTAGTAGAAAAAGAAGTTAAAATGCTGGGTGCTGCTGTTGATACACCAGTACATCCTTTCGTTGCTATCATCGGCGGTGCAAAAGTATCTGATAAGATCGCTGTTGTTGACAACCTGCTGAAAATCGCTGATAAAGTTATCATCGGCGGCGGTATGGCTTATACTTTCTTAAAGGCTCAGGGTCTTGAAGTTGGTAAATCATTAGTTGAAGAAGATAAGATTGAATTAGCAAAAGAATACTTGGCTAAGGGCGGAGATAAGCTGGTTCTGCCAGTTGACCACGTATGCGCAGATGCATTTGCTGAAGATGCAAATACAAAGGTTGCTGATAATGATGCAATCCCTGCAGATATGATGGGTCTGGATATCGGTCCTAAGACAATTGCGCTTTATAAAGAAACACTGGCTGGTGCTAAGACTGTTGTATGGAATGGCCCAATGGGTGTATTTGAAATGAAACCATTTGCTAAAGGTACATTAGAAGTATGTACAGCAATCTCTGAATTACCTGGCGCTACAACTGTAATCGGCGGCGGTGATTCTGCGGCAGCTGCTATCCAATTGGGATTTGCTGAAAAATTCTCACACATCTCTACTGGCGGCGGTGCATCACTTGAATATATGGAAGGAAAAGAATTACCGGGTATTGCGGTAATCGCGGAAGCTTAATTATGAGAAAACCTATTATTGTCGGAAACTGGAAGATGAATAAAACAATCGCGGAAGCAGTTGAATTCATCAATGCCGTTGATCCTTTTTGCCATGATGGCGCTACATATGGTGTAGCAACTTCATTCCTTGCGTTGAACGACGCTAACAAAGCAGCTAAAAACTTAATCGTTGCTGCTGAAAACTGCCACTTTGAAGACAATGGTGCATTCACTGGTGAAGTTTCAGTTCCTATGCTGGAAGAAATCGGTGTTAAATACTGCATCATCGGTCACTCAGAACGTCGTCAAATGTTTGGCGATACTGATGAAACAGTAAATAAAAAAGCTAAGAGACTGATTAAAGCTGATATTACACCTATCGTTTGTATCGGTGAAACAGAAGCTCAGTTTGATGCTGGTGAAACTGAAAAAGTTATCCGTGATCAATTAACTGGCAGTTTAGCTGATTTATGCCCTAAATGTGTAGAAAATCTGGTAATTGCTTATGAACCAATCTGGGCTATCGGCACAGGTAAATCAGCAACTAAAGAAATCGCTCAAAACTGCTGTCACATCGTGCGTGATCAAGTAGCTAAAATGTATGGCGATGAATGTGCTTCTAAAGTACGTATTCAATATGGCGGTTCAGTTAAACCTGAAAACATTAAAGAATACATGGCAATGGAAGACATCGATGGTGCATTAATCGGCGGTGCTTCATTAAAGGTTGATTCATTTAAAGAATTAATTGAAAAAACTCGCTAATTGAAATACTTAAAGGATCGTGAAAACTCATGATCCTTTTTTTGCGGCCTTAAATGGCTCACTTAACATGATTAGCTTATGTAAAATTAGTCTATTATAATTCTTAACCAAACTATTTAGGAAGATAAATGTCCCACTTAGGAAGAGTTCATTTTTAAACAATACGTCTTTTGTTAAAATTTACATAAAGTGGTGTATCTAAAGTAAATATCATAATCGGCAGGCAGAACCGGCAATTAAATTGCAGCGGTGAAACATTAAAATTGATTCAGATTAAAGGAGGGGTTAGAGTAGCATTGTTCACTGATTGTTGATGGTTTCTGTTAGTGCGGAATGATTTTTCACACCCTTGCAAAAAGGCGTAAATCCTTAAAAAACTATTCTGTGAGGAGGCTCTGATATGTTTGAAAAAATAGTAGATATGTTTATCAGCTTTGGACAGCGGCATAAGCGGCTGCGTTTTATGGCTGTCATTGTGTTGTTTTTAGTATGTTGTGGGAATACCCTATACACTTATGTTCAGGGAATTCAGAAAAAATTAAGGGAAAGCTTTTTAATTAAAGAAAGGGAGGAGATATCAATTATCAATCGAAGAAGCTATCGTTTAACGGCAGCAGCATTAAGTCTCTGTATGTGTTTGAGTCTGATGCCAACGGTATTAGCTAATCAAGAGGAATTGCCTTTAGACCAAGATAACACTTCAGAAACAGAGTTAGCCGAATCTAATCGGGGGGGGGGTATTAATCCCTTAGAAAATACTGAAAATGGTTTACATACAGTATCAACAGCTTATGAAGATGCGGTATCACGCTTCATGGCATTGCCTGCAAGTGAAAGTATTGCAGAGATAACGTCAGAGGAAGAAATCAATGTTATACTCAAACAAATTGATGCAGCTATGACAGCCTTTGAGGCTTTAAGTGAGGAAGAAGCAAAACAATTTAGTGAGGAGCACAGCGATCTGCTTATGGCTGTCACTTCGCTGAATGAAGCAATTATTGGTACGCGTCCGGTAATATTGAACGAGAATGAAATTGCTGTTAATAATGCTGAGGGATTTCAATCAGCAATTTCATCAGCAAATGATGGAGATACGTTAAAGCTTACGCAAGATATTGATCTTGGGAATATAAGTATTGTAATTAACAAACCATTGATTATTGATTTAAATGGACAGACGATCTCTCAGAGCAGGGGTAATACAATCACATTTTCTGCTGATTCAACGCTAACTATCACTGATACAGCCACAGGCGGAAAAATAACTTCAACCGGAGCTTCAGGACGGGCTGTTTATAATGGAGGCTCAGGTACTATTTTAATAGAGGGTGGTACATTAGAAGCAACAGGCGACAGCAGCAGAGTTATTTACAACAGCAGCACTGGCACTATAATAATTAATGGAGGTATAGTGTCATCAAATGCTCAATATGAAGGCATAGCGGTCTATAATTATGATGATGGTGAAATTGAAGTAAATGGCGGTACAGTAGAAAATCTTTCTACGATGGGGCCAACTGCAATCTATAATTATGCTGATGGCAAAGTCACTGTTACAGGCGGCAAGGTTGAATCAAAGGGTAATCCAACTAGCGCGATTTATAACCACTCCAACGGAAGTATTAAAGTATCCGGCGGGGAAGTAATTACGACAGATGGAATCAGTAGTTATACAATCACTAATTATTCTTCAGGTTCAGTAGAAATCAGCGGCGGCATTATTTCGGCTTTGAAGGGTACTGCAATTCTTAATTCAACAGATGGCAATATTAAAATTTCAAGTGGTACAGTATCAGCAAGTGCTGGTTATGCAATTTACAATGGATCTCTTGGTACGGTTAATATCAGCGGCGGTACAGTATCAGCCAATATAAAACATACAATCTATAATGTTTCTACCGGTAAAATAACTATCAGCGATGTGGCAAAAGTTACCAATGCTTCTAATGGCAGCAGTGCGATTTATCTTAATGCCGTGCCGTCACCAGCGGCAATAATTCTTGAAGTAAATGGTGGTACAGTAGAAAATACATCAGTTCCTCAAGGCTACTCAGTATATTTCAATACAAATGGCACAGGGGTAACCTATGATAATCTAAATAATTATTATAATAAAACAAGTGGTACAGTTGGCAAGGTTTTCCCAACTCAACAAATTGCTGGTGCTGTTGACGTTATTTCGAGTGAAGGTCTTATAAAAGATTCTTATGCTAGTCTTGCTGATGCGATTGAAAATGCAAATTCCGGCGATACGTTAAAAATTAATTCAAACATTGATCTTGGCAACGCTGGCGTAACGATTTCTGGCAAGACCCTTACAATTGATTTAAACGGACAAACCGTAGCTAGCAGTGGGGGAATCTCTGCAATTCAACTTGAAAATAATGCGAATCTTACAATGACAGATAACACTACAAACAAGACAGGCATGTTAATGACTACATCGAGTGGTACTGCTTCTATTTATAATACTTCTAATGGAAGTATTGTTATAAATGGTGGTACGGTCTTAACGACAGCATCAGGCTATGGAATCATTAATGTCTCAGGTACAATTGTAGTAAATGGTGGTACTGTTTGGGCAAAGACTAGCGGTGGTTATGCAATCTTTGACTTGTCATCTAATGATATCGAGATTAACGGTGGTACAATAAATGGCAACTTACAGCCTTCAATATCTCCGGCAATTGTCTCAGTGAGCGTTTTACCTGAGACTGTAAGATTAAAAGCTGGTAAAACACAACAATTTAATGCTCTTGTCAGCAGTATAAATAAACCTAATTTAGCGGTGACTTGGTCTGTTTCCGGCAGCACGAATCCCGGTACAACGATCAGTAATACTGGCCTTTTAACCATTGCAGAAGATGAGACTGCATCAACACTGACCGTAAAAGCCACCTCAAATGCCGATTCAAGTAAATCTGGCAGCGCAAAAGTGACAATTCCACCTGATACTACTGCACTTGATACGGCAATTACCGCAGCAATTCAAGCAAAGAATAACGTAACTGTCAGCAATCAGCCTGCTTCGTCGGTTTCAAGTGGTACTAAGTTTGTCACAACAGCTGAAATGAAGGCACTCACCGATGCAATTAGCGAAGCTGAGGATGCAATAGACACAGTGACAACTTTATCAGAAGTTCAAGATGCGATAGATGCGCTGAACACGGCTGTTGATACTTTTAAGGCGGCAATTAAAACAGGAACCCATACTACATCGAGCGGCGGCAGCAGACCTTCAAGCAAACCATCCACAGATGAAACACCAAGCACCATTACAGAAGGTGAGATTAAGGTGGAAGGTAATGTTGACGAGAGCGGCAATACAATTGTTACACTCCCTGAACAGATTATTAAAGATGCTGTAAAACAAGCTGAAGCAGAAGCAAAGGAAAATGGCGATCCAAAAAGCGGTATCTCGCTTGTGATACATGTTGATACCAATAATTTGACAGGCAGCGGTGTTACTGTCAATTTACCTAAGGTTACGCAGGAAACGATAATTAATAAAAAAATTGTGAATACTGTGCTTGTATTAGATAATCCGGATATTCAGATAGATATGAATCTAGTGGCAATAAAAGAAATTTATCGTCAGGCAAAGGCAGATGTGAATATTACTGTTGTCAAACAAGATAATAATAAGCTCACAGCCAGTATTAAGCATTTAATTGGTGAGCGTCCGGTATTTAGTTTGACTGCTTCATATGGCAGCAAACGTGTGTCAGATTTTGGTACTGGCTTGGTTTCAGTTACTATACCGTATACTTTACAAGCTGGCGAAAAAGCAAGTGATTTATTTGCTGTATATATTGATGAAGTGGAGAATGCGGCGGCAATTGCAAATTCTGTATATGATGCAGAAAATAAACTATTGCGTTTCACTACCAATCATTTCTCATTATATGGAGTGGGTTATAATGCAGCGGCTAACTTTAATGATATCTTAAATCATTGGGCCAAGGATGACATTCAGTTTATGGTGAACCGCGGTTTATTAGCGGGCACGAATGATGTTAGCTTTAGTCCTGATGCCGCTGTAAGCAGGGGAACACTTGCTGCTATATTGGGCAGAATGGCTAATGCGGATATCAGCGGTTATACAAAGAGCAGTTTTACCGATGTAAAGAAGGATGCCTATTACATGGGTTATGTGGAATGGGTAAATACAAAAGATATAATGAACGGTAAAACATCAGCTGCCTTTGCTCCTGATTCAGCAATAACCCGTGAAGAAATGGCATTGATCTTATTCAATTACACGAAGGCAATGAAAATGAATTTACCAGCTATCTATGCTGAAAATATCTTCGCTGATGCTTCAAAAATTTCTGCTGAGGCAGCAGATGCAGTAAAGCAGCTGCAGATGGCCGGTATCCTGGCTGGTAAATCAGAGAATAGGTTTGATCCGCAGGGAATCGTGACTAGAGCTGAAGTATCCGCTATAATTCATCGTTTTATTAAGCTGACAATGAATGGAACGCTTGATCAGGGCTGGACTCAAAATGATGCCGGTCAGTGGATGTACTTTGAAAACGGTGCTGCTGTAAAAAATCAGATTAAGAACATTGATGGAAAAGACTACAAGTTTGATATTTTTGGTATAGCAACAGACATATCAGCTTCAAAACCACAGGCAGATACACCTGAAAAGAATAAAGAGACATATACAGTTAAATCTGGTGATTGTTTCTGGAGTATCGCAAGAATGTTTAATGTGGATATGTATACATTGGCTGTTAGCAATGGAAAAACACTTTCAGCCATAATTTATCCAGGCGAAATTTTGATTATCCCCCAACAATAATAAGCAGAAAAGATTTTTATAGGAAGGTGTCATAGCACTTATGCCCTTCCTTTTTACTGGCTTTAAGTATTATTTCAGCATGGATGTTCGAAAATAGAACGAAAAATGACGCTGCTTGCTATGAAAACATGAAAATTATCAAAAAAATATGTAAAAAGATGTAATAAGCTATTGAAAAAAACTGAAAATGTAATATACTAATAACTATCAAATGACAAAGGAGATAGTTCATATGAAAAAATTAATGAAAGTGTTTGCCGTTGCCTGCCTTTCCGCAATGACATTAACGGCATGCAGTAATGACTCTGGTTCCGGTACTCCGGATACACCTAACGATTCCGGTACCGCAGGTACTGATGCAGTCAAGATTGGTCTGCACTATGAATTGACTGGCGATGTTGCTGATTACGGCACAGCTGAAAGCAAGGGTTCTCATCTTGCAATCAAATTGGCCAATGAAGCAGCCGGCAGTGATAAGTATGTAGCTGTTGAATATGATGACAAGTCAGATCCGACTGAATCTGTCAGCTTGTCTACAAAGCTTGTATCAGACGGCGTTGCTGGCGTGGTAGGTCCTGCGACTTCTGGTGCATCTGCAGCTAGTTATCCGATTTTGAATGATGCGAAAGTGCCGGTAATTTCACCAAGCGCTACCGCTAATAATCAAACATTAGTTAATCCTGATGATCCTACATCAGCTGTATATGATTATGTATTCCGTGTTTGCTTTGAAGATTCTTATCAGGGTGCTGCTATGGCTCAATATGCTGTTGATAACCTGTCAGCTCAGAAAGCAGCAATTTATGGTTCATCTTCAAGTGATTACGCTTTAGGTTTAAAAGAAGCCTTTACAGAACAATTTGAAAAACTTGGTGGTACAATTGTTGCCAGTGAATCTTATCAGGATAAAGATACTGATTTCTCTTCTGTTTTAACTACATTAGCTTCTAAAGAATTTGACGTATTATACATCCCGGGTTATTATAATGAAGCTGGGCTGATCATCAAACAAGCAAGAGATATGGGCATTAATGTTCCAATTATCGGTGCTGATGGTTTTGACTCAACGACTTTAGTAGAATTAGCAGGTGCATCTGCACTGAATGATGTTTTCTTTACAACTGCTTATACAACAGTTGGCGCTTCTGATAAATTACAGGCATTCATCGATGCATTTAAAGCTGAATATGGTGAAGAACCGGCAATGTTTGCAGCGCTTGCCTTTGATGCTACTAATCTTTTGATCCAAGCAATTGAAACAGCCGGCTCAACTGATACTGCAGCAATTCAAAAAGCATTGACTGAAGTTAATTTCTCAGGTGTTACTGGTGACTTTACATTTGATGAAACACATACTCCAATTAAATCAGTATTAGTTGTTGAACTGGTTGACGGCGTTCAATCTACAGCTGTATCTGTCAGTCCTACTGAATAAGATCATCTTAAAGTGAAAATTCGCTGAATAGGAGAAAGAAATCTTTCTCCTATTTTACCAATTTTAAAGGGAGGTAGAATCATGACAGTATTTTTCCAACAATTGATTAACGGACTGTCGCTGGGAAGTATCTATGCGCTGATCGCATTAGGATATACGATGGTTTATGGAATTATTAAATTAATCAACTTTGCTCATGGCGATATTTATATGCTGGGAGCTTACATCGGATTTATGGCCATTACGGTACTAGGAGTAGGTTTCTTTCCGGCACTGCTTATCGCAATGGTTGGCTGCGCTATTTTAGGTGTAGTTATTGAACGCATCGCTTATAAGCCGCTGCGTAATGCAACTAGAATCGCGGCGCTGATTACCGCTATTGGTGTTTCCTATTTCATCGAGGCGATGACACAGCGGTTTATGGGTACTAATGTACGTGCTTTTCCTAATGTGCTGAGTACAGAAGTCATTCAGTTTGCGGGACTGCGCATTTCTTATCAACAGATTTATATCTTTGTTACAACGATCGTATTGATGCTGATTCTGCAGACGATTGTTAAGAAGACAAAGGTTGGCCGTGCGATGCGCGCGGTATCGGTTGATGCGGATGCAGCTCGTTTAATGGGTATTAATGTTGACGCGACAATATCCTACACTTTTGCAATCGGGTCAGCACTTGCCGGCGCGGCAGGTGTATTAGTTGGTATTTATTATAATTCCATCAATCCATTAATGGGTATGGTACCAGGTGTAAAAGCTTTTATCGCGGCGGTATTTGGCGGTATCGGCATTGTTCCGGGCGCGATGTTCGGCGGTTTCTTTATCGGTATCGCGGAAGCGTTGGTCAGCGGTTACGGCGGTTCTCTGTATAAAGACGCCGTTGTATATATCATTTTAATTGTTATCCTGATTATTAAGCCGGCAGGTCTGCTTGGTAAGAATGTAAAGGAAAAGGTATAAGCTTATGAAAAAAATGTTTAATAAATATAACTTATGCTGGATTCTGAGTATGATTGGTTCCTATGTATTGCTTAGTGTATTAATGTCTGCGGGAATCATTGATTCTGTATATCAGACCGTTGTTACAACGATCATCATTAATATCATTCTGGCCACCTCATTGAATTTAATCATTGGTATTACCGGACAGTTCTCATTAGGTCATGCTGGTTTTATGTGTATCGGTGCATATAGTGCCGGTGTTATGGTAAAACAGATGCCTTCAATGACTGGTTTTATGCTGGGAATTCTGATTGGTGTAATTATCAGTGCTATTGTAGCGATGATTGTAGCGATTCCAACTCTGCGGTTAAAGGGTGACTATTTAGCAATTGCCACTTTAGGCTTTGGTGAAATCATCCGTATCGTTGTGCTGAATATGAAAATCACAAATGGCGCGGCGGGTTTAGTATTACCTAAGATGCTGAACTTTCCGTTTATGTATGGAGTGCTGATGCTTTGCTTGATTGTGATTATCAACTTTGTACGCAGTGCGCCGGGGCGTGCCTGTATTTCAGTGCGTGAGGATGAAATCGCATCAGAAGCAATGGGTATCAATACAACTAAATATAAGGTTTACGCATTTATTATCGGCGCGGTGATCGCTTCAATAGCCGGCGCGATGTATGCGGGTAATTTCTATGTAATTAAACCGGAAATGTTTACCTTTAATAAATCAATTGATATACTTGTAATGGTAGTATTTGGCGGTATGGGCAGTATGACTGGATCAGTGATTGCGGCAATTGTTATTGGACTGCTGAATTCATTCCTGCAGAACTTCTCAAGTGTGCGGATGATTGTTTATGGCATTGCTTTAGTCTGCATTATGATCTTCAGACCTAGCGGCTTGCTGGGCACCAAAGAATTTACTTTCTCCGGAATTGGCAATTTCTTTAAGAAGAGAAAGGAGGTTAAAAAATGAATGTTTTAAAAGTGAGCGGACTGACTAAAAATTTTGGCGGTCTATGCGCGGTATCCAATGTTAACATGGAACTGAATGAACGAGAATTAATTGGTTTGATTGGTCCTAACGGCGCTGGTAAAACGACATTGTTTAACCTATTAACAGGTGTTTATGAACCAAGCAGCGGTAAAATTGAATTGAATGTCGATGGTAAAATGAAAAGTATCGGCGGCTTAAAACCTTATGTTGTAACAGCGATGGGCCTAGCCCGTACATTTCAGAATATCCGTCTGTTTAAAAGTCAAAGCGTTTTGGATAATGTAAAGATTGCGATGCATAAAAATATTAAATATGGCACCGCGGCGGCGATTCTTCGTCTGCCTAAATTCTATGCTGAGGAAGAGCGTGTTCAGCGCGAGGCTGAGGAATTGCTGAAGGTAGTTCATCTATATGATAAAAAGGATGAACTGGCTAAGAATCTGCCTTATGGCGAACAGCGCCGTCTTGAAATTGCCCGTGCGCTGGCAACCTCACCTAAAATCTTATTCCTGGATGAACCGGCTGCCGGTATGAATCCGCAGGAAACTGCTGAATTGACAGAATTGATTCATAAAATCAAAGAGGATTTTAATTTAACCGTTATTCTGATTGAACATGATATGTCCTTAGTTATGACTATTTGTGAACGTATCTATGTTCTGGACTATGGCAAGCTGATTGCTCATGGCAATCCTGAAGAAATTAAAAACAACCCTCGCGTAATTGAAGCTTATCTGGGGGAGGAGATTTAATATGGCTATGCTTGAGATAAAGGGTTTAAATGTCCATTATGGTGTTATTCATGCTTTAAAGGATGTTGATATTGAAGTAAATGAAGGTGAGATCGTTTCGCTTATTGGTGCCAACGGCGCTGGTAAAACGACACTTTTACACGCAATCAGCGGATTGATTAAAAAAACGAGTGGGGAAGTTGTTTTCCTCGGCAAGAACATCACGAAGATGAATGCTAAGGATATTGTAAACGCGGGAATTACTCAGGTTCCTGAGGGACGCCGCATTTTTCCTGGCATGAGCGTCTATGAGAATTTAATCATGGGTGCCTATCTGCGTAAGGATAAAGAAGGAATAAAAGCGGATATAGAAGATGTCTATGAGCGCTTTCCAATCCTGAAGCAGCGCAGCAATCAAGATGCTTCAACCTTGTCCGGCGGTGAACAGCAGATGCTGGCAATGGGCCGTGCTTTAATGGCTAAGCCGAAGATTTTGCTGCTGGATGAGCCAAGCATGGGTCTGGCACCGATTCTGGTTAAGGAAATCTTCAATATTGTTGAGGATATTAATAAAAAAGGTACGACGGTCTTGCTGATCGAACAAAACGCGCGTATGGCATTATCCGTAGCACATCGGGCTTATGTTATGGAAACCGGCAAAATCGTGCTGAGCGGTACTGGCAAAGAGCTGTCAGAGAGTGAAGAAATTCAGAAAGCCTATCTGGGAGGTTAATTATGATAGTAAAAGATAGAATGACTAGAAATCCAATCGTAGTTGATGTGAATGCCACTATGTCAGAAGCTGCAGATACAATGACTGAAAAAAATCTTCATCGTCTGCCGGTAATTGAAAACGGCAAGTTAGCCGGTTTGGTTACCAAGAGTCTGATCTCTTCCAAGGGTGCCAACGGTGCTACGAGCTTGAGTATTTTTGAATTGAATTATCTGCTGAATAAAACACCGGTAAAGACGGTAATGATAAAATTAAAGGATTTGATTACGATTCGTGAGGATAATCTGCTTGAAGAAGCGGCTTTATTAATGCTGAAATATGATATCGGCTGTTTGCCGGTTGTAAGCGATGATGATAAAATTGTCGGCATTCTGACTCAGAATGATTTATTTAAAGCATTTTTGGATCTGCTTGGTTATAATGAAAAAGGCAGCCGTGTTGCGGTTGAGGTGGAAGATGGCATCGGTGTGATTGGAACTATCTCCAAAATATTTGTCAATAACAACGCGAACATCTCCCATCTCGGCGTTTACCGTGATCATGCGGATGATCCAAAGTGCGAAGTTGTACTGCGGACTAATCTGATGGAAACGGATGAATTAGCAAAGGATCTTGAAGCTAATAATTTCAAGGTTAAATCCATCATCAGAAATAAGTAAAAAGCGGTTAAATCCGCTTTTTTGCTTGATGGACATGCATTTTTCGCTGATTTGTGGTATACTAATAGAGAACTCAACGTGTAGTTTGCTTTGCGGAACGTAAGTCCAGTTAGAGCATGCTGCACGCTTTTTATTTAAAGCAGGTTGAGCAGCAGTAAAAGAAAGAGGTGAAGGTATGTATAGAGTAGATGATCTTGTATTATACAGCGCACAGGGAGTTTGTAAAATAACCGATATTACAACCAAAAAAATAAATGGTGAAGTGAATGAATACTATATTCTGAAACCGGTTTATAATGAAAATGCAGTAATTTCGGTTCCTGTTCATAATGAAAAAGCAATGGCTAAAATGCGTAAGGCTTTGTCATCTGATGAAATTTACAGATTGATTCGTACAATGCCGGATAAAGCATTGATCTGGATTGATAATGATAATCTGCGTAAAGAGAAGTACCGGAACATTTTAAAGGGCAGTGATCGGACTGAATTAATCAGCTTGATTAAAACCTTATATCTGCATCAGCAGGAGCAGCAGCAAAAGGGCAGAAAGCTGCATAATGCGGATGAACAAATCTTTGCGGAAGCGGAGAAAATTCTATATGAAGAATTTGCCTATGTTCTGCACATTGACCGCGATCAGGTACTGCCGTTTATTTTAAAACAGATTGAGGCAGCCTAACCGATATGACAGAAAAGCAATTCCAGAATCTGTTGGCAGCTGAGGCAGTCGTTCATCGCGAGGGCGGTATCTGGTTTAAGACAAATGAAGGCCGTTTTCAATGCGTCAGCGATGGTACACTTGCTGAGCTGAAGGCTTCGGATATCGTAAGAAAAATATGCTCAAAGGATAAAATAATCGAAATGATTGACCGTGTCGGTTTTATTACGGTAATTCAGGCACCGAATGAAAAGGTAAGAAAAGAATTTTATCAGCAGGCGATGGACAAGTATGATGAGCTGGAATGGATCAGAGTGATTAAAACAGCCTATCTGCATGGTCAGGATCAGCGTCTGCAGCCCTATGAGGAAGCATATGCAAAACAGGCAGCTAACTATTTTCACGGTGAAGCGGCTTATCTGCTGAATCTTCCGTTTTCATCCATAGAAGCTTATATCGGTGAAAAAGTTACCAGCGATGATTGGTAAACGATCCTTATATCGACAGCATTTTTAAATCATTGCCTCTATACTATGTATAAGGAGTGAAAATTATGCGCCGTCGCATCGGAATTATTTTAATCAGTACGGGCTTTATCCTGCTGCTGAAACCGAATTTTGACTTGGAACAAATCGTGTATACGCTTTCTTTTGCCTTTATTCAATATTGGCCTGCGATCCTTGTTATTTTCGGCTTTTATTTACTTAAGAATAAGCAAATTAAGAAGCATAAATAGCTTTATTTATAGATAAAACTGTGGTATACTTCTTGTGTAAAAATGATCAAGGAGGACTTATATTTATGTCAACTATTATTGATGTTTACGCTCGCGAAATTTTAGACTCACGTGGTAATCCTACTATCGAAGTAGAAGTAACTACTGAATCTGGTGCTTTTGGACGCGCAATGGTTCCGTCTGGTGCTTCAACTGGTGAACGTGAAGCTCTTGAATTACGTGATGGTGATAAATCACGCTTCTTAGGCAAAGGTGTATTAAAGGCTGTTGCCAACGTTAATGACATTATTGCTGAAGAAGTAATCGGTATGGATGTTACTGATCAAGTTGCTATTGACAACAAGATGATCGAATTGGATGGTACTAAAGATAAATCTAAATTAGGTGCTAATGCAATCTTAGGTGTATCACTGGCTTGCGCACATGCAGCTGCTGATTACTATGGTATGCCTTTATACAGATATTTAGGCGGATTCAACGGTAAGAAACTTCCTTTACCAATGATGAACGTATTAAACGGCGGCAGCCATGCTGATTCTTCAGTTGACTTCCAGGAATTCATGATTATGCCGGTTGGTGCTGGTTCAATCAAGGAAGCTGTAAGAATGGGTGCTGAAGTATTCCACAATCTGAAAAAAGTATTAAAAGCTAAAGGTCACATCACTGCTGTTGGTGATGAAGGCGGATATGCTCCTAACTTAGGAAGCAATGAAGAACCTCTGGAAGTAATCATGGAAGCTATCAATGCTGCTGGTTACAAACCTGGTGAAGATTTCATGATCGCAATGGACGTTGCTGCTTCTGAATTCTACAACACTGAAACTAAGATGTATGAATTAAAGAAATCAGGTCAAGGCAACAAGACTACTGATGAAATGATCGCTTGGTACAAAGACATTGTTGCTAAGTATCCAATTATTTCTATCGAAGACGGCTTAGGTGAAAGAGACTGGGACGGCTGGAGAAAACTGACTGCTGAATTAGGCGACAAAGTTCAATTAGTTGGTGATGACCTGTTCGTAACTAACCCTGCTATCTTAAAAGAAGGTATTGAAACAAATACTGCTAACTCTATCCTGATCAAAGTTAACCAAATCGGTACATTGACAGAAACTTTCGATGCCATGCAAATGGCTAAAGAAGCTGGTTATACTGCAGTTGTTTCTCACCGTTCAGGTGAAACTGAAGATACTACGATTTCTCATATCGCAGTTGCATTCAATGCAGGTCAAATTAAGACTGGTTCAATGTCAAGAACAGACCGTATTGCTAAATACAATGAGTTAATCAGAATTGAAGACGAATTAGGTGCTTCAGCTGAATTCCCATCTGGCAAAACAGCATTCTATAACATTGCTAAATAGTTGATTTAATCATAAATGAATCCACGTTCTCATAAAACGTGGATTTTTTATATTGTAGGAAATTGCATTCTTAGGCATAAAGCAGCCGTATTTATTAAAAAAATAGTTCTAAAAATGGTGATAAATGAATCTGCTGTATGCATGTCAAAGCAATTGAACTCGTAAAATTTTTGCGTATTGCCGCCATTTTTCAACGAGATTATATGCTCTGCCTGCATATATTATCGCAAGCTGATGTTTTTTAATTTCAGAATTGTCATAAAGGAGATGGATGGGTGCGTTTGCATTGTTTTAATGCTATACTGAAGATAATAATAAGCGGTTAGCCGAAGGGATTGAAAAGTGATGAAAAAACTGACAAAGGAAAGTGAAACGTTGTTTATTCCATTATATAGTAAGGCGGAAGTACATCAATATGGTGATATTTTAAAAGATGAAAAGGCGGCTGAAATTGTCAGCAGTGTTGACTATGATTTTGACCATGCGTTTAAGTCCAGATTTCTTACAATATACATGGGTATCAGAGCAGCGATTTTAGATGAGTATGTCAGAACCTTTATCCAAACTCATGAGCATGCGATCATCATTACGCTTGGTTGCGGCTTAGATGCCCGCTGTCTGCGTGTGAGTGGTGATTATGAGCAATGGTATGATTTGGATCTTACAGATGTGATTGCTGTGCGTAAGAATTATTATCAGGAGGATGAGCGTTATCATATGATTGCATCATCGGTGCTGTCTTTCGAGTGGCTGAATCAGATTCAAATCAGTGATCAAAGCTTTGTGCTGATTGTGGCTGAAGGATTAACGATGTATCTGAGTGAAGAAGAAAATAAAGCCCTGATTTTAGCTTTAAAGCAAAAGTTTAAGAGAGCTGACTATGTATTTGATGCTTACTCGAAGTCAGCGTTATGGTGGTCTAAATATAAGAATCCAGTGAATGCAATGGGGGCTGTGATCCGCTGGGGGATGGATGATCCAAACGTGTTTGAGAGCTTGACTGCCGGTATAGGCTGTACAGCCATCCGCTCCTTTACAGAAAAGCAATGGTCAGATAAACTATCCGGCTTAACAAAATGGGCATTTCGCTTATTTTATGCCAATAGCTGGGCTGATAAACTTTATCGTATTTATTATTTTCAGCTTCGTTCATAAAAATTTAGGTATTATGCGTTTTAATGGATATATAATAAGTAGATAATAAGGCTTTTCCTTGCTGTTTCAGCCTGATTGTTAAAAATTGCTTGTAAATATAGAGAAGTTTTGATATAATCTACCGGTATGTGTTGCAATTTTTAATTAATATTGGTATACTTAAAAAGTACGTAGGAAAGGAGGGCTTATTATGTTAGACATTTTATTAATGATTGTATCGGTCGTATTAATAATTCTCTCTTTAATGCAAAGTGGTAAGAACGATGGTTTGTCTGGAGCATTTACAGGCGCTGAGGGGTTGAACCTCTTCTCAAATGTAAAAGAAAGAGGACCGGAAAAAGTGATTTCCAACATGACAATGGTTGCTGGAATTCTGTTCTTCATTATTGTAATAGTAATGAGTATTAAATAAAGACCGACCATGGTCTTTTTTATTTTTATCAAGGAAAGAAGGTGAGCTTATGGATATTAAGCAATTATGTCTGGATATGATGTCCAGCAGTAAGTATCGGAATAAAGGGATAAGTGTTGACAAGTATCAGGAATTATTAAATATACAGGGAGCCAATCAATTTAAAGAATTAATGAAGGCTCTGAATGAATTGGAGGATGAGTGCGTATTTGTTCGAGATGCGCGTGACCGTTATTTTCTGGCAGAGGAGCTTGGCTATGTCAAGGGTGTATTAAAGGTCAATCCAAAAGGGTTTGGCTTTATTGACACGGATGAGGGCAGCTGGTATGTTAATCGGGAAAGCATGAATCTTGCTTTAAATAATGATGTTGTTTTTGCTCAGACAAAGTCTTTTCCTGATGGCAGCAGCGAAGCTGTGGTAGTGCGTATTCTTGAAAGGAATACAAAAAATGTCATCGGTACGATTAAAGTTCGTGATGGCCGAAAGTATTTTCTGCCGGACAGTAATTTTAATGATCATACGTTTACGATCACGAATATGGAGGATTTTAAGGTTGTTAATGATTCCAAGGTATTGGTTGTTATTACGAAATATGGCAAAACTTTAAAAGCCAAAATTGAACGGGTCATCGGCTACAAGTATGATCCGGGCGTGGATATCTTGTCGGTACTGCTGGAGCATAACATTGAACCGGAATTCCCGCAGGCGGTGCTGGATGAATTAAAGAATATACCGGAAAGTGTTCAGGAAAAGGATAAGGCTGGCCGTGTAGATTGTACTGATGAGCTGATTATTACGATTGACGGCGAGGATGCCAGAGATCTTGATGATGCGGTAAGTGTGAGTAAAATAGAAAACGGTTATCGTTTGAGTGTACATATTGCCGATGTCAGCTATTATGTAAGAGAAGGCAGTGAAATCAATGCGGAAGCCTATCAGCGCGGAACTTCGGTTTATGTCGCGGATCGGGTGGTGCCGATGCTGCCGCATTATTTATCAAATGGTATTTGTTCCTTAAATCCTAAGGTTGAACGCTGTGCGATGACATGTGATATGAATATTGATACTAGCGGTACAATAATCTCATATAAAATTTATCCTTCGATTATTAAGACTACGGAGCGTATGACTTATACCGCAGTCAATAAAATTATCGATGGTGATGAAGAAACTTGCGCTCAATATCCGCACCTGCTTGAAATGGTAAAAGATATGCTGGCTTTAAGTCAGATTATCCGTACCCGCCGTGAAGGTCTGGGAGCTATTGATTTTGATACCCGTGAGGGAAAGGTGATCCTTGATGAACAGGGAAAACCGATTGACGTAGTATTGCGTGAGAGGGGTATCGCTGAGCGAATTATTGAAGATTTCATGATTCAGGCCAATGAGTGTGTAGCCGCTCATGTGAAATGGATGGAAATACCGTCTGTTTATAGAATTCATGAACAGCCGGAACCTAAGAAAATGCGTGATTTTGTGAAAATTGCTAATATCATGGGTTATAAGTTTAAAGGCAATGTAATGAATCTGCGGCCTAAGCAGTGTCAGCAGATGCTGGAGGATGCTAAGAATACTCCTGAATATCCTGTATTGTCTGTATATCTTTTGCGCTGTATGGCTAAGGCCCGCTATGATGCTAAACCAATCGGACATTTTGGTTTGGCATTGAATGACTATACGCACTTTACTTCACCAATCCGCCGTTATCCGGATTTGATCGTTCATCGTATGCTGAGAAAGTATTACATTAACGGTTTAACGGATGCCGGTATTATGGAGAAGGATGAAAAATGGGTGGAAAAAGCGGCGATTCAGTGCAGTGACACGGAAGTGAATGCGGTCATGGCAGAACGTGATGTTGATGATATGAAGAAAGCTGAGTACATGGAAAAGCATATCGGTGAAGAATATCCAGGCATCATCAGCAGTGTGACTAAGTTTGGTATCTTTGTGGAATTAGCAAATACTATTGAGGGCTTGGTTCATGTCTCCAACCTTGAAGATCATTATGATTATGATGAGGATAGCCGTTCATTGATCGGCCGCGGCAGCGGTACGGTTTTGAAAATGGGGATGCCGGTCATGGTGAAGGTTCTTGATGCTTCCCGTTTTAAAAAGCAGGTTGATTTTCAGCTGGTAAATGAAAAGGGTATAAAGAGCAAAAAGGATAAGGATAAAAAGAGCAAGGATAAAAAAGATAAGAAGCTGAAAAAGCCGGAGCATAAGCCTAAGAAGAGTAAGAAGGAATTTGAAAAGAGGAAGCGGAAATGAAGAAGCTTATTGTAATTCTTTCAGCGTTCTTGATGCTGAGTGGCTGCAGCAAGGCTGAGGAACCCATAGATGTTCCTGAAATAAAGGAACCTGAGGCAGAGACGCCAATAGTAGAACCAAAGCCTGATCGTGTTGTTGATTTTATAGCGGTAGGGGACAATCTGATTCATGGCGCTATTTATTATGATTCTGAGGTTCGGCATCAGGGCTATGAATTTGATGAACTGTATGAGGAAATCAAGTCCTATGTACAGGCGGCTGATGTTGCTTATATCAATCAGGAAACGATATTGGGCGGCACTGAGCTGGGATTAAGTCATTATCCGATGTTTAACTCACCGCAGGAGATTGGTACGGCGCTGGTTAATACCGGCTTTGACTGGATTGCCTCCAGCAGTAATCATTCACTGGATAAATTCGAGGAAGGTATCATCAGTTCTGAAAATTTTTGGGAACAGTATCCTGAAATTGTAACAACGGGTTTGAATCGGACTGAAGAGGAGCGTTATCAGGATAAATTCATCGAAAGAAATGGTGTAAAATTTGGTGTTTTAGGTTATACTTATGGTACCAATGGCATACCCTTGCCTGAGGGTAAAGACTATTTAGTGAATATTTACAGTGAAGAGCGGCTTCGTGAGGATGTTGAGGCTCTGCAAGGCAAATGTGACGCGATTCTTGTTTCAATGCATTGGGGAATCGAATATTCTACGATACCCAGTGAGGAGCAAAGATATTTCGCACAGCTGCTTGCTGATCTAGGGGTTGCTGTGGTGATTGGTGAGCATCCGCATGTCATTCAGCCAATGGAGTGGGTTGAAGGTAAGAATGGCAATCAGACGCTGGTGATTTATTCACTGGGAAATTTTATGTCGGCTCAGGATGGTGATTTAAATATGCTGGGCGGTATGGCATCCTGGTCAATCAGAAAAAATGGTGAGACAGGTGCAATCAGCATTGAAAATGTGAAATTCTATCCGACAGTCACGCATTTTGAACCGGTTTTTACCAAGTTTAAGTCTTATTTATTAAAAGATTATACAGATGAACTGGCTTCCCAGCATGGTTTAAATGGCTATGCAGGACAGACGATAACCCGTCAGCTGTTCATAGATGCTGTGAATGAGATCATGAATGATCAGTTCGAAATTATTTATTAAAAGGAGTTGAGAGTATGGGGAAATTAATTGCAGAGAATCGTAAGGCACGTCATGATTATTTCATTGAGGATCGCTATGAGGCCGGCATTGTGCTGCAGGGAACGGAAATTAAATCGGTAAGACTGGGCCATGTCCAGCTGAAGGATTCATATATCAGTTTTTCCGGCAATGAAGCATTTGTTAAGGAAATGCATATTTCCCCTTACGAATATGGCAATCGTTTCAATCATGATGAAACAAGGGTGCGTAAGTTATTGCTTCATAAAACGGAAATTCGTAAGCTTCAGGATAAGGTTAAACTGAAGGGGTATACGATCGTGCCATTGTCCGTATACTTGAGTAAAGGGCGCTTGAAAGTGGAAATTGCCCTTGCGAAAGGTAAGGATCTGCATGATAAGCGCAACAGTGAGAAAGAACGAGATGCCAAGCGTGAAATTGAGAAAGCATTAAGAAGTCATTATTAAGTTGAAAATACCCTTGCCTATGTTATAATATGTAGGCAACAACATGGGGCTGTCATGGTTTCGACAGGGATATGTTTGGTGCAGACTGCAGTCGTGTCGCTACGTAAAGGCTTAAAAAATAACTGGAAAAAATTTCTTAGCAAACTTATTCGGTGGAAACCGTCAAGTTGCTTTTGCTGCTTAATTAACCTAACAACTGGTTTGCAGCCGTCCAATCAGGTTTTGCCTTTAGGCTTGGTTTGGGTGTAAGAGATAAAGGATAGGGGTGTACCTTTGTTTGAGAAGTGCATCATGAAAATTCCATCAAACGCCTCAGGAAGAGTTTGTTCATCGCTACTTGCTGAGTAACTAGTATGAAATAAACTGTAGACGTCTGTACGAGGAACTATTTTTGGACGCGGGTTCGACTCCCGCCAGCTCCACCAAAATACCAATAAACGCCTGTTACTGGGCGTTTTTCTTATGCCAATATGATTTATGCCTTATTTATGCCTTAAAAATAAAATAATCGTATAAAAATAGAAAGCTAATTGTTGCTTTTTTTTTGATTGCTCAAAGCATTTAGATAAGATACACAAACATCTCGTTGCTCAGGGAACATGTGCGTATATGTATCCAAAGTTTCAGTGACACTAGAGTGCCCTAACCGCTCGGATATTAGTTTAATATTTAGATTACCATTAATCAAAAGAGAGGCATGAGAGTGCCTGAACCCATGTATAGTGATGTGTTTTAGACCAGCGGCAGCCATAGCCTTGTCAGCTTTTCTTCGCATGGTTGTCTCTGTGATGGGAGTCATACTTCCAAAAATAAACCAGTCATCAGTAAATCCTTCTTTGCGTTGTTCATATTCTTTGCGCTTGTTAAGAATGTCAATTAGCTTATTCGGTAAATCAATAATTCTGCTTGATGATAAAGTTTTTGTAGATTTAATTAAATACGATCCTTTTTTAGTTTTGCGTGTTAACGATTTATTGATATTGATGCTTTTTTCATCATAATCTTTCCATGTTATAGCTATTGCCTCGCCGCAACGGCAGCCAGTATAATACAAAAAATTGAAGAAATCTTTCCATTCGTCATCGACAAATTTGATGAATCTATTAAATTCTTCTAATGTATAGAAGTTTTCAAAATCATTTATTTTCTCTGCTCGTTTCATTTTAAAGTTTCCTTGTAACTTGGCCGGATTATTAACTAACCCATAATACTTGATACCATATTCAAGTATTGAAGTCAAAAGGGTATGAAGTTCTAATAAATAAGTTTTAGAATACTTCTTTTTTTGCTCTGGAATGTTTTTCTTCTTATCTTCTTTTTGGATGATATATCCGCTATTAAGCATTGACATCTGCCACTGTCTGACGGTTAATGGGGTTATTTTTTCGATTTCCATGTCTTTAAAGTAATCACGGATATGTTTGTCGGTTTTACTTAATTTTGTAATTGCTGTTGATTCTTCAGTATTGTTTTCCAAATCAGTTTTAAACATCTTGTAAAGATCGCTGAATTTAACACCATGAAAATGTACTTGGTTCTCACATTCCAATAAGAACTTATCTTCAGCTGCCTTTGCTTTAGGTCTGCTTGGATAATACTTGCTGCATTTCTGTTTCCTTTCACCCGTTGCTGTGGTGTAATAGCACTTAAAGCGGTACTTCTTGACTTCTTTTTCTTTGTAGGTGATATTTCCCGCAGTATCTTTTTTTTTAGTTCTCACAATCACATTGCATTCCTGTATCATAATAACCCTCCTTGTCTAAATTGAAAATGTGTAGTACAATTTGGGTACAATAAAAACCACGTGTCTCAAACGTTATTTATTGTACCTGTCACTCACTGGTTGCCGCCGGTGGGTGATTTTTTATATGTGTCTCGTCTTATGACGTAAATACCATTCCTAACATTCTAATATTCTCCAGCAATCACCAAATAACTCAGTTTGCTTGTATTGATAAATAGCCTCATGAAAGTCGAGTGCAATTTTTTGTGGAACACCCTGACTAATCAAATACATGGAATAGTAGTCAGCAGATAAATCAGCGTGTACTAAACAGAGACACGCAAACATATTAGCCTCATACTCTAAGCGTCGATTGTTGAATAGTTTATTAATGCCTTGATCACTATGCAGTACATAGTGCCCAATCTCGTGGTAAATTAGATATTCTTCTTTAGTTCCTAATGTTTCATTAAGATAGAGCATGGTATGTTCAGGCAAACAGATTAATTTAGCTGGTTCATTTTGTAACATATCGTTGTCGTAAACCAAGTCAATACCAAGCCGATCAGCTAAGCAATAAGCATCAAAGCAATCGAGTTCTAATACTGTGTTAATAATATCTTTGAATTTCATAAAATTCCCTCCCATTTTATGGAAAAAGAATATCATATAATATAACACTATCTATGTAAGAAGTTTATTTCTTATATTTTTGTGCTGCATATTTCATATAGTCTACGGTTTGGTTAGCAAATTCAATGATTTCTTCATCGCTCATTTTATTTATATCATAACCACCATAGTTCATCATGATGGGGTTTTTAAAAATGAATAGTAGAGCTTTATCCGGATCGTCAAAGCTACCTTGTTCTTCGTCAATAATATCAGATTTTTTACATCCGAAGATATGAGCCATTTTTTCAACCATTCCCATTTTAGGCTCACTTCTGCCGTTCTCCCACGATGAAACAGTTTTTCCGCTGATACCTAATCTATCACCAAGTTCATCTTGAGTTAATTTATGATTTTCTCTTAATTTTTTTATATTATCACTTAATGTAGTCATGTTAATTACCTCTTCTATGAATATAATATAAGAAACTTAGAAAAAAATCAATATAAATCGTGATAAATTCTAAAAAACTAAGAAGATAATATTGACATTCTAAGAAACTTAGAGTATATTTTTATTAGGAGGTGATGGAAATGGAAGATTTGCTTGAAAGCATTACACTTGAAAAAGCTAGATTATTAAATGGGATGACGATGGAACAAGTGGCAAATGATTTGAATATTCATCCTCAAACATATGCCAAAATTGAAAAAGAGCCAGATAAGGCATCCATTCGCCAAGCAAAGATGCTTTCAAAATTATTTGGCATTTCGGTTAATATTCTTTTTTTTGGACACCGACTCTAAGAAACTTAGAGTGAAAAGTGGAAAGGAGGAAATGAAGTGAATAAAAGGAAAAAGAAAAAGGCTTTATCCAAATCTGCCAATTTGAAAAAGCCTATAAAAATTGAACTATTGCTTGATGGTAAAAAAATACAGGTGACCACATGCAACAGGTGTTCTATTTAAAATCTTCATTTACTGATTTTAAAGCGATCTCATAAGCGTTTTTATAAGTAGTATAAAAATCTACCGAGATGCTAGCATCACCGTTTTTTATGGCTTCATCTATTTTAAGTTTAAAAGCTAATTTGGCTGTGACTAAAGCAATGTCATGTGCACGTTCTTCATTAGTCATCGTTTCACCCCCCTTTCACTTACATTATAAGTGCTAGGGCGTTAAAGTCAATGAGCTATTCAAATCTGAAGATTAGAAAGGAGGAAGTGAATTGAAAGATAAAGACTATTATGTCCTGTCATGTATTCTAAGCACATTAGCACTTGGCATATCAATTTGGGTTCTTATTTGTAAATAGCAACTAGGATTGAAACTATGAGAGCGATAGTAGAAACTACGATTGGATACCACTTTAAAAATTGAGTGGTTCTATTTGAAATCAAGTAGTCTTCACATTTTGAAGTTATTGAGTAACTATGCCCAAGTTCAATTAACTTGCCATTTGAACTAGGTGTGTACCCTGTTGGTTGTGAGTTAACAAAATTCTCTTTAATCAATAATTCAATTTCGTTAAATGCTTCATCTTCAGTTATGTTCAATTCATTCGCTAAAAGTTTTACAGTTAATTCGACGTTATTTTCTTTTAAGCGATTCAGTAAAGTAATGATTCTAGTCTTATTTAGCATATGATTAGCCTCCTTATCTTTAATTATATCACAGGGAGATAGTAGCCAATGTTTAAAAAATTGTTTTGTGAACATGAATACGGAAAGGTACTAGGCGAACTAATTGGAGGAAATGCACCCTTTATTAAGCGTGATTATGTTACCACGCTGGTTTGCAAGAAATGCGGGAAAAAGGTGTACTTATCATCAAATGAAATAGAAGTCGCAATAGCTAAATTCAAAAGAAAGCTTAAAAAGCGGATAGCAGACGATGATGACCCTAAATTGAATATCCCAGTTGTAAGAGGGTGTTTCACTCAAACCATTTTTGTAAAAGGCCTGATAGCTCAGCAGCTTATTACTTACCTTGATGACATGTACAAAATTGACTTTGCCGATTTATTTAAGGCTGAACAGCAATTTAGCACTACTTATTTTACTAATGCTTTAGGTGTTGAAGTCAATGAGCTATTCAAATCTGAGGATTAGAAAGGAGGTGACTCAAATGGAAATTACAGAGATTACTGTTTTTAGAAAATTTGATAAAAAACTTGTTGTAAAAGTATTTAAGGATAGGGAGGATATTAAACAAATAGTCTCAGACGAATACGAAGTAATTGTTGAAACAAAAGACCCGCAATATTGCGAGCCTAATGTTTAATGGTCAAGGTTATTATTCTTGTTTCCATCAGGATTGCTTCTAATGAATTTAGTACCATCAGAATTTTTTACACCATGATAGCCTGGAACTTCGCCTCTTACTGCTTTGTTATAAGCTTGATTATTGGTGTATTGCGTACCATTTATTGAAACACGGTTATTCAATCCTGTAGGAGTTTCTGAAATAACCTTAACTTTTGCTTTTGGCAATGTCTCACCCCCTTTCACTTACATTATAAGACTTTGGGTGTGAATGTAAATTAAGTTATTCAAATATGAGTAGAGAGGAGGCGATGTATGATTATCGAATTTATGTATTTTATAGCATTGGCACTTTCGGTACTTTTAATTCTTGCCAATTTGATAATGATGCGCAAAAGAAAAGAAGCCATGAGAAATTTTGGCAGAAAATGCTCTAATGTGAAGAATTGCGGAATTTTAAAGCGACCGCCGTATGCTAAGTTTGACGCTTTCGGTTGTCCGTATTACAAAACATGTGACAAGTTTAGTGATGCTTATTGTAGAACTCATGAAGATAAATAAATTTGTCATTGTTGATGATATGTGCATATGACTTGTCATTAAACAAATTCAAAATATCTTCTCGGTAAATCGTTAAAAAGCGTTTTTTATGAACCGCATTAATGGAAAATTTATAGCAGGCATCGTTATATGCTTCTAAAACGCCAATCAAAGCTGACTGGAAAGCGTCTTGAATTGATGTTCCTAGTGGAGAATCATCATCTTCAAAAACACTCATACTTTTGTTTGATTCAGATAAATGATTTAGGGCGTTAGAAATCGTATTTAATAACTCTGTTTCAGTTGATGTTTTCTTAAACACTTGGTCTTTGTGAAAATTAAACAAAGAAAAAGCAAGAGCAGCAAGTGAAAGTATGATTGTAATGAAGTTAAAAGTTGCGTTATCCATAAATAAATCTCCTTTAAATGATTATATCATGATGGAATGGAAATTTAGCAAACAAGTCAACGAATTATTTAAATCTGAATAGAAAGGAGGTTATGGTATGAATGATATTTTACTATCAAAAAACTCAAATAGAAAAAGAAGATTTGACAAGGATAATGAAAAGTTTTGGGGAATTTTATGCTTTTCAATGTTATTTCTACTTTTTGGAGTTTTAATTGCAATTATTTTGATATTTGCTTTTTGCTTTAATTAACTATTCAAAATGATTAGAAAGGAGGTGACATAATGTCAAAATTAACAAAGCCATCTAGCGCAACTGAAAAACTGAGAGAATTGCAGCGGCTAGAATTAGGCACTAAGTCTATCGCTATCTTAAAGGATTGTGGCATGAGAAAAGCTGGGCAATTAAAAAAGCAGGTACAGCAGAAAATCATTGAATCAGGCAAGATACTGCCAAGCGAGTTAAGAGTGCCAACTGCATCAGCTATCAAATATTTAATGATTGATGAGGCACGAATCAGGAAACTTGCCGCGATTGAAGCGGCAGAGCAAGAAAAAAGAGATACCTGCGCCAACCAAAGCTAGTATCTCAAGGTTGATAACTCTGATAAATTATCAACTAAATTATAACATTTATGCCTAAAAAGGCAAGTGGAGGGAATATGAAATATTATGCAGTAGTCAGCTGCTATTACGGTGATGGCAAAGTATCGGCAAATATGGTAGATACAGTTGAAGCAGATAAAAAACCTAAAAACAGTTGCACAGGATCGCAATACTGTGACAGTTACGTTAATTGGTTTGACAGTGTGGAAGAAGCTGAAGAGTTCGTCAAACAAACCTTAGCGTATGATGAAAGCAGTAAAGGTGAATGAAATGTATAAGTACGTCAAGCCAAACAATAAGGCACTGATTTTAATTGTGGTTCTAGTGCTATGTAATGTACTGTTGCTTATTTGTAACCAAAGCCAGCGCAGAGAAATAGTTGGTTACCAAGAAACAAATTATCAGCTTGAACTGACTGCACAGAGAGCAATCAGTGACTTAGCGGATAGTAATGAGCATATTCGAGCTTATGAAATCAGAATTTCACAACTAGAAGTAGAACTGAAAGAAAAATGAATTGCATCGGGTGTCAATCGCAGAATTGATGTGAATATGACACCGTTTGATAAAATCAGTAGTTATCTCACTCCTCTCAATAGTACAAGATTTTACGAGATGGCTACTGATTATGGTATAGATGCATCATTCGCTCTTGCTACCTTTGCGTGGGAAACCGGCTATGGTAGCAGCGAGTTATGGAATAGTTGCAACAACCCAGCAGGGATAACTTGTGGGGAAGAATACTGCTCATATGACAGCCAAGAACAAGGCTTACACGCTATGTTTAATTTGATGAGTTATTACATCAGAGAATTAAACAGATGTACTGTGGCAAGTGTGCGTGAGCTGTGGAGCGAGACAGAAGATGCTCAACAAATCGTTGAGATTATGGAGGAAATACAAAATGGACTTAACAAGTCTAGTGAGTGATTTTTTTGACACTCAAAGAGAGATGTCGAAAGCAGCATTAAAGGCTGAAAAGGAAGTTGAAGATTATCGCGACAGTCTCATCGATACCGACACTTATCCAACTTGTGATTGGTGCGGTGAAGCTATCACTGATGATTGGTATGAAATAGATACAGGTAAAACGATTGATATTGTTTGTCCTGATTGCATCGAAATGTGCAGAAAGGAAAGAAAATGAGCGATAAAACATTAAAGGATATCAGTGCTGAAGCTAATACACTGACTGATTACAGTAACGTTTTCGCAGTTTTAAATGCTATCAATGTTAATGACAAAAAAGAAGAAAAGAACGGTTTATCTTATTTATCATGGGCATGGGCTTGGGGTGAAGTTAAAAAAATTTATCCTAATGCAACATATACGATTTATGAGAATGCTGCAGGGTGGTGTTATCACACAGACAACCTGACTTGCTGGGTTAAAACAGGGGTTACTATAAATGGCTTAGAACATATCGAATATTTACCAGTTATGGACTTTAAAAACAAATCAATACCAGCAGATAAAGTAACGTCGTTTGATGTTAACAAGGCAATACAGAGATCATTGACTAAAGCGCTGGCAAGACATGGTTTAGGGCTTTATATCTATGCCGGTGAGGATTTACCTGAGATTGATAAAAGCAAAGAACTAGAAAAACGTCAAAATGAACAGATGATAAAGTGGAGTGAATATAGGTCCAAGTTATCTGATTTAAAAGTTGACTTTAGAGGTGATGAGCAGACTGTCAATTACATACTCAAAACAGCAAAAGTAAAAAGTCAAGACTTAGATAAGCTTTCAGTTGATGAGGCTGATAGACTTCTTACTACTTATTTAGGCATTATTCAAAACAAAGAAAAAAAGTCAGCAAGCAAAGTATCGGAAGTCACAACTAATCATGATGAACGTGATAGACAAGATAATATCAAGGCGTGTATGGGGTACCGTGAAGAACTTAAAAAAATTGGTGTCGATTATCAGGATTCAAGTGTTGTCGTTTGGTGTAAAAAGAACTCAAGAACAGGTATCACAACTATGGATCTACAAAAGCTTACAAGCGAGCAAATTGTAGATTTGTGTAACATGTACGCAATACTATACAACAATAAAAAGGCTGCGATTGATCATGAAAAGCAAGCGAAGTAAAGCCTGCGACATAAGTCAGGCAGTAAAGGAGCGAGTATGGGAGCGAGACGGCCACAGATGTATCTTCTGTGGCTCGTCATCGGCCATGCCCAATGCTCATTACATACCACGGTCAAAAGGCGGACTAGGAATTGAGCAGAACATCGTGACGGCTTGCATTTACTGTCATCAGTTAATGGATCAAGGCACATTTAGCCGACGCCACGAAAAACAGGTACAAGCTAAAGAGTACCTTGATAATAAGTATCCTGGATTTGATCATAATAAGAGGTTTTATAAGAAATGAAATTTATCGGAACTTATAAACGAAAAGTAACCGATGAAGATGGTAATCTTGAAATAACTTTTGCATTATCAGGATACGATTATAAGCAACAGTGCAATGAACTTGAAAAGGATACGAAATACAAGCTTGAAATAGGAAAGTTTAAAGAGAAAAGGTCATTAAATCAGAATGCCTACTTCTGGAAGCTTGTTGATGAGATTGATATTAAAATTAATGGTCACCGCAAGGATAAAGACAATCTGTATATCCAATTACTAGAAATGGCAGACATTAAATCGACTTATCTTCAAGTTCTTGAAGAAGCGTTAGAAATAGTCACAAACAACTTCCGCACCTACAAAATCATTGAGCATCGCACAGTTAATGGCAAGGATACAGTGATGATTAAAGTATGGGATGGGCAGTCAAAGTTTAATACAGCAGAAATGGCAGCCTTAATTGATGTGACGCTTGATTATGCGGAACAAGTAGGTGTGCCGACTGCATTTTATAGGGAGGTGCTTTAAATTATGGAATGGTATGACAGCATCTATGATATAGGATTGCCAATTGATTTAAGGCAATGGAAAAAGAAGTCAGAAATTGTTAAAGAGCTTCGTGAAAAGGGAGTAAAGGTATCTGATGACGCCAGAGAATTTAGGGTCCATGTTGAGAAATTTAATGAAGGTTTTTATAACCATCAGCAGACCACTTACATAGCCCATAGCAACGCAAAAGGATATATCGTTACCCAAGATAAAGAGCTTATTAAAAAGTCGTTAGAGGACTACGGAAAGCGTTCATTCAATCAGCTTAGGAAACGTGCAAAGGGTATGAAAGCAATTGAGGAGAACTATAACTTGCGGGCTGATCTCGAAAGGGAAAGCTTATGGTAATGTTTACGATACCGGGGCGGTTAGCTGGATTGAATGAGTATACCGAGAGCAACCGCTCCAATCCCAGAAAGGGAAACAGAGTAAAACACCGTGAGCAGCTGATAGTCAATATGGCCATCAGAAACGCATGTTTAACGCCGATTGATAAGCCAGTAATAGTGTGTATCAGATGGTATGAAAAAGACAACAGGCGAGACATTGACAACGTCACAGCTGCTAAGAAATTTATCATGGATAGTTTGGTAGAAATGAAAGTGTTGAAAGACGATAGCAGACGATACGTTAAGCAGATTTATGACTGCGTTAAAACCGATACCAAAAACCCAAGAATTGAAGTTGAATTGATCGAGGTACAGTGATATGGGATATATAAAATTGGACCATGAATTGAGACATTGGCAATATTACACCGATAGAAACATGTTGCTTGTTTGGATTGATTTGCTGCTTAGGGCTCGTTATACCGATGGATATTACAACGGTATTTTAATCAAAAGAGGTCAATGTTTGGTTGGAAGGTCAGCGACAGGTCGCGAGCTGGTCATGACAGAGTCAGAGTATAGAGGGTGCTTAAAGCGGTTAAAATTAAGCCAGCAAATAACCACCGAAAAAACCAACAAAGGAACGCTTGTAACCATAATAAATTGGGATAAATATCAAGGAGGTGCTGAATTAATTAACCAACAAATTAACCAAGAATTAAGCCAGCGATTAACCAACGACTCACCAAGCGTTAACCAACCATTAACCAAGCAAGAACCAATGGTTAACCACAAAGAAGAATATAAAGAATTAAAAGAATATAAGAATTCTTTATCTTTAAAAGAAAATAAACAAATAAATAATCAAGAGCTGCCGCCAGATCTTTTTGAACTCTTTGAGAATGAATTTAAAAGACCGCTAACACAAATAGAGCTGCAAAGGCTAAGCGACTGGTCTAGGGAGTATGACCAGCAGTTGATTGTTTACTCGTTGAGAGAGGCATCAATCAACAATGCGTACAGCTTCAATTACATCGACAAGATTTTGTGTGAATGGCAGCGCAAGGGCATGACGGCAGAAAAATATGAGGAGCGTGAAATATATGCTGATGAGTAAAGAAACAGCCACACATATAATCATTAAGCATTTTGGCAGCTTTACTGATGAGATAGTAACTACAAGGCAAAACAAGCGCACTGGCGATGTTGTTGAGATAATAGAACCGCTTGCTAGATACTCAGCTCATCCGACAGGATATCGGCACCAATTAGAGCTACAAGGGTATGAGGTTGTGAAATGAACCAGCTTGATATATTCGGTCAATTATACCAGCCATACAAATTTACTAAAAAAGTGCGATTGATTGAATTGTTCGCTGGTGTTGGAAGTCAAGCGATGGCACTTAGGGATTTAGGTGTACCATTTGAGCATCATCGTGTCATTGAGTTTGATAAATACGCAATCAAAAGCTATAACGCCATTCACGGCACTGATTTTCCAACTTCTGACATTAGGGACATACACGCTAGTGATTTAGATATGACATGCCGAGATTATCAATACATAATGACTTATTCTTTTCCATGTCAGGACTTAAGCAAGGCTGGCAAGCAAAAAGGTATGAGCAAAGGCAGTGGCACACGATCTGGCTTGTTGTGGGAGGTAGAACGGATTATTGGAGAATGCTGGAGATATGGACGCCTGCCTGATGTGTTGCTGATGGAGAATGTGCCTGAGGTTATCGGAACTAAAAACATAAAAGACTTCTTACAATGGCAAGCGGTGCTAGAAGCTTGCGGATATCAAAATTATGTAAAGATTATTAATGCAAAGGATCAAGGCATACCGCAAAAACGTAAGCGCTGCTTTATGGTTTCAATCTTGGGTGATTACAGTTATTCATTCCCCGAGAGTGTACCACTTAAATTAAGATTAAGGGATATGTTGGAATTAGAAGTCGATGAGAAATATTATCTAAAGTCTGAGGTGGTTGAACGATTCATATCAAATGGTAATACAAACCCATCAGGGCGCGGAATGAATGGCAAAGTAAATTTAAAAGATGTGGCTGATACTATCACTACAAATAAAGGTGAAGGTCCTAAAATAATGCTTCCTAACGATATTGCTAAGACAGTGCGAACATCTGAAAGAGGATCGTTTGATAAGCATTCTTGGGATATCATTCAAGTAGGAAATTGCATGCCTTCAGCAACTAGAGATAATCCAAGTCAAGGAAGAGTATATGATCAAGATGGAATCAGCCCAACACTTGGGTGCATGCAAGGTGGTAATCGTCAGCCAATGGTGTTAATAGGGGGGGCATTAATTATCCCTGAAGCAACTAAAAGAGGTTATGCTGAAGCCCATGAAGGTGACAGTATCAATCTTGAGCAGCCTAACAGCAAAACAAGAAGAGGCAGAGCAGGTAAAGGGGTAGCACAAACATTGACTACATCGTGTAATCAAGCAGTAGTTGAACCAGCAAATATAATAAATCCGTTAAAAGGAAAATCAGAATATGGCTGGCACTTTGAACAACAAGTTTATGATAAAAACGGAATTACAAGAGCGCTAAAGGCTGGCGGTGGAAGTGGAAATATTCCAAAGGTTGTTGAGCTAACGGCAAGAGTACGCAAACTAACACCGCTTGAATGCTGGCGACTGATGGGATTTAGTGATGATGACTTCTATAAGGCTGCTAAGGTCAATAGTAATAGTCAACTATATAAGCAAGCCGGCAACAGCATTGTCAAGCAAGTTTTAATGGCTATATTTAAGCAGATGATTTGAGATTACGAAAGGAGAACGTCATGAATGTTTTGAATAAATTTATTACGGATCGATTTGCACTTTATAACGGTGATAGCGCAGAGATTATTCAAGTATTACCGGAAAACAGTATGGACTATTCGATATTTTCACCGCCGTTTGAAGATTTGTACACTTACAGCGATAGCCCTAGAGATTTGGGCAACTGTAGAAATACAGAAGAATTCTACGAACAATTTAAATTCATAGTTGCAGGCATTTTCAGAATTATCAAGCCAGGTAGATTGGTGAGCATTCACTGCATGGATTTACCAACAACCAAAAGCACTGATGGATTTATTGGACTTAAAGACTTCCCTGGTATTTTGATTAAGCTATTCCAAGATGAGGGCTTCATTTATCACAGCCGTGTGACGATTTGGAAAGATCCTGTGGTCGCAATGCAAAGAACTAAGGCACTAGGGCTACTGCATAAGCAAATCAAGAAAGACAGCACAATGTGCCGGCAAGGAATCGCCGACTATATCATTACGATGAGGAAGCCCGGAGAGAATGAGAAAAGGGTAACACATACAAATGAAACATTCCCAGTCGATAAATGGCAAGAATACGCTAGTCCGGTGTGGATGGGCATTAAGCAGAGTAACACGCTCAACCGAACTTCCGCAAGAGAAGAAAGAGATGAAAAGCATATCTGCCCATTGCAGCTTGATGTTATTGAAAGGTGCGTTGAGTTATGGACTGCTGAAGGAGATACAGTATTTACACCGTTTCTTGGCATTGGCAGTGAAGTATATCAGTCATTGCTAATGAACAGAAATGGAGTAGGCATCGAACTTAAAAAATCATATTATGATCAAGCGGTTAAAAACTGCAAAAAGGCAGTAGAAAAAGAAGTGCAGCTCGATTTGTTCGAGGGGTTAGATGCATGACATACGAAGAATTTCTAAGAAAAAAAGAATTTTATGTATCGCCTAGCGGATTTGTTGCTGATGATTTAAATTGCCATTTATTTGATTATCAGAAAGCAATCGTTAAATGGGCATTACGCAAAGGACAAGCGGCGTTATTTGAAGATACAGGACTTGGAAAGACTATCCAGCAACTCTCATGGGCTGATTCCGTAAACAAGCACACTCATCAGCCGGTGTTAATACTTGCGCCGTTAGCAGTAGCTGAACAGACAGCAAAAGAAGCCGCTAAGTTTGGCATTAGTTGTAAACTGTGTGAATCACATGATGACATTGTGAATGGCGTAAATATCACAAACTATGAAAAAATACATAAGTTTGATACAAGCGTATTTTCAGGTATTGTGCTTGATGAAAGTTCAATTATTAAATCGTATTCAGGTAAGACAACCAAAGACTTACAAGAAAGGTTTAAGAAAACACCGTTTAAATTATGCTGTACCGCTACACCTAGTCCTAACGATTATACGGAAATTGGAACTACTGCTGAATTTTTAGGAGTTATGCCAAGAAGTGAGATGCTGTCAACATTTTTCATCAATGACAGCATGGGTAAAAACAAGAATGGAAGAATCGGCTGGCGTTTAAAAGGACATGCAGAAAAAAACTTTTTCAAATGGATTTCTTCATGGGCTATGATGATAAAAAATCCTAGTGATATAGGTTTTGACGGAACCATGTTTGAATTGCCAAAACTTAATCTGAATGAAATCATCGTTGAAACCGAAACTGATGGATCAAGCTTATTTGTTGAGTACGCTGAAACTTTAGATGAGCGTAGAAAAGCAAGAAAAGAGAGTGTTTCTGAGCGTGTGCAATTAGCAAAGAAAATAGCCGAAAGTAGCGATCAGTTCTTAGTATGGTGTGATTACAATTACGAAAGCGAAGCATTGCATAAAGCGATATCAAATTCTGTAGAGGTAAAAGGATCTGATTTGCCTGAACACAAGAAGAATGCAATGATCGGATTCTCTAACGGTAATGTAAAGTGTCTTATTTCAAAGCCGTCTATTTGCGGTTTTGGAATGAACTGGCAGAACTGCCATGAAATGATTTTTTGTGGGCTGTCAGATAGTTATGAGCAGTTTTACCAAGCGATAAGAAGATGCTGGCGATTTGGGCAGAAAAACGATGTGAATGTTTATGTCATCATATCAGAAAAAGAAATGGAAGTATTACGCAATATCAAACGGAAACAATCAGAACATGAGCGCATGACTAGAGAAATGATTGCAATCATGAGTGAAAGACTAATCAGCGAAATAAACAATTATGTAATTGAAAAAAGCGAGTATAAACCGATGATAGCAATGACATTACCGCAATGGCTGCAAGCACATGTATAAAGGAGCATAAAATGATCAATCGTGTTGTATTAGTGGGCCGTATTACTAAGGACCCAGAATTAAGAAAGACTCAATCAGGACTTTCCACTGTTTCATTTACGGTTGCCTGCAACCGCCGTTTTACAAGTCAAGGACAGGAGCCGCAGGCTGATTTCATAAACTGTGTCGCATGGCGGCAGACCGCTGATTATATGGCTAACTATGTGAAAAAAGGTGCATTGTTGGGTGTTGAAGGAAGAATTCAGACACGCAATTATGAAGATCAGACAGGTAAACGCGTCTATGTGACAGAAGTTGTCTGTGACAGTGTTCAGACATTGGTAAGAGCAACAGAAACAAGCGCTGGTACCAATTACGGCGCAGCACAAACGAACACTTATGAAGCGCCAACAAGCGATCCATATAGCGATTATGAACAATTGGATATACAAGAGGATGACTTACCATTTTAGGAGGATAAAATGAAACAAATTGAAAAGTATACAGAAGCATTAGTGGAAGCTTTTGAAAAGGGACTTGACAATCATTGCGATGAAACTAGTTGCCATTTATGCGATTTTAAAAAACTATGCTCAATGAAAAAAGATGAATTAATAGCATATCTAAACAGCGAAGTACCTGAAAACTTTTTAACTGACGATGAGTACATCATACTTAAAAACCTTGATAAAAAATGGAAATTTATTGCAAGGGATATGGATTTGTTTTTATGTTTATATACGTTCAAGCCAACAAAAAAAACAAATTCATGGATTGAAGAAAATAAAGCATACAAAAGCATAAATTTATTTAATCACTTATTCCAATTTATCAAATGGTCAGATGACGAACCTTATGAAATTGAAAAGCTGTTAGCAACTTACGAGGAGAATAAACATGGAAATTAAAGAATTAATTAATAATAATACAGCGTTTCACTTGAAACCTAATGTTGGTGATACTATATGGTACATTGGGGCAAATGGGAATATTTGTCCTACGATTTATTTTGAGGTTGAAACTGACTTAGCTATGCTAAAAAATGGTTGGATTTTCCCTACACAAAAACAAGCCGAATCTAACAAAGAAAGAGTGATGGCTGAGTATAAAGAGGTAATGGACAATGGCACAAAATAAAGAAGAATGTATCGTAGCGCTAAATGCTATGAACTTGGGTGATTATGAAATTAATTGCACCATTGATGAAAAGCAAAGTGTATTTGTTAAAAAGACATATGACGAACTTTTTGAAGAAGAAATTGAGCTTTTAACTGAATTGATTAATGAGCATTTTGAGTTAAAAGAAGAGGTTGAATGTTTATATAAAAATGAAGAATCATTGCAAGATGTAATTGAAAAAGAATATCAAATTGGTTTATTTCTGTATGAGCTACTAGAAAAAAATGGCTATACAAAAAAGGAACTTAATGAATTAATTCATGATTTTCAAGTGAAAACATGGAAAGACATCGAAAAAAATATTGCAGATGGTTTTCGAGATGGCATAAATGAATGAAATCAAATTACTTTTATCCACGTTTGAAGCATACAAGAAAAAACCAAGATGGGAATTGATTCAAGCCATGTTCAGGCTGACGCTTAGGATTGGTTACGAAGCAGGTAGACAGTCGGTATTAAGTTGTAGAAACTTAGAGGAGGACGATTATGATTAATGCAAGGATCAAGAAAGGTGATTATGTCAACGGTAGATTAGTTGAGGATGTGATTAAGATTGGTCAGGAGACTAACTATCTAGTTACATACTTCTGTACAAAACACAACAAACCGCAAATTATATATGTGCCAGCGCACAAGGTACAAACTCATGTATCAGCCGAGGTGTTTAAGGGAGTTAACAAAAATGTCACTGACCGAAAAAGATAGGATTGAACAATTTAAGCGTGATTTGCGCAGTTATACTTATCATCAAAAAAAAGCAATGGAGATTGATGAGAAACTAGAGGAGTTGGCGGTGAAGCTGCTCGGTGTTTCTTCACCTTCAGCAAAAGAAATTGTTTTAGAAAACGGTGGCAATCCATATTGTGAAAGAAAGCTTGAATTGCTGATGGAAGAAGGTGAGCTTGTCAATGAACGCAGCAAGCATCTAACAGAAATACAGCGAATTGACGATGCTTTGAAATTGATTGATGATGAGGGAAAAAGTATTCTTGTATATGTTTTTGTAGAACATAACAGTTATATGAAATCGGCTGAAACGTATTCAAGATCAATCAGTAAATTGCGCAGGGACATGAATGAATATATCAAAATCATCCTAAAAAACGAAAGTTGAACATAATGTCGCAGTTTTCTGTGTTATTATGGTAGTGTGGATTTAGCAGGTATTACCCATTCCCCACCCATTAGGTCCTGCTAAGTCCCACATTAAATTAACATTAAGCATCTACAAAAAAAGTAGGTGCTTTTCTTTTACCCAAAAAGAGGTGATGACATGGAGATTATTGAGCTAGATATAAAAGAGTTACATCCTTATGCAGACAATCCACGTTGTAATGATGATGCTGTTGATTATGTAGCTAACTCTATCAAAGAATTTGGCTTCAAGGTTCCTCTTGTCATTGATAAAGATCATAACATCGTAACGGGTCATACAAGATATAAAGCTTGCCAGCAATTAGGTATCAAAAGTGTTCCCTGCGTGATTGCTGATGATTTAACTGAAAATCAGGTAAAGGCTTTTCGATTAGCTGATAACAAGGTTGCTGAATACTCAACATGGAATTTCAATTTACTGGACTTTGAGCTCGAATATATTCCGTTAGATATGGAACCTTTCGGGTTTGAAATAAAACTTCCTGATCAAGAAAATGAAAAGGAAAATGAGCGTATCAGAACAAACGAAGCTTATAACTTGGATATTTATGAGGAATCAGAAACAGCCGGCTATTATCAAATGCCAATTATCTATAACGATGGTATTGTGCCTGATGATATTATAGGATTCAATTATGCCAAGACATCCAAAGATAAAGATATCGGTATCCATATGTATGTTGATGATTACCAGTTTGAACGCCTATGGAATAAACCCCAAGATTATGTAGATATACTAAGTGAGTATCAATGCGTGTTTAGTCCTGACTTCAGCTTATACATGGATATGCCAATGGCCATGAAAGTATGGAATATCTACCGCAGCCGTATGATTGGTCAATATTTGCAGCGTCAAGGTGTTAAAGTAGTACCAACAATCAGTTGGGCAGAGTCGGATACCTTTGCATTCTGTTTTGATGGAATACCAGAGGGAAGTATAGTGACGGTATCAACGATAGGTGTTAAACGTGATGAATACGCATTAGAAATCTGGAAAGCTGGCATGGATGCTATGATTGATAAAATTAAGCCATCAATCATTTTAGTGTATGGTGGTGAGCTTGAATATGATTATGGAAACATACCAGTTAAATATTATGAGAATAAAGTAACTGAACGTATGAAAGCATCAAAGGAAGTGGGTTAGATGGGCGGTAGAGGTGCAAGCAGTGGGGTATCAAATAAAGGCAAAAAATATGGTACCGAATATACAACGCTTTTACAATCAGGTAATATAAAGTTTGTTAGATATAATGATGCAGGGTCAGCTAAATCCCCAATGGAAACAATGACAAAAGGTCGAGTTTATGTAACTGTAAACCATAAAAATGAATTGAAATCAATAACTTTATATGATGATGATGGAAAAAGAATAAAACAAGTTGATCTGAGAGGTACGGCGCATATGATAAATGGTGAAAAAGTATTACCTCATAGTCATGTAGGCTATGAGCATGATGAAAAAGGCACAAAAAAATTAACTAAAAAAGAAAATGCGCTTATTGCTAAAGTTAATAAAATATGGGAGAATAAAGGCGGATAGTGATTAGTATACGAGTGAGTACAGTCTGATATTTATAAGCTATACGGCGCCGAGCGTTAAAAATAAAGTAGCTAGCGAATGATGCTTATATCTTTCAATGTTTTGCATTGTACGGAAAGGGTTCGGTTGAAATCCGAAACGCTATCTGACATCTTGTCAAAGCAAGATGTCTTTCATTTGTAATTAACAACAAGCATATAGAATTGATAGGGTAAAAAAAGAATGGTATAATTATCTCGGTGGTAGAAGATAGTTTAGGCGGGCAGAACGTGTTGTTGTATGGAGCAATCCACTGACGAGGCATCGGTTCAATTCCGGTTGACTACCACTACTATTTTAATACAAGCAATCAATTAAATTTGGTTGCTTTTTATTTTACAAGAAAGGAGGCAAAGCATGGAATTAAATAAATTCTTAGAGTTGATGAAAAATAATAATGCAATTAGATTAAACAATGATTACATTTTATTTAATGATTTAGAATTATATAATTTTGTTACAAAGAAATCTGTCCAATTCAATAATGTTGATGAGCTAATGAAATACAATTTCAATAATCAACCAATGAAGGTGTTTATAGAAAACACTAATGAATTCTATAATCAAATAGATGGTGGTAGGGGGGCAACATCTTCAGCTATGGGTGGAGGCTTTAATCATGCAAGATCGAATGGAAAAGATGATATTCGTTCTATAAAGTTTCCTTCCGAATTTAATGTAGGAGGAAGATATCAAGATTACGATAAAACCCTCTCTCTTTTTAAAGAAAAGTATGCTAACTCAGATCATGAGTATGGCATTACAGTAGATGAACAAGGTTTTGTTCACAAGCATATTGAAGGCGGGAAAACATCAGTTGCAATATCAGGTGGAAAGGGTGAAATGATTATTCACAATCATCCAGGTGGAGGTAATTTTAGTGACAGCGATTTAATATCAGTAGCTTCAACAAGGGAAAGAGGCATAGTTGCAGTAAGTGGAAAAAGAACATATACTTTTACTAAAAATAAAAACTTTAATGCTAAAGGATTTATAAAAGCGGTTAAAAACGCAAAATGGCCGACAAAATACAGCTATGATAAAGGAGCCGATTGGTGGCTTAAAAAGAATGCATCAGTCTATGGTTATTCGTATAAATCATAATGAAGGAGTGAGGTGAATGGCTAATGAAAATAACTTAATACCCGTTACAGAGCGAAGCAAGGAGGAAGCAAGAGCATTATCATCAAAAGGTGGTAAGGCATCAGGAGTAACAAGACGACGTAAAAAGACAATGAAAGATGCTATGAACCTACTGCTTGCATTGCCTGTTGATGATGCCAATAGAGCTAAAATGGAACGATTAGGTATTGATCCGTCAATAGCTGACAATCAAATGCTGATGTTGATTGCAGCCTTTCAGCAAGCCATCAAGGGAAATGTCAGAGCGATGGAATTTATAAAAGAAATAACTGGTTCTTCAGCTATGACAGAACTTGACAAGACAAGGCTGAAGCTTGAAAAGGAAAAGGTTAAGCTGGCACGGGATAAGATACAGGATGATGTCGAGGAAATGGAAAACGATGGTTTCTTGGAAGCATTAAACGGTACCGCTAAGGATGATTGGCATGAAGAAGGCTAAGTTCAACTTCCAGCCATTCAGCTTGAAGCAGCGAAAGGTGCTTAATTGGTGGTGTCCTGACAGTCCGGCAAAGGATATGGACGGCATCATTGCTGATGGAGCTATCCGATCAGGAAAGACGGTATCAATGTCGCTTTCATTTGTCCTATGGGCTATGACATGCTTTGATGCTCAAAACTTCGGCATGTGTGGGAAGACGATTGGCAGCTTCCGGCGCAACGTATTATTTTGGCTGAAGCTGATGCTGCTCAGCCGCGGTTACAGAGTCAAAGATCATCGGGCAGATAATCTGCTTATTGTTAGCCGTAACGGTATTGAAAATTACTTTTACATCTTTGGCGGTAAGGACGAACGTTCACAGGATCTCATACAGGGTATTACTCTGGCTGGGATCTTTTTTGATGAAGTAGCCTTGATGCCAGAGAGCTTCGTTAACCAAGCAACGGGCCGATGTTCTGTGGCAGGCTCGAAGTTTTGGTTCAACTGTAATCCTGATGGACCGAAACACTGGTTCAAACTCAACTGGATCGACAAGCAAGAGGAGAAACATCTTATCTACCTGCACTTCACAATGGATGACAATCTGTCCTTGTCCGAAGCCATCAAAAACAGATACAAGGCAATGTATGTGGGTGTCTTTTATCAGCGCTATATTCTAGGTCTTTGGGTAGCTGCTGAAGGAGTCATCTTTAAACAGCTTGCTGAGGATCCTCAGGCATGGGAATACATTGGTGTGCTGCCGGCATTTCGCTTTGTCAATATCGGTATCGATATTGGTGGTACACGATCCCATTCAACGCTGATTGCAACAGGAATCACTCATGATTGGAAGGTGCTTACGTTCAGGGCCGAGAAGATTGAGCATGCGAAAGGTATCGTTTCACCAGATATGATTTATCAAAGGCTGGAAGCTTTTGTCCAGCTGATCCAAGCTGAGGATAAAGTCAATGTTGATTATATCTTCGTGGACTGTGCTGAGCAGGTTATCCTTAATGGTATCCGTGTGTATATGCGTGATGCCGGCTTTATGGTTGAAGTAAGAGACAGCCGCAAGGTGGAAGGCAAGACAAGAATCCTTGCTTATCATGTGCTGCTGAACACTCACCGTATGAGCTTCAGGCAAGTACCGCTTGTTGTGGATGCCTTATCAACAGCATTGTATGACGAGAAAAAGCATGAGGATACGATATTAGACGATTTTACGACTGACGTCGATACATTCGATGGCCACTTTTATAGCTGGTCATTTTTTATTGATTACTTTGGCGCATTTAAATAGGAGGTGATGAGATGGACGCAATACTACAGATTTTAAGAGACGAAGGGTACAGCGTATCGAATGAGCTGGCAAGCTATTATTCATATGTTGATTTGTGGCAAAAATGGTGGGAAGGTTATGTGCCTTCAGTTCATGACTATTCACAGGTTATCCTTGATGGCAGCATTCGGACATTCAAGCGATACCGAATGAACATGGCTAAGAAGGTCAGTGAGGACTGGGCTAATTTATTGCTCACCAACAAGACACTCATCAATGTGGACGATGAGGTATCTCAGCAGTATCTAGCTGGAGATGCTGTGGAACAGAATGAGGGCGTATTGGGTGATAATCATTTCTGGGAGAATGCCAATTTGCTAGTAGAGAACGCCTATGCTGCCGGCACCGGCGCTTTTGTACTAAGAGTAAAGGATGCACAGTTGAAAGGAAATACCTTGACTGGCGGTAAAGTTAAAATCACCTATATTGATGATGCTGCTATGATCTATCCGCTGTCATGGGATAAGGGAGAGATTACGGAGTGCGCGTTTGGCTCAGTGAAGTATATTGAAGGTAAAAGACATTTGTATCTGGAAAAGCACTTACTCACAGCAACCGGATATAAAGTGGTGAATGAGTATTACAACTACGAGCAGGAGAAGCCGGTCAAGGTTGCGGTTCCTGAAGGACTTATAGAAGAATTTCAAATTGATTGCAAGCTGTTCTATGTTGTAAAGCCTAACTTAGCCAATAACATCTACAAGAACAGCCCTTTAGGTTTGTCAGTATATGCGAATTCACTAGATCAGTTGGCTGCTTGTGATATTGCTTATGATAACTTTGTTTATGACTTTGTATTAGGGCGTAAGAGAGTATTCATGAATCAAGACATTATCTCAATGAAGGACGGTAAGCCTAATCTATCAGAAACGATGGAGACAAGGCTCTTTTATTCAATGGGCCAGAAGATGCCCAATGAGAATCAGCTCTTCCAAGAATACAACCCAGCTCTTAGGATCACTGAAAACAAGGAAGGAATCCAGACAGCTTTAGACATCCTTTCTGCGAATGTTGGCTTCGGGCAGTCACGATACTCTTTTAATGACAGGACTATGACGACTGCCACCCAGTCAAAACTATCTAACAAGGATTTGACTGAATCGGTTGCAAAACAACGCGTCATGATCGAAGAAGTCCTGAAGGGTTTGGTTAAATCGATCTTATGGCTTGGACGGAATATCATTGGTGAGAAGGTCAACGAAGAAGCTAAGGTAACGATCACCTTCGATGATTCCATGTTTCAGGATATTGATGCTGAAAAGGCGCAGTTCCTTCAGGAGATACGCGATGGTATCCGGCAGAAGTGGGAGTATCGTGTTAAATACTTTGGCGAAGATGAGGAAACGGCTAAAGGCATGGTACAGCAAGATGAGGAAATCGAGTTTCCTGAGGCTGAATAATGCTTGATCCTGTCAAACTGCAGAAAGTGCCAGATGAACTGGTGCGGCTTTTCTATGACTTAGAAACAGACATTTTGAAAGATATTGCTGAGCGATTAGTGATGAATGACTTCAAGCTGTCACCTACCTCAGCGTATCGACTGAAGAAGCTTGATGAGTTAGGCTTGCATCAAGATGCCGTTGTTAGAAAGATAGCAGCCATTCTGAAAGAGAGTGAGAAAAAGGTCAAAAAGGCAATCAATGATACTTCTTACCTAAATATCAACTCAGACAATGAAATGTTGAAGCAGCATGATCTCTTCAGCAATGCTAATTATGACACCGGAGAGCTGCGGGATATCATGCTGAAGGGTATTCGGCAAACGAATGGTGAACTGAGAAACATCACTAAATCAATGGCAGGCGCTGCCAGCAAGACATACGAGCGGGCGTTAGACAATGCTTATCTTAAAGTACGATCAGGTGCCTACTCTTACACAGAAGCTATAAAATCAGTGGTTGACGACTTAGCCAGTAAAGGCATGGAGACATTCACCTATAAGTCAGGCAAGCATGAGCAGGTATCTACCGTAGTCCGCAGGGCGGTTTTAACTGGTGTAAACAAGACAGCTATCGAAACACAGCTGGCAAATCTATCTAAGATGGGAATGAACCTTGTGAGAACTACCCAGCACTTAGGTTCAAGACCTACCCATGAGGTGTGGCAAGGTAAAACATTCTATGTGGGTGAACCAGTCGAGGGCTATTTAAGCCTTGAAGAAGGTACAGGCTATGGCACCGGTGAAGGACTTGGTGGCTGGAACTGCCGGCATGGTATTAGGATCGCCCTTGAAGAGATGGGCATTGAATACACTGAGCAGCCCATTGACACTGAAGAGAACAACCGCATTTATGAATTAGAACAGCAGCAGCGTTACAATGAACGTATGATCCGCGAATGGAAGCGGCGGCGAGATATTAAGAAAGCTGGCGGTCAAGACCATTCAAAAGAAAGTCGAAAGGTGAAGGAGTGGAATGCTCGGCAGGATAGTTTTGTTAAAGCACACCCAGAGCTTAAGCGGCAGATGAATAGGGAGATTATTTCAAAGCAAGTTAGCAAAGGACTTTCATCAGGCAAAAACAATAGTCTAGAACAAGGAGGCACCGAAATCATACAGCGAGGCAAGTTGACAAAGACTGATTCTGATACTAAGATAAAGGTGTTGGAAGCTTATGAGGAACGCCTCGTTACTTATGACCATGAGCGAGCGGTTGTAATTACGAAAGATGGCATTGTGTATGAAGTGATTGGGCATAATTCTATTGTTGATATAAGTGTTATTGATGATTTAAAAGGCGCATTTGTTACCCATAATCATCCTGATAAAGTAACTAATTATTCATTTAGTGGGGAAGATGTGGAGTTGTTCATCAAACAGGAAATTGGTATTTTAAGAGGCATTGATAATAAGTTTGTGTATTCAATGCAAAGAACAGAGAAAACATTCTCACCATTCGATGATATAAAAAACCGATTTAAGCATTCTTATTTTAATAAGGTGATTGAAAATAATGATTGGCAAGCGTTAGATGATGAAGAATATCATGAAATAGTTAAATTATTAAGCAATGATATAAATTTCATTTATGAAAGGTCGGGTAGAAAATGACATTTGAAGAAGAATGGGAAAAATTAAAAGAAGAAGACATGAAACGAATACAGCCTATTTTGGATGAATGGGATAAAAATGTTGATAAGGGTATTCTTGACGGAGGTTACGAATATGATAAGCGCATAAAAGAACTTAGAAAACAACATTTCTATCCAAAACTTGAGAAATTAAAAAAGAAATATGGAAGATAAGCACCGATAAGGTGTTTTTCATTTAGTCAAGGAAGGTGATGAGGTGTGTAATCATGCCTATATAAAAACGATTGATAAGACCTATTATGACCATGAATTAAAATGCAGGGTTCTCATTGAAGAGAGTACCTGCATTTTTTGTGGTCGCAAAGAAACAGAAAGGAGCATCTATATGGACCCGCCCAAACGGAAACTTCCGAAATTTATCAAAGATGATCTATCAAATTTCTAGCCCTGAGCATGGCATATAAACTGCTGCTGGTCCTGCATATGACATTTAAACTATGCCCCTACCGGAGAGAACCGGATATAAAAAACACAGGAGAAAACATATGGAATGGTTAAAAGAATTTTTAGGTGATGAATTATATGCGCAGGTATCTGTGAAGCTGCAAGGTAACAATAAAGTGAAACTCGCTAACTTGGCCAGTGGTGAGTATGTTGCCAAGCAAAAATACACAGATAAGGAGTCAGAGGTTGCTACCCTTAATACTGAGCTTGCAGCGCTGAAAGAAGCAGCTAAAAAGTTTGAGGGTATCGATGTTGATGCGCTGAATCAGAAAATCAAAGATCTAGAAGCAAATTCCGCAAAAGAGATTGAAAAGGTGAAGCGTGAATCAGTAGCTAAGGAACTCTTATCTGGATATAAATTCACATCAAAATTAGCGCAGGAGTCAGCACTCAATAAGCTGCTATCCAAAGAACTGAAACTGGAAGGAGACAAGTTACTGGGAGCTGATGATTTCATGAAATCTTTACAAACCGAATGCCCTGAAGCATTCGCAAATGATGATGGTGGTACTAAACCGCCAGTAGTCGTAAACACAGGCGGAAGCCATGAAGGCGGACAGCCGGCACAGACACCTTCATTGGAATCCGCTATCTCAGATTTTTATAAATAAAGGAGGGCAAATAAATGCCATTAACATTAGCACAAGCAAAAGTCGGCATGGCCGACAAGGTCGATCAGGCCGTCATTGATGAGTTCAGACGCTCATCGTTATTATTAGATCGTTTAGTATTTGATAACGCCGTATCACCCGGCACAGGCGGTTCCACGCTGACCTATGGATACATCAGATTAAAGACGCCTTCTGTTGCCGCCGGTCGTGCATTAAATAGTGAGTATGTACCAGGTGAGGCCATCAAGGAAAAAGCAACCACAGATTTAAAGATCATGGGTGGCAGCTTCCAGGTTGACCGTGTACTAGAAGACACTGCAGCACAGTCAGAGATCGCATTCCAAGTATCTGAGAAGACGAAGGCCACAGCCAATCAGTTCCACAATGAAGTAATCAATGGCGATTCCACTTCAAAGGAAACAGACTTTGATGGCTTAGATAAAATTCTTACAGGTACAGATACTGAATTCAAACCAACTTCAGGCGTTGATTTATCAACATCAGCAGCCATGACCACAAACTTTGATGAGTTCTTAGATAACATGCTGACTTTTATTTCAAAATTGGATGGTAAACCGGATATGTTGCTGATGAACTCAACGATGTTAGTCAAGATGAAATCAGTGGCACGCCGTGCAGGTTATTATAGCCGCACAGAGAATGCATTTGGCGCATCAGTAGATAACTGGGATGGTATCCCTATGGTGGATTTAGAAAACTATTATGACGGTACTAAAACAAACCCTATCGTTGCAATCGCTGCGGACGGCACAACAGATGTCTATGCAGTGCGCATCGGTTTAGATGGTTTCCACGGTGTATCACCAACCGGTAATAAGATCATTAAGACCTATCTTCCTCGCAAGGATGAACCGGGCGCTGTCAAAAAGGGTGAAGTTGAATTAGTTGCCGGCATTGCACTAAAGAATTCAAAACGCGCGGGTGTGTTCAGAGGAATCAAAGTGGCACCGGCATCTAACTAGGAGGAACAAACATGGATAAATATATCGTTAAGACACCAGTGAAGAACTTTACTGGTGTTTCATGGGGATTAGCTTTTGTGGGCGGTAAGTCTGTCGAGTTTGCAGATAAGGTTCTGTTTGATAAGCTAGTAAAAAAAGGGTATAAAGGCGAGGTCATCAAAGAGAAGAAACCTGCAAAGAAAGATTCTGATCAGCAAAATGATCCTGATAATAAATCGGAAACAAAATAGCTATGAATTACAATGAGTACAAGCAGCTAGGAGGCATCATTAGCGAGAATGAATTTAATCAGCTACTGCCTTTGGTAAAAGAATTGCTGCTTGATTATACGGCAACGGTTCTAGTGCCTCACTGGCGTATGCTTCCGACACTTGATGAAATGGTTGACACAGACATGATCTATTTTTATCAGCTTGATATGATTGCAGCGAACGGCGGTGTGAATGCTTTTTATGGGCAGAATGACCTTGATCTAAAACAGGTATCAACTGGTGGCTTTACTTATTCAATCGGTGCAGGGAATAAGATGGAATTCTTCAATGGGGTTCCTCTTTCACCATTAGCTGTATCGAATCTAAAACGGCAGTTAAGAGCTAAGGGCTATTTGCAGAGGTGCTTATGAGAGCTTCACCGCGCCGAGTAAGGCAGGATAAAATCACACTGTTTACACCGATTGATAAGGAGTTTGACGTAACCTATCAAACTACATTTGTTGATTATGTTCGAGTGGATGAAAACTATGGCATCAATCAGTCAGCGAAAGGCATTGAGGATACTAATTCAGTGCTTGTGGTAATTGACCTAAACGACCTCCAGGCATATGGTGCTGAACCAGTAAAGGATTTGATGCCATTACTTATCAAGGGCAGAACTTTAGTCAGGCTTGAACATACGGATGATTTGCAGAATGCTTTTACTTTAAATGATATAAAAAAAGATAAGCCGGCGGATAACAAACCGGCTTTTTTAGAATTGTTACTGCGATGAAATACAACATAGATATTTATCTTGATAGTAAAGCGTTAATCAAGAAGTATGAAGCTAAAAGAGAAGCTGCTCAGATGAGGTTGAAGCAGATAGTTGTAGAAGATACAGATCCCTTTGTACCCTTTGAAAGTGGCTATCTAAAGAATTCGGTGGCTGATTCATTGAATGACGCACTGCCAAGAATCATTTATCAAGGGCCCTATGCTCATTACCTTTATACCGGTTATGTCATGGTGGACCCTGATACTAAAAATCCGTGGGCTAAAAAAGGTGCAATCAAGGAGTACAAGGATCCAATGCAGGCGCTGCAGTTTAAGAGAGGTATGTCAGAGTGGTTTGAACACTCAAAGAACCTCTACACAAAGCGCTGGATCAAGGAAGTGGAGAAGGTGATCAAGTCATGAAATCATTAGCAATCGAAGAAACTCGTCAGATCGTTGACGTTCTGTTTAAAGAATTCATATCAAAAATCAATATTAACGGGATTTCATGGGAGCTGGAATTTATCACTCATGAGATGCCGAATCTATGTTTTAAGCAGCTTACCGGCTCAATGGTAAAGCAATATATTACAGGTGATTATGTGGCTGAATTGCCCTTTGCAGTGTATTACCGCGCAAGGGCAGCTTCAGTCAATGATGTGTTGGCCTTAAGCCAGCCATTGAATGACATCGCAACCCTTTTTTACAAAGAGGAACGAAGCAATTTTGGTTATTTAAAGACCGTACTGCCTGAAGGCGTTGAACCTCAGAAGCTGCGAATGACATCAACGCCCACTCTGGAAGATGGTCTGAAGAATAATACAGCTGTATTTAAAGCAATATATACCTTCAGGTATAGGAAAGGAAAATAGATGGAAAAGATTAAGAGAGAACTATGGCAGACGTTTGTTAAGCCAGGTACGGAAAGTGCAAAATATGCCGTCATTGGTGAAGATTTAGAAGAATTTGCGCTTGAAATGAATGCCGATATCGAAAAGAAAAAGAACATTCTCGGTACGACATCGATCAACCTTAAAGGCTATGAGAAACAATCAACGGTTGCCCCTTATGTATGCCGTAAAGGGGATCCTGTATTTGAGTGGCTGAAGGGCATCGTAGACAATGAAAAGACACTTGATGATGTTAAGGCAACTGTATGCAATGTGGATTTGTTTGAGACTGCAACAGGCGGAGCGTATCCGGCAATTGAGGAAGATGCCTATATTGAAGTGACTTCTTTTGGTGGAGACACAGAGGCATTAAAGATTGAATACAATATTCACTACACCGGCATCAAGCGTTCAGGAACTTTCAATCCAACGACTAAGACATTCACACCGACTGGCAGCGCGGCATAAGGAGGGAATATGGCAAGCATTCAATTATTAAATCAAGATGTCATTGTATTGGACATTTTGGATGGTAAAGGTAATAAAGTTGATGAGTTTGAATTTGATCCATTTGATGCGGAATTTGCTGCTAACTTTTATGATTTTCTGAACGAACTGCATAAAAAAGACCAAGTCATAAAAGGGAAAGTGCAGGCACTTACCAAGCAAGACAAAACAGCTAATTCGTTTGGTCTTTCAAAGGCAAATGAATTGTACTTTAAAGAGAATCTTGAATTGGTGAATTTTGTACGAGCTAAGTTTGATCTTCTTTTTGGCGCAGGGACTTGTGAGCGATTATTTGGTAAGTCAAAAAATGCTGTTCTGTATATTGATTTTATTGAACAGTTAACACCTTATTTCGATAAAGCTCGCGAAAAGAAAGTATCAAAGTACACCCAAGCAGAGGAAACTGAAGGCCTCAACTAATGAATATTTTAGTCGATCAGTTCCCAAGCAAGGTGAAGATAGACGGCAAGGACTATGGCTTGAATACCGATTTCAGGATCGGATTAAAAATCATGTTCGCAATGCAGGATGATGGGCTGACGATGCAGGAGAAAATGATTGTAATGCTGCAGTTATTGTATAAAGAAATCCCTAATGATTTAGAAAAGGCGGTTGAATATGCGATCGCCTTTTTAAATTGTAATGAACACGGAAAGGAAAAGACAGGCATTTCGGTCACTTTGTTTTCGTGGGAAAAGGATGCAAAGTATATCTATTCCGCAATCAGACAATCCCACGGGATCGATCTTGATAATGAGAAAATCCACTGGTGGAAATTCATGTATATGTTTTTAGATTTGAATCCTGATTGCTTTTTTAACCGCCTTGTTGGTGTACGTGATCGCAAGGCAAAGGGTAAGATGGACAAGGCGGATAAAGAATTTTACAGGCAAAATAAAGATATCATAGATTTGCCGCCTAAATTAAGTCCAGAAGAGAAACTGAAAATAGAGCAGTTCCGGAAGTTGCTCGGTAAGGCAGGTGATGAGAGTGGCTAGAAAATCAGATGGATCGGTTGTGATTGATACTGAGTTAAATATTGATGATCTTAAAAAGGATGTGATCAATGCGGAGCGTGAGCTAAAGAAGCTTCAGGCAACTCAGGATAAGCTCAATAAAAAAGCTGAAGCAGCTCAAGCAAAGTCAAATAAGATACGTGCTAAGTACGATACTGACGCAACTAATGCGGCCTTTAGAAAAAAGTTTGAAAACCAATACGGAAGTTATGAAGCAGCAAAGGATAAAGAAGCCTGGGGAGCCAAGTTTGATAAAGGTTATACTTTATCACTTGCTAAAGATCACGACGATTTTGCGGCTTCATTACGCCTTGTGAAAGAGGCATATAACGAATTGACCGTTGCTGAAAAGGATACACAATCAGCCCAAGAAGACTTGAATACCGCTCAACAGAAATATGACAGCTATGTAAAGAGGATGAATAATCCTCTGACAGTCTTTATAGATAGCACACAGAAAGCCGTGTTAGGGTTAACCAAGCTCTTAGGTAAAGGTCTAGTAGCAGCGGTCAAGAAGACTGGCAGGGCATTTGTTAGTGGTGCAAAGAGTATCGTGAGCTTTGGAACCAAAACGGCAAAGGCCGTCAATCCAATTGATGGCATGATGAAGAAAGTATCAAGATTGGGCACGATGATGAAGCTCATGGTCACACGCAGGTTGATTATGGCCATGATCAATCAGGCGAAAGAAGGTATCAGCAATCTAGCTGCTTATTCTTCCACATTCAACGATACGATGTCCGGCCTTAAAAGCAATGTTACCTATGTTGGTAATGCCTTAGCTACAGCCTTTGCACCTATCTTATCAGCGATCGCTCCAATCGTGGATATGGTCACAGGCTCAATCGTGAATCTGATCAATATGATCGCACAGCTGACAGCCAGGTTAACGGGCACAGCGACCATTTTCACTAAAGCTAAGAAAGCTCAGGTGGACTATGGAAAGGCAACCGCCGGTAGTACAAAAGCACAGGAAAAACAGGTTGCCTCTTTTGACACGTTGCAAAAGCTGAGCAGCAGTTCTTCAACTAGTGGTGGTACAGATGCAAGTGATATGTTTGAGGAAGCACAAATCAGCTCAGAGATTATCAATTTAGCGGATAAGATAAAAGAAAACATCAGCAATGGTGATTGGTATTCAATAGGAACTATCATTGGTGAGCAGTTATCTAAAGCTTTAGATAGTATCAAATGGGGTCCTATTCAGAACCAAGCTAGTTTGATTGGTACTAATCTGGCTAACTTGATCAATGGCTTTGTCGAATTTCCAGATTTAGGCTATAAAATAGGCAATTCGATCGCTCAGGGGTTGAATACTGCATTTTTCTTTGCTTATAGTTTCGTAACGAACTTACACTGGGATTCCATCGGTATTTTTATTGGTGAAGCCATAACAGGAGCAGTACAAAATTTCAACTGGGGCATGGCGGGTACTGCTTTAGGTACATTTATTGGTGGTCTTATTCAGATGTTTGGCAATATGGTTGCTACTGTTGATCTAGGCGCGCTGGCAGCAGGATTGAGCGTGTTTGTGATTAACTTTATCAATTCGATCAGCCAGAAAATACGGGATACGCCGTGGGATCAAGTAGGTGCTTCTATCGCAGATGCTTTTCTTAATCTTGACTATCTGGGTATAGCCGCCGCCTTTGCAGGTCTGATATTATCTGCCATCAATGCTGCATGGGATACCATTGTCGGGTTCTTTAGTGAGCTTGGTAAAAACAGTGGCGATGGTTTCTTAGGCGGGCTATTACAAACGATTTCTGACATTGTTCGCTGGATTGATGAAAATATCGTCAGACCGATTGTTGATGCGTTTAAGTACCTTTTAGGGATCCATTCACCGAGCACTGTATTTGCTGAAATCGGGGTTAATGTCATGCAAGGCCTTTTAAATGGATTAGGCAGCCGGCTTGGTGATGTTGGCAAATTCTTCACGGATATGTGGCACTCTATTACTGATTCGATAGGACAGTTTGCTTCTGATTGGGGTTCGGCAGTAGGATCATGGTGGCAAAATGATGTGTCACCGTGGTTTACTCTAGATAAATGGTCTGAACTTGGCAGCAATATTGTCAAAGGTATCAAAAATGGTGTCGCTGGTGTAGGAAAAGTAGCGGCAGGAATCGGCAGCCAGCTATTAGATAGTGCCAGATCTGCTTTAGATATCCACTCCCCATCAGGCGAGTTTGAATACTTAGGTTCATTCATCATGCCAGGTCTTGCACAAGGTATCAATGATACATTACAGATAGCGCTAGATGCTTTATCAAATGCTGTTAAAAAGATCAAAGAGTTATGGCAAAAAGGGTTTAAAACTGAAGGCTCTTATTCACTCTATTTCTTTGATGAAGGTAAAAAGATGATGACTGGATTGATCAATGCGTTTAAAGCGATGATGAATGCTTTAGATGAACAATTAAAGGTAATGCTGCAGTTAGTGCAGAATACGATGAATGCAGCGGCAGCAGCTGCAAGAAGTGCAGCATCTTCAATTCAAAGTTCAGTGTCAAGTGCAATATCAGCAATGGAACGATTAGAATCAATGGACAGCGGATCAATTAGCTCAAGAATGTCACGTTATTCTGCAATGCCTAAAACATTCAGTATTCCGCATCTTGCAACCGGTTCGGTCGTATCGCCTAATAACCCATTCATGGCTGTACTTGGTGATAACAAGTCTGAAGAAGAAGTCGTTTCACCATTATCAACAATGAAGCAGGCACTTCAAGAAGTTTTAGACAATACGGGCAGTAATCGTAATATCACCGTTGTTTTGGAAATGGACGGCATTGAGTTTGCTAGAGCAGTTTATAAAGCAAACAACCAAGAGAAGCAGCGTGTCGGTGTGCAGTTAGCAAAAGGAGGCAGATTTTAATGTTTAGTGTTGATGGTGTTACTTATGACGTAGATGCTGTGTTTCTGGCTGAGGATTCAATCAAACGTAAATTTACGATTCTTGACGGTGAGAATGCAGGACGATTATTAAATGGATCCATGACAAGGGATATCATTGGTACTTATTACAATTATACATTGGCAATCGATACCAATAAGCTATCCCCGGCAGATTATGATAATCTTTATGAAATCTTATCGGCACCAGTAGATAGTCATTCTTTCGCGTTCCCCTATGGGCAATCTGAATTGCAGTTTGATGGCTATGTGTCTAGCGGATCTGATACATTAAAGTATGTAAGACATGGGATAAGATACTGGGGCGATCTGTCTATTGAAATAGTCTGCATGGAGCCAATAAGAAGACCATGAGTGAAACAAAATTAATTTATAAAGATGTATCACCCACTGCTAAGTTGTTTTGTAATCCAACCGCAGAGGATAAGCAGCCGTTCAATGATTTAACACAGCTGAATAGAGATACAGGCAACTTTCAAGGTTATGCGACTTGCGAACATAACAGTCGAGTCCTTGATGGTACTTCAGCTGACTTTAATTATAATGGTGATTTAGGTTATTGGAGCTTGACTAAAAGTGGTGCGGATTGCAGCTTTACCACACCAGTTAAGCTTACTTTAACATACAGTACGCCCGTATCATTTGTCGGACTTACCATTACCTTTGATCAAAATCATTATGAGTATGCTAGGAAGTTCAGTATGAAGGCATACTTTTTAAATGAATTGGTATCGGATGAAACCTATCATATCAATAAACCGCAATTCTTCACGAATAAGCAGCTTACTAATGTTGATAAAATCGAATTCATTTTTTATGAGACTTCACTGCCGGAACGTTACTTGAAATTGAATCTGATCGATTATGGCATCACTAGAGTATTCACTAATGACGAATTGATGAATGTGAAGGTGGCGGAGGAAGTTAATCTAGTAAGTTCAGAGCTTTCAGTGAACAATATGAATTTCACATTAGTTTCTGAAGATCCTATTGCCTTTCTATTTCAAAAGAAGCAACCATTAGAGTTATATTACAACGGTAAGCTGATTGGTGTTTTCTTCATCGACAAAGCACGTCAGAAGGCAGAGACGACTTGGGATATCACGACTTCTGACTATATCGGCGTATTAACGAAAGCTTCCTATAATGGAGGCCTTTTTACTGGCGAAATGGCAAGCGTGATTATTAAAGATATTATGGATACGTGCCATGTACCTTATCTGCTGGATGTCGATTCGTTCGTGGATATCCCTTTATATGGATATTTACCGATTGGCACAGCTAGAGAAGCACTGCAGCAGGTCTTGTTTGCATGCAGTGCAACAGCGGATACATCAAGATCAAGTGTCATTGATATGTATAAGATGCCGATTTCAGTAAGTGGTGAATATACGCAGATCATGGAAAATTCAACCTTTGATCAAGAAGAAAAGGTTACAGAAGTAAGACTCACTGTGCATGACTATGTTAAGAAAATAGAACCAGATGAGATAGCAAAAGGAAATGCAACAGGAACAGTTGAAATCACGTTCTCCGGGGCTTATTCAGACTTATCTATAACTGGTGGCAGCATTACATTAAGTGGTGCTAATTACGCTATTATCGAAGCTGCCGGCGACTACGTTTTGAGTGGTTATGGCTATGAGGACAACATGACGATCATGAGTAAGAAAAATCCAACAACAGCGGCCAATGAGCTTCAGAACATCATGGAAGTTTCTTCAGCTACATTAGTTTCTAAATATAATGCTGCTACTGTATTGAATAATCTATATGCTTTTTTCATTCGAACTTCGATTGCAAATGTGAAAATCGTGAGTGATGAGTTATCAGTAGGGGACTTGATCAATTATTCAACAAAGTATCTGGGGGAAAAGAGAGGGCATGTGATCTCAAATACATTCAATTTAAATTCATCAAAGATCGTAGCTGATTGTGAGGTGCTTGATTATGATTCTTGATAGACTGATTTATGACCGTACAGCTGCGGATGTTAACCGAGCGATTTATTTACGCAATAAAGGTTATGAAAACCTAACGGATGCAGAAAAGCAGGAATGGTCTTCCGATTTAAAAGGCTGCCTTAATTGTAGTGATCTGAATCGCGTCGCTGAAGCATGTCGATATATCAATGCAATGTATCGACAGTGGGGATATGATGTAACGATTCCTGTTAAAACAGATTTTACGATGGATGACTTTCAAGACCTGCAGCTGATGAGTGATTATTGTTTGAGTGTGTTGAATTTAATGGGTTCCATCAAAAACGGCAGAATGGGAGAAGTACCACGGAGGATGACTGGGGCCACTCATGTTACACAAAACAACATCGAGCGAAACCTCTATCTGATGCCACATGTATTAAAAAGCGTGCAAGAAGGAATGCAAGTGCTTAAATGCACATTGGGAGGAGATGAGTTTGAATGAGACCTACATTTTTAGATGAACAAGTTGGTAATGATGGAAAACGTTACTATAACATTGTGCAGAACGGTGCAGTGCTATATGAAAAGGTACTGCTGGAAAAGGATTACATTAGGCTTCAGGATGGTACAAAACTATCAGCAAACATACTGATTAATATGCTTACTGAGGATAATATCTTAAATTACAAGGGTGTTAAAAAACTTGATGAATTTGGTGATCAGATTGTATCAATAATCGTGGACACAGAGAATAATGATGATATTATTCTGAAAAAGACAACAACTTTTGGAGATACCATAACTGAACAGGTCGATTATTATCAGGCAGGAGTAGTCATTTATTCAATAACAAAAGACACTGGATTTGGCGTAAACATCGTTACTTCCGTGGTTTAGAAAGGAGAAATTGATTATGAGATATTGTTTTCCAAAGACGGAGGAGTTTTTATGAGTTGGGCTGAAATAGCATATGCGATAAATAGTTCCATCAAGAAAAAGGAACTAACACGCCCACTTAATATAATGCTGATTCAACTCACACTTGCTGAAGCGTTCAATGAGGAAACATGCGCTTGGGCACTGAAGCAATACGACATTGGCTATGTCATTGACGCTTATCTGCGGATTAATTCTGATAAATTGCGAAAATTAGCTAGCTTTGAAGATGTGTGCAATGACTGGACCTATGTATCTAATATAGTTAATTCGCCTCTCTACGATAAGATCATCAAATACTGCGATTGGCCAATGGCTAAGATCATGGCGGGTGCCAGCGGCGCAGCCGCTGACTTTGAGAATGTGACTGCGGTAATCAATAGTGAAACTGCCATGACTGCGGTAATCAATAGTGAAACTGCCATGACTGCGGTAATCAATAGTGAAACTGCCATAGCTGGCATTTCTAAAGTTACTAACAGTAGCACTTTATTTAATTGGTTGAAGAAAGTAAATGAAACTACAGCTTATATTACAGCTATTGCTAATACGATGCAGAAATCAACACTATTTACTAATTCATACAATGGCGGTCATGATAGTGTAAGTGGTGCAAATAATTATTTTTCATCAGGCAATGTTATCGGCTTATGTTGTTGTGGTTATTACAGCTCATCTAGTGACAAGGTGAACATGGCTCTAAACAATACCACTGTATTTACAGGTAAAACAGGTTATAGCAGACCATCAACAGGTAGTACAAATACTAACGCTATCGCAATTAGAGGCTGTACATTTACGGAAACTAACGATGCTTATCTAGGTATATCTGTTTATACGTTGAAATGAGGTGATTAAATGTTCACAGAAAATTTAGATAAAAAATTAAATGAAATGACGGAAAAAATCAATGCGGTACAGTCTGTAAAATCAGTGCAAAGAGGCACATGTTCGCTAGGAACGAGCGGTAATGATATAGTAGTCAAAATGAACAAAATAGACATTAATAAGTCAATGATTTTATTACAAGGTGATGGCTACCAATATAGTAGAGGTGCTTATGATTGTTCTACAAGTCTTTATATTTCAAACATAACTGATACATCATTTACTATTAGCCAACACACATCTTCAAGTAGTTCAAAAAACGTATCTTGGCAAGTTATCGAGTTTTATTAGGAGGTAAAAAAATGAAACAAGAAAACAAAAATGTAACAATTTTCATGGGGGGGGGGGTATGAAGTTGCCTATATAGGTAGTGAAGTATCCCTAGAGTCTATTGAAGCTGTTAAGAAAATTATTCTAGGTGGCAACAATGTTCACTAAAGACTTATACGATAAGATAGAAGCCATCGGTGCTGTTAAAAGTGTACAACGAGGTACCATCGATCAAGAATTTGGTGATTATTCTGGTGACAATGAGCCATACGATTGGGGATATCAAGATTATAAAATAAGTCCAGTTAACCTTGAGAAATCAGTGCTGATAGTAAAAGGTATAAACCCAACATTTGGAACTCCAAGCACCGAAAGCAAAGAATATCGATATTTTGTTGATCCACGCGCAGAGTTTATTAATAACTCTACGATAAGGATATATATGACAGCTCCAGGAGGTAGATATTCTAGCCGATGGTATAGTCAGATAAAATGCCAATGGCAAGTAATAGAATTTTATTAAAAGAAAGGACAGATTAAATGTACATATACGCACAATTAGATGCAGACGGATATTGCATCGCAATCTCTCAATTAAGTGGTAAAGTAAATCAATCAAACCTTGTTGAATTAAGCAGTTTCGATACTGCTTATATGAAACGTAAGTATGATGTTGAAGCTATGCAATGGACTGATGAATATATGCCAGAGCAGCCAATGGTTGATCCTGTGCAAGAAGCGATAGATGCTTATACTCTTAGTCTTGTCGAGAGTGATTTACTTAAGTAAGTCACTCTGTATTAAGGTCAAGGTGTATTTGTCTATTACCTCCGTCATAGGGTCAGTTGGTTCAGCTTCGGGAACAGGATTAGGATAAGCAAAGGTATTAGTGGAAGCATCATAAACCATATACAGTTCTATGGTGTCGGTTCTATCGGTTATATCAATACAGTAAACAAGAGGGTGGTCATGGACTGGCAAACCAAGTTCAGCACCACCAATTAAGTTTACTGTATTGTCTGATTTTAGGATTTGAGCGTATTTTCTCATCGTCTTAGTCCTCCCCACTCAATAAATACCATGCCAGGAGAACCCTTTCCGCCTATTCGGCTACTTCCACCAGCACCGCCACCACCTGCTCCATATCCTCCTGCGGCTTCACCATTAGAACCTCCTGACGAACTTCTACTGTTTATTGAATCACCGCCACACATTAAGCTAGCTTTTCTGAGAGGAGATGTATCAGGATAATTACTTTGAATTAAGCTGACGCTTGAACCTCCTAATGAAGGGTAGTTTTTATATCCACTTAAATCATAGCAATAATTTCCCCCAGCTCCTCCATATCCAAAAGCCCCTCCATTGCCACCTTTTCCAGAAGTAGAATTAACACTAATTTTGCCATCTGAGTTTGTATAATAACTATCCAGAGCACTATACCCCGTCCAATATCCTAATACATCATTAGGGGCACAGCCACTTACAGAATTTGCAATTAATGTTTTGGAATATTTATCGCTAGTTATTACAGTATTCCCGTCACCAATAGTAAAATTAAACTTTTCACCAGGTAATGTACGTACTCTCTCACGAATGATAAATTGTCCGGCTTTTCCTGCTACTCCTCCTGAACCATTCCCACCACTTCCACCAGCTGCACAAGCGCTGATGTAAATTTCACTAATGCCAGCGGGTACGGTAAAAGTTCCGCTTTCAGTAAATAGCTCATGACCACCAAATGAATTTATGAGCACTTGGTCGAGTGATGTGAATTCTTCTGTTCCAAGTGTCGAATTTATCGCATATTTAACCTCACCCCAACTCATAAAAACTCCTCCGTCTTTGGAAGACTGAGGAATTAAAGAAAGGAGAGTGACCTTATGTCACAACTAACTGAATCACTAAAAAGATTATACAAATCAGGTCAGGTGACCGCTGATTATATCAATGCACGAACTAGTCTGACCAAAGAAGAAAAGACATACATTTTATCTGAAGAACCTGTGATTGAAGATAACTACGAAAATGCATTTAAGGTATTGGTAGGTGAAATGGCATGAGCTTAGTTGAACAAGCACGACTGCTGCGTAAGCAATGGCAGCAGCTTTTACCAGCCAACGATGACACAAAGATTATTGACTGCGAAGATTTGGTTGACAACTGGGATATTGGCATTGATTACGCAGTCAATGACATTAGAAAGTTTGATGGTCAAGTTTACAGATGCGTACAAGCACATACGAGTCAAGACGGCTGGGAGCCATCACAGACACCCGCATTGTGGGCAATTAAGCATACGAAGAATAAGGATAACCCAAAACCTTATGTGCAGCCAACCGGTGCGCATGATGCTTATATGATGGATGAGGTTGTGCTGTTTGATGATGCTGTATATATTAGTAAGGTAAATAATAACGCATATTCGCCAGTTGATTATCCAGCCAACTGGCAGAAACAAGGAGAATGAAAATGAAAAACTTATTTGATAAAGCGGACCCGGTCATCGTCAAGACTGGGTTTGTTGGTTTTATGACGATTATAGCAGCGCAGCTAGGAATCCTATTTCCTGTGCTTGTGCTGCTTTTATTATGCATGGTGGTAGATTATATCACCGGTATCATATCAGCCGGCTATCACGGTAAAATCAAGTCCTCCGTGGGTTTGTGGGGAATCGTAAAGAAACTGCTTTATGCTGTCATAGTTGCGGTAGCCATTGCTTGTGATTGGGTGATCATTAATGTAGCAGAACAAGTAGGTATCATTATACCAGCTGATACATTCTTCGGCTTGCTGGTGAGTCTTTGGCTGATCTTCAATGAGCTGATCAGTATTCTGGAGAACCTGATCGAGATGGAAATGACACTGCCGGGCTTCCTGATCGCATTGGTCGATAAGTTTAAGCATCTCATTGAGAACCAGGGATCAGCAGCTGTTGACGCTGTAAACGTTAAGGATAGAGAAAATGAATAAATCAAAACCGTGGAGTCATCCGCCGTAACCTAGAAATATCCTGAAAAATCTCGTATACTTATAGTAACGAGGTGGGATATTATGAAAAAAATACTAACAAGTTTCTTATTGATGGCAATGATAGCGGGATGTGTTCAGCAAGGCCCGACGGAGGCAGAGAAGCCAGAAGAACCGCCGGTAGTTGAACAGCCTGAAAAGCCTGTGGAACAGGAGAAGCCGGAAGAAACTAAGTATGTTAAGAAAATTGATGAAACTAAGGATTGGGTGTATGTAGAAACTGAATATACAAGAGATCTATCTGATGTATTCTCTGTAACTTATGGCGATGAAACCCTTAATAAAGAACTAGAATTATATTCAGGTGTAGATAATTATACTTTGTTTTTTGATTATCATTTCCCTTTAAAACCAGTAATTCAAGATATTGTGATCAATATTGATAGTGAAGAGGCAAAAGAATTGAACTTTCAGCTTCATGAAGACTTTATCAACTATTACAATTTAATTTCTTATAATGATGGTCTTATCCAAGCTGCATTTTATAATGTATACGATGACGTATTATCAATATTTCTTAGAAGTGGAAAATATAGATTTGGCGCTGGAGTAAATACCCAACAGATTTTAATCTATAATTTCGATCTTACTACTGGTAATATTATTACTAATGCAGAATTGTTGGATAGACTAAATATACATGATATAGATCAATTGAAGAATATTACAAATACCTATTATGAAACTATTGGTTATCCTGATGCATGCGATGGGTATAATTATAATTGTAATTTTGATAATTTAATTAAGAATATTGATGATTATCTGATAGGAACTTTTAATGATAATTATGTTGTTAAAGGATCTGCTCAAATAATGGGAAATGATTTTTCTACTACATTTCTAATTCCTTTAAAATAGGAGGAAAATTATATGAATTATTGTATGTTCCCAGCTACAAAGGGAGTAATTAATCAAACTGAAGGAATTGATAGAAATGGAAATGTAATTTCAATTTCTTCTTCCCATAAAGGATATAAAGCAATCGATATATCTCCAGATGGAAATAAATTCTATGCCCCATGTAAATTGAAATGTGTTTATCATCAGAGAGACAACGATGGGAAATCTGCATGTCTATCTGTTTTTGAGTCATTAGAAGAGGTGAAATGCCCAGCTTATTCGGGAACGACAAAGATTACTATTTTCTGTACTCATGGTGGACCTAATGTTTCAACAGAAAAAGGAGCATTGAGAGTTGGTTTTGAATTTGAAAAAGGAATGCATTTTTATTCTCCCGGGACGGATGCAGGAATAGATGCAACAGTTGGTCCTCATATTCATATGAGCGTTAAAAGAGGTTCATTTACAGGTATGTCATTAACTGATCCTGCTGTGTCTGGTGATTATTATTATTGCCTTGATAATGATGAGTTTATTAACGATATTTTCTATTTTGATAAAAATCATGAAGTCACTTTTGGAAATTACATTGATGCAATTCCTTTTGATTTTGTTACAGCTGACGGTCAATGGAATGGCTGGATTGCTGACGGCTCTGAATGGTACTATTACGAAAACGGTGTAAAAGTATCAGGATGGATCAAGACAAGTGATGGTTGGTTCTATTTAGATCCTACTAACGGTAATGCAATGGCTACCGGCTGGATCAAGATTGGAAATTCATGGTTCTACTTGAACCCAAAACAAGGTGCACCTGATCATAATACAGATTATGCAGGTGGGGCAATGAGAACAGGTTGGGTTAAGTCTGGAAATGATTGGTATTATATGTCACCATCTAGCGGTGTTATGCAAACATCATTATGGGTAGCTAGTGGTAGCGTGTGGTACTATGTTCTATCTAGTGGTAAAATGGCTACGAATTGTCAGATTTTAGATGGTGGCAAATATTATGCTTTTGATAGCGAAGGTAAATGTTTAAATGGTGCAGGTCAATCCTCTCCATATAATACAACTACATATCCTTTGAAATCTTAATCTAAAAATTGGCTTACTCTCTTAATTGAGGGTAAGCCGTTTTTTTTATGCCTTAATTTATGCCTTAAATTTATAAACAAACATGAAATACTATTTTCATGAATTGCGTTTGAATGCTTATTTTATGCAATTATTGATGATTATAGCCATGTTAAAAATGCTATAAATTGACTCCCGCCAGCTCCACCAAGTTACAAATAAACGCCTGTTACTGGGCGTTTTTCTTATATAATACATTGACATCTGATACATTGTAAAACGGCATTCTATGGTTTAATATATACATATATTAAATAAAGCTTGTAAGGTGTATGCTGAAGATAGAAATAGTGTCGAGTCTGCTTAAAAACACACATTAAGAGAGGATGTGCAATATGAATACGATTTTCCTAATCTGCCGGGCAATCACCGTCGGCATCATCGTTGGCTTTTTTTGCGGAGGCTTGAAATTAATCTTCAAAAAGAAGCCTTCAGAAACAAACAACGCGGCTGCCCGCAAATTTATAAATCAACTGTCAGTTATACTTAAATATATCACTTTTCTGGTGCTTGCCATTGGTCTGGTGTGGTGCTGTTACTTCTTGCTTCTTGGTATTGCAAATCCAGAATTGGCTGAATATGCGAATAACATGTCTTCATTGATCGTCGCCATCCTTACCGTTATTTCTATCATTTTTGCTTTTGTAGAATTTATGCGGCGTACATAATTAAAAAGGTGTCATGCTATCTGTGTTAATCAGAAAGCCGACACCTATTTTATTTAATGGATCGTGCTGGCACACCAGCTACTACTGTGTATGAGGGGATATCATGAATCACTGCAGCACCGGCTCCTATTATCACACCTTTTCCTATCACAATTCCATCAATAATTGACGCTCCTATGCCAATGAATGACTTTCTGCCGATTCGGGTGTGGCCTGCAATAGCTGCATGAGGTGAAATATTCACTTAATCACCTATTATACAGTCATGTTCAACTATAGCCCCATTATTAATTATACAGCCTTGTCCAATCGCTGCGTTAATATTGATGACAGCATTAGCTAATATCGTACATCCCGTTCCGACTTCTGTGAAAGGACTAATCACGGCCGTCGGATGAACAATAGTTGCTATTGGTATCGTCAGCAAAGTTAAAATTGATAATTTGTATTCGCGTAAATCATTGTCGCCAGTAGCTACAATAACTTCATCATAAGCTGTAAGAAATTGATTAAGCATAATATCCTGCTCCTTATAAAGCTGAAATCCAGAAATCTTTTGATATTCTTTTTCTTTAAAAGCAAGAAAGTTGATTTCTTTATAAACCCCCATTGCCAAAGCACATTCAAGCGTCACCAAACCTTGATCACCAGCACCCCATATTAATAACCGTTTCATAACATTCACCTATTTAAAACTGACCGAATCTATAAAATTCAAAGGGACTCCCTTTAAGATTTCATCTGCTTTGTCAAGTCTGTCTGTTTCTAAGAATGCAATAGGCGTATGAGCATCATAACCATAAAGGACTTTGCAGCCATATTCACTGATAATTTCCCAGAATTCTCTAAATGGATAAGGATAACGTTCAACGATTTGACTGCCCATCTGATAAAACTTCTTACCATAATGAAAGCCATTCAGATTAATTTCTAAAGGCACATCATAGTCAATGCTTGCTTTGGCAATCCGGTGTGCCGCTTCAGCACATACCAAATTAAAATTGCGTCTGCCAAGCATATAATAATCTGGATGAGCAACATAAGTAATAAAACCTTTTGCAAGAGCTTTTTCAATCTGCATAGCATAAATTAAAACATCTTCATCAGTGCAGCAGCAATCGTATTCATACCCTATATATTTACAATGCTGTCCCAAAATCATGTAATCGCAATCTTTTTTCATTTGCATCAAATATTCATAATGATTTTCGAGATATTCGATTTCATAGCCAACTTTGATATCAATCCAGCCATGTAATTCATTTTGAAGTCTTCTGATTGAATTGATGTATTCCTCTTTCTGTTCATAAAACATACGGCATTCCGGCAGTCTCATTTCTACATAAGGAATATGTTCGCTAAATCCCAGTAAATCAATGCCGGCTTCTTTAGCACAGCTAATATATTGTATATCCAAGCCGCAGGCATGCCCGCATCGTGCTGTATGTGTATGCAGATTAAAGTTTTGCTTTTTCATTTTGTTCTCCTCGCTTTCAGCTAACAATAATTCAATATAAACTGCTAATTATTAATTACTACATACAGCACCCCGCCTTTCAAATAAAAAAAACACATTCCAAACAGGAACGTGTTTAAACGCGGTACCATCCTGATTCGCACTATAAAAAGTACGCATCTTACTTAAGGTATAACGCCCCAGCGAAGTCATCTACTTATTTTCAATGACTCTACTAAACAAGTGGAATCCATGATAACCAATGTACCCAACTTTCACCGCCATGGGTTCGCTTTCCATTTTCATTATCACTTAATCTTGTCTCTCTGTATTTAATTTTATTATAAGCATGAACGGCAGGCTTGTCAATCATGCATGGCAGCTTCACTTTATTTATTTGAAAAACTCCTCATTAACTTATAAAACATTTATTTCACAAAAGGATATGTTATATTGTTAACAAACAGGAGGGAAATGTGATTATGAAAAAATTATTTATGGGCTTTTTAGCTTTAATGCTCGTTAGCGGGTGTACATCAAAACCAGCTGAAAATCCACAACAGCCAGAAGTCAATGAACCATCAGATACCGTATATTCTGCTGACATCGTGATTATTGGTGCTGGCGGCGCGGGTATGGCGGCAGCCATTGAGGCATCTGATGCCGGCGCAAATGTGGTAATTCTGGAGAAAATGAGTTATGCAGGGGGAAATACGATTCGTTCTGAAGGTGGATTAAATGCCGCTGAAACAGTATTCCAAAAAGAAAAAAACATTGAGGACAGCGTACAGTCAATGATCGATGATACTTATATTGGCGGCAAAGAGATCAATAATATGGAGCTGGTTACCTATTTTGCTGAAAACAGCGCAGCAGCCATCGATTGGCTGACATCAATTAATATGGACGTCAGTGATGTTGCACAGGGCGCGGGCGCTGCTTATCCAAGAATGCATCGTCCGGCTGACGGTTCAAAAATCGGCGGCGTCTTAGTACCAGTATTAATGAAAAATTTAGAAGAACGTCAAATCACTATTCTATATAATACGACAGCTACGGAATTACTGAGTGAGAATGGTGAAGTAAATGGTGTTAAGGCAGTTGATAAGAATGGCGAGGAATTAGTCTTCAATGCCAATGCGGTGATTATTGCCACTGGCGGTTTCGGCGCTAATGAAGACCTTTATGTAAAATATCGTCCTGATTTAAAAGGCTTTACTACAACGAATCATCCAGGCGCTACGGGAGACGGTATCGTAATGGCAGAGGCAGTAGGTGCAGATACAGTAGATACGGATCAGATTCAGACAAATCCTACGGTTGAAGTTACGACCAATACCGTTATTTCGGAATCTGTTCGCGGTAAGGGAGCAATCTTTGTTAATCAAGACGGCAAACGCTTTATCTCTGAAATGCTGACTCGTGATGTGCTGTCTACTGCTATTTTGGAACAGCCAGGCAAATATGCGTATATGATTCTGGATCAGAATACGATGGATAGCATGAAGGCATTACAGGAAAATTATGAAAAGGGCATCATTACTAAAGGCGAAACCTTAGCAGATCTTGCTGGCGTACTTGAAATTGATGCTGATGTTCTTGAATCAACAATTGCTGTATGGAATGAAGCAGTAGCCAATAAGAATGATGCAGAGTTTGGCAGAGAGACTGGCTTAGACGTTGATTTATCACAGGCGCCTTATTATGCCATTAAAGTATCACCAGCTGTGCATTACACTATGGGCGGTATTAAAATCAATACATTAACTGAGGTAATCAATGTTGACGGCGATAGCATCAAGGGCTTATATGCCGCTGGTGAAGTTACCGGTGGTCTGCATGGCGGCAACCGCTTAGGCGGCAACGCTGTTGCGGATATCATGGTATTTGGCCGTCAGGCAGGCATCCAGGCCAGTGCCTATGCTGAAACTAAGGATAAAAAAGACTTAGTGCTGCCAGAAACTAAAGCAGCCCAACCGACAGTTAAAGGTGACTTCAAAGACGGAACTTATGAGGCATCAGCTAAAGGCCGCAACGGTGAGCTGAACGTACAGGTTATCGTGACTGACGGCAGTATCAGTGAAATCAATGTTTTACAGCATTCAGAAACTGCCGGTATCTTTGACGGTGTAGTTCGGGATATGCTGCCTGAAGTAATTCAGAAGCAATCGGTTGAAGTGGATACAATCGGCGGTGCTACAATCTCATCCAATGCGGTACTGGAAGCCATTGCTGCCGCGTTAGCACAGGCGAAATAAGCTTATCTTATAAGAATCTGTGGCAAAGAGGCAGGAGTTCAACTGTCTCTTTTTGCTTCTGTAAACCAAGAAAATGATTAAAAGACAAATTCTGGTTCTATCTTTTACAGCCAGTTCAGCTTATAATTAAAGTATTCACAAATCATTATAAATCGATAATCAGGGGGAGGCACTATGCGGTTAAAATTAAAACTGGCACAAAAAATATCTTTATTAGTTATCGTGCTGATCATCTTTTCGATTGGGATCTCGGTAACAATATCAGGACAATGGTATATCCAAAGAATGGAAGATAATTTAGAACAAAATACATTAAATGTGGTGAAAATCACCGCTCTTTCACCGATCATCATCGAAGGCATTGCATCAGGCAAAGATGACGGCTCCATTCAAACCTTTATTGAAAAGACCCAGCAGTCATTAGAACAAATCGATGTCATGGTTGTTGCGGATAAGAATGGGATACGTTATGGTCATACAAAATCAGATCGGGTAGGAGAGATGTTTTCGGCTGAAGATAACGATCGGGCGGTTTTATACGGCGAAACCTATGTATCAGTAGGTCCGGGTACACTGGGTGATTCGATGCGCGCCTTTACGCCGATTCTTGATGCGGACGGTACAATTTTAGGCTTTGTGATGGCTGGAACTCTTTTGGATTCTATTGTTGTCGCTAAACAAGTGATTTATTTTATGACGCTGTTATTCATCTTGGCGGGTTCAGGTGTCGGCATTTTAGGTGCTTTATTCCTGTCTCATTTTGTGAAAAAAAGCCTGCTGAATTATGAACCGGAAGACATAGCCCGCTTATACTTGGAAAATCAAGGTATCCTCGCGGCTGTTCATGAGGGGGTTATTGCCATTGATCAAAATGCTAAAATAACTTTAATTAATGATACTGCCAGACAATATTTGATGCTTAAGGAAAACTGCATCGGCCAGCCGATTCAGGAAGTATTTCCGCTATCGAAATTACCGGAAGTATTAGAAAGCGGTGAACCGGCATTAAATGTTCAATATGCATTAAATGAGCGCATCGTTGTATCGAATAACGTTCCGATTATCAATGATAAGCATATTCAGGTGGGCGGCGTCAGCTCATTCCGTGACCAGACGGAAATGACGAAGCTTGCCGAGGAAATGACCGGGGTAAAGAAAATTGTTGATTCACTACGTGCTACAACCCATGAATTTAAAAATAAGCTGCATGTCATTTTGGGTTTTATTGAAATGGATCAGAAGGCAGCGGCTAAGGAATACATCGGGAATATCAACAATGAACTGCAGGAAACCATCAGCGTAATTTTAAATAACATTCATGAACCAACCATTGCCGCTTTATTGATTGGCAAAAGTCAGCGCTGCCATGAGTTAAAAATTCAATGGACTCTTGATGAGAACAGCTTTTTCTCAAACAGCTTGGACATTAATGTTAATTCACTGGTTATCATGCTTGGTAATTTTATTGATAACGCTATGGATGAATTAGATACATGTTCGCAAAGCAATAAGCTGATTGAGGTTTTGATTAATGATGAAGCAGATCGGCTGATCCTGCAGGTTAAAGATAATGGCCGTGGGATTAAGGATAGTTCACCGCTCTTTGAAAAGGGCTTCACAAGTAAAGAAGGCAGCCGCGGCTATGGTCTTTATCTGGTAAAAGAACAAGTAGACGCGTATCAAGGGAAACTTATGGTGGATTCAGCATTTGGGAAAGGCAGCTGCTTTAGAATAGAAATTGAGGGGGCAAGAAAATGATTCGGGTAATGATTGTAGAAGATGATCCAATGGTCGCACATATCAACACTGAATATATAAATCGGGTTGAGAATTTTCAGGTTGTTAAGCATGTCAGCAATGGCATCGAAGCTTTAAATTATTTAAAAAGCGGTGCTAAGATTGATTTGATCATCCTTGATGTTTATATGCCAAAGATGGATGGTATTAAAATGCTTGAAGAACTGCGGCTTACTTATCATGAGGTTGATGTAATTTTTGTCACTGCCGCCAAGGAGAAGAAAATTATTCAGCGAGGACTGCAGCTGGGCGCGGTTGATTATTTAATTAAACCATTTACTGCAGAGCGGATTACCGCCGCTTTGGAAAAGTATATGAGCCGCTATGAGTTGTTTACCTTGGCAACCGATGTCAATCAAAGTGAAATTGACCGTCTGTTTGAAAGACCCTCCGTTCAGCAATTACCTAAAGGCATTCATCCTATTACGCTTGAACGGATTCAGACATATCTGGCAAACAGTGATGAAAAGGTGATTGATACACATAAAATGGTAAAGGAATTTGCTTTTTCTATGGTTACGTTAAGAGTCTATCTTGATTATTTAGTGACGCAGAATGAATTGGAAAAGGAAACACAATATGGGAATGTCGGCCGTCCTTCCTATGTGTATAAGAAATTAAAATAGCATTAAACCATTTTTGAATTTTACTTAACCATTGAAATTTCATTAAAGAGCTATTATTCTAAAGGAGAATATGAAAATTAGAGGATGATTTTATTTCGCGCAGCAGCACAATGGATTATTCTTATGTGCAAGTTGCCGATACGATTGTTAAGTAAAGAAATAGAAAATCGAGAGCCTATACTTCTGGAATTCATAAGGATAATTATCCTTAGTATGTAATGACAACTGATTGTCTTGTACAGAAAAGAAATGGTATTTGGCATGTGAAGAATATTGATTTTATTAATAAAAAAGAATTGTTTTAAAATATCAGATGAACTTATCTCTAGTGCGCATATTAACATATTTCACACAATATAAATATGCGCATAATAACATTGGAGGATGATTACATGATAGTAAAACATACTCATCGTACTAAGGCTAGTGATAAACTGAGACAGTTACTAATTAGCTGCTTGTTACCGGCACTGATAACAGGGTGTGCTCAAACGCCGAGTGAAACAGTGAAACCAGAAAATTTACCGGTTATTAATCAGCCTGAAAAGCCAGCAGAACCGGAACCATTTGAACCAATCGACATGGGTACGATACTCAGTATTACTAATGAGCCTATCGCGATTCAATTAGATGGTGAAAATAAAGCCCAATTGTTCATTCAAGAGCCGACATTGTTATGGGATAGCAATGATGCCCAACGGTTCAATGAGGAAATGAATTTGCTGGCACAAACATGCAGAGAAGAATTAACCTATCATGAAAATGGTGATTGGCATACGGCTAGTCTTTTAATCACCCAATACTATGTCAATGATGATATACTTTCCATCGTTGTGAAACTGGATCGTTTATTGGCTAATGCCGGAGTTGGTCCAAGTGTCTATAGAACCTATAACTTTTCTTTGACATCACATGAATTACTTTCTAATGCAGAGGTATTAAACCTGATTCATGTTTCTGCTGATGATTTTCAAGTAGCACTGGATCGACAACTTGAAAAAGATTACTTACCATGTTCCTCACCTGTTAATGAAGATGGTGTCAGAGCAAAGCCGTGTTATGGTGAGTATGTTGGCGGCTTGGGTAGTAAATACGGCGACACATCATTGATTTATATCAAAGATAAAGAGGTTCATATCATTATAAATGTTGTACAAGGAATGGCTCAGGAAAATGTAGATATAATCGTATATAAACTTTAATATTGATTGTCTGCCTATCCGAAATATAACAAGATGGTATTAAAGAAGGATGCATGGCGGCCTGAATAGATGGCGGAAGGAGCTTATCATGAAAAAATATGAATATGTTACTGTTGAGTATAATGTGAAGGAGCTGCGTGAATCACTAACCGTTAAACATCGTGAAATTATCGATTTGTATGCGTCAAAAGGCTACCGTTATGCAGGTATGATACCTATTGAGCTAGGAAATCCTACACACATTAGAAAGCTGGATTTGATTTTTGAAAAGGATGAACAAGAATAAGCTTCTATATCAAGTCTGCCGTGGTATTTCTGTTGGCATTTTAGGCGGTATGAAATTCATCATAAAAAAAAGAATATTTTGAGCAGCGCAATCAGATAACGTGAAAGTTAATCAATCAATTTACGGCTAACTAAAATACGTTACCTTTCTGGTACAGCTGCTATTTTGATCTGGGAGTTGTTGAACCGGAAATAGCAGAATATGCCAACAATATATCCGGATTGATTTTATCTTTTTCACCTTTATTTATTTTTACTTTTGTGGAATTTATGCGGTGAAGTTGATTTCAAACAGATGAAAGCTCTCTATCAATGAGCATTCCTTCATTTGTTTTTTTTGAGGCTTGCAATTTCTCACAAATAGCATATAATAGTTCATAAAAGAACTAATATTTAAAAGGAGAAATTTCATGTTAACAGCAATGATCGTATATATTATTGCCGGTCTGGGTGCTGGTATTGGTACCGGTCTGGCAGGCTTATCAGCGGCGGCGGTAATTTCACCGATGCTGATCACCTTCCTTGATTTTCCTGCTTATGAAGCTGTGGGTATCGCGCTAGCTTCCGATGTGCTGGCATCCGCGGTCTCAGCGTATACTTATGGCAAGAATAAAAATCTGGATATTAAAAATGGTTTAATCATGCTTGTCTCTGTCTTAATTTTCACGGTTATCGGCAGTTATATCGCTTCTTTAGTTCCAAATACGGCGATGGGTAATTTTTCTGTCTTTATGACCTTTTTATTAGGGGTTAAATTTATTGTCAGACCAGTCATGACGACGAAAGAGAAGCTGGCGAATAAGGATGCGAAAACTAAAGCGGTTCAATCCATCTTATGCGGTATCATGATTGGCTTTATCTGCGGCTTTATCGGTGCCGGCGGCGGTATGATGATGCTGCTGATCTTGACCAGTGTTCTTGGTTATGAACTTAAAACGGCGGTTGGTACCAGTGTCTTTATCATGGCTTTCACCGCGTTTACCGGGGCCGTTTCCCATATGGTTATCGATGGCCTGCCTGATCTGACAGCGCTGATTGCCTGTATCCTTGCGACCTTTATCGGCGCCAGAGTCGCGGCGGTCTTTGCCAATAAAGCTGATCCTAAGGTATTGAACCGCGTTACCGGCGTGGTGCTGGCAGTGCTTGGAATTGCCATGATTGCCGTAAAAGGCTTTTAATTAAATAACATCAGAATCATAAATTAACTCAGTGCAGCGCTGAGTTTTTTTGTCTTTACATTATTTGTAAATATTATAAAGGCGGGCCTTAGTGTATGATGCTTTACAGTAGGTGCTGGTTAAAATGTCTACAATATTATGGACAAGCCTTGGTACGCTTTTTTCATATTGATAATGGTATTATGAAATTGGCTAAAGAGGGCATTCAGCGAGCCAGGTAAAAACCTATTGGGAGGTGATTAAATGAAATTAAGTGACAGACAGAAAAGTATCATGAAAAGTTTATTGGAATCCCATGACTACCAAACGACTGAACAGATTGCCAGACAGCTGAATGTATCAAAGAAAACCATCTATCGGGAACTTGATGAGTTAAGGAATTTACTGCGGAATGAAAATATTGAATTTGATTCAAAGATCGGCGCTGGAGTACGGATTGATCTTGATCAGGCTACGCGGAATCAATTGACGCTGAAGCTTGCAACTGACAGCTCACTTCCCTTGGATCAGCGTCGGTATGAGATTTTAATAGATTTGCTTCAGAACGCTCCCCAGCTGACATCAATTAAAAAACTTTCAGAACACTACTTTGTTTCACGATCTTCCATTCAAAATGATTTGAAATACATTGAGGAATGGATTCACTGTTATGATCTGATCTTGATTAGAAACAGTTTGGGAACAGGCATTGACGGCAGGGAAATCGATATCCGAAAGGCGCTGACAACCGCAATTATTAAATATCATTCAGGGACAGCCACTATGCAGACCAGTGCTTCGGAACGCATTGATGCTGATACTCGTACCATCCTGGTTCAGCAATTCAGTGAACAGGTTGTGGTATATGTGGAAAATTTGATTCATGAAGCTGAGAATCAGCTGCACAGTGTGATTGGTGATCCTTATTATATCAACATTCTGACGCATATTCTGATTCTGATCAATCGCGTCCGCAGCGGTAAACAGCTGGATCATAAGCCGAATGGCATCAATGAGGTAGATTTGCATGTGTTCCGCATCGCTGTTGAGATGTCAACCAAGATTAAGCTGCATTTGAATTTGGAGATTCCGGATTCAGAAATCTATTATATTTATCAGCATTTGGATACAAGCGGATATGGGATTGAGCCATCAATCAGCAATAAGGATATTGAATTCACCAACATTAATTCAAAGGTAAAAGAATACTGTCATGATATTATCACCGCGATGAGTCAAGTGACTGATCCGCAGATTGTCAACGACAATTATTTAAAACGTTATTTACTGCTGCATCTGCATTCAATGATTGGCAGACAGAAATACCAGATTGAGATCAGCTGTCCGCTGCTTACGGCAGTAAAAAATGATTATCAGGAATTATTCGCCAAGACAGTTCAAGTCGTCAGTGAAATTACTCAGCGTTATTATCCGCAATATCATATCTCGGAAGATGAACTGGCTTATCTGACCTTATATATACAAGGTTCACTTGAGGTTGTGCAGCTTAAAAAACTGCGGGTGATCGTTGTCTGTTCCAGCGGCATAGGAACTTCGCATCTGCTGATGGCAAGGATCAAAAAGACCTTTCCGACTTGGGAGGTGGTAGATATGATTGCCGCTTCAAAGGTAAATACGCTGGATCAATTGCCGGAGAAGATTGATCTGATCGTATCAACGGTAAATATCGCGGATTATAAGCTGCATATTCCGCTGGCATTTGTTTCCGTATTATTTAATGAAAATGACATAAAGAATGTGAAATCGGTACTAGAGAATAGGTAACCAGGGAGGGAAAGCATGGAAGAGCTTAGTATTCGTTCAGTTTTAAATGAACAGCGCATTGACCTGCATCTTAAAGGTCAAACGAAGGATGAAGTATTGGATGAAATGGTTGATCTGCTGTTTAAGGATTCGGTTCTGTCATCCAAGGAACAATTTTTAAAGGATGTGTATTATCGTGAAGGAGAAGGGATTACGGGAATCGGTGATGGTATTGCGATACCGCATGGCAAATCTGATTCGGTGCTGCATACCGCGGTAGCCATTGGCCGCAGTGACCATGATCTAGAGTGGCGTTCAATTGATGATAAACCAGTTCGGTTAATTATCATGCTGGCGATTAAGTCAGTGGATAAGACTGTTCATATGAAGCTTTTGTCAAATGTGGCAACTTCATTGTGTCAGCGTGATGTGATTGAACAGATTTTCATCAGTGAGGATAAGCAAGAAATTATTGAGCTCTTCGAGCAGAAAGGAGGGAAAGAATGAGAATCGTTGGTATAACGGCATGTCCGACCGGTATTGCCCATACTTACATCACCAAGCAAAAAATTGTTGAGGCAGCGAAGGAATGTGGATTCCCATGCCATATTGAAACTCAGGGAACGATTGGCGTTGAGGATGAATTAACCGCCCAGCAGATTGCGGAAGCAGATGTGGTAATTCTGGCGGTGGATGTGAAGATATCAGGTGAAAATCGTTTCGCGGGTAAGCCGATCGTGCGCTGCCGTACTGAAGATGTGATGCGGAATACAGTGGGTTTTTTAAAGAAAATCGAAGCTAAATTAAATTCGAGAAAATGAGGAGAAACAATATGAAAATGAATTTTAAGGAGATTAAACGTCATGTGATGACCGGTATATCCTTTATGGTTCCGGTTGTTGTCGGCGCGGGCTTATGTCAGGCATTAGGGGTAATTCTAGGCGGTCCTAATATCGCGGATCAAACAGGTACGTTCATTTATTTTATTTATAAAGCCGGTAATATGGCAATGGGTACGATGATCATACCCGTTATCGCAGCTGCCATCGCCTATTCAATCGCTGATCGTCCAGGTATTGCGCCGGGCTTAGTCGTAGGTTTGGTCAGTGCTGAGGTAAAGGCAGGGTTCCTTGGCGGTATTTTGGGTGCGTTCTTTGTTGGCTGGCTCGTTAATTTGATGAAAAAGCATATCAAGCTGCCAAAAACGATGCAGGGCTTAATGCCGATACTGATTATTCCATTCTTTGCGTCATTGATTTCAGGGGTTGTGATGTTTACTGTTTTAGGTGTACCAATTGCGGCATTCATGAAGGCATTTACCGATTTCATTGCCAGTTTATCTTCCGGCTCTAAGTTTATTTACGGTGCTGTTATGTCAGCCGGCAGCGCGTTTGACTTCGGCGGTCCAGTGAATAAGACCGTTTCATTATATACGACCGGTATGCTGGCGGACGGCATCTTACAGCCAAAGGCATGTCACATGGTTGCCTGTATGATACCGCCGATGGGCGTATTGGTTGCCTGGGCATTATCTAAAATTTTCCATAAACCAATTTGGACGAATGATGAAAAAGAAAACCTAAAAGCATGCGGTCCAATGGGCATCTGTATGATTACGGAATGTGTCATTCCATTGGCAATGAATGATTTATGGCGGGTTGTTGTTTCATCAGTCATCGGCGGTTCAATTGCCGGCGGCTTATGTATGATGTGGGATGTACAGTCACCGGTAGCCCATGGCGGCTGGTTTGTTATTCCTTCCTTTACTCATGCTGATAAATTTGTCATCGCATTAGTTTTAGGCAGTCTGATTATGGGAACTGTATTATTCTTATTAAAACGCCGTCTGAGTGAGGAACAGGTAATCAATGGCAGTGATTATGATCCAAATGAAAATCAGGAAGCGGCAGATGTAAATATTGAATTCTAATTGACATGGCTGCCTGAAAAAAGGCAGCCGCTTTATTAAAGCAGAAAGGAAATAATCATGCTTATCACAATGAAAGAATTATTAAAAGTTGCTTCAGAACATCATTTTACGATTGGCGCCTTTAATGTTACCGAGGTCTCAAATTTCAAATGTGTTTTTGAAACGGCGGAAGAACTGCAGGCACCGACGATTATTGCAGTAGCTGCCAATGAGCTGGACTTCTGTGAAAAGGAATACTATCAGTATGTGCGGGAGAAATTGATGAACTCACAAGTACCCTACTGTCTGCATCTGGATCATGGCCGCTCATTGCAGGATTGTCTTCGCGCCATACAGGCCGGTTTTACATCAGTAATGTTTGATGGCTCACATCTGCCTTATGAGGAAAACGTAGCTCAGACTAAAGCGATTGCGCAAATTGCGCATTGTATCAATGTATCTGTCGAGGGTGAGCTTGGTACGATCGGCAATACCGGCAATAGTGATGAAGGCGGCGCGGATATTGTCTATACTCAGCCGGAAGAGGTTGTGGACTATGTCGCAAAAACCGGCGTTGATACACTGGCCATTGCCATTGGTACGTCTCATGGCTTATATCCGGAAGGCTTTAAACCAGTATTACAGCTTGATCTGCTTAAGCGCATCAGGGCGGTCAGCGATATCCCATTGGTGCTGCATGGCGGTTCTGGTCAAGATGATGAACAGGTGCGTCAGGCATCCAAGATCGGTATTCAGAAAATAAATGTTGCCAGTGAATATAAGGCAGCGTATTCATATGAATTAAACCGTATTATCACAGAAACAAAAGATTTTAAATTTGCAATTACTATGCCAAAAGCAATGGCAGCTGCCAAAGCGGTAGTCGCCCATAAGATGAATGTTTTTGGCTGCATCGATAAGGCTTATCTATATTATGAGAATTTAAGGCGGGGTGAAGAGGCATGAAAGTAGTAATGATTCATACAAGTCCGGTATCACTGAATGAATTAAAAGCATTATGCGCAGAAATCATACCGGATGTGGAATTAGTAAATATCATTGATGACAGTCTGCTTGATGAGGTGAAGAAGAATGGCGGTCTGACGCCTGCTATTATCAGCCGCATGTGTCAGTATGTGCAGATTGCTGATAAACTGGCACCGGATTTAATTTTCAATCAATGCTCCTCGGTAGGTGAAGCCTTTGACCTTGCGAAGCGATGCACATCAAGGATGACTTTAAAAATTGATGAAGCGATGGCTGAAAAAGCGGTATCCTTAGGTACGAAAATCGGTGTTATCGCCACTGTGGCATCAACGATGCTGCCAAGCTGTAATCTTGTGAAAACCAAGGCTGAGACTGCGGGGAAGAATGTGGAAGTAAGGGAATATTTGGTAGATGGTGCTTTGGACATTTTAATGAAAGAGAAAAATGTGGAAAAGCACAATCAGCTTGTTTTAGCACAGATTCAAAAAGCCGCAGAAGAGAATGATGTCGTGGTATTGGCACAGGGATCAATGACTTCCTTGCTGCCTTATCTTGACGGGATAGCCAAGCCAGTGCTGACCAGTCCGCGATTGGCAATTGAGCGAATTAAGCAAATGCTGGAAGGAGAAATAAAATGAGTGAAAAACATTATTTTCAGCGTGTAAAGGAACAGAGTGAAACCCGCTTCTGGATCAATAATGTGACTGAAAAAGAAGCGCATTGGGCGATTGATGAAGGAGCGGTGGGCTGCACTCAGAATCCATCATATGTCTATAAGATGATGAATCATCCGGATATGCAGGAAAAGGTTGAAGCCTTGATCAAAAAATATGTAGGTGCGGAATCCGATGCCAATGAAATTCTAATTAAGATTCAGCGTGATTTAGTTAAAGATATTGCGGCTGTCTTTTTGGATCAATATGAGACAAGTCAGGGCCGCAGCGGTTATGTGAGTATTCAGGGCGATCCTTTCCATGAGGATGCAGATACGATAATCAAACACGCGCTGTTTAATCGTCAGGCAGGTCCTAATATTATGGCCAAGGTACCGGTTACTGAGGAAGGCTTAAAGGCCATTGAGGTGTTAGCTGCGCAGGGTGTACCGATCAATGCGACTGAGGTTATGTCTGTCCGTCAGGCATTGGATGTCTGTGAGGTATATGAACGGGCAACTCAAGGCATGAAAAATAAGGCGCCGATTTATTATTCACACATTACCGGTATTCTTGATGAGTATTTAAAAAAGGTTGTCGAAACAGAAAAGATTGAGATATCAGCGGACACACTGTGGCACGCGGGAATCTGTGCGGCTAAGAAAACTTACTGGCTCTGCCGCCAGAAAAATAAGGAAGTTGGTTTTATCGGCGGCGGTGCGCGCGGTTTGCATCATTTTACGGAAATGGTGGGCGCGGATGCGAATATCACGATTAATTGGCAGGGGACAGCCGATAAGCTGATTGCCGAGAATCCAATGGTTGTGCAGCGCTTCTTTATGCCGACGCCGGATCGTGTGGTCGATGAGTTATGCACGAAGCTGCCTGATTTTAGAAAGGCTTATTTTGTGGAAGCTATCAAACCATCTGAATATGAAGATTTTGGTCCGGTAGTCTTGTTCAGAAGCAGCTTTGAAGATGCCTGGTCAAAGGCATTGGATAAAATCAGATCTTATCAATGAAGATAAGATGGATATTCATTGATCTTGACGGGACGCTGTTGGATCAGCATAAGCAGCCGGGCAGTAAAGGCTTATTGGCAATCAAGACTCTAAAGCAAAAAGGTCTGCATATCGGTTTAGCAACCGGGCGCAGTGTTGATATCGTGCTGAAACTGTTGAAATCGTGGCATCTGGTCAATCAGATTGATGTAATTATCGGCATGAATGGCGCCCAGATCTATTCGCTCAAAGAGGCGACCTGTTTCCGCCAGCATCTATTAAGCGCTGAACAGCTGAATGCGATTATCACTTTTTGTCTGCCCTATAATATTAATTATTATCTTTATGATATGATGAAGCAGAAGGCATACCTGCACAGGCTGGATGATTATGGTAAATACATCATCTCCATAAATCAGTCAGCATATGATATTCAAGCGCAGCCAATCATTAATAATTACGAAAAACTGCTTGTATTATGCGAGCCGTCAACAAGCAAAGCGGTTATTGATTCACTTCAATCGTTTACTGATTTGCGGATGATGCAGACACTGCCGTTTTGTCTGGAAATCGTCAGCATCGAAAACTCAAAATGTAACGCTGTCCGACAAATCTGTGAACATGAGGGCTGTTCCTTGCGTGAGGTAATGGCATTTGGTGATGAAATGAATGATTTAGATTTATTATTGGAGTGTGGTATTGGCGTGGCGATGCTTAACGGCAATGAGCAAATCAAAGCCAGTGCTGACTGCTGCACAGAATATGATAATAATCATGATGGTGTCGGTGAATTTTTATATCAATACTTCAATATCTGAAAAAAGGTCTGCTTTTGGGCAGATCTTTATCTTAATAGGGGTTCAATTTCTTGCTGATAGCACTGCCATCCTTTTTCGGTAAAATAGGGCATCAGCAGCTGCCAGTGGTCAAAAAGAAAGTTTTTTTGATCATTGCTGTCTGGATTATCACTGATCCATGCAAGATGGGCTAACAGACAAATACGCATGGTGCTGATCATACGGCTTTCATTAAAATCATTAAAAAAGCCTTCTGTCTGCAGATTACTTAATTGTTTTACGGCCAGCCGCAAAAACTTCTCATTCTTTACCAGCGGTGACACACTGCCTTCAATCGTTGCGAATAACTTGAAGTCACTAAAGAAAAAGCGATTTTTAACCATGCCCTCTAGCAGTTCTGCTATCAGTTTGTGGAAATCAAGTAGGGAAACTGCCAAGGCTTGAGGCTCAGCTAATTCAATTTCATTCATTAAAGCAAAGAATATATCATGCTTTTTCTTAAAATGGTAAGTTAGATTTCCAACGGTCATATTCAAGGCATTCGATATATCACGCATTGAAGTATTCGCATAGCCATATTCATTAAATAATTTTCGTGCTGTTTTCAGTATTTCTTTTTTTGTTTTCATAATGATATTATCATACGTTAACAAAGTGATTTAGTCAATTATTGAAACATATAAACCATTGAGCTTTCAATTGATAATACCTTAAAGGTAATCGAATATTCACTAAGCTGTGCATCTTTACCTGAATAAGCGGCATTAAACAACCCCTTTTCATAATTTTCATCGCTGTATTTAAGCTCCTCAACAGATGCTGTTTCAAGATGCAGAATATAGTAAGCCTTGCCATGGACAAGCAGGGTTCCTCGGTTGTTCACTGTGCTGAGATTTAATGCATTTTGACCATAGGTTAATTCGACAGTGACAGTATTGCTGTCGGCGTTATACTGCCATGCATGAATGGTAGATAAACCTGGCGTTCCATCGGGATTGACGGACATAATCTGGGCAATAACCGCACCTTCCGGTTCACTGTATCCCTCTGCAGCGGCTTGTGCAATACTGGCGAGATCACTGGAAAGTGATACTAATTCAGTCTGTACAGTTTTTAAATCATCGCCGCTAAGCTGACTGCGGGTGGGTGATGCAGAAGTGTAGGAATCAACATAAGTTTGCGGCTGGCTTGTCCCCTGATCAGTTTCTTTACTTTGATTTGAACAGGCACAGCATAAGATAAGCATTGATAAACAGATACATTTTTTCATAGTTCCTCCGTTTAGTACATATGTACTAATTTATAAATCAATTATAGTACAAATGTACTAAATGTCAATCGCTGAAGTTATCATAACTCAATAAGAGTAGAACTTTGAATGAATACTTTGCTTAAATTCACTTAATTTAATAGTAAAAAGTTCAGCTTTTTTGTATAATTAATCATATAATATCATAAGGAAGCAGGGGATTTTATGAGAAAAGCAGGAATATTGCTTGCCGTTTCATCATTGCCAAGTAAAACGGGTGTAGGCGATTTTGGACCGGCATGTTATCAATTTATAGATGATTTAAAGGCATGTGGAATGCGGTGCTGGCAGTTTTTGCCGCTGAATCCGCTCGGCTATGGTAATTCGCCCTATCAGCCTTATTCATCATTTGCCATTGACGATCTCTATTTGTCACTTGATTCTTTAAAAGCAGAAGGTCTGATAGCTGGTTTTAAGGAATACAATGCGCAGGCTGATCGTGTTGATTACGCGGCAGTGCGAGCTTTTAAGGAACCGTATATCTATGAGGCATATCAGAACTTTGAGCCGGATGATGGATATCGTGAGTTTATTAAAAATGCGTGGGTGCATAATTACGCGGTATTCAAAGCATTGAAAAAACACAATGATGATAAGCTTTGGATCGATTGGCCAAGCAAGCAGAAAAATTGGATCAAAAATCATGAATTTGATTTAGAACCGTTTAAAGAGGATATCCGTCTGGAGATGTTTGCGCAATACAAGCTGTATCAGCAATGGATGAGCGTTAAGGCTTATGCCAATAAACAGGGGATTCAATGTATCGGTGATATTCCCATTTATGTTGGTCTTGACAGTGAGGATGTGTGGAGTCATCAAGACAGCTTTTTGCTTGATGATGACGGCCGTCCGTTGTTTATTGCCGGAGTACCGCCTGATTATTTTTCCAAGACAGGTCAGCGTTGGGGAAATCCTATCTATGACTGGGACTATCTGAAAGCTCATGATTTTAAATTCTGGGAAAAGCGAATTGCTTATAATCTCAGCTTGTTTGATATTGTGCGTATCGATCATTTCAGGGCTTTTGATACGTATTGGAAAATCCCTGCGGACTGTCCGACCGCTGTTGTTGGCGAATGGATAGAAGCACCAGGCTATGAATTATTTGATCATTTACTGAAAACTCTGCCAAACTTTCATATTATTGCTGAGGATCTGGGCGATTTGCGTAAAGAAGTGCTGATTCTGCGTGACCACTACCATTTTCCTGGCATGAAGGTTATTGAGTTTACCTTTGATCCTTGGCATGAGGATCACAATGCACAAACAAATATGATTGTTTATCCAGGTACCCATGATAATCAGACACTGCGTTCATGGTATGAGGATCAAAACTGGCGCTTTAAGCTGCGCTGCCGCTGGTCACTGAGAAAATATCGGCATGCTTCAATGCTTGATCGGCTGCTTGAATATACATTCTGCGATGCTGCGGACACTGCCATCATTGCGATGCAGGATATTCTAAAACTTGATGATGCGGCACGTATGAATACACCCGGTACCATTGGTTCACCAAACTGGGAATGGAAAATGATTGATTTCTCTGCTTTTGAACAGCGTATTCCCGAGCTGCGAGACATGCTTGAAAAAGGGAATCGCCTATGAAGATAATTGTGAAATACTTTAAGATTCTCTGTGTTTTCACCGCATTTCTAATTGTTTTAAGCGCTTTTAATCAGTATCCGATTAAGCTGCGTACTGATGTGAAACAGGGATTCAGACCTTTTGAAAGCGGCTGGACCTGTGAGATGAATAGCATTGAAAGCTTTCCGTATATGATTGAAGGCAATGCAGATACCTTTTGGATATCCAATGAACTGCCTGACGTAACTGAAAATGATTCACTGATTATCCGTGATTCCTTTAAGGGGCTGCGTGTTTATGTTGATCAGCAGCTGATTTATGAATATATGCCTACCGTTACGGCATTCAATAAAATCCGCGGTGATATATATCTTTATATCCCTTTGCAGACAGCTTACAGCCATCAGAAAGTCAGCTTTGAAATAATTGGTGACACACAAATACCAGGCGGTATTTCAATGATTGCCATAGGTGATGAAGCCGCTCATATGCTGGCACTGCTTCAGGAAAATGCCATTAATATCGTTATTTTATTGATGATGCTGCTGTTTGGCTTAGGCCTTATAGCTGTGGCAGCATATTTGGATTTCAGGAAAAAGACATATGATTACCGTGTCTTTTTGTACCTCGGTGTCTTTGCGCTGATTTCGGCGGTTTGGCTTTGGACGGATTCACCAGCCTACCATGTCAATGAAGCGGATGCCGCCGCGGTTTCACTGCTTTCTTTTATCAGTTTTATGGCAATTCCTTTGCCGATTGTCGCTTTTGTTAATGTGATCTGTGTCAAGCAAAAGCGCCTGCTTCAAGTTTTGATCAATATTCTTTATTTGAATTTACTGATTCAGCCAGTGCTGTATATTTTGAATCTGACTAATTTTATAACACTGCTGCCGCTGACTCACGCGCTGATTGTCGGCTCCGTAGTATGTATGGTCTATGCCTTGATTCAAGAAATTAAAACCAGCAATTCAATGATGGCCAAAGGTATATTAATTGCCTTATCGATTCTGATCGTCTTTTCACTGGTCTCCTTAGTTCAGTTTTATATTAGACCAATCGTCACCGGCCGTACTTCATTCATGTTTGGTTTTATTGCCTTCATTATTTTACTGGTTTATTTTTGTATTAAACGAGTATGGCTGTTATATGAACAAAATACGAAGCTGGCACTTTATCATAAGCTGGCCTATAACGATATCATGACAAATGCGAAGAACCGCACCGCTTTTAATGAAAAGATGGCCCAGCTGATGAATCTGTCAACAGAAGCAATGGCTTTAATGATTTTGGATATCAACAATCTAAAACAGGTAAATGATCAGTATGGTCACCATGAAGGCGATGAGATGATAATTAATACATGTCACTGTATTCTTAATGCCTTTAGTGAAATAGGGGAAGTATACCGTATCGGCGGTGATGAATTTGTGGTTTTAATGCTTAATAAGCCTGAGAACCTTGATATTTATCTCAGCCGTTTAGAAATGGTAATACAACGATTTAACGCTGATCATCAGCATCCAATTTCACTGGCATACGGATGTGCAGTGGGAAGTGATCAGACAGATATTGAAAATCTATTTAAGCAGGCTGATAAGAATATGTATCAGTGCAAATTTAATCAGAAAGCGCATAGCGGTCAGTAAATAATCTAAAAGGGGAGTGTGTGTTCGCACTCCTTTTAATATAGAAAAAGCATCCCATAGGATGCTTAAAGTTTCCAGATATCTTGATTATACTGCGCAATAGTACGATCCGAAGAGAAGAATCCGGCTTTTGCGATATTAACAAGCATTTTCTTTGTCCATTCCTCATGCTTCTCATAATCAGCGAGGCAGCGGTCTTTTTCCGCAATATAGGCATTCAGATCAAGCAGTGTCATAAACCAGTCCTTATTGATCAATTCCTGCTGCAGCTGCCGTAAAATCTTTCTTGAACCGATGCTGCATAATTCTTTCGATACGATAAAGTCTACGCACTGTTTAATATGCGGATCCTGCTTGTAGATTTTCTTACTGATATAATCATGGTTCTGATAGTGAGCGATAACTTGTTCACTGCTTTCACCAAAGGTATAAATATTCTGTTCGCCAACCAGTTCAGCGATTTCCACATTCGCGCCATCCGCTGTGCCTAAGGTAACCGCGCCGTTCAGCATGAATTTCATGTTGCCGGTACCGCTGGCTTCCTTGCTTGCCAGTGAAATCTGTTCAGAAATATCGCAGGCAGGAATCAGTTTTTCAGCCAGTGTCACATTGTAGTTTTCAACCATAACAACCTTGAGATATGGAGCAACATCAGGGTCTTTGGCGATGAATTCAGAAAGACAGAGAATCAGATGAATAATATCCTTGGCAATGATATAGGCAGGCGCTGCCTTAGCACCAAAGATCATCGTAATTGGCCGGGCCGGTAATTTGCCGCCTTTAATTTCAAAATATTTATGAATAATATAAAGCGCGTTCAATTGCTGGCGTTTATATTCATGCAGACGCTTGATTTGAATACAGAAGACAGATTCTGGATCAAGATCAATATTTTGTGTAGATTTAAGCATCTGTGCCAGTTGCTTCTTTTTTAACTGTTTAATGGCGGCCAGCTCATCAAGGCATTGTTTATTATCCTTGAATGCCAGCAATTGTTCCAGCTTAGCGGCATCTTTCTTATAATCACTGCCAATCCATTGATTCAGCCATTGATCCAATTCAGGGTTGCAGGCATAAAGCCAGCGTCTGAAGGTAATACCGTTCGTCTTGTTATTGAACTTCTCAGGATAAATCTGATAGAAAGGCTTTAATTCAGTGTTCTTTAAGATTTCCGTATGAATGGCTGCTACCCCGTTGACTGAATATCCATAATGAATATCAATATGCGCCATATGCACTAAATCAGCTTCATCAATAATAGCAACGCTTGGATCATCATAATTAGCTTTAACTCTTTGATCCAATGCTTCAATGATCGGCATGAGATGCGGAACCGCTTCTTCTAAAAAGCGGCGCGGCCATGTTTCTAAAGCTTCTGCAAGTATCGTATGATTCGTATAGGCACATGTTTTAGAAGTAATCGCAATCGCTTCATCCAAGTCAATTCCCTCAAGCATCAGCAGGCGGATCAATTCCGGAATAACCAGTGTCGGATGAGTATCATTAATCTGAATCGTCACAAATTCGTTGAGTTTATGAAGATCAAGACCTTCCTTCTTGGCATTCATTAAAATATATTGAGCGCCGTTGCTGACCATGAAATACTGCTGATAAATACGCAGCATCCGGCCTGCCTCATCAGAATCATCAGGATAGAGGAAAAGTGTCAGATTGCGTAAGAGATTCCCCTTATCAAAGTCGATGCCGTCATGAACGATGCTTTCATCAGCTTTTTGTATATCAAAAAGATGCAGCTGATTTTTGCCATTATCATAACCGACAACATCAATGTCGTAAAGCTTGGAATCTAAAGAGAAGCCGCCAAAGGGTACAGTGAAAGTAACATCACGTTCACGCAGCCAGCTGTCTTTTTCAATCCATGGATTGATTTCTTCTTTTTGCTGATGATTAACAAATTGTTGCTTAAATAAGCCAAAATGGTAACAGAGACCGATACCGTCACCCGCTAAGCCAAGGGTAGCGATAGAGTCTAAAAAACAAGCGGCAAGCCGTCCCAAACCGCCGTTGCCAAGCGATGGTTCTGGTTCAATTTCCTCGATTTCAGCTAATGAACGGTCATGGCTTTCTAACAATGTCTTTGCTTCATCATAGAGATTCAGATTAATTAAATTATTAGAGAGCAGCTTGCCGATCAAAAATTCAGCGGATATATAATAAAGCTTTTTCTTGCCTTGAATGATTGGCGTGTCAGCTAATCGCTGTTTAAGCACACTCAGTAAGGCATAATAATATTGTTCATTACTGGCTTCTTCAAAGCTGGTAGAAGTCTTTTCAAATAGTTCATTTAATTGTTTTTCAAGTGTCATGTTCAACCCCTCTTACTGCAATCAGTATAACAAGAGCGGCCCTCTTTCGCAAGTAAATTAGGGGATAATCAGCCTTATCTCAATGCATGAGTACGCGTTTATCCCAGATGACACCAGCGGTAAGAATTAAAAGACCGCATAAGCGGAAAAAGGACAGAGATTGTAAAAGCAATAAATCCAGCAGGGCAGAACCAAAGAGCTGTCCGATCAGCAGCAGTGTTGTTGATTGAAACAGATTCATATGCTTGAGTGAGGTCACGTTGATAATCAGTGCCAGCAAACCGCAGACACCGCCCAGATAGAGCCAAAATGGGGCTGACAGAAGGCTTTCGGCATTCACATAAGCCGGATTTAAAAACAGAAAAAGCAGCAAGGAAAGCAGGGAGGCTGTGAGATAATTAATCAGCGACCCGCAGGCTGTCCCCAGATAGGTAGTTGCCTGATAATTGATTGTTTTCGATATGACATTGATACAGCCAAGCAGAAAAGCAAGTATGATATACATAAGGTACCTCCTAATTAATCAGCACAATTACCAGTCCGCAAAGAATCATCAGCAGGCATGGTATCCGTTTCTTATTAAAGCGTAGCTTCGGTAAATGGAAAGCGCCGGTATGATCAATCACTATGGAACAGAAAATCTGCCCGGTAATTGACAGACAGGTTGTTAATGCGGCGCCGATGACACTCACACTGACACTGGTAAAAGCCACCAGCACCAAGCCGAAGATGCCGGCGCTGTACAGATACCAAGGCATTGGATAAAGACGAATCCTTTCCTTTTTAATAAGCAGATAAACAAGCAGCATAACAGCGCCGATACAGTGAACAATCAGACTTGTCCCATAAGTTCCGATATAATTGCTTAACAGACCGTTAAAGCTTTGCATACATGCCAGCAGTAAGCCAGCGATAAATACTAAGAAATAAATCATGGCATAACCTCCACTTTAATGAGTCTAATTTAACATAAGGGACTTGCAACTAACTATGACATATGACATAGTTAAAGAAAGAGGTGTTTTATGATAATTATAAATGATGAGAAATTGAAGCAGCAGCTGATTGAATCTGTGCATCTTGATCAAGCCTTGCCATCAGTTATCTTTGCGCAAATGAAGCTTTGTCAGTTTGATGCCCATGAATATATCTGTGTTGAATTTGAACCCTTAGCAAATCTTTATTTTATGCTTAAGGGAAAATGCATGGTTACTAAGCTGCTCAGCAATGGCAAACGAAATCTAATCAGCTTTTATGAAGGCTTTACTTTGTTTGGGGAGATTGAATTAATTGAAAATACGAAGGCATCATGCAGTGTGGAAGTGCTTGAATCAGCGTTATGCCTGATGATACCTCATGAACCATGCCGTAAAATATTACTCGCGGATATTCAATTCATGAATCGTTTATGCAGCTTTTTCACACAAAAAATGCGGCATAACGATCATAATGCCTCGATCACTCAGCACTGTACCACCGAGGAAAAGCTGGCCAGTTATATTATTTCTACGCAAAGAAATCATCAATTCAGAGAAAATCATACTCAGCTGGCAGAATATCTTGGCTGCAGTCACCGTCAGCTGCTGCGCGCGCTGAAGCAATTTTGTTTGCGGGGCTGGCTGAAAAAAACAGAAACTGGTTATCAGCTGATCTGCTTAGATGAATTAAAAGCGGCGGCGAATGATATTTATATGCTGGATAATGAGATGGCTAGAATATTTATAGGACAATGAAGCAAAAACGGCGCTCAGTGATGAGCGTTTTATTATGTGCGATATTCATCCTTTGATTAATGAATCATTATATTCAAAATATTCATCATAATTTGAATATTAATCGGCTGAAATCGGCATAAAAAGCATATTATAATTCAAATAATTCTATTTATTCAAAAATAAATAATAAAAAATGAATAAAATGGTTGACGTAACCATAAAACACGTTATAATGAAATTGTAAGTGATAACGCTTTCACAAAAGGAGGGCTGAGGACAAAGCGTTATGCCAGCAATCTATATTAGATAAAGAAAGGGGTTAATTTATGATAACTCATTATCGTGTTGACATGCGAGTGGTACATGGACAAACGACTACGATTTTAAAAAAATCTTTCCCATTGAATCGAATTATTGTAATCGATGATGAAATTGCGAAGGATAAATACATGGTCAGTCTTTATTCAAGTACCGTATCCAGTGATATTAAGGTGCATATTCTGGATCTTCAAAAGGGCTTTGACAATCTGAAGAAAGCTGAAGATTCACAGCTTAATTATTTCGTTATTTTTAAAACACCAATTACCGTTAAACGGCTGTTGGAAAAGGGGTATGTGTTTAAGGGACCGATTACGATCGGTCAGCAGTTTATCAGAGATAACGCGCCAAAGTATTTGAATTCTGTAGGCAGTACGGAAGAAGAATGGGCAGCGATTCAATATGCTCATGATGCTGGTGCAGAAATAATTTTTGATCCTAGCTGTAAGTTTGAAAATATTTCATTTGATGAAGCCAAAAAGAAGTACGAAAGCGTACATCAGGGCTAGAAAGGGAGTTCAATCATGTTTGTCATTCAATGTATCCTTATCGGTATATTAACTACGTTTGCTTCATCCGGGTCGGCACCAATTGGCGGCTATCCGCTCAAATATTTATTCCAGCGTCCGTTTATCGGCGGTCTGTTATGCGGTATTATCCTTGGTGATATTCAAAAGGGTGTTATTATCGGCTGTGCTATGCAGCTCGTTTATATCGGTTATTTCCAGGTCGGCGGTGTTGGTTCAATGGATATGGGTATTATCTCTTTCCCATGTGTAGCCATTGCTATTGCTTCAAATATTGATACGACAGCAGCTATCGCACTGGCAACTGGTCTGGCAACGGTTTTCACATCGATTGATTCAGTGGTACGGCTTGTCTGTGTACAGTTTGGTGAAATGATGAAAAATGCGGCTGCGGAAGGTAACTGGAAGAAGTTTACATGGGGTTATGTAGGTCTGCCGACTATTTTCTATCTGTTGGAACGCGGCGTGCCAAGCTTTTTATTAGTTTACTTCGGTACGGCTGCCGTTGATGCTTTATTAGCATTCATGCCGGCATCTTTAATGACTGCCTTCGCGGCTGTCGCAACCGTCCTGCCTGCCATTGGTATGGCGGCTTTGATGGGCTATCTGGTAGAAGATATCTGGGGTATTGTTTTCTTCCTGTTTGGCTTTGCCTGCTATGTATATTTAGGTTTAAGCACAACGGCCATCATTTTCCCGGCCATTGTTGTGGCTTACTTATATTATCGAACGATGAATAAGGGCGCTAAGCCATCAGAAATCGATGAAAGCGAGGAAATCATATAATGGCAACAATCAGAAAAGAAGCGCTCAGTAAGAAAGAGCAGAATCAATTATATACACGTTATTTATTATATGGCTGCCCAGGTGTTGATGCGGTATACCTGCAAGGTAAGAGCTGGCCTTGGTGGCTGCTGCCGTTCTATAAAAAGTTTTATGATCAAGAGGGAATTACCGAGAATATCATGCGTCATTTCACATGGTACAACACTGAGCCAATTGCCGGATCACTGATCTTTGGTATCGTATTGGGTCTTGAAGAAGAAAAAGCAATCACCGGGGATGTCGATCCTGAAATGATTACCGCCATTAAATCTGGTTTGATGGGGCCGGTTGCCGGTATTGGTGATTCATTGATTCAGGCGACGTTAATTCCGATTCTGATTACTTTGACGATTGCCATCAGCGGTGAAAGCGGCAGTCCATTGGGACCTATTTTCTATACCGTTGCGTTGCTGGCGATTATTCTGGTATTTGGTAAAGTGCTTTTCAATAATGGTTATCGATTAGGAAAAAAATCACTGGAATTCTTCGGCAATGCCGGTATCAGTGATATTACAAAGGCAGTCGGTGTATTTGGTTTAATTGTTGTTGGCTGTCTGTCAGCATCAAGAGTTAAATTCGCGCTGAAGCTGGCATTTGAAAATAATGGTGAACAAGTATTATTCTCTGATATGCTGAATCAGATATTCCCTAATTTGTTAAGTCTTTTGTTGATCCTGCTGTTCTATTATCTGCTTAAAATAAAGAAAGTTAAAATGCAGACACTTTTCTATGTGGTCATGGCAGCGGTGATTGCCCTTTCATTGCTGGGTATTGTCTAAGCTTGATTCGAGGGTGAGGAAATGAAAAAAATCTATCACGTCGAGCCTGTGCTGGAATCCTTTGTCTGGGCAGGTGATAAAATTACTGAATATTATGGCTATCAGACGAAGATGACAAAGGTGGGGCAGGCATATCATGTCATTGCCCTGCCTGATCATCTTGACAATATAATCAGTGAAACCAAGGAGCATTTGTCCGAGTTCTTTGAGCGTCACCCTGAACTGTTTGACTGCCAATACCCTATTTTCCCAATCCGTATGGCTACCTCATGCGGACAGGGACTGATGTCTTATCATCTGCATCCCAATGATGAATATGCGTGGCAGCATGAACATTGCCGCGGTAAGGTATCCGGTGGGGTTGCTATTTTAGATAAGCCAAATGAAACGGTTTATAAACGCATGGGGCATACCGCTAAAACAATTGAGGAATTTAAAGAGCTGTTTGAAAAGCGGGATTTTGATAATTTGCTTCAGCGTGTAGAAGTGAAACCAAATCAGTTTTTAAATACACCGGCTGGGGTAATTCACAGCGGCGGCGGTTCTGAAACGATGAGTGTGGTATTCTCAACCAATTCAGACATCACTTACCGCATGTATGATTATGAACGTGATGATCCCAAAAGACCCTTGCATCTGAAACAAGCTTTTGAATGCTTGAATATGCCGGAAACAGATTTAAAACCGCATGATATCATTGATGAAAAACAGCCGGGTATGATCATTCATCATTATTATTCCAAGCCCAATGAATATACTGCCAAAGGCTTTAGCGTCAACGGTGAAGGGACTTATGAATGTGATCAATTCCTTTTCATCCTTTGTGTTAAAGGACAGGGTATGATTCATGATACAGCCATTCACAAAGGGGAAACCTTATTTATTCCTGCTCATTTCGGACCTTTTGTATTAAAAGGAGAAATGGAATGTATGAGTATTTCTTATATTGAGGAATAATATGGAACCAATCAATACCGTATTGGGATCACTTGCGTTAAAGGATTTAGGTTTTACTTTAATGCATGAGCATTTATTGCTGAGTGATTGGAATCTGAGAATGGCTGATCCACAATTTTTTGATCAAGAGCAGGCGATGCAGATGATTGAGGAAGTAATCGCTGATGCCAAGGCGCATGGCGTGAAAACGCTGGTTGATGTTACACCGATCAATTATGGCCGTGATGTCTTGCTGATGCAGGCCATCGCTAAACGCACCGGCATGCAGATCATTGCGGCAACCGGTGTGCTGGGCTGTGAAGATGTCTGGCTTAGAGATATGCCTGAAGAACTTTTAGTAAAGCTGTTTGTTCGTGAATTGAGTGAGGGTTGTCAGGGCAGTGACATCAAGTGCGGTGTTATTAAATGCGGAACTACTGAACTAGGCTTTACCCCAAACACAATCAAGGTCTTGCGGGCTGCCGGCAAAGCGCAGCGGCTTACCGGTGCTCCCATCATAACTCACTGCCGGCCGGCCAATACGCGTCAGGGTCTATTTCAGCTGGATCTGTTTGAAGAACAGGGGGCAGATTTAAGTAAAGTAGTCATCGGTCATTTCCGCAAGGGTGATCCGCTTGATTACGCGTTTAATGTTATGCAGCGCGGCGCCTATATCGCTGTCGATCAGATGAATTTTAACGCTCATCAGTTAGCGCATAATTTAAAGGTGATTAAAACGATCTGCCAGCACGGCTGGGCTAAGCGGCTCATTCTCTCCCATGATGCCGTCATCTGTTTCAATTCAGCGCGCTTTGCGGAGTATGATCATAAATCATACGTTAATTATGCACCGGATTCTTTAAGCTATTTGATCAGAGAGGTGATTCCTCTCTTGCGTGAAGAGGGGCTTACGGAAGCGGAGCTTCATCAGATTTTTATTGAGAATCCAAAACATATTTTTGAATCATCAGGCATTTAAGCGCTCCCTAAATGCCTGTTTCCCTAACAGAAAAGAGGATGACTATGGATAAAAAAGGATGCGTGCTGATTATCGGTGCTGGCCGCAGCGGCCGTGGGATGCTTGGTGAATTGTTTGACCGCGATGGCTGGCAGCTGATTTTTGCGGATAATGACACACAGTTAGTTGAAGGATTGCGGAAACAGAACTATTACACGGTACAGATGACTGACCTGTCAACCAATGAAAATCAGGAACGGCGAATCGAAAATTTTAAGGTACTGGATACGGTCAACGATTATGAGGAATATATCGATGCGATAATTAACGCTGATTATGTAGCGACCGCCTTAAAACCCGATGCCTTTGAACAAGTTGCCAAGGATCTGGCGGCAGCCGTGGCAAGGCTTGCGGATTTAAAACTGAATAAAAAGGTGATAGTTACGCTGGGAGCCAATTATGTCGGTTTGTATCAAACCTTTGATACGCTGATCCGCAAGGCATTAAATACTGAATTAATTCCAGCTTATGAGGCATCCATGTGTTTGATTATGTCTATCGTAAACCGTAAGAATCTACTGCCGGACACAGCTCATAAAACAGAAGATCAATATCGAATCATCGGCGATAATAAGCCGGTACTGCGTGTGGAGGATCTGCCTGTACTGAGGGAAAAAGCAGAACTGCCTACGTTCTTTCGATTAGAAAAGAATCTTGATCTGGCGATGGTCTATAAGATTTGGACTGGTAACTTGGTACAATGTTCAATGGCCTTTGTAGCCTTAAAAGACGGCATTGAATATACCAATGAAGCGGCACATCATCCCAAGGCATCACTTTATGCCTATTATGCCGCAGTAGAGGGATATAACGGTGTAGCTGCCGAGTACCATTTACCGCCGCGCAGTGATGAAGAAGCAAAGAAAACGGTCACGATTTTCAGAAATGAAGAATTTCAGGACAGCCTGCACCGCATCGCGCGTGAACCGATTCGTAAATTTGGCCGCAATGACCGCTTCTTAGGACCTGCCTTCTGCTGCATCAAGCATGGTATTGTGCCTTATTATATAACTAAATGTCTCGCTTATGGATTTTTCTATTATAATGAACATGATCCACAGAGTGTTGAATTACGCAGGCGGATTGAAAATGAGGGCATTGAACAGGTGATTCAGTCATGCTGCTCCCTGCATTTAGAGGCAGAATATGACGCAATTATTTATCAATTGATTCTCAATGCATATTATGAAATATTGGGTAAAAATCCCTTAGATGAATAGGAGCTATTATGGATAAGAAAAAAGTAATCTTAATTTCACATGGCAATCTGTCAGCGGGTATGATGAATTCAGTTGGTATGATTATCGGTGAAACAAAGGATTTAAGCTGTTATGGCCTGCAGCCGGGTGAAATGCCTGAAACGATTGCTGGTGCTATTGAGGCTAAGATTGATGCACAACCTGATACACAATTTATTATTTTGGCGGATTTATTAGGCGGCAGTGTGTCCAATGCGGTTAGCCGTCTGAGTCTGCGTGAGAATGTGCATTTAGTAAATGGTATGAATATGGGACTGGTGATTGGTATTTTGCTGCATCAGGGCATTTTGTCACAGAGTGAATTGGATCAGTTGATTGACGAGGCTAAAAGCGGCATGATGGAGACCCATTTATGCTTTGATGAAAGTGATGATGAAATCATTTAGTTTACAATACTTTGCTTATTATGCTACACTAACCTTGATAAAAGCTTGATTTATAGGGAATGGAGGCAATTGCGATGTCCTCGTATACAAACAAATTAAAAATGGTTTTTGACGGTCTGACCTTCTCAGAGGAGAAGCTTTCAAACTACATTCAGGAACATCGGGAAGAAATCAGAAATCTTACCTCACAGGAGTTGGCTGATGCGGTAGGTGTCGGCCAGTCAACCGTGATTCGTTTTTCACAGAAGCTTGGTTACGGCAATTATAAAAAAATGATCGCCGATATCAGTATGGATAACCCAGATGCCTATGTAGATCTTGAAATTGATGATCAGGAAAGTACCGTTGAAACAATGGAAAAGCTGCGGGAACAGTATAATCTGATTCTCGACATGACCTTTGATATGAATAAGAGTGATGATGTTGATCTGGCGGTGGATTTCCTTTATAATGCACGTAAGATTATCATCGCCGGTTTCTCTGTCCGCAATAATTGTTTCGCTGATTACTTTGCGCACCGGCTGAGTTATATTGGTTTGGATGCCTATCATCATGACCATACAACAATGATCTATTCAGCATTGAATCAGTGTAATGATCAGGATGTCATCATCGTATTGTCAGAATCCGGGGAAACCAGGGATATGGTAAACTTTGCGAAGCTGGCTAAAAAGCGGGGTATGAAGGTAATATCAATTACTAAAGTATCTGAAAATACAATTAAGGCACTCTCTGATATTAATTTCAAATTAGTAGAGTACGGCAATCGCACTTTCCTAAGAACTAATTTGATCCGTTCTTCCTTGCTGGCAGTTTTTGATATGATTTATCTGAATCTATTGAAGAAGGATTTTGAGCGTTTTGAAATGCATTCTACAATGATGAAGATCCAGACAAAATTAAACTATAAGGCATAGGGTATCGGTTAAAAGCTGACTGCATATTGCCAACATTCTTAATGAATTTATTAAATGATTAGGAAGCTGAGTCACAATGATTCGGCTTCTTTTGTTTATGGTTATTCAAAATATTAAATCTTCATAATATTATCGGCAGCAACGATCTTTATGTGGACATTCAATCAAATAAAAAATAAAATGATAGTAAAGGGGGCATCACAATGAGAAAAGCAAAATTAATCTTACTTGTGTTGATTTTATTTGGCTGTACCAAACAAAGTGAGCCAGAGCAGCCTGATGTAATCAAACCGGAAATATCCACCATGTTTATCAAAAATGGGTGTTCTAAACGTTTTGGTGATACGTATGCAATCCGCAATCGAATCGATAATCTGCGCGTTAATGAACTTGTCAGCCTGCGCTTTATTCTTAATGATGAACAAAATGAAACAGCGATGGAGTATTCGATTAGTGATCAATCCATTCTTAATGAGTTTAAACAGCTGCTGGATACAATTAAGGTTGATGTGAATAAAGATCATATTGAAACCCTTCCTGATGGACAGCTTTTTGCCTTTGAGGTTACCGTGAAGGATAAAGAGCCTATTGTATTTAAAGGGAATGATTATGGCTTTTGTCTTACGAAGAACGCATGCGCACTCACTGAAGAAAAGATGGTTTTGCTTGATTTCTTTAAAAAGCATACCGATTCCGGGTTGCCGGTTTTACCCATCGATTTAGATGAAATTACGGTTGATATGGGCACATGGGCAGAAACACCAGCCGCTGAATTTGAAGATACTTATCAGGAAGAATACACTTTTGGAAATGAGGAATATCTTTCACCAACAGTTTACAATACATGGTACTTTGAGAATGATCCATGGCTGCAGGCACTAAAAATGGCATTCTACATTAATGATGAATTTACAGATTATCATGATATTCAAGATTGGAATAAGGTTGTGGCAGGCTTAGCGATGCAGCAGATTCAGAATGGTTATCGGCGTAATAATTATGGGTCTGATATGAATTCTTATTATGGACCACAGGGGGATAGTGTTACCATTAACATGGATGAAGATGTACTGCCTGTTCATTCCCTTCAGCCGGATCGCTTTGTGACTTATTCAATGATAGAAAAGGCAGGCAAAGTTTTATTCGGTCAGGACTTTACAATGCCGGTTATTACTGAAAAACATCTTGCTGATTATCCGATGTTTACCGTCAATCACAGTCCGCAATTAAAGCTCTGTGATATTCATACACCTTATGAGTATTTTTTCGCAACTTTGGAAACCGGCTGGATATTTGAAGAAGCGGTCAATGGTAATCAGCGTACTTATGATTTATTGATTTATACAGGCAGTATAAAGTCACCTGATGATGGTAAAAATTCTCATTCCTTTAATGAACTATTTTATGTTTATAAAAATGATTTAGGTGAAGCTTATGATAACGTTATAGGGAATGAAGAACATTTTAAACAAGTCAGAATTGTATTAGAGGAAACTGATGAGGGTATCCGCATTAATTCATTTAAATATTTAAACAAGTTGGCAGCGCCTGAAGAAGAGCCGGCAACGGATAGTGATGCTGCGAGCGAAGAGGATTCATCGCCAGCTGCTGATACAGATCTTGATTTAGAATCTGAATCTTCGACAATGAGTGATGCTTCAACTAATACAGATGTCAGTACGCCTGCGGATATCGGCGAGGAGGGTGCAGAATGAAAAAGTTATGTCTTTGTATCCTATTAGTTATCGGGGGCTGTAAGGCAGAACCAAAGCTGGAAGAACCTGCGATTACCTATGATTATGATCATTCAACCCCTGATGAAATATTTGATTTCTATCAGACCTTAGCGTTGAGTGAAGTGGTTGCGGATGTGATGAATAGTGATGGTATTGTCGAATATAGACTCAACGATTCTGAGCATTTAAATATGGTTATGACAACTTTACAAGGGATGGATACTGGTTATTTTTATCAACGGCCGGAAGATTGTTTGTATATTATTTATCAGCTGACGGATAAGAATGGTGAAACATATATCATGGAAAGCTATATAGATGTTTCTGATGACGATGCTGTTTATTATAGTGTTAATGAGTACAACCTAGCCTTTAAGGTTGAGGAAGATACCCTTTATAATTATGTAATAGAAAATGCTGATGAAATTATTGATACAGGTTATAAGCTAACTAGCATGGAAGAATGGCATGGCAGAAGAGGTTTGATTGATGGCCCGATCGAAGAAGGATTAGTGAAATATGCGGATGCTGATCATTGGCTGAGCGAGGCTGAGTTATTAAAAAATACCCAGCAATATGATGAAATTTATACGGATGCTGAATTCCTTGAAAATGATTATTTCGCAGTTGCGGAAAAAAATGGCATTGTATGTTGTCTGCGGTTTAAATCGAATTCATTAGGCAATACCCAGCTGCTGCCGCAAATGTATAGAAAAAAAGATCGGCATCAATCTTTGCGGGGCTTGGAAGTTTTATCCTTTATGCTTTATCATATGGATGAAGCCGAACTAGTTGAAGTAAATAAAAATGAAATGACGAGCAAGGTAATCAAAGAAGCTAATTCTAACTATGTAAAAACATCACCGATTACAGTGGATCAGTTTATTGAAGTACATGATGATCGGGCGTATCATTTGGCATTAGATGCAGAGCATGCTGCCGCTAAATTGTTTAATGAGGTTATGTTTTTTAAATTTAATTGGACAGAGGTACACCGCGATTATCAGCTCAGAGAAAATAATCAATTGATTTCACTAGTGTTTCCATTTGCGGACAGTAAACCAAAACAGTTTATCTTTGTAAAGGAAACGGGCCTTACCTTGTCTGATAATGATATTAATGCTGTGGCATTTAACGGCGATCCCAACCAAACCATCAGACAATATATGGCACAGAAAAATATTGGTGTTTGTATTGGTGTCTATGAGGAAATGATGAATGAGGGTGACTGCTATGTGGAAATGGAATGGAGTATTGATTCACATATACAACCTGAATACAGGGTCACAACCACGCACTACACAATTAATGATCAAGGACAGCTAGTCTTGCCAATCCTGATTAAAAATCAAGGTGTGTTTGATCGCTATGATGAATTTGTGGTAGATTATTAAATTTCTTTTAAAATGAAAAGAGGCAGCTTATGGAAAAAAGTACAGAACGCAGACATGAGGAAATCAGAAAATATTTGCTGGCTTATGAGCGGGCAAGTGTGAATGAAATTGCCAGAGTATTAGATGTGACACCGGAAACGATTCGCAAAGATTTCAGCTTTTTGGAGAATAAAGGTTTTCTCTTTCGAACCCATGGCGGAGCCGTACTCAGAAATTCTAATGTCGATATTCCGCTGAATATCAGAACCCAGGAGAAAATGGATATTAAACGATTGATCTGTTCCAAGGTGATCAATTATATAGATAATGATAATGTTGTCTTTATTGATCCAAGCTCTACCGCATTGCCATTGGGAAGGCTGATCTGCCTGAAGAAAAACCTGCTGCTGATCACGAACTGTTTCGATATGGTTAGCATTGCTGCTGAAAGCAAGCATGAAATCATCATGCTGGGCGGTTCCTATTCAAAAACAGGAAAACGAACTCAGGGTCATTTTGTAACGGATATGATCAGTAAATTCTCCTTTGATGTAGCTATTTTCGGCTTAGATGGCAGCGAGGGACTTGATGGGCCGGGAACCCAAACTGAGGATGCAGTGTTTACCAACATGGCGGTGATGAAGCGCAGCAAGCGTAATATTTTGATAATGGATTCCAGTAAATTTACAAGACCGGCTAGATTTCAGTATGCGCAATTTTCCGATTTTGATTTACTGGTTACGGATAAGGTGCCTGATCAGCTTAAAGGCAAGATCAATACTACGGTGATTGAAGTTGGCAGTGAGTAGATAAGAGTAGGATAGGATGTACAGCGAATGTACATTCTTTTTTTATGTTTTCGTTTTGGCAGCATCAGGCTGAAAGCTGGTTATCATTTATCAGTAATGGTGTTAATATTAACCATATTAATGTTCTGATAATATTTTTGAAACAAAACAAACAAAAGGATAAAACTGATTGAAATAGGATAAAAATGTTTTGAACTATCGATTTATAGGAGAAGTATTGCTTTAATAGTTTTGAAATGATATTACTAAGGCAGGAGGAAGTAAAGCGCTTACAGATGGGTGCTTAAAATAAGCTCATGAAACAAAAAATGCAAAGCCGTTTAACCAATATCGGACGTAATCTTTATAAGGATAATGCAGGTAAGGTTTATATCTATGATAAGCGTAAAAATCTGGCTTACACATTGGATAAAAATAATCAGCTTAAATTCCAGCTGGTTCGCTGCCGTTTCATTATTCCGATTACCGTTGGTTTTCTGATTTATTATTATTTGCCGAATTATCCATTGTCTGTCAGCATTGGGCTTATCTGCTTTGTGCTGCTGCAGTTTTATTATCATCAGCGTTTCCTGCCGGAACTGCCGATGACCAATCGGTTTGAATTGCCGGCAAAGGAATCAATGATGTGCAGGCTCAGCAACAATGATTCACCAGTGCTCATGAAGAGAATCATTGGTGCGATTCTTATTGGCTCTTTGTTCATTTGGAATTTATTTGAGATGCAAATCAGCATTGATGATTTCCGTATGATCACTGATTGGAACCGCACATTAATGCTTCTGCTTTCACTAGCAATGATTTTGGTTACCTTTACTTCATCAGTAATGGTTGGAATCATTTTGGTTCAAAAAAACAGAAAGGGAAATAACAAATGACACATTTAATACTGGCAACGCATGGAACGCTCGCCGAAAGCTATAAGCAGACTATCGCAATGATCGCCGGACACAGTGCCGCGGAAAGTCTTGAAACATTATGTATGAGCGCGGAGAAGTCGATGGCGGAGTTTGTCGAGGAGGCCAAAGCGGTATTGGCAAAAGATCCTGACGGCGATTATCTGATTCTGGCGGATATGTACGGTGCGAGTCCATGCAATTCAAGTATTCTGGCATTCAGGGAAGCGCATTATCGGGTTGTGACAGGTTTGAATTTAGGGATGGTTTTAGAGTTATTGCTTACCATGGAGAACGCTTCGTTGGAAGAACTAAGCAAGAAAGCAGCGGAAATCGGGAAAAACGGGATACAGGAGGTATATATTCCAAACTGCTAGTTTAGTTAGTCAAATGAAGTTCTTATAGAATAGGTGTTATGAAAGGAGAGGAATAAAATGACACTAGTTCAAGCAATACTGATTGCGGCATTGTATTGGCTCGACGCAGGGGAAATATTTGTACCTTTTACGTACTGTTTCTGTGATCTGATGTTCGTATCAATGCTGACGGGTCTCATCTTGGGAGACATTACGACAGGCGTTATCGTCGGCGGTACGATTCAGCCATTATATCTGGCATTAACGGCAGTAGGCGGGGCATTGCCGGTCGACAAGGTCGCGGCGGGGGTTGTGACGACCTCCATGGTTATTACACAGGGTATCAGTCTTGAAGAAGGTCTGGTTATCTCATCGGCTGCCGCTTTAATCTGTGCTCAGCTTCATACAGTAAAACGTGTTGCGATGCTGTGGACGGTTCACCATGCGGATAAATGTGCCGAACAAGGCGATATCAGCGGTTTACAGCGCACATCATTAATTTACGGACCATTAATCAGAGCCGTTATCTTCTTGATTCCAATGACTTTAATTTTGAAATATGGAACGGTCAGCTTAGGTATTTTATTAAATGGTCTGCCGGCCTGGGCAGAAAATATGTTTACGGTTGCCGGCGGCATGATGCCGGCGCTGGGCTTTGCGATGACGATTATGGTTATCGGTAAGGGTAATTTGATTCCTTTCTTTATTGCTGGTTTCTTCTTCGCGCAATATTCAGGATTGAGTTCAATTCCAGGCTGTCTGTTAGGTATTTTCCTGGCATGGCTGTATATGACATTCACGAAGGATGCCAATGATTCAGGCAATGTATTTGCGGATTTAATGAGTCTGAATAACACTGAATCACAGGGTGAACGGCTGTTAAGTAAGAAGACATTAAATAAGGTTTGGTTTAACTGGCGGATGCATATCTGTCATGTGGATAATGTTGAACGTCTTCAGGCATTAGGTATGTGCTTAACTATGGCACCGGCACTTGAGGAATTATACCCAAATGATAAGGACGCGCAGATTGATGGTTTAAAACGTCATATGCAGTTCTTTATTACTGAGAATATGATCGGCGGTATTATTCCGGGTGTAGTTGTATCAATGGAGGAAGAAAGAGCCCGTGCATTGCGTGAGGGTGATGATGAAACACAGGTAATCAGCGGTGAATTAATTAACTCAGTAAAAACCGGTATGATGGGGCCTTTTGCCGGTATCGGTGATACGCTGAATTACGCTACGATTAAACCGCTGATGGCAGCCTTCTTTATGGGCTTTGCGCAAAAGGGGTATATCTGGGCGCCGATCGTCTATGATTTACTGCTTTATATCATTTTAACTTCAGAAGGCAAGTTCATGTTTAATCTGGGCTATAAGCTGGGTACTAAATCAGCTACCAGCATCTTGCAGAACCGTGCCGTTCAAAAGATTGTGACTTTCTTCAGTATTATTGGTTTATTTGTGATGGGTGTCATGGCTGCTGAGAATGTCAGTGTCGCGTTAGGCTTAAATGTTCCTTATGGCGGTGAATTCTTAAGTCTTCAGGAAACATTGATTGACGGCATCGCGCCGGGACTGCTTTCATTATGCGCGGTATTTGGTATTTATAAATATCTGCAAAAAGGCGGCAATATCTTAAAGGCTACACTGATTCTGCTGGGACTTTCTATCGTATTAGGCGGTTTAGGTATTTTGGCATAGCAAATTGTTAAGGAGGTGTAAATGATGAAAAAGTTTATGAATAAGGCTGAGGATTTCATACCAGAAATGCTGGCGGGATATTATGCGGCGCATTCTGATTATGTAAAACCAGTCGACGGCAATCTGCGCTGTTTATGCGCGGTTCATAAAAAGCCGGGCAAGGTTGCATTAGCTACCGGCGGCGGCAGCGGTCATCTGCCATTGTTTCTCGGTTATGTGGGCAAGGGCATGCTTGACGGCTGTGCCATCGGCGGTGTTTTTCAATCACCAAGCGCTGATGAAATGCTGAATGTGACGAAGGCAATCGATCAAGGCAGCGGTGTGCTTTATATTTATGGAAATTATAACGGTGATATTTTTAATTTCACAATGGCTGCGGAAATGGCTGACATGGAAGACGACATTGAGGTTCGATCGATCATTGCCGGTGAAGATGCAGCTTCCGGGCCTAGAGCGGCAGCGGGTGAAAAGAATGTGCGCCGCGGAGTAGCCGGTATCTTCTTTGTCTACAAAATCGCCGGGGCGGCAGCCGATCAGCTGCTGCCGTTGGATGAGGTTGAACGGCTGGCTAAAAAAGCCAGTGAGCGGGTATCTACCATGGGAGCGGCATTGACCCCCTGCACGGTACCGCGAATCGGTCATCCAAGCTTTACCATTGGTGATGATGAGATGGAAATCGGCATGGGTATCCATGGTGAAGCCGGTCTTCGACGCGGACCTTTGCTGAGTGCGGATGCCATTGTTGAGGAAATTCTGCCGGCACTGATCGATGATTTAAAACTGAATGCTGAGGATGAGGCCGCGGTTTTGATCAACGGCTTGGGCGCTACACCTTTAGAAGAACAATATCTGATCAACCGCAAGGTAAATGAATTGTTAACGAAAGCAGGGATATCGGTTTATAGAACATATGTCGGTGAATATGCCACATCATTGGAAATGGCAGGTATGTCGATCACACTGTTTAAACTGGATGATGAGCTGAAGCCGCTGCTTGATGCTCAGGCGGATACACCGCTGTTTAAACAATTTGGACGGTGAGCTTATGCTAGATAAAACATTTATTGAAAAGCTGTTTACACAATGGGATCTGATTTTTCAGGCCAATATTGAAACGCTGACCGAGCTTGATTCAGTTGGCGGTGACGGTGATTTAGGGATTGTAATGGGTGACGGGTTTAAGGCTGCCGATCAATTTGTTCATGACAGCATGGAGACTGATTTAGGCAAGCTGTTTTATCAGGCAGGCAAATGCTTCAATAATGCGGCTTCTTCCTCGATGGGTACCTTGTTATCATCAGGATTTATGAATATAGGCAAAAAGCTTAAGGGCAAAACAGCTTTAGCTAATGAGGAACTGCTGCTATTGGTGCGTGAGATGGCGGCCGGAGTCAAACAGACAGGTAAAGCTGAAGAAGGTGAAAAAACCTTCCTCGACGCGATTTATCCGGCTGCTAGGAGTATCGAAGCTAACTTAACATCAGCACCTATTGATTTTCTGACTGCCGGCTACCAAGCGGCTTGTCAGGGAGTTGATGATGCGGCCAAGATGGAAGCGAAGCATGGCCGTCTGGCTTTTCGAAAAGCGGACAGCATCGGCATCATTGATCCCGGTACCGTCGTTGCCAAGCTCTATGTTGAGGGGCTGTTGAAAACAATAGCCAGTGAACAGCAATGATCAGAAAGAAACAAATAATCTGGCTCATGAAGCTGGCAGGATTGACGCTAGCAATCTACTGGTTCATGACCCAAGGTTTAACCACAACGCTGGGACAGAGCGTCAGCCAATCTTCGCCGAATCAGAACACCTTTACTGAGAATGGCTTAATGCTTGGCAGTTTGCTGCTGTTCTTCGCCCTTCTGCTGATTCATGATATTAAAGAACACCGGGCTAAGCGGCCAAAAGCAAACCGCTGATTCATAAGGAGGCAAGATCATGTTTAAAGAATATCGCTATCCAAGCGCTAATCAGACGGATACGGTTTATGGTCTTGTCTGCTATCCAGATTCACCGATCCGCGGCTACATACAGATTATTCATGATCGCTATGACCATATTTCGCGTTATTGTGATCTAATGAAACAGCTAGCCAATGATGGTTATCTATCATTTGGCTGCGATTTGCTCGGTCATGGGAAAACAGCAGCATTATTGGGTGTCATTGAGGTGAATCATTCATGGCAGCTTATTGAGGATATTCACCAGCTGTTTCTCTATGTATTCAATGATTTCAAAAAAATACCGGCAACGATCGCGGTCAATCAGTCAGATAAAAAAGGCAGCCAGACGGTTACTCATGCCGTAGAACCGATTCTGCATGGCATGCTGGGCATTGGCTTTGGCTGTGTGCTGGCTAGGAATTACATGATGAAATACAAAGATGTCAATGCGCTGATTTTATGCAGTGATGAAGGTTTTCCCGCTCACCCGCGCAGATCAGCCATGGCATGTAGGAAAGCAATGAAGGAAAAGGGCAAGAACTCTTACGCATCAGAATTAAAAGCACTGCTTGAAGAAAATAAGCAAATTTATCTTGAAGGTGAAAAGGACACACACGCCTACCGCAGCAGCAAACGTCAGGAATTACGGAAAATCAATAACGACAGTGCCTGTAATTTTGAGTATACAGTACAGGCTTATACTGAACTGCTGAATCAGCAGATGCTGATTGATCTTGAAACATGGACGGCTGCTTTTCCTAAGTATCTGCCTTTGTATATCATGGCGGGTATGCTTGATCCTATTTCTAATTATACGAAGAATATTGATTCGATGCTGATCAAATTAAAAGCATCTTCGGCTCAGAATATTTTCTATAAATATTATGCCGACAGCCGTCATGATTTATTTTTTGACAAGGATTCATCGGCTGCCATTAAAGATCTGCTGCTGTTTTTGAATAACTGTGTCAGAGCGCAGCGGGAACCATTTGAACGATTAAAAAAGCTAAACAGCAATTAGGAGGAAATCAAAATGTTAGTATCAATGCTTGAGATTATGAAGAAAGCCAAAGAAGGCGGTTATGGGGTTCTAGCCCCAAATGTATTTAATGAGGATTCAGTCAGAGCCTGCCTTGAAGCAGCAGTAGAATTAGATTCACCGGTAATTATCGATGTACTGCCAGGCAATCACAAGGATCTGGTTTCATTCGGCCGAATCGTTACCCAGTTAGCCAATGAGGTTCGTATCCCGGTAGCCTTGAATCTTGATCATGGCGATACATTTGAGGCATGCGTAAAAGCTATATACGGCGGTTTTACCGGTATCATGGTGGATCGTTCAGCATTGCCGTTTGAGGAAAATGCGAAAGAGGTCGCTTATTTTAAACGAATCTGTGAACCATTGGGAATTACAGTTGAGGCAGAATTTGGACAGATCGCTGATGGCTGTGATTATGAAGAAAAACGTGAGGAATTTTTGACCGATCCTGAGAAGGCAAAAGCTTTTGTGGAAGCCTCTGGCTGTGACTGCTTAGCGGTATCAATTGGTGAAGCTCATGGTGAATATACGAATAAGGGACCAGAAATTGACTTTGAGCGGCTTGCGAAAATTAAAGAACTGGTTGATGTACCATTAGTATTCCATGGCGGTTCGTTCTCCGGCTTTGATAATATCGCGAAATGCTGTCAGATTGGCACCCAAAAAGTAAATATGGGAACTGATGCTTATAATTATGGCTTACAGCTGCTGATGGAGGACGGCCGTTATCCGGAAGAAAATATCGGCGCTCGTATGGCGGGTGATATTATGTGGGCTGGTTATAAAGAAAGAGTGATGGACTATATGAAAGTGACTGGTTCGGTAGGGAAGAACTGGCTCAAAATCACTGACTAAAAAGGAGGCATTATTATGGCAAAGATCGGATTAGTTAGAATCGACAGCCGATTAATTCACGGGCAGGTATGTACACAATGGCTGTACCGTACAAAGAGTAAAAAAGTATATATTATTGATGATCAGTCTGCGAAAGATCCATTTCTCTCTCAGCTATTCTCGATGGCATGTCCGGTAGGTGTTGAACTAGAAACAATATCCTGTGAAGAAGCCGGCAGACGCTGGCAGGCGAATCAGCTTGGGGAGGTTGAACCGATTTTCATTCTTTTTAAAGATGTTCCCAATGCTTACCGCGCTTATATGGCAGGCTTTAATTATCCTGAGCTGCAGGTTGGCGGCATCGGCGGCGGTTTTGGCCGCAAGATTGTCATGGGTCCGATTTCCTTTGACGATGAGGATGCGCGAATGATGAACGAAATGGCCAAAGCAGGCTTAAAGGCATATTTTCAGCCGGTTCCTGATGATAAGGAAGTTTCGTGGCAGGATGTTAAGGCGAAGCATTATCCGAATTTATAAGGAAAGAAAGGAAACTATATGAAACCTGTATTTGTTAGAAAACCCACTGAGGAACAAAAGGCATTGCTGCTGGCACAGCCGACATGGGAACATGAGCCGGAAACATGGGAAGCCAGCTATGATGAGCGTGAAGAAACTTGTTTAGTCATTGAAGGGGAAGCCTATGTGCAGACTCAAGATGGCATCCGCTATCACTTCGCAGCCGGGGATTTGGTTACTTTCCAGCCGAATATGGACTGCATCTGGTGTGTTGAAAAGAAAATTAAAAAGCATTATATCTTTGATATGAAATAAGCTAAAAGACAGTTCTATCGCTGATCAGCGCAAGGACTGTTTTTCTTTTCGGAGGCTGTCACATATGATAAAATAATAAAAAAGTAGGAGGATCTTATATGCATAATGGAACGCTTTGGCTGGATCAGGACGGCAACCCAATTCAGGCGCATGGAGGCATGATCGCAAAGTTTAAAGACCGTTATTATTGGTATGGTGAGCATAAGGGAGCTGATAACTGCCCTCATCAAACACGCGTTGATGTCATTGGCATTGCCTGTTACTCATCGACTGATCTGCATACGTGGAAATATGAGGGATTGGCATTATCCGCTGATGAGCAGGCTGACAATTATCTTCATCCAAGCTGTGTTTGTGAGCGTCCCAAGGTCATCTATAATGAATTAAATGATGAATATCTGCTTTGGTTTCATGCGGATGATGCACAGTATTATTACGCGGGTGTAGGTGTTGCCCGTTCTAAGCATCCGCAGGGACCTTTTCATGATGTCAGATTTATGCAGCCCAATCGCCTTGACAGCCGGGATATGACATTGTTTAAAGATCAAAATGGCAAAGCGGTATTAATTCACAGCTCCAATTACAATAAAACAATGGTACTGGCAGAATTAAATGACGCTTATGATGATGTCACCGGTTTTTATACTTCGGCGCTCATCGATCAGGAACGCGAGGCGCCGATACTCTTTAAGAAAGCCGATACCTATTACATGATTACCTCAGGCTGTACTGGCTGGCATCCCAACGCAGCGCTTTATGCTAAATCAAACCATCTGTACAGCGGCTGGAAGCTGATTGACAATCCATGCTCAGGCAAGAATTACCGCAAAACATTTAATGCTCAGGCATCTTATGTGTTTGAAAGCGATGGGCAGTACATACTTATGCTTGATCATTGGCAGCCTGATGATTTGCAGCATTCAGGGTACAGCTTTTTGCCAATCACTTTTACTGAAGATGGCATTGAGGTAATCTGGCAGGATCAATTTTAAATAAATCATTTGCGCTTTTTCATTAAATATAGGGTATAATCAAGTTATAGAACGTAGGAGAGTAAGAATCATGAAAGTACTTGTATTTGGATCATTAAACATTGATACTATTTATAAGCTGGAGCATATCGTGCAGCCAAACGAGACAATCTGCGCTTCCGGCTGTGAAATCTCAGCAGGCGGCAAGGGATTGAATCAGGCAATGGCATTTGCCAAAACCGGACTGCCAGTCTATATTGCCAGCAATCTTGGAAGAAATGGACAGGTATTAGCTGATACGCTGAAAAGCGGCAATGTTGATATATCACTGCTGAACCATGTCGATGAAGACAGCGGTCAGGCAATTATCCAGGTGGATAAGGCAGGCAATAATGCAATCATTGTCAGCGGCAACTGCAATGAGCATATCAGTGAAGCATATATTGATTCAGTGCTGCCGCATTTTGAAAAGGGAGATATTCTGGTTATTCAAAATGAAATCAACAACCTTCATTTAATTATTGAAAAAGCTAAGGCTGCCGGTTTGATCATTGTGTTTAATCCTTCACCGTATAATCATGTGATTGAGACATTGCCGATGGATAAGATTGATTATTTGTTTATCAATGAGGTAGAGGGCAGACAGCTGAGCGGTTCTGATAATGAAAAAGAGATTCCACGGCTGATTTTGGAAAGATACCCGGCAATCAAGGTGATTCTGACATTGGGAGAACGCGGGGCTGTCTATGCTGATGAAAATCAATATGTCTATGAACCGGCGATTAAAACAGAGGTCGTGGATACTGTGGGTGCCGGCGATACATTTACCGGTTACTTTATCTATGGCATCATGAGCCGTAAGTCAGTAAAGGAATGCCTGAACATGGCATCGACTGCCAGCTCAATCGTTATCGGCAGACATGGTGCGGGTAATTCGATTCCAACCTTGGATGAGGTAGAAAAGGCGCTGTAATAGAAACAAAAAGGTTTCAACCTGTTATATGGCTGAAACCTTCTTTTTGATTATTCAATCATTTCACCTTTTGCGTTAAAGCTTACCTTGAATAGTAACATTCTGTTGATTCTTAATCAATAAAAGCCTCACATTCATGAGGCCTAGGCTTTATTTACTTGTATATTCAATCAGCACAGTTTCTCCCATTTTGGCTTGGCCGCCGGTATGAAATGCTGTCAGTTCATAATCATTGTGATTCATGATAATCATCGGCGTCGTTAGTGAGATACCCTTTGACTTAACAAAATCAGTGTCAACCTTGATGATTGGATCACCAGCTTTTACTTCTGTATTTACATCCACAAGTGCGCTGAAGCCTTCACCGCCCAGATTTACTGTATCCAAACCAATATGCACAAGCAATTCCAAGCCGTCTGCCAGCTTCATACCAAATGCGTGTCTTGTTTCCGGTATTAATACGATTGTGCCATCCGCTGGTGCCGCAACGATATTGCCTTCTGGAATGATCGCAATCCCTTCACCCATCATCTTCTGCGCAAAGACTGGATCATCAACCTCGCTTAAATCAATCACCTTGCCATCTACCGGCGCTGTCAGCGTCTTAACCGTATTCTTTTCTTTTTTTAAAAAGTTGAACATATTTTCCTCCTAGGGTTAAAAAAGGCATGAGCGCTATCAAAGAAATAGAACTCATGCCTGATTTAACAGTAACATTGTTGCCACTATCTTAAATTTTTCAAACGTGTTTGTCAACCCCTAAAAGCTTAAAATCAAAAAAATAAATATTTTTCCTGAAAGCGTTGACAAACGAGATTGGATTGGCTATAATCAAACCGTAATCAAGGATTGTTACTGTTAAGCAGGCAAGACCGAACATGAAGGTATATCACTTTTTTGTTTGGTTTTTTTATTTATCGGAGGGAGATTTGTATGAAAGTACTTCGTGTATTCAATAACAACATAGTGGCCACTAGAACCGACGATAATAAAGATGCGATCGCTCAAGGTGCCGGCATTGGTTTTCAAAAGAAACCCGGTGATACGATTGATGCGGAAAAGATTGAACGGATGTATTATATCCTTGATGAACATATGAGTAAGTTTAATGAATTATTTGATCAGACACCGATTGAGTATTTCCAAATTGCTGAAATGATTATGGAAGAGGTTAAGAAACAGCTGCATGTGAATCTCAGCAATCAGATTGTAATCGCGCTCACTGATCATATCTACTTCGCTGTTCAGCGTCAGCAGGAGGGAGTACAGCTTCCCAATCTGATGATCAGTGAAATCAGAACGATGTATCGGGATGAATATAAGCTTGCACTTTGGTCATTGGATATTATCGAACAGATTACCGGCATCCGCCTTGATGAAGATGAAGCGGGTTATATTACGATGCATATCGTCAATGCGACAATGCAGAGTACAACCGATAAAACTACAAGTATTCTGCTGTTTACTAAAGGTGTGCTTGATGTGATTCGTCAGGAATTTAATATTAAGCTTAATCCGGATCAGCTGGATGCGGCTAGATTGATGACGCATTTAAAGTTTTTGGCTCAGCGTATCTTTCAGGGTGAAAGCAGTGAACTGAATGAGGTTGAGGATATGTATGATCTGCTGATAAAAAAGGATGACCGATTAAAGAACTGTATCATTAATGTCACTACTTATATCGAACAGACATTTAATTATACATTATCAAGACAGGAGCAGGTGTATCTGATGATTCATTTGCTTAAAGTAGTAAAATAGAAGGATTGTTACTGATAAGCAGGCAAGACCTATAAGATGAACCTTTATAAAAGGGGATTTTATAGGTCTTTATTTTATTTATAACATTATTTAAAGGAGAAAAATGATGAAAGACAAAATTATGGGAGTAATGGAGAAATTCTCCAAAGCAATGGTTCAGCCGCTCAGCTATATCTCAGTAGCGGGTATGATTCTGGTTATCGGCGTATTGCTGACCAACACAACAATTACCGGCATGCTGACATTCTTACAGGCAGCGCCGATTCAGTTAGCAGGTAATTTACTATATCAATGTATCATGGCAATTATCAATAACCTCGGTTTAATCTTTGCCGTAGGTATTGGAGCAGCATTGGCTAAAAAGGAAAAGCATCAGGCGGCTATGGTTGGTCTGCTTGCATATATCATGTTCCTGACAGCTAATAATGTAACCTTGTCAACCAATGGCTTGTTGGCTGAACCAAGTGCGATGCTTGGCCTTTACGGTACTGGTCAATCAACGGTATTGGGAATGCAGGTTACCGATATGGGTGTATTCAGCGGTATCATTCTTGGCTGTCTGACTGGTTATGTATTTAATAAAACATGTGAAGCCCGCTTCAAAGGCTATTGGGCGATGTATTCAGGAACTCGTTTCAGTTTTGCATGCATGGTTGGTGTTTCAATTCTGTTTGGTTTTGGCTGTACTTATGTTTGGCCATTTGTACAAAGTGTGATCACAGCCTTGGCACAGGTTATCGCTAATTCAGGTGAATTTGGTTTATTCTTATATGGTATGCTTGAACGTCTGTTGATTCCTACCGGTCTTCATCATTTAGTCTACGCGCCATTCCAGTTTGGTGATCTTGGCGGTACGCTGGCATTAGGTGAAACAACAGTCGTTGGTGCTTATCCGATCGTTATGACTGAACTGCAGATGGGTGTGCCATTCTCTGATTCAATCTATTACATGGGTACGGGTCTTGCGAAGACATTCGGTTATATCGGTATCTGCGCAGCCTTCTACTTTACCGCTTATCCGGAGAATAAAAAGAATATTAAAAATATATTGATTCCATTAGTAATGACGGCTTCACTGGCTGGTATTACGGAACCGATCGATTTCATGTTTGCCTTCACCGCGCCGCTCTTATTCCTTGTGCATTCAGTAATTGCCGGTACATTCTTAGCCTTGCTGAAAGTATTTAATGTTCACGCGATGAGCACTGGTTTAATCAATGGCTTTGTCATGAATCTGGCTGCCGGTATGGAAAGAACAAACTGGCCGGTATTCTATCTCATCGCTGCGGCTGAAATTGTTGTCTATTTCTTAGTCTTTGTTTTCCTGATTAAGAAATTCAAGCTGCATACACCAGGCCGTGAGGAAAAGGTGCTGGAGAATAATGAACAAGCATCAGCATCAGCTGCCGGCAGTGCGATGGCTGAAGCACAGATCATGGCGATTATTGAAGGCTTAGGCGGCAAAGCGAATATCAAGGGTGTAGAAAACTGCTTCACACGTCTGCGTGTTGATGTGGCAGATATGGCATTAGTGAATGAAGCGAAAATTAATGAAACAAAAAACAGCGGCATTGTGAAACGCGGCAATAATGTACAGATTATCTATGGTTTGGAAGTACCGCAGATCCGCAAGGCTGTTGATGAAAAGCTTGCGTCATTATAAAAAAGAAAGGTGGAAATTAAAATGATTATTACTATTGTAGGCGGCGGCAGTACATTTACGCCGGGTATTGTTACTTCGATTGCATTAAGACAAAAAGAATTAGGTGTTACAGAAGTTCGTTTATATGATATTGACGGAGAACGTCAAAGCAAGGTGGGTGTTGTTGTTGACTGGATTTTAAAGGATATGAAATCTCCGATCAAATTAACGGTTACCACAGACAAAAAAGAAGCTTATACAGACGCGAAATTTATCTTTGCGCAAATGCGTGTCGGCAAATATGCAATGCGTGAACAGGATGAAAAAATTTCCTTGCGTCATGGTGTTGTAGGACAGGAAACATGTGGCTGCGGCGGTATGGCTTATGGTCTGCGTACTATTTTCCCAATGATTGAAATGATTGATGATGTAGAGAAATATGCCGCAAAGGATCATTGGATTTTAAACTATTCCAACCCGGCAGCTATTGTGGCAATCGCTTGCCAGAAGCTGAGACCTAATGCACGGATTATCAATATCTGTGATATGCCGATCGCAATTATTGAAATGATCGGTAAATGCGTTGGTATTAAGGATTACACAAACATTGATGTTGATTACTTTGGTTTAAATCACTTTGGCTGGTTTACCCGCATGGAATATGAAGGCCGTGATGTAGCGGCAGAAATCCGTGCTTATGCGAAGGAACATGGTATCCTGCTGCCTAAGGAGCATATTGAGGCGCTTAAGAAGCATGAAGCAACAGGGGATCGTCATGCCAATCAGTCTTGGATCAAGGTATGGACAAACGCAGCCCGTTTGATGGAATTATGTCCGGAATATATTCCTAATACTTATTTGACTTACTATTTATTCCCGAAGGAAAATGTTGAACATTCAGATTCGAATCACACACGCGCTAACGAAGTAATGGAAACTCGTGAAAAGGCATTGTTTGAAGGAGTTGATCGTTATCTGGCAACGGGTGAAATTGATAAAAAGGTATTCTATGCCGGTGCGCACGGAAACTTCATCGCTGATTTAGCCGTAGCACTCTTAGGTGATGAGAAGAAGAAATTCATCATCATTGAACCAAATAACGGTAAGGTGCCAAATCTGCCGGATGACACGATGATTGAATTACCGGCATGGATCACTAAGAACGGTCCTGAATTGATTGGTATTGAACCAATTTCCACTTTCTACAAAGGCATGATTGAACAGCAGAACGCTTGTGAGCATCTGCTTGTGGAAGGTGCGATTGAAGGTTTTTATACAAAAGTGCTTCAGGCGTTTGCATTGAATAAAACAGTGCCGTCAATTGAAGTGGCTAAAGAAGTGCTTGATGAAATGATTGAAGCAAACAAGGCTTACTGGCCTGAATTAAAATAAGCGAAAAGGTTGGTTTTAGGAGATATACTCTTAAAATCAACCTTTTGTTTAGTATAAAAATAGTTAACTCAGAAGTTTGCTGCTGGTTGGCGCTGAGTCTTCATCCGCCTTTTCTTTATCAACTAAGGAAATCGTTTGGGCATCTCTGCGGTAAACGTGGAAGTTTGCCCATGAAATTGGGCTGGCTTCAAATTCTGCCTGCGCAGCATCAAGGACAGCAGGCAGATCCCAAGCGATAAAATCAAGATAACCGCAGTATATGCCGGTCGCACCGCCGGTAAAGGTAACCGCATGTTCACCAGCACTTTTTAAAATAGCGGCTTCAATCATATCTCTGAAATCAAGTACAGCATTCTTTGGCGCATCATTAAAGGCATCCAGTGAGTAACAGAAGAAGCCAGGTACCGCACCATCCTTATGGAAAGCATCCATCGTCTGATGTTCATGATTCAGATATTCATTGATCAAATTCGGACAGCGGGTGGACCCAACATAGATATCCATGCGCCAATCCGCCTTCATGTCATTATCCGGATCAAGCTGATAACCAATATAGCTTCTTTCTAAATAGGCTTCAGCACTGAACTGTAAATCAAAACCTTTTTCAGTCAGTAAATCCGGCAGCTTGGCAAGGGAATGAGCCGCCTCTGCTTTTGGTTTGCCGATTACTTCAAACTCATCAATCAGCATCATAGCATTAATTTCACCCAGCGTCTGATCGGTGAGTACAGATAAAAACCACCAAGCCCGGCCTTCATCCGCTTCAAGCAATTTTACTAAAGCTTCACAATATAAAGTCAGGTCAATTTTTCTTTTATCTGTGACATTAATCCAAACCTGTACATCATCGGCGCTGATTTGAATATCTTCATAACGCAGGGCAAAACCATTGGAAGCCTGTCTGCCTACCCATATATTCCATTGCGGCAAAGATGGTGCTTGACGCTTAAAATAGACTAGCTTGAATAAGGTACTGAAATTACCTTCCGGTGAGAGAATTAATTCATATTGCTTTCCATTAAAACCTAGTTCAAATGCGATATCCTCAAATGCTAATGAGAGAATGGCATGACATTTTTCCATTAATTGTTCACTGACCTCATCTCGATTACGCACATCCATCAGACTGCGCAGTTCAGCCTCACCTTCTATAAATGCCTGCCAGCATTCAGCCGTGCGTTGACTGAAATTCTTGCGGAAGCGGGGCATCGTCAAACATTTGCGGCAGCTTCGGATAAAGGCCAGCGTATCCTCATCATTTGGACGGGCTGCCAGCGCCTGTTCAAAATAAGGCAGTGCATTATATTCCTGATCTAAGTAATAATAGGCATAACCTATGCGAAAATTCCAAAAGTGATCGCCTTTAAAATATTCTTCATGCGGTTTCAGCAGCGCAATCGCTTTCTTAAAAAGAGAACGGTCTTCAGTGGACGCTAAATTATTGTAGGCTCGGGCTAATTCACTGTCTAATTCGGGTGTGCGTTCATTTGATGGCAAGGCTTCAATCGCTTCAATGATTTTATTATATTCATCGTTTTCATGCCAAATCTGGCACTGTTCTAAGATGTTCATAGTTTTTTCTCCCAGCTGTGTGCTTGATAAACATAGTCGATTGATTTCATTCTAATATTCATATCACGGATTGTCAAGGGTTGCGCAAAGGCTGTCGACAGTACCTGAATACCTCCAAAATTGCTGCTGATTTATGACAAAATACAAAATAATGGCTGATTATTTGAAGGTTAATGCAAGATTAAAAGCAAATGGATAAAAAATTGACAAAACTATCACAAAAGGTCTTGTTTTTTTATTAACAACTGCTATAATAATATTACAGTGAACGTGTTCACTTAAATTCAGGAGGGACATATGAAGAAAGGTATATTAGTTGGTATCTCGGCATTGATGGCCTTAAGTTTAGGCGCTTGTTCAACACCGGCAGAGAAACCGGAAGAACCGAAAACAGGTTATACGGCAGGTACTTTTACAGGTACATCCAGAGGTATGAAGGGCGACATGAATGTTGATGTAACCTTCAGCGATTCCGAAATTACGAAGATTGAAATTACGACAACCAATGATACATATGGTGTTGGTTATGGATTAGACATGACACCTTATGAAACATTGCCAGGCAAGATTCTTGAAACACAATCCTTAAATATTGATGCAATTACTGGTGCGACGATTACGAGTAATGCAATTTTGAGTGCTGTCGGCGATGCGGTAAAACAAGCTGGCGGTGATGTTGACGCGTTAAAGGCAGTGGAAGTTGAAAAGGCAGGGGCAAAGGATGAAACATTAGATGCTGATGTTGTTATCGTAGGTGCCGGCGCAGCGGGTATGAGTGCGGCTTTAGAAGCATCCAATGCCGGTGCGAAGGTTATTATTCTTGAAAAACAAGGAATCCCAGGCGGTGCGACTACACTGAGCGGCGGTAAATTACTGGCAGCAGGTACTGAATTCCAGGAAGCTGCTGGTTTTGAAGGTGATACACCGGAAGCATTATATGATTATCTAAAAGGTGTCGGCGGTGATCTGATCGATGATGAAAAGCTTCATGAATTTACAGATAATGCGCTGGGTGATTTTAATTGGCTGATTGATAACGGCGTAGTTGTTAAGGATGTGGAACCAATTCATTCATCAATTACTCCTTGGCGTGTACACAATACGCTTGAAAAAGCGGGCATGACAAACGGCAACGGCGGTTTGATTACTGTACCATTAGTGAAGGCTGTTCAGGCTACTGATGCTGAAATTAAATATAATGTATCAGCAAATGAATTATTAACAAATGAAAATGGTGATGTTGTAGGTGTTGTTGGGGTTAAGCCTGACGGATCAAAGGTAACGGTTAACGCGAAGTCAGTAATTATCGCAACTGGCGGTTATGCGCAGAATAAAGAAATGATTTCTCGTTATCCATCAGCTGAAGGCTATGTAACTTCAGTTCCTAGAGGTAATGTCGGTGATGGTCTTACTATGAGTGAAGCTGTCGGTGCGCAGATTTTCAATGCACCAAGCACACAAATCGTATTTACAAGCTTTACAAGCGGTGTCGGCATCAATGAAGAAGCAGGCTTAATCGTAAATGAAAAAGGCGAACGTGTTGTTGATGAATTCACTTATCAATATCATGTAGCTGAAGCGTTAGTTAACTCTGGCAGCAAGATCGGCTGGTATATCGCAAGTGCAAATGATCCAGCGCCAACAGTACAATACGCAATGACTTTAGATTCAACATTAAAAGCTGAATCAGCAGAAGAATTAGCGGCACTGATGGGTGTTGATCCTACAACATTCGCATCAGCAGTAGCACGTTACAATGAATTATGCGCGGCTGGCAATGATGAAGATTTCGGCAAACCAGCTGATAAAATGAATGCTCTTGAAGGTACAATTTATGCTATTGAAATGAAACCGGTTGTTACGGTAACTTACGGCGGTCTGGTAACTGATGTGGAAGCTCAGGTACTTGATACAAACAATACGCCGATCAAGGGTCTGTATGCGGCAGGTGAGGTTGCCTTTACTGGCTTATTCGGTACTGAATATCCTTGCTGCGGTATGGCTATCGGATCAGCTGTGCGTTTTGGACGGATTGCGGGTATCAATGCTGCAAAATAGTTAAAAATAAGGTATAATAAATCTGCTAAAGAAAAGCTGTCGGCATCGGCAGCTTTTACTTCTAAGGATAGGAGTGATTTTATGGGTATCCGAGATGAACAGAAAAAAGAAACTTACCGAAAAATTCATCAGGCAATTACTGAATTGGTAAAAGAAAAGAATTATGATTCAATCACAATCAGAGAGATTTGTCAGAAGGCGGATATTTCGATTGGTTCTTATTATAAGCATTTTAATTCCAAGGATGATATCATTGTCCAGCAGTCAATGAAAAGCTCACTGCATACCCGTGAAGAAATTGCACCGAGGCTGAATCGTGAAACTGGCTTGGCTAACCTTGAGGTCTATCTTGAGATGCAGAATGAATTGCTGAATGGCAATGATGTCGAATGGCTGCGTGAAATTTTCCGAATCTATCTCTATCACCGCGCGGATACAATGCCGGATAAAAACAGCATTAACTATCAGGTATTGAAAAAGGTTGTCAGCGCCGGTCAAAAAGACGGCAGCATCCGCAACGATATACCCGCTGATGAGTTGGCATGGATTGTATTAAAAATGATTATCGCTAACTATTTCTGTTACTGCATGCAGGAAGGGGATTTCAATTTGGGTGAGGTTATGATTAAGGAGATACTTGCATTGTGCAGAGGAAGCAAGTATTAGGTTAAGCTTCCACTTCATAAAAATGTGCATATGCACATAAAATTTAAATGAACATTGGAATTCAGAGCAGCAAGCTGTTTAATACTTCCACAAATCGCGGCATGAATTGTACTTCATCAAGAAGCAGATAATTAATAAACTTGAAGCACACCTTGGGATCTCTTAATTCCTCATTCTCAATGCCGTTTAGGGCAATCTCGATGATATGACCGGCATCAACATCATTCTCCAATATCTCTTAAATATAGTAAACAGCAAAAAAATTTGCCGCATCTGCAAATACCGGTAAATTCTTTAATCGTTCCGTTATCTTATCTATCAATCAGCTGCTGCAAGTAAGATGCTGAAGGTTACTGATAGCGGCCTTTTTTCTATATGAAAGCCCATTAATGAATGGGCTAAATTACACACTTTATATGAGTTGACTGCATTTTGCGGCTAATGCCACAATTTTCTCATAGATTGTATCAATCACTTTATTAAATTCTTCATCATTTTTATCTGTTGGATCATCAAGTCCCCAATCTTCCTGATATTTGCATGGAATAGCAGGACATTCAACATTGCATCCCATAGTAATAACAATATCGATAGGCGGCAGTTCTTCGATGAGCTTTGAATATTGTGTTGCCTCCATATCAATCTGATATCTTTCTTTCATCAGACGTACTGCATCCTGATTGATCTGCGGCTTGGTTTCTGTACCGGCAGAGTAACTTTCAAAAGCATCAGCAGCCAGCTGTTTGCCAAGTGCTTCAGCGATTTGACTGCGGCAGGAATTATGCACACAAATAAATGCTACCTTTGGTAAATGTTCTTTCATTACTAGATACCTTTTAAAATATCTTTTACTTCTGTCACGGATAATACTTTGCCATAAGCTACGACTTTGCCATCAACTACTAAAGCTGGTGTGGACATAACTCCATAGCTGGCAATTTGCGCAAAATCAGTAATGTGATCAATCGAATAATCCAACGCTAATTCTTCAACCGCTGTACGGACAGCTTTCTCTAAGGCTTGGCATTTTGCGCAGCCAGAGCCTAAGATTTTAATACCCTTATCCGATTTCAGCTTCTCCGCCTCCGCAATAGCATCAACATTACAATTACAGCAAGTTTTTTTTTCTTCTTTCTTTTTAAATAATTTCATTTTAACTACCTCCGATTTATTAAATTAAGAACCCATGAAACAGATTAAATAGATAACCAACAGCAATAATGCCTAACGTGCAAATCACGATAAATAAAGTTAATAGTTTAGGCTTTACGGCTTTCTTGAGCATAATTATTGATGGCAGGCTTAATGTTGTTACCGCCATCATAAATGCCAAAATTGTACCTAACTGCGCGCCTTTGGCAAGCAATGCCTCTGCCACTGGTATCGTACCGAAAATATCGGCATACATCGGGATACCCACCAGTGCAGCTAATACAACACCCAAGGGGTTATTGCTTCCCAAGACGGTTTCAATCCAGCTCTCTGGTATCCAGTTATGGATAATAGCGCCAATACCTACACCTACTAATATATAAGGAAATACCTTTTTAAATGTTTCCGCAACCTGTTCTTTGGCATATTGCACCCGCTCCTTTTTGGTAAGCGCCGGTGAACTGATGTCTACATTACTAGCATGGTATACAAAATCCTCGACGTACTTTTCCATGTGCATCTTTTCAATCAAGGTACCGCCAACTACCGCAATGACCAAGCCGATAAGGACGTAGGCAATCGCAATCTTTACGCCAAAAATGCTCATCAGTAAGACAAGACTTCCTAAATCAACCATTGGCGAAGATATAAGAAACGAAAAGGTAACGCCTAATGGCAATCCTGCACTTGTAAAGCCAATAAACAAGGGAATTGATGAACATGAACAAAAGGGTGTGACGGTACCCAGCAGGGCAGATAAGATATTTGCCTTAATGCCATGAAATTTACCGAGTATTTTCTTACTTCTTTCCGGTGGAAAATAACTCTGGATATAAGAGATAAAGAAAATTAACAGGCATAATAAGACGGTAATCTTAATCACATCATAGATAAAGAACTGCACACTGCCGCCTAATTGACTGTTGATATCCAATCCCATTGCTGATAAAACGTCATTGAGCAAGGTGTTTAACCATTTCATGCCTAATAGCTGATCTTGAAGAAACAGCCAGATAGTTTTGATTGTTTCCAAAATAATCACTTCCTTCATATCAAAATATTTTGATATATATTAGTTTTATAAAAGCCATCCGAAGATGACCTCTATTCACCACATTTTAAATATGTTTTTGATTCAGGCATTGTCAGCTCTATAAGACGCTTTGCGGCATACTCACTGCCAGCTTGACTAAGACTGTAATGAGTCCATTTACCATCTTGTCTGCTGGTTACAATACCAGAGTCACAAAGTATTTTCATATGATAGGATAAAGCCGATTGTCCAATGTTCATGGCCTGAATTAAAACACATGCGCACTTTTCACCGCTTTTTAAATGATTTATAATTGCCAACCGTTTTTCATCACAGAGTGCTTTAAATATTTTGGCGTCACTTGAATAATCAGTCATTTTATCACTCCTCAAATCAAATTATTTTGATATAAGAATCATAACTGATGTTAAAAGCTTTGTCAATGACATATCAAAAATAATTGATGTGAAAAAGTATATAGATCAAATTATATACATAAATAAACGTAGTTCTTGAAAGCTTCATAAAGCACTGGTCAATGTGAATGATCATTCTAAGAATTAAAAAGGATTCATTTTAACATTCATTGAATCCTTTCTGTGTAATCTAAATTTTATAAATAACAGCAGATTAACTGCTTTTACATTCTGATTATTATATTCTTATTTTGATGTGAAAAAAGCGTCATTTTTGGTAAGCAGATACAAACAATATTGATTCATACTTATGCCTTCTTTCTTAGAATGTTCTGCAAGTGATTTATGCAAACTGCGAGGTATACGCAATTTAAACTGTCCTGAATAATCTTCAAGTGAATCTGGTTCATAAATTTCTATTCCTTCTTCCAACGCAGCTTCAAGCCATGCTTTCTTAGCATCTTGAGCATTGATTATAGCATCTTGCACAGTATCACCACAGGTAATACATCCAGGTAAATCAGGATAGGATAATACATATCCTCCTTCATCCTTATTTTCTACAATTTCCATGCGATAGGACAATGCCATGTAATCATTTAACTTCTTCATTATTCCTCCTATTTATCCTATTTATATTATATGTGGTATCAATTATTATTTGATTATAGGGAAAATTAAATACCAATCAGCTAATTTAAGTCATTCTATCAGCCATTGATGTATTAGCTGGTTCAATGAATACCATCATCAGCCTCCATAGATTTTCCTTTTATCGCCATTTATGTTAAAATAATTAATACATAATAAAAGGGGGAGTTAAATGCGAAAGGTTTGTCGTTATGGCTTATCAATCAGCCTGCTGGTACTGATTGATCAATGCATTAAATTATTTATTGACCGCTACTGGTTTAACTCTACGTTTACCATCATCAACAACTTGCTGCGTTTTCGTCCGATTATCAATGTGAATTTATCGTGGGGCGGCAATTATTTCACCTTTCTCAGCAATCCATGGGTCGCGAATATCCTCAATATCATCGTCATCATAATTGTACTGGTAAGTTTTTATCATTATAAACAGACATTGAATAAATATGAGCCGTGGGCAACAATTGTATTTGTACTTTTAATGGCCGGCAGTATTTGTTCATTAATTGACAAATTATTTTGGGGCGGCAGTCTTGATTTTATCCAGATTCCTTTATTTTTTACCTTTGATTTAAAGGATTGCTACTTAAGCTTGGCGGTGTTGATTTTTGTATTTTTGAGTATGTATCACGAACGCTGCAAACGGTAAGAAAACGCTTTCAATTTTGGTTGACCGCATATCTTCATCATGGTAAGATTATACTAGAAAAGAAGCTAACCAACATATCGGATGAAGGATATGGGAGAGACCGTAGGGCGCCGAAGGGGCAGTTGCAAATAAACTCTCAGGCAAAAGGACCATATCCAGACGAAACTCTGGAAAGATAAAAACACCGACGAAGCAACTTCTAAGGAAGGAAATCTTTCAGGTAAAAAGACAGAGATGCATAGTTTTTCTATGTGTCTTTTTTTGTTGGAGCGGAAAGGTGAGCTATGGAATTAAAAACTCCGTTATATGAAACACATTTAAGCATTAAAGGTAAGATGGTTCCTTTTGCCGGTTATTTGATGCCGGTGCAGTATGAGCATGGCATTCTGGCAGAGCATAAAGCGGTCAGAGAACAATGCGGTTTATTTGATGTATCCCATATGGGAGAAATAGTTTGCAGCGGTAAAGATGCTTTGCTTAATATCAATTATCTGCTGAGTAATGATTTCACAGAAATGGAAGCCGGCAGCTGCCGGTATTCACCGATGTGTAATGAACAGGGCGGTGTCGTTGATGATTTGATTGTTTATAAGCTGAATGATGAAGCTTATTTTATCGTTGTTAATGCATCGAATAAGGATAAGGATTATGCATGGATGAAGGCCCATCAGCAGGGTAATGTGGAATTTAAGGATTTATCAGGAGATATTGCTCAGCTGGCATTACAGGGTCCAAAGGCGGAGGCCATTTTGAGCCGGTTATGCACAGAGTTGCCGGATAAGTATTACAGCTTTAAAGCTAATGTGGATGTCGGCGGGCTGAAGGCGCTGGTATCACGGACAGGATATACGGGTGAAGATGGTTTTGAGATTTATCTGGCGAATAAGGATGCGGCAGCTTTATGGGAAATGCTGATGCAAGAAGGGCAAGCAGATGGTTTGCTGCCATGTGGCTTGGGAGCTCGTGATACACTGCGGCTGGAAGCGGCGATGCCATTATATGGGCATGAGATGAATGATGAGATTACCCCATTAGAAACTAATTTAAAGTTTGCGGTTAAATTAAATAAAGCAGCTTTCATCGGCAAAGAGGCTTTGCTGGCACAGACGGTTAAACGGACAAGAGTGGGTTTAAAGGTTATTGGCCGCGGTATTGTGCGGGAAGCCATGCCGGTGTATAAAGAAGATCAAAAGATTGGGGTTACAACATCTGGAACCATGTCGCCGACCTTAAATGCCGCAATTGCTATGGCATTGATTGATAAGGAATATAAAGAAATGGGTACAAAAGTGGAAGTTGAGGTAAGGGGACGCCGTGTAGAAGCGGAAATTGTCCGTCTGCCTTTTTATAAAAAATAACAAGTCCAAGGAGGAACTAACAATGAAGGTTATTGAAAATTATTTTTACACAAAATCACATGAATGGATTCAATTGCTTGAGGATGGCACTGCTTTAATCGGATTAAGTGATTATGCCCAAAATGAATTAGGCGATCTGGTTTTTGTAAATCTGCCGGAAGTCGGCGATGATTTAATTGTCGGTGAAATGTTTGCGGATGTAGAATCAGTAAAAGCCGTTTCTGATGTATTTGCACCTATTAACGGTAAGGTTTTAGAAATTAATGAGGAGCTTTTAGACGCACCGCAGAAAATTAATGAAGATCCATACGGCGCTTGGTTTGTTAAAGTGGAGGGTGATGTTAAGCCTGAAACATTATTGGATGCAACCGCTTATCAGGAATATCTAACTGAGTTGGAGGCATAGGCGTTTTATGGGTAATTATGTACCTAATACAGCACAGCAGCAAAAGGCGATGCTTGAAGCAATCGGCATGGCAAGCTATGATGAATTGTTTTCAGTTATTCCTGATTCTGTCAAGCTGGATCACCTCGATCTGCCTGAAGGTCTCAGTGAATTAGAGGTTCAGCGCTTGATTACTGCGTTAGCTGCTAAGAATACGGTATATCCAACAATTTTTAGAGGTGCTGGTGCTTATCGTCATTATATTCCGGCAATTGTTAAGAATGTAATCAGCAAAGAGGAGTTCATTACTGCTTATACGCCTTATCAGGCTGAAATCAGTCAAGGGATTCTGCAGTCAATCTTTGAGTATCAGACAATGATCTGTGAACTGACCGGTATGGATGTCAGCAATGCTTCTGTTTATGATGGCGCCAGCGCGGCAGCTGAGGCAGTGGGTATGTGCTGTGAGCGTAAACGTCAGAAAGTAGTTGTTTCCGCAGCGATTCATCCGCAGACACTGGCAGCGGTTAAAACTTATTGCTGGGGCAAGGATCGTGAGGTTGTGGTAATTCCAGAACGTGACGGCATTACTGATTTAGCGGCATTGTCAAACTTGCTTGATGAAGCATGTGCCTGTGTTTTGATTCAGCAGCCCAATTATTATGGTCATTTAGAACCTTGTGAAGAGATATCAGCGCTTGCTCATCAGGCGGGTGCTAAGAGTATTATGAGCTGTAATCCAATCATGCTTTCCATCTTGCCGACACCAAGAGAATGCGGTGCTGATATTGCTGTTGGTGAAGGACAGCCTTTGGGTATGTCTTTGGCTTTTGGCGGACCCTATCTTGGATTTATGAGTACGGTTGAAGCCATGGGCCGCAAGCTGCCGGGACGAATTGTCGGTGAAACGGTGGATGTCGAGGGTAAACGGGCTTATGTGTTAACACTGCAGGCTCGTGAACAGCATATCCGGCGTGAAAAAGCATCCAGTAATATTTGTTCCAATCAAGCATACTGCGCATTGAACGCGGCTGTTTATATGGCGGCGATGGGTGCTTCTGGTATGCAGGAAGCTGCCAGTCAGTGTATTTCTAAAGCTCATTATCTGATGAAACAGTTGGTGAATAGTGGTCTTGAACGTGTTTATCCGCAGGAATTCTGTCATGAATTTGTACTGCGTTCACCAATACCATGTACGATACTTTTAAAGGCATTAAAGGAAAAAGGCATTTTGGGCGGTTTGCCGCTGAATGAATTTGATCTGCTATGGTGCGCTACGGAAATGAATACCAAGGAAGAAATGGATCTATGCGCAGAGACGGTGAAGGAGGTGCTGAATCATGCGTTTACTCTTTGATTATGAAAATCAGCAGAAACAAAGCACTTATCTTCCTAAATGCGATGTTGAGAGGACGGAGTTATCACTTAAACGCAAGCAGAAGCTGCATCTTCCGGTTTTGTGTGAAAATGAAATCAGCCGTCATTATACCGAATTAGCAAAGCAGACACATGGCGTCAATGATGGCTTCTATCCGCTTGGCTCGTGTACGATGAAGTACAATCCTAAAATTAATGATGCCCTGGCAAGTCTTGGCGGTTTTACTGAAATTCATCCGCTGCAGGATCTTGAAAGTGTGCAGGGCTGTCTGGAATTAATGAAGCAGACGGAAAAAGCACTTTGTACGATTACTGGTATGGACGCGATGACTTTTCAGCCCGCGGCCGGTGCGCATGGTGAATTCTGCGGCTTGCTGCTGATTAAGAAATATCATGAAATGCGCAATGACTTAAAACGTAATAAAATTATTATTCCCGATTCGGCTCATGGCACCAATCCGGCGAGTGCAAGTATGGCGGGCTTTAAGGTTGTCACGATTGCTTCTAAAGAAGACGGCTGTGTAGATCTTGATGCATTGCGTCAGGCAGTCGGTGAGGATACCGCTGGTTTAATGCTGACTAATCCGAATACGGTGGGTTTATTTGATAAGCATATTCTTGAAATTACGCAGATTATTCATGATGCCGGCGGTTTAAATTACTATGACGGTGCCAATCTGAATGCAATCATGGGTATAGCACGGCCAGGCGATATGGGCTTTGATGTTATCCATCTGAATCTGCATAAGACATTCTCAACCCCTCATGGTGGCGGCGGACCGGGCAGCGGCCCATGCGGATGCAAGCAATTTCTCGCGGACTATCTGCCGGGTGTACTGCCATGTCTTACTGAAGAGGGGTATGCATGGCATCAGCCAAAACAGAGTGTTGGGGCAATCAAAGCGTTTTATGGCAATTTCCTAGTTGTTGTGAAAACATGGGCCTATTTGCTGACACTGGGCAGTGAAGGAATTCGTGAAACAGCACAAAATGCGGTATTAAATGCTAATTATATGATGCATCAGCTTAAGGATACTTATGATCTTGCTTATGATCAGACTTGTATGCATGAGTTTGTCATCAGTTTAAATAAGGAAAAGCATGACTGCAATGTATCAGCGATGGATATTGCGAAGGCATTGCTGGATTATGGCATTCATCCGCCTACGATGTATTTTCCGCTGATTGTTCATGAAGCATTGATGATTGAGCCGACAGAAACTGAAACCTTAGAAACGCTGGATCGCGCCGTCGATGTATTTAAGAAAATCATGGCAGACGCGATGGAAAATCCGGAAAATGTTCATCAGGCACCGCTTTTGACACCAGTCAGACGGCTTGATGAAGTGAAAGCAGCCCGTGAGCCGCATCTGCGCTATATTTGGCCTGATGATGAATAAATGTTCACTCTGTTTCAGCGATAGCTTCGATCCTTATTATAATTTAGGCTTAGAAGCCTTGCTGTTGGAAACCGTTAAAGAAAATGAGTGCATTTTATATCTTTGGCAGAATCAGCGCACAGTGGTTATCGGCCGAAATCAAAATGCCTGGCAGGAACTGAAGGTAGAGCAGCTGAATAAGGAAGAGGGACATGTGGCGCGGCGTTATTCAGGCGGCGGTGCAGTCTTTCAGGATTTAGGCAATTTAAACTTTACGTTTCTTGTTCATGAGTCGGTGTATGATGTTGATAAACAGCTTTCTGTGATTTTAAAGGCATTGGCGAAACTTGGTATACATGGTGAAAAAAATGGCCGCAATGATTTAACGGTGGAAAACCGTAAATTCAGCGGCAACGCATATTACAAGAAGCATCAGCAATGCTACCATCACGGAACTCTGTTGGTGAATGCTAATATGGATGATCTGTCACGCTATCTGAATGTATCTGAAGAAAAACTGCAGTCAAAAGGAGTTGCTTCGGTGCGTTCAAGAGTCGTGAATTTATGTGAGTTTCAGCCATCCTTAACGGTTGAAAAGCTGAAAGAAAAATTGGTAGAAGCCTATGCGGATGTATATGGTGGATATTCGTTAATCGAACCTAAGCAGTTGAATCAGCAGCGGCTTGATGAATTGAAAGCACAATTCGCGTCTTGGGATTGGCTGTATGGCCGCAGCATTCAGTTTGATCATCAGCTTAAAAGACGTTTTAGCTGGGGCTCTGTTGATTTGCAGCTGCATGTTGATAAAGGCTTGATACAAAGTTTAAACTGTTATTCAGACGCGATGGATCAGGATTTTATACTGGCATTAAAAAAGCAGCTGCTTGGCTGCCGTTATACAGAGGCGGATATGTGCTCGGCGGTGCCGATTCATGCGGCTGCGGATGAGGTGAAGGAATTGATTCATGATTCTTTCTGGAGGGATTAAAATGAATGATGTGATTATCATCGGTGCTGGGCCGGGCGGTTATGAAACGGCGATCCTGGCTGCTGAGAAGGGATTAAAAACTAAATTGATAGAAAAGCGTGAGTTAGGCGGGACATGCCTGAATCGGGGCTGTATTCCAACCAAAACCCTGCTGCACGCTTCCGAATTTTTGAATATAGAGGAATATGCAAAGCTGGGACTTTCAGGCAATCGTCCGCAGCTTGATTTGAAACAGCTTCAGGCTTATAAAAATGAAGTGATTGAAAAGCTCAGATCAGGCATTGAGCTGCAGCTGAAAAAAGCCAAAGTTGAGCTGATTCATGGCAATGCGCAGATTGTCGGTGCTCATCAGGTAGCGGTCAATGGTGAAATTTTAGAGGCGGAGCATATTATTTTGGCTTCCGGTTCTCGGCCATCGATGCCTTCCTTCATTCCGCGGCTGAAAAATGTTATGACCAGCGATGAATTGCTTGAGTATGATCAGCCGATCAGACACTTAGTAATTATTGGCGGCGGCGTTATCGGTATGGAATTTGCCTCTATCTATCATGCGATGGGTTCAAAGGTCAGCGTTATTGAAGCACAGGATCAGCTGCTGCCAGCTATGGATAAGGAAATCGCGTTGAAACTGAAAATGCTGATGAATAAACGGGGCATCGATATTCATACGGCAGCGAAGGTAGCCGGCATTGAACCGGGGCTTAAAATCACTTATTTTGAAAAAGAATGTGAGCATACTATTGAATGTGATGCTATTTTGGCCGCGGTTGGCAGACAGGCAAATGTTGATTCACTATGGACCAATGTCGATCTTGAGGTCATGAATGGCCGGCTGACAGTCAATGAGTATTATCAAACCTCAGTGCCGTCGATCTATGCGATTGGCGATGTAAACAAGGAAATGATGCTGGCTCATGCGGCAGTAGCTCAAGGTAAAAAAGTGCTTGAACATATTCTGCATGAATCACCAAAGGTTGATTTGACATTGGTACCATCATGTGTCTATACCAAACCGGAAATTGCCAGTGTTGGACTAACCTTAGAGATGGCAAAGAGTAAAGGAATTTCAGCCGTTGCGATGAAAGCGCTGATGTCCGCAAATGGCAAATCTGTCTTGTCACAGCAGGAAAGCGGTTTTGTGAAGCTGATTGTTGATGAAGAAAGCGGCAGACTCTTAGGCGCTCATTTATTCTGCGAGCGAGCCAGTGATATGATCAGTGAGCTGACATTAGCTATCAGTGCAGGACTTACTGTTGATCAGCTGGCATCAGTCATTCACCCGCATCCTACATTTAGTGAAGCGATTGCCTCAGCGGCGATGCAGAAGAAACGCAAATGATAAAAAAAGGGAGCATCAATTTCATTGATTAGAACTCAATGATAAATGCTTCCTTGTTTTTTTGCTGCGGACTTTTGATAATGAGTATTATTCATTCTTGGATATTGGCAGCTTCATCCAAAATTTGTTGGGAATTAAAACATATATCAAGATTAAATTTGTTAATATACCGAAAACGGGGGTTGCTAGATAATATTTTTTTAAAGGCTCATAGGTTGAGCATATTAACATAAACATCGGAATGGAGATACAACAAAAATATCTTAAAAAGCCTGACATTATAAGCAGATATTTGGATTTGACATAAGTTATGCCGTCTATGCTGACCGTTTTTATTGAACTTTTGCTAAATACTAATTTTATTTTTTCAATCATATAGTTGAATGGATAACATGGTGCAGATGGTGCAGTTTGTGAATAGTCAAATGGATACAACACATATATCCTCCACCTGCTGCACCTATAAGTCCGGTGTGTTTAATAAATTAGCAAAAGTTTTGGTCAGCATATCCCAGTCTGAATTAATTATAAAGGAAGTTCCATTTAAAGTATGATCTTTCAATACAGCTGCAATTTCATTCATTGTTAATACCACCCTTTCAGTACAATGCAATCAGACAGCTAAATAGCTTTGCTGTCTGTACTATATCTCTATTTAAACGTTACCATTATTTGAGTAGTTTTAACAGCCTATATTGTTTGGAGATATTATGTTATTATTTATTTGTTAGGGTATTAAAAAGTCATTAAGTGATGAACTTATTTTCGTAATATAGTTTATCACTCTTATAACTAATTTATATGAGAAATCTCGTTGAATGTATAGAAAATGATTAAATGCGGCAAAAAGTGAAATAAGAATATCATTGGACTATTTCTTGTATTTTTAAATATTGTATCAACAGCTGCCCTGACAGCTGTTTTTATGTCTAATTTCGACTTTATAATGGCTTTTGTCAGACTGTACAATATAAATTAGCATGTTATAATATTGTCAAAGGGATTGATGAAGCATATTACGCTTTATCTTGTGAAAAGGAGAAGTATATGATCATTAAAATGAAAAGAATTGTTATCATGATGATGACACTGTTTTTATGTCTGAGCATCAGCGGCTGTGCATTGGTTCCCCAAAAAGAAGAATTATCCGATGAAGAGGTAGTGAATACTTTTCTTCAGGCTTATCAAAATGGCGATTATGAAGCAATTAAGCCATTCATTTCTGATGATAATAAGCTGCATACATTCTTCAGTGTATTGACGGAGGGCAACGGCAATGGCATGGAAGAAGTTTTTAAACGGGTTCATGAACTGACAAAAGATTTCACGTTTACAGCCAAGGCAGTAGAGGGAAAAGAACGTTGGGGCGAAGTCAGTGTTAAAATTCAAACGAAAGATATTTCCGGCAATATCTTAACTGCGATGAGTGAAGCAATTGCTTCTGAGGTAGCAAATAACGATGACAGTTTTAAAAATATGCCGGCATGGATGCTGAAGGCAATAGAGACAGCTGAACCTGTCGAAAAGGAAATGACGGTTTATGTCGGAAACCGCGACGGTGAGAATGTTATGGATACGAATACCAACCGTGAATTCTTTGATTTGCTGAATGGCGGCTTTTATTACTATATTTATAGTACAATGACAACATGCTCAAATAAATATGATGCCTTTGAAATATTTGCTAAAGGGGATGAAATATTAGGCATGGTTGAAACTGCTCAATTAATTGATATGAGCGATGATGAACTTCAGGCTTATTTAGCGCCTTTCCAGTTCCCGGGCGTTAATGCGCAGGCGATGCGTGATGATGAGGGTATTACTATGAAACTAGGTGTTGATTTTGAAACAGCAAGCAGTAAACGGCTGGCTGATTTGAATATTATCAGTAATCGTATCACAGCCAGCGGCGGTTATTTAAGTCTTAGAACAACGGTTAAAGATTTCTATGACAGCGCGATGGATTGTGAAACGGTTTATGGTTTATCTCAAGCAAATAAAAGTGAATAATAATGAAGGAAGTATTCTTAGGAATGCTTCTTTTCATATAAATGGGGCTGAATATTTGATATAATAATTATTTAGGAAAGAAGGGGTTTTATGCGCACTGAACAGGAGATGCTGACGCTGATCACGCAAACCGCCATTGAAGATCCGCGGATACGTGCCGCATATCTGGAAGGGTCTAGGGTGAATCCCAAGGTACCTGCTGATATGTTTCAGGATTATGATGTGGTCTATATAGTAAATGAAACGAAATCGTTTCGTGAAGATAAAACATGGATTGACCGCTTTGGCGAACGATTGTTTATGCAGCTGCCGGAAGAAAATGTTTATTACCCATCCGATGTAGATCAAAGCTATGGCTGGCTGATCCAGTTTGCTGACGGCAGCAGGCTGGATCTTCATGTCTCACTGATAGCAAGTGTTCAAAATCGAATGGATTTATATCGTGTATTGGTTGATAAGGATGGATACTTCCCTCAGACAGAACAGTTAAGTGATGAAATATACTGGATTCAAAAACCCACTGAAGAAGAATTTTTATGTACTTGCAATGAATTCTGGTGGTGCTTCGATAATGCTGCAAAAGGGCTGTGGCGCGATGAAATGCCATATGTCATGGATATGCTTGATTTTAATATTCGGCCAATGCTGAAACGATTGTTGATTTGGAAAATCGGCATCGATTATGATTTTTCAATCAGCGCAGGCAAAGCGGGTAAATATATGAAAAAATATCTGCCTGACGATATTTATCAGCGTTTCTTAGATACTTATGCGCGGCCTGAAAAAACAGCTGTCTGGACAGCTATATTTAAGATGTGTGAGCTTGGTGATGCTGTCGCAAAAGAAGTGAGCGATGCTTTATACTTTAATTATAATGAAGCTGAAGCCATAAACTGCATGAGCTATTTGAAAAAGGTTCAAAAATTGCCGGCTGATGCTCAAACCTTTGATTGAAGCATTTGCATGAGTCAATCGTTCAGTGTTATACTAATTTCATTGAGTAGAAAGAAGGATGAAAATGACTAAAGTTGATTTATTTTCTGGATTTCTCGGTGCCGGTAAGACAACGGTGATCCGCAAGCTTTTAAAAGAAGCGATGCAAGGTGAAAAATGTGTGCTGATTGAAAACGAGTTTGGTGAAATCGGCATTGATGGCGGTTTTTTAAAGGAAGCAGGTGTGGAAATCACTGAAATGAATTCGGGATGTATCTGCTGCTCCTTAGTAGGTGATTTTGAAGAAGCTTTAAAGAAGGTTCTGGAACAGTTTGAGCCTGACCGGATTTTAATTGAGCCATCGGGTGTCGGCAAGCTGTCAGATGTTTTGCGGGCTGTGGAAAATGTAAAAGATGAACGTTTAGTAATTAACGGTGTAGTTACGGTAGTAGACGGAACTAAGGTTAAAATGTATAAAAAGAATTTTGGTGAGTTTTATAATGATCAGCTGCATTATGCGAAAACAATTCTGATCAGCCGCGCTCAGAAGCTGAGTCATGAAAAATTAGATGAAGTGATCAAGCTGATTCAGGAAGAAAACAGTGAAGCATCATTAGTCAGCACACCGTGGGATGAATTGAGCGGTGACCAGATTCTTAATGTCATGGAAAACGGCAATCAAATGCTTAAAGAATTAATCGCGGAAACAGCCTGCCCGCAATGCGGACATATTCATGATCATGAGCATGAATGTGAAGATCATCACCATGAGCATCATCATGAAGAGCATGAGCATCATCATGAACATGAGGAACATCATCACGACCATGAATGCAGCTGCGGTCATGATCACCATGATCATCACGAACATGGACAACATCACGCGGATGATGTATTTGAAAGCTGGGGTATTGAAACAGCTCATGTATATACGGAAGCAGAGCTTAAAGCAATTCTTGATGAGTTATGTGAAAATGAAAATATCTTACGGGCTAAGGGAATGGTTGCCGGTGAAGAGGATTGGTATTATTTTGACTTAGTTCCTCATGAGGCAGAAATCCGCAAGGGCAGTAAGGATGTTATCGGCAAGCTGTGTGTTATTGGTACACATATTGATAAAGAGGCGGTTAAGCAGCTCTTTAGGCTGGTATAAGCATGGCAGTACCTGTTTATCTATTTACTGGCTTTTTAGAAAGCGGCAAAACTACGCTGATCAGCAATACCTTGCTGGATGAAGGTTTTAACGATGGTGAAAAAACCTTGTTGATCCGCTGTGAGGAAGGGATTGAGGAATATGAAGAGCGAATGCTTAAACAAACACGTACTACCTTAGTTACCGTGGAGAATGAGCAGGACTTATGTTCCGATTTATTAGTAGAATTTGACCGCCGTTATGAACCGGATCGGGTTATGATTGAATTCAACGGTATGTGGTCTGTCAATCAATTCTTAGAAATGGATATGCCGCTGGATTGGTTATTAGTACAAATTCTGACTACCATTGACGCGCAGACTTTTACTTCTTATATGAGCAATATGCGATCTTTGATGTATGATCAGATTTTTGCCAGTGAGGTTGTGATTTTTAACCGCTGTGAGCCGGAAATGAAAAAGTCATTTCTGCGCAGTAATATCAAGGCAATCAATAAGTCAGCCCAGCTGATCTATGAAATGAGTGACGGCTCAATCAATGATCTGAAGGATGATGAATTGCCTTTTGATGTAAAAGCAGATTTCATTGATCTTGAGGATGATGATTATGGCTTGTGGTATATGGATGCTTTAGAGAATCCAGGCAAGTATAAAGGGAAAACCATACGCTTTAAGGGTAAGGTAATGCGCCGGCCTGAGGATGATGAGGATATTTATGTCATTGGCCGTTTAGCCATGGTTTGCTGTGCTGAGGATATGCAGCTGATTGGCTTGATGGTAAAGAGTGATCATGCTGAACAGATGGTTGACGGTGACTGGCTGACGCTGAGCGCGCAAATTGAAGTAATCTTTGATGAGGAATATGGTGCTAATGTGCCGTTCTTGATTGAAGAGAGCTATGAACGCTGCCGCCCGATGAAAGATGAAATAGTTAGTTTCTCATAAGTGGAGGGAATATGGAAAATGAAAAGGGATTGATGACAAAGGGCGTTATCTGGAAACAGATACTATGGTTTTCGCTCCCTTTGCTGCTGGGCAATTTGTTCCAGCAATTATATAATACCGTTGACTCCATCGTGGTAGGGCAGACGATTGGCAGCAACGCATTGGCGGCAGTAGGTTCCAGCAATCCGATTATTAATCTGCTGGTCAGCTTTTTTATGGGCTTATCCGTAGGTGCCAGTGTTATTATTTCACAGTCATTCGGTGCTCAGGATAAGGATCGTTTGCATAAGGCTGTGCATACTTCAATCGCTTTAGCGATTGTCGGCGGTCTGATCTTAATGGTTGTCGGAATTTTATTAACACCGCTGATCTTAACATGGGTAGGTACACCGCCAGAGGTTATGGATGGTTCAAAATTATATCTGAGAATTTATTTCGCAGGTATTTTAGGTGTTGTTATCTATAATATCGGCAGCGGAATTTTGAGAGCCATCGGTGATTCTAAAACACCGCTCTATTTTTTGATTGCCAGTGCATTAACGAATATTGTTTTAGACTTGGTTTTTGTTATTGCTTTGCAGATGGGTGTTGCGGGGGTTGCCTGGGCTACTACGATTTCACAGGCATTAAGCGGTATACTGATCTTAATTGTACTTTCGAGGACTGATGAGGCGTATCGGTTGGTGTTTAGAGAGATTCGTTTTGATTCAAGCAGTCTGAAGCAGATTATTAAAATTGGTTTGCCAAGCGGTTTACAAAACGCGGTAATCTCTTTTTCTAATGTTATTGTCCAAAGCAATATCAACAGTTTCGGCCCATCGGCTATGGCAGGCTGCGGATCGTATACGAAGATCGACGGCTTTGCGATTCTGCCAATCATGAGCTTCTCCATGGCGATGACAACGTTTATTGGTCAGAATATGGGGGCTAATGAATATGAACGAGTCAATAAAGGCGCGAAGATCGGGCTTTTGATGTGCTGCGGTACAGCGGTTGTTATTTCTGGCATTCTGCTCTTATTTGCGCCAAATTTCTTAAGAGTATTCTCCAATGAAGAGGATGTCATTTATTATGGCACGTATATGCTGCGCTCTGTTGCGCCGGGATATATTTTCCTGGCTGTCTCCCATGCGTTAAGCGGTACTTTGCGCGGTGCCGGTAAGACCATGGTGCCGATGGTGATCATGATTGCGACTTGGTGTATCATGCGAATGACTTGGATCATAACGTTAATGCCGGTATATCAAGATATTTATGTGGTATTTTCTGGTTATGTCGTAACTTGGTTTTCAAGCGCGCTGATTATTTTTATCTATTATAAAAAAGGACATTGGCTGTAGGAGGTTTAGGATGAAACAGGATTTTTTAGACCGGATGAAGGAAATGCTGAACGATGAGTACGCGCTGTATCTGGAAACTTTACAGCAGCCGCCGTATCGGGGACTGCGTATCAATACATTAAAAATCGGCATCGATGAATTTCAGAAGCTGGATTTATATGCGCTGAAACCAACACCCTTTGCTAAAGATTCTTTCTATCTTGATGCGGCTGTCAGCGGGGTAGGCAACCATCCATCGCATTTAAGCGGCATGATTTATCTTCAGGAGCCCTCGGCAGCCAGTGCTGTCAGTGTCCTTGATCCGCAGGAAAATGATTGGGTGCTTGATTTATGCGCGGCACCGGGCGGCAAGAGTACCCAAATTGCCGCAAGGCTGAATAATACCGGTTTTTTACTGAGTAATGAAATAGAAAACAGCCGTGCTAATATTTTGTTATCCAATATGGAACGCTGCGGGGTCAGTGAAATGATGGTAAGCAATGCAACACCTGCAGCTTTATGTGAACAGGTTAAGGGCTGGTTTGATAAGGTTTTAGTTGATGCGCCATGCAGCGGTGAGGGCATGTTTAAAAAGAATGCCAAAGCCTTAGAGGATTGGTCGATTGAACATGTGAAAGCATGTCAAAGCCGTCAGCTGCATATTCTTGACAGCGCTTATCAGGCATTGAAACAGGAGGGTATACTTGTATATTCGACATGTACCTACGCGCCTGAAGAAAATGAATTAGTGATTCAAAAATTCTTGGCAGCCCATAAGGATATGGAGCTAGTTGACTGTAATGTAAAATTTGGCCGGGCTGGGTTAAGCGGGTATGGTATTAATGAAGCCTATGTCAGAAGAATTTTCCCAATGGATCAGGGTGAAGGTCATTTCATTGCGAAAATGGTCAAGCACGGTGAACAGGAACTTTCGCCGATTAAAGAAATAAAAGCATTAAAGCTGAATGAAGCCGTACAGGATTTTATGAATAAACAAGGCTGTGCACCTTTGCATTTTTATGAACAGCAAGGCAAGGTGTATGGCCGCATCGCACCTTTTATCAAGCTGGATAAGATTCGTATCTTAAGGCAGGGAATTGAATGCGGAGAAATCATCAAGAATCGTTTTGAACCGCATCATGCCTTCTATCTGGCCAGTGTCAATCAGCCTTATTTTAAACAAAGCTATGAATTAAAGCCGGATGAAATCAAGACTTATCTGCATGGTGATGTAATAAACGCTGAGCTGAAAGGCTATACGGCAATCCTCTATCAAGGGGTAGGCATTGGCTTTGCGAAAGGTGACGGCCGCATTCTAAAGAATAAATTTCCCAAAGGTCTGCGGGTAAACAGCTTTTAATAAAGTTGATTGTATGTGAATGAGCATGTGCAGTTGGAATGGTAAGGGATAAAGTGCATATCAATGTGATTTATATTAGGCTAGCTAAATAGCTATTTACGAACAAGTAATTAATAACTAGAGAGGGTATAATATGGAAACGAAAACGTATCTTGGTTGGGTGGATTTTTACATGAAATTGGCTGATAAACTCGTGCCATACAAAAATGATAGAAAAATCCTGATAGAAAAGATCAAAACTATTTATGCTTCTATCAATATACGTTTACCCAAATTAGAAGCAAATAATAATATCATTGATATTGACCCATTTACAATATTTGGGCTTTTTAACAAAGGTATAACTGATGCGAATAGAATATCAATTTTACATGGTTTCGCGCAGGAATTTTCAATAGATGTACCTATTCCGGACTCTTTTGATGGCATTCCTGTCTTAAATAATATGGCGGCAACCTTTTATTATTTCATTGGAGATCGTCAAGAAGATGATATCGAGAATTTATGGCGAGTTTTTATTTCTGCGTTAGAATATGCAGACACACATTCTGAAAGTAGCAAAAAGGCATTTATACTTGCTTATGATGCGGCATTAAAGCAGAAAGGTGTTAAATGGAATTTAACAATGGCACTGTATTGGATACGTCCATATGAATTTATTAATTTAGATTCTCGTAATCGCTGGTATATATGTAATCCGGAAAATATGCCTGAAAATTATATTAAAAGTATTGGTGCTTTAGAAAAGGTTCCCAATGGTGAAGAATATCTAAACATTATAAGTAAAAGCCATACTGCTCTTGAAAAAGGTAATTATCGTTATCAGAATTTTCCAGAACTATCCTATTATGCGTGGATTGTTTCTGAACAAGTTAACGAAGAAAAGCGGATAACAATTCTTGAAAATACTCGGCCTAATGCTGGAGAAGCAATCGGAGATAAAGACGTTCATACGATTCACTATTGGGTATTTACACCCGGTTATGGAGCTGAGAAATGGGATGAATTTTATGAACAGGGAATCATTGGAATTGCAAGAGGATGCATCGGTGATTTAAATTTGTATGCTTCAAGAACTGAAATGCAGAAAGCAATGCAAAAATATTATTTGGAGAATCCAGATCCCACAGTGGAAGCAACCAGTTTCAAAAGTGCTTCATTGGAAACTTGGCAATTTGTTCATGACATTAAACCAGGAGATGTTATTTTTGCGAAGAAAGGTAAAAAAACTATAATTGGCAGAGGGGTAGTTACCTCAGATTATACTTATGCGCCAGATCTCTGTTCCGAATATCCCAATATTCGAAAGGTAATATGGACTCATAAGGGGGAGTGGGAACATCCTGGTAATGCAATAACTAAAGTATTAACCGATATTACTCCATATACTGACTATGTCAAAGCAATTTCAGAATTGTTTGATGATGAAGCTATTGAAGAAATTGATATTGAATGCCCGATTTATACTACAGAAAATTTTCTTAGTGAAGTTTATATGAACAAGGCTAATTACGATATTCTTACCAATCTTCTCATTAATAAAAAAAATATTATTCTACAGGGAGCGCCAGGTGTTGGAAAAACTTATGCTGCTAAGCGACTTGCTTATTCAATGATGGGTGTTAAAGATCCGAATAGAGTGATGATGATACAATTTCATCAAAGCTATAGCTATGAAGATTTTATTATGGGATTTAGACCTGCATCTACGGGTTTTGAACTAAGGAAAGGGCCTTTTTACAACTTTTGCAAGAAAGCAGAGAAAGATCCTGAAAACGATTATTATTTTATTATCGATGAAATTAACAGAGGTAATATAAGCAAGATTTTTGGTGAACTCTTTATGCTTATCGAGAGCGATAAGCGAGGAGCGACTTTACAGCTTCTTTATTCTGATGAACAATTTTCTGTGCCAAAGAACATTTATATTATTGGTATGATGAATACTGCAGACAGAAGTCTTGCAATGTTAGATTATGCTCTGAGACGGCGGTTTGCTTTTTTTGAGCTTTCTCCAGCATTTCAAACTGATGGTTTTCTCCAGTACCGACAGGAAAAAAACAATAAAAAATTTGACAGTCTTATTGCGATTATTGAAAAATTAAATATGTCTATTGAAAATGATGAATCGCTAGGCAAAGGGTTCCGCATTGGTCATAGCTATTTTTGTACAGAAAAAGAGATTGATGATATGTGGCTGAATGCTGTAATTACATATGAAATTATTCCACTCTTGAATGAATATTGGTTTGATGAGCCAAGCAAAGTTAGTGATTGGGAGTATGTTATGCATGAGGCAATTCGATGATTTGTGTTCAAAATATTTACCATATGCTTGCATATGCATTTCAAATTTTACAGGAAAAAGGATATGCAAGTTTTGCAACTGAAGAATTTGAAAATACTGCGGAACTATTATCTGCAATTATTGTTAAAGGCGTATCAATTCAAATAAAACGTGGACTTGGTCAGATATATATTGAAAAAACAACACCTCTAAGTAGTCTGCGTGGTAAAATGAATATAGCTGAGTCTATTAAGCAGCAAACAATTATAAAGCAACAGCTTGTATGTACTTATGATGATTTTTCAGTAGATTCATATATGAATCGTGTGCTGAAAGCAACAATGGAACTGCTTCTACGATATGATATAACCAAAGCAAGGAAAAAGGAATTGCGGAATTTACTTTTTTATTTTAAAGATGTTAAAACAATTGATGTTTATAGTATTAATTGGAGGTTTCAATATAATCGAAATAATTGTAGCTATCAAATGCTGATGTTTGTTTGTTACCTTATTATTAAAGGGTTATTGCAGACAACAGCTGACGGCTCTATGAAATTGATGCAATTTTTAGATGAACAAAGAATGTGTCGATTATATGAAAAATTTATACTTGAATATTATCGAAGACATTATCCTCAAATCAAAACAACTGCATCACAAATAGGGTGGGCTTTAGATGATGGCATGAGTGCCATGTTGCCAATTATGCAGTCTGATATTATGTTGAATTATGGCAATAAAACACTCATTATTGATGCTAAATATTATGGACATATAATGCAACAACAGTATGGTGTTTACACGCTTCATTCAAATAATCTCTATCAGATTTTTACTTATGTTAAAAACAAAGCAGTGTGTGGAGGAGAAGTATCAGGCATGCTTTTGTATGCTCAGACTGACGAAAAAATATTGCCAGATAATACTTACATGATGAGTGGCAATAGCATTAGCGTAAAAACTTTGAACTTGAATTGTGCGTTTTCTGAAATTGCTTTTCATTTAAATGAAATAGCAGATAACTTCATGGGGAATTGATCAACATAAGATGTTCTAAAGCTGATGATATATAAGTAAAGGTTTCAAAGATAATTTGAAGCTTTTTATATATAGGTTTATTTTATCTACTCGTTTTTCAGATTTTAAGTTGAACTTTTATTTTAGTGCCATTACATAAATTTGACATGGATTATGCTTATCCCATAGTGTTGGCAATACTTCAAATTCTTTAAAGCCAAGGCTTAAATAAAAGCGATTCGTGTCATCATAAATCTTGTAACAGCCCAGTTTCACCGTTTTTACCTGCATGAACGAATAACCCTTCTTGAGTGCGGTTTCTTTTGCGGCGGTAAATAAGGCACGGCCAATACCTTGATGGTGCAAATCTTTTAAGATTCCCATCACTGCCAGTTCAACCGTATCCCTGCCGGTTTCCTTTAAACATAGAAAGCCTGCCGCTTTGCCATCGATGAAAGCAGCAAAGAACAATTGTTCAGCACTCTCCATGATATATTCCTCAGTAGCTTCAGGAATACCGAACCATTCAGGCAGTGCTTCAAGAATCATGCGTGCTATCATTTGTTTATCCTCATTATTTAGAATTTGTTTAATCATAAGTTTGCTCCCTGTGTATATATGAATTTTAGGACTATAACTTATCGTTGTCAAATTATAACTGCCTTTGATTTTAAATATTGAGGATGCATGGGAACAATTTGCCATAAATTTCTTGTCTAAGAATTTTACGAAATAAAAAAAGCATGTTATAATGTGCGCGAGGTGACGAAATGAAAAAATTACTTTCTGGATTTCTTGCCCTTACCTTGCTGGCTGGCTGTACAACAGCTAAAGAACCTGAAGCAAGCGGAGACGGTGCAAAGTTCAAAGAAGAATATGAAGCATTAAACAATCAGAAAAATGATAATGACAAGGAATATCTTTCTATGTCGATCGATGCTGATAACCCTATCGTCTATGTAACCATTGATGAATTAATGGAAGTATTAGATGACAGCGGTATTGTTTATTTTGGCTTTCCGGAATGTCCATGGTGCCGTAATGCCGTACCGGTACTTTTAGAAGCTGCGAAAGCGCTGAATGTAGAAAAAATCTATTATTTTAACGCACAGCCATATCGTGATACATTAAGCTTAAATGAAGATGGCAGCGTGAATGAGGAAAAAGCTAAAGATCCTGAATATCAGAAAATCTACGATAAGCTGTATGATTCACTGCCTGTTTATGATGGCTTAAATGATGAGACAATTAAGCGTCTCTATTTCCCAACAGTGTTCTTTATTAAAGACGGTGAAGTGATCGGTATGCATGAAAGCACTGTTGATTCACAAAGTGATCCTTATGCGGGAATGAGTGAAGAAGAGCATCAGGAGCTTTATGATATTTATGCTGAATATATCAAAAAGGTACAGTCAGCAGTTTGTGATTTAAAATGTTAATTAAATAGGAAGTCCGCTGCGGACTTCCTTTGTTTCTATATTACCTTTAACTCATCCTGAAGATGCGGTACGATTTGTTTCTTTCTTGAAATAATGGATTTCACAAAATCATGATCACCATAATATTGCCGGAAAGCCTCTTTAACGACCCAAGCTAATTTACCTAAGGATACAAAGTAACTGCCGCTGCCGTCGACATTGGTAAATACCATCAGCAGAATATCATAGTTATTAATGCTGTTGATTTTGCCCATATAAGACTCAAACTCACGGCGCAGTACCTCAAGCTCTAAGCTGTCTACGATGTTAATCTGACCGATTGCCACCTTGTGTCCATCCATGTTGTATTCCTTAAAATCATTATATAAGATTTCAGAGAAGGTTTTACCCTTTAAGGTTGCGACGGCTTCAAACATTTCCCTTGACAGATCATCGAGATCAAGACGGGCGATTCTCGCTAATTCTTCCCCAATCTGACGATCAACATCGGTGGTGGTCGGTGAGTTGAAATTCATCGTATCTGAAATGATAGCGCAGCACATTAAGGCTGCCATCGTTCTTGTTGGTACGATGTTTTTTTCTTTATAGATCATCGCTATAATGGTTGATGTACTGCCTAATGTTTGATTACGGAAATTAATTGGATTTAAAGTTTCAATATCACCGATGCGGTGATGGTCGATAATTTCCACAATGTCTGCGTCATGAATGTTTTCAAGACTTTGTGACATTTCGTTATGGTCAACCAATACGATTTGTTTTTTACGATAATTAAATAAATGGAAACGTGAAACTGCCCCCAGAACATGACGGTCATCATCAAGGATCGGATAAGAACGATAACGGCTCTTTGACATCCGCTTGCTGACTTCGTCTACCATATCGCTGATTTTAAATGAGACAGGATTCTTCGTCATAATCAAATGAATCGGTGAGGATTGATAAATCAATCTGGCTACATAAATCGTGCTTAATGACGTTTGAATCAGCGCGCAGTCATTTTCTTTCGCAAGCTGCGCAATCTCCGGCAGAACCATATTGTCTTCAACTAAAACAAGACATGTCGCACCGCCTTCAATCACTCGGCGCTGCAAATTAATGTCATTGCCTAATACAACGGTTGACGTTCTGAAATCAATATCGGTATTCAGATATTCACTGTTGACAAGGATATGCACCTGACCATTGCTTTTATAATTCTCAGAATCATTTACCAAGGTTCCTTCAAGGGTATCCACAATGTTTTGAACACTTGTCTCAGCCATCAGCTTGCGGATATCCACACATTCCTTCATCAGCACATTGGATAGATTCGACATGGTTACAACACCCATCAGTTTTTCTTCTTCATCAACTACAAACAAGCTTTTATTTTTTGTGCCTGCGATGCTGTTCCATGCCTGTTTAATCGTATAAGAAGGCTTGACCAGGATAACCTCATCAATTTCAATATCACGCAGTGAACAGGTTGCGGTATTCATATAGATTGGCTGTGGAACATTGAATTTTTTTAATACAAAGGCTGTTTCAGCATTGATATCGCCATTCCTTGAAGCGATTGCGTCAATACCCAGCTGACGTTTTAAATCAGCGTATGCGATAGATGAGCATATGGAGTCCGTATCAGGATTTTTATGCCCTGTAATATAAAGATTGTTTTTCATGATTGCTCCCATTCTACAAGTAATTACTACTTGCGTCCTATACTAATATAGTATCATAAATCAATGCTTTATAGGACAACAAACCGAAAGAAATAAACCGCTTGCATAAAATATAAGAATCAGAAAAAATAAAATGAACAAGCTGTGATGATTTATAAGTAATTCATTGTAATGAAAGATTTTGCAGGATATAATGGATGAATAAAAAGGGGGAAGATTGAATGAAAAAGCTGGTTTTGAAACATTGGGCTTTGAATATACAGGTGTTGATTTTGGGAGCTTTGGCATCAATGCTGATGGTTGTTTCTTCATTAATATTAGCTAAGGTATTAGATACATTATTACTTGGTGATTTTATCAATGCTTTAATTCAAGTGGGGATTATGCTTCTGCTTTGGGCCCTATGCAATTGCTGCGGATATCTGAAAACAAAAAGCAAGGCTAGAGCCTATGAAAAGATGCAGCGGGATATTTATGAAGAACTTGTATATACTTTTTTTAATATGCAGCTGAGTGAATTTGATGCTAAGAAAACAGGTGATTACATTTCGATATTTACCAATGATATGAATCAAATTACAACGAATGTGTTTGATTCATTTTATGCAATTGTTGATAATCTTACGCTTTTGATTTTTTCCTTTACAGCCCTTGCTAATATTCATATCTATTTAGCTTTTTATACCATCATTGCATTCCTCGTCCTATATTTTGCACCTAAGTTATTTGATAAGCAAAATGAAAAATATAATCTTGCTTTATCAAAAGAGAATGCGGTATTCACTGATCAGATTAAAGATCAGCTGGCAGGCTATCCGGTTTATGAGTTATACCAAAAGAAGCATATCTTTAAGAAACGGGTCATGTGTTATGTTGATAAGCTATTAAACTTTAAATGCCGCTATTCATATTTTCAGGCCTTAATTTCTTATCTTGTTGATTATCTGGGAATACTCTGTCAGCTTGGTTCAACATTTGTGACGGCTGTTTTGATTGGTATGAAATATGTTTCGGCGGGTGTGCTGCTTTCACAGGGGAATCTGACGGGTATGTTTTATAGCTCGGCAATTACCGTTGTATCCTCTACATTAAAATTCCGTGCTTCTAAGTCACTTTTAAAACATGCGGATAAGCAAAGAGAAGTGTTAATTAAAACAGATACTCAGAAGCGGATACAGGAAGGAATTGTTATTCAGCATTTAGCGTTTACTTATGGAGAAAAAACAGTATTTAAGGATTTCTCTGCTGAATTTAAAATTGGCAATAAATATGCTGTTTTGGGTGAAAGCGGCTGCGGGAAAACAACTATTTTGAAAATCCTGTTAAAAATTCTGCCTTGTGAAAAGGGTCATGTGTTTGTTGACCATGAAGATATTTGTGATTGGGATGCAGAAGATTTATTAAAAAATATAGCTTATATTGAACAATCACCCTATTTGTTTCAGGCTTCAATAAAAGATAATATTACTTTATTTGAAGATGTATCAGAAACATTGCTGAAGGAAGTATTAGAACGCTGTAACCTTTCAGCATTTATTCAGGGATTGGATGCGGGTCTTGAAACAATGATTGGGGAAAGCGCTAAGACAATTTCCGGCGGTCAAAAACAAAGGATTGCTATTGCCAGGGCTTTGATTCAGAATAAAAAGATTATCGTTATGGATGAAGCAACCTCAGCTTTAGATCAAAAAAATTCAATTGAAATTGAAAAGCGGTTATTGTCAGATCCAGAATTAACCGTGATTTTAGTCAGTCATCATTTATCTGATGAAATCGTTCCTTTATTAACTCAATGCTATTATTTATAAGTGTCAGTGAACCAAGGTTACACTGGCTTTTCTTTAAGCATGCAAGGTTTGCTTGCATAAGTTATAACATAGATATATAATAAATATTAGATAAATATCTAATATAGGAGGGAATATGGAAATTGAAACGGATCGCTGCTTTCAATTGCGGCTGCTGAATGAAAAGGATGCGGCAGAGCTGCTGGCGTTGGATATGCACAACCGTGCTTTTTTTGAAAAGACATTAGCGACACGGGAAAGTGAATACTATACGCTGCAGCAGCATGTGAAAATGCTTGCTGATTTAAGTGTTAAAGCAGAGCATGGCAGTGCTTATATGTTTGGTATCTTCGTAGATGGTGAACTGAATGGCTGTATCAGCATTACGGATATTGTTTATGGCCCGCTGTGTTCAGGGATGCTTGGCTATTATCTGGATGAGCGTTATAATGGATGTGGAATCATGAGTGCCGCTGTTTCGCTGGTGCTGAAATTTGGCTTTGAAAAGCTGAAGCTGCACCGTATAGAAGCAGGCGCCATGGAACGCAATGCAGGTTCGGTTCATGTGCTTAAGAAAAATGGCTTCATTGTTGAAGGCACTAACCGAAAAAATGTTAATATCAATCATCAATGGGAAGATCATCTCATGCTGGCGGTATTAAAAGAAGAATGGGAGGAACAATTTAATGTTTAATTATCCGAAGAATTTGTATACTGATGTGCGTATTGAAACCGTTATGACTACGAATATCGTGATTGAAAATGACCAGCTTAAAGCGAATAAAAGCAAGCGTGAAAAAGGAGCGTTGATTCGTATTTATGATGGCCGGCGCTGGTATTATAAGGCGAGCAGTGAGGTTGAAAAGCTTCAGGAGGCCATTGATGAGCTGGCTTTGATGGCAGAACCTAATGAACAGGTGATGGATACGCCAATCGTAAAGAAGCTGGAAGTAAATAAGGATACGCTGATGGTTTTTGACGGTGAGGCTTTCTTAAATACAGCGAATGATGAAAAAATGGCTTTGGTTAAGCATTGTGCTTCACTGATCGATGCTGATGAAATTAAAATGTGGCAGTCCATTTATCAGGATCGCCGCATTGTTAAGGACTTCTATTCAAGCAAAGGCAGTGAGCTTCATTTTGATACCCAGTCGTACGCGATGTGTCTGCGTTATGTGATAGAAGCAAATGGTCAAAGTCATGGCGGCTCTTATGATGTCATGGGACAAACCTTTGATCAATTATTGAATCATGATGATGAGTATAAGCGTGAAATCGCAAAGGATATTGAATATATCAAGCATGCTGTACCGGTTAAGCCGGGCATGTATACAGTGGTTATGGCACCGAGTGTTACAGGTGTGTTTGCTCATGAAAGCTTTGGTCATAAGAGTGAATCTGATTTTATGGTGGGAGATGAAACGATGCTTAAGGAATGGGAGCTTGGCCGTCAGGTAGGCTGTGCCGAATTGTCGATTGAAGACCGCGGTGATTGGTTCGGCAACGGATATGTGCCTTATGATGATGAAGGAACGAAAGCTAAATCAACACAGATTATCACTCATGGAATTCTGAGCGGACGTCTGCACAGTGCCGCAACGGCAGCTGCCTTAAATGAGGAGGTCAGCGGCAACGCTCGGGCGATGAATTTTCAGTTTGAACCGCTTGTCCGTATGACCGGTACCTATATTAAACCGGGTAAAGAAACGATTGAGGAAGTATTTGCACCTATCAAGGAAGGTGTTTATATTGAATGCATTAATCATGGTTCAGGCATGTCAACCTTTACCATTGCCCCGCGGAGAGCTTATATGATTCGTGACGGTAAGATTGCTGAGCCGGTTCAGGTTTCAGTCATAACCGGCAATGTGATGGAAACACTCTATCATATTGAAGCACTCTCAACTCATTTTGAGGCGCTTTCCTTTGCTTTAGGCGGCTGCGGCAAGATGGAACAATGGCCGCTGCCAGTAGCCTTTGGCGGGCCTTATATGCGGGTCAGTGGAATTAATGTTCAATAGAAAGGAGCCAGGATTATCAGGAATTGATGATCATACAGAACTATGAAAGAAAAATATAAGATTAAAACGGAGGAATATTCATTTAATATCGTAGCGAGCCAGCTGGAATCTGTACGCTGTAAAAATATAGAGAAAACCGGCTACCGCATCTATGAAAATAATTTTCTGGGAGTCAGCGGCATATTGGGTGAAGGCAGTGATGAAGAGGGTTTTCGTCAGGCCAGAGAGAACCTGAAGCTGCAGATTCCTTATCCTTTTGAACCAACCAAGGGAATCAAAAAGATACGTGATTTAACGAGCGAGAAAATAAATCCAAAACAGATGATTCAGGATCTTGAGGCTTATTTAAGCGAATGCCGTCAGCTTTATCCGGAATTTATCTTCTCCAATAAGGTAAATTGGACAGTCATAACTATCGAATTAACAAATGAAAGCGGCACTCAGCTGATTAACAGTGACCAATATCTGGCGGCAAGCATCCTGCTTAAGCATGTTGATTCCGCGGATATCTTTGAATCAGCGATTGAATTCGCAAGCCGCAGCTGGGATATGGCGTTATTAAGGAAAGAAACCAAAGCGATGCTGACTGGTATGCGTACCGCTGTGGACTTGCCGGAAGATGCTGTTATCTTAACAAACTGGGGCTTACCGGCACAGAAAATCATCACGGATTTAAGCGGCAAGGCCATGGGCTATCAGACTTCCTTGTTTAAAGATAAAATGGGTGAACAAGTATTTAACCCTGAATTCTCATTGATTCAGACATCGGCAGACAGTCAGTTGATGGCACCATTTTTTGATGCGGAGGGAACGGTTCCGGAAACGGATCTGCCAATAATTGATCAAGGCAGGATCGTTCGCTGTTATACAGATAAACAATGTGCGCAGCAGTTTGGCTATGAATGCAGCGGGGCGGCAGACGGCAATTATGATGATGTGCCAACGCTTGGCTGTCCGAATCTTGACCTGCTTCCAAATGGCAAGACTGTTAAAGAACTTCTTGACGGCCGTTTAGGTATTATCATCGTGGCAGCCAGCGGCGGTGATACATCACCGGCCGGCAATTTCGCGACACCGGTACAGTACGCCCTGTTAACCGACGGTGAGCAGATGCTTGGACATTTGCCTGAATTCCAAATCAGCGGCAGTATCTATGATTTATTTGGTAAAGATTATATCGGTTATTCTTCTGATAAGTTAATATTTAATCAAAATCTTTTAGCAATTCGCGCTAAGATCCAAAAGTTAAATTGAATTTTATCTGAACAAACTTTACAATAAGTCATGAATTGTTTATAATTGACTTGACGCAAGGGTCAAAAGAGGTAAAGAAAAATGAAAAAGTTAAATAAAAGTGTAATTGCAGTATTAATGTTAAGTGTTGCTTTATTCGGCTGTTCAAGTAATGGTAACGGCGGTGACGCTGAAGGCAGTAAGGGCGGAACTTTCTCTGCTACTGAAAAAGGTTTCGGCGGCGACGTAACAGTTAATGTAACTGTTGACGGTGACGGTAAGATCACAGATGTTACTTATACTGCTGATGAAGAAACAGAAGGCTTAGGTAAAGATGCCGCTGCTAAATTAGCGGAAGCTATGAAGGAAGCTGGTTCAGCTGAAGTTGATGCAGTTTCAGGTTCAACTGTAACTTCTGAAGCATTCATCAAAGCTGCAAAAGCTGCGATTGAACAAGCTAAATAGTTTATGCAACAAGACAGCTGAGGTAAAACTCAGTTGTTTTTTTGTTATATAGGAAATTTCATTTTCAAGCATCAAAGCACCAATATCTCATTATGAAAAGGTATCTAAAAAATAATAAAAACAGATGAAATCTTCTTGTGAATATGGTATACTATAAGTAATAAAAAACAATCTATTTAATCATTAAATTTCTTATAAGCATCACCTAGTTTCCTTTGTATCAATCGAATCTCAGTGGATGCTTTTTTGTTCAAAGGGGGGGGAACATCCATGAAGTGTTTATCTTATTCAAATCGTTTCTATTATAATGAGTTATCAGAAGAGGATGCGAATTGTATTAAGAAGGATTTGATCCTGTATAACTCAATGCTTCATACAGCTTATAAGAAACTCTATTTAACTTGTTTTCATGGTTTCAAAGAAACTGTCTCTTTAGAAAAACAGTTAAAAGCAAGATATGGTACGAATGATTACTTTCCTTTATCTGCAATACATGAAGCCAGAGCCCTGCTTAAAAGTAATATTGAAATCAATCAGCGATTGAAGAAAGAATGTACTAAACGGATTGAAAGAATCAAAGAGAAGATTCGTAAGGAAAACAAAACTTTACAGAACTGGCAGAAACAGAAAGAACAATTAATTCAAAAAAGCAAGGCACATGAAACTAGTGAAGCAGACTATTTGTATGAGGTACAGATCGTCAGTCCAAATATCAAACAGCTAAAGTATAGAATTGGATTGTTGACCTTTAAATTAAACCGAGAAACGGATAAACTGAATCATTTGAATTTAGGCGTAAGAGCCGCTTGCTTTGGTTCAAGGAAGAAGCTTCATCATGATCTTGAAGCTTATCGGTATGAAAGAAGAAAACGGATGCTGATACCTGGCAGACGGCAGGGAAAATACAGCAACAATCTCTTCAAATATCATCTTGAATCCGGGATCATGGTTTATCGAGGCACAGAGAAAGAAGTTCATTTACCGATTCGTTTTTATCATCATGCAGAGAAATTAGAAAGAGCAGTCAGATTACCGCATAATACTGCTGGTAAAGCCGTAGCTTATGAACTCTATGACCATGGTGAATATTTCATTATCAAAGCAATCATTGAGGTGGAACCCAAAATGATTATAACCAAAAAGGAAGAAGGCAGTATCGGTATCGATATCAATGTTAACCATATCGCGGTTTCCCACATCGATCGGCAAGGCAATCTGTGCAGACAGCAGATCATGCCGATGAAGCTAAAGGGAAAGACAAGGAATCAGCGAAAGCATGAGATTGCGGAAACAGCAAGCAAGATCATTCATGAATGTGTACATACCCATAAACCATTAGTGATGGAAGCCTTGGACTTTAGTGATAAAAAGCGGAAGCAGCGTTATCAGCCAAAAGGACTGAATCGAATGCTGAGTGAGTTTGCTTATGCACAGATCAGTGAAGCCATCGAGCGAAAAGCAGCTTATGAAGGAGTTGAAGTGATCAAAGTTGATCCAGCGTATACGTCACTGATTGGAAAATTGAAGTATGTACGGGATAAGGGAATGAGTGTGCATCAGGCAGCAAGTTATGTAATCGCAAGAAAAGGGATCGGCTACAAAGAGAAGATATTAAGAGAATATCGAGTATTCGTAAAAGAAAAGCAAACGCAAACAGAGAAGTGGGCAGCGGTTGGTAAAAAAATAGGAAAAGCGAGTATCAAAGAATGTCAGCTAACCGCCATATTAGCATTATTTAGATAACATAAAAAAATCAGTTCAATGAATCAAGGGAAACAGACCCAAACTAGAAGAAAAGGCTGTTTACTTGATGGAAATCATTGAACTGATCAAAAGAGTTCCTGTATGGATTTGCTCGGGTGCGACTCCAATACCGATAGGTAGAAAGAGAGAGACATTGAAATACAGGAAGGAACAGCGCCGCGAGGAAGGCAGCTGGTTGTCATCATTGATGGCATGATTTTCTGAATTGATTGATGAAGGAAATCATTTTCTTGTAAGTTATCTTTCAAATCAAGCATCTTATTCATGATATATAGATAAATCTTCCAGTATCTGTCATAATAAGACCAGGAAGAGAGGATTGATGGTTATGAAAATAATTAAAAAATTCTTTAGTTTAGTTTTAGCCTTTAGTTTTATGCTTACAGCTATGCCAGTACAGGCAGAGAATGTGGATGAATTGCCAACTCCAGAAACAAAGGTTTTTGTATGGGGAAAGGTTGAAGCGGTGGGTACTAACCGGATTCAAATCATTAACAGCACTGAGGCAGGCAATGACTGCATCTTAAACATCGGTGAAGATACAGTGATAATTGATGCTCTTACCGGTGATCCGGTAGAATTGACCAGCTTAAAACGTCTGGATCGGATTGCGGCTTATGTATCACCAATTATGACTAAGAGTCTGCCGCCGATCACTAATGCGTCTGTTGTGTTTGTGAATGTAGACAAAGATTATCGTGTGCCTCGTTATATCAAGGCTGGCGAGATTATTGAGACAGAGGATGAATTTGTCAGAGTGCTGAGTGCGGATCAGACATTGATTGCTACTTTTATGAAGGAAGACACGGAATTATTTGCTTATAAAACAAAGAATATTCTAGGTCTTGATGATATTCATCAGAATGATGAGTTCATTGTTTGGTATGAAGTTGAAATGCTGTCAATGCCAGGTCAGGCTGTGATGGTAAAAGCGATGAAGCTGCCTGAAAAGAAACAAGGCTGGCATCTTGAAAACGACAGCTGGTATTATTATCGTGACGGTATTAAAGTGATTGAAACTTGGATCGCGTCTACCGGCGGCCGCTGGTATTATGTCGGTATTGACGGCAAAATGGCTGTGAATACGGAAGTCGACGGCTGTGCTATTGATGCTGATGGTGTTTATCATTCTACAGCTGAATAATTGAATTTGACCCTCTTTTTGATGAGGGTTTTTTTCTTTTTCAGTGGCATAAAATGGATATGTAGTGCGGAAGCGTATATCTCATATTTGCTGATCCTGTCAGAGCAGATATGAAAAAAAGCAGCGCATCAGATAGAATTACTTGAACTAGACAGCCGATTAATGGTATATTTAGGTATAAAAAGGAGGAAGAAGATGGAAAGTAAATATATATTAGTCGCCGAATCAGGCTCCGATATTACTAGGGAACTAGCTGAAAAGTATGGGATTGTCATTGTGCCGATGCATGTATCCTTTGGTGAAACTACTTTGGATGATGGCTCATTTCCAATTCAAAAGATCTTTGACCATTACGAAACAACCGGGGAGCTTCCAAAAACAAGCGCATGCAATCCAATGGATTTTGAAAAGGTCTTTGATGAGCTTCATGAACGGTATCCAGAGAAGCACATCCTGCATCTAGCTTATTCAGCAGTAACGACATGTTCGTTTCAGAATGCGCTGATTGCCGGTGAAAATCGTCCTTATATCACAAGCGTTGATACCGAGAATGTTTCCGTAGGACAGGGAATGATCGTGATGCGTACCGCTGAATATCTGAATGATCATCCAGAGGCTTCTTTAACAGAAGTGCTGGCGGAAGTAGAACGTTTAAAAAAGAAAATTCATATGTGCTTCTTCCCGGATACTTTAGTTTATCTTAAGGCCGGCGGCAGAGTCAGCAACGCGGCTTATCTTGGCGCTAAGGTGCTTAACTTAAAACCGATGATTGAGATTATTGAAGGAAAGCTGGTCAGCACCCAGAAGAAGCGCGGATCGATGCTGTTTATAGCACCTAGAATTGTGGAGAAATATTCCGAGCAATATAATCTCAGCAAAGAGGAAATCATTCTGCTGTGGTCAGAAGGAATTGATCCGGCAGTAAAAGAAAAGGCTGAAAAGGCAGCGGTTGATTATGGTTTTAAATCAATCAAGTGGATGGAAACCGGCGGTGTTGTTTCAACTCATGGCGGTCCTGGCTGCTTTGGAATTGTCGCTTTTTCAGAATAGTAATAAGAGATTTGTCAGCGATGGCAAATCTTTTTGTTTGGCGTGGATTTGTTTGTACTTTTAATTCCGATTTATGATTTAGAATTGTCGATATCAGTCATATATGTTAGAATAATGAACATATAAAGGAATAGTAAAGGGGATATTACAATGAATATGCTTAAGGAATTAAAAAAAGTCAGCCTGAAAAAAGTGCTGCCGTTGCTTTTGATTTGTTTTGTAGTGGGACTGGTGCTGTTGGGGATCGGTGCTCCCAGCGCAATTACTGTCTTATCAGGCGGTACGGATATCAACCGTGTGCCGGTAAATGAATTAGAGGGAAAATATGTAAGTGCTGAGATTACCTTTATCATGAATTCATACGCTTATACGGAAAGAAGAAGCAGCGGTAAAAGTAAAGTAACGGCAAAGGAGTATATCATTCCGGTTGGTCAGGCTGAATACATGGGGATTGAAGTACCGGCTAAGTTTGTAGATCAAGCTGATGCCTTGCTGAGAGCTACAAATGATTATATTATCAATGAAAATGAATTTACCGGTGAATCGTTCACCATTCATGGTACGGTTAAAGCGATGAGCAGTCAGTCTAAAAAGTATTATCATGAGGTTGTCGGTTATGATGAAATGACACTGGAAACCCAGAAGCTGATGCTTCCTTTGGTACTTGAAGAAGGTCAAGTCGGTGATAAGAGTCAGACTGAGGTATGGATGTATACCGGCGGCGGTTTGCTTTTAACAGCGCTTGGATTGTTCTTTTTAATTCGTGTAATGAGCGGCAGTTATCAGAAATCAATTACTCAATATTGCGCGGCACAGTTAGATGCAGATTCAGCGCTTGCTAAGGTTGAGGACTTTTACCAAATGGCTGATCAGGTAAGCGGCATTCGCATGGATCGTAATTTTATGATGTTTCAGGTAGGGGCAAAGACTTGGCTGCTGCCTGCATCTTCGGTTGTATGGGCATATCAGCAGACAACCCAGCACCGCACGAATGGTATCCCAACCGGTAAAAGCTATTCACTGATGATCTGTCAGGAAAATGGCAAGCAGATTGCTTTGGGGATGAAGGAAAAGCAGGCTCAGGAAGTATTGGCAGCCTTTATTGAACATTATCCGCGTATGTTTATTGGTTACAGTCAGGAACGGGCTAATATGTATAAAAAAGATCGTGAGACTTTCTGCAAAGCAGCTCATGAACTAGGCGCATAAAAATAAGGGAGTGTTAATTTCATTTTAATAAATGCGATTAATACTCCCTTTAATATTGCAATCTATGAAAATTTAAGACTTATCTTTATTTAATCTTCTAACAGAAATCGCAGATAACGTTTTGGATCTTGCAGAAAGCTCTTGGTTACCTGATAATTATCGGTATCCTGATAGGCTGTCAGCGTCAGGCCTTCATCACTGCAGACATAAATATCAGCCTCTGGATAAGCCATCAGTATCGGTGAATGAGTAGCAATGATAAACTGTGAACCTTCTTTAATCAGATCATGCATTAAGGTCAGCATCGATAATTGACGGTTTGGCGAGAGCGCGGCCTCCGGTTCATCAAGGATGTAAAGACCATGACCATAGAAACGATTGCACATAAGGGCAAAGAAGCTTTCACCGTGTGACTGCGCGTGCAGACTTTTGCCGCCATAGCTTCTTAACAAACCTGATCGTTCACGTTCATTCTCATCAATGCTGGTCGCAACATTATAGAAGCTTTCTGCCCGCAGAAAGAAGCCGTCTTTAGCCTGTTCAAAGCCTTTTACCATCCGCAGGTTATCAGCTAACGGGGAATGTGTATCACAGGTTGAAAACATCAGGTTGCGGCTGCCGCCCTCTGGATTAAAACCATAAGCAATGGCAATCGCTTCCAGCAAAGTTGATTTGCCGGTACCATTTTCTCCGCAAAGAAAAGTAACCGGTTTATTAAAAGACAAGCTGTTAAAGGCTTGAATCATTGGAATATCATAGACATATGAATTATTGATTGTCTTATCTTTAATCGATACTTCACGCAGAAACATAGTATCACCTCAAGAACATTATACACGCTTTTTTTTAGAATTGATGTATAATAGATAAGGTGAGGTGAATCTATGCGATATACAAGAAATGGTGAATGCTGGTGCGGAAGCGGCAAAAAATATAAACATTGTCATTTTGAATTTGATCAGAAGATTGTTGATCTGCGTTTAAATGGCTGTCTGTGCCCATCCCATGAGTTAATAAAGAATGAAAAAGAAATTCGGGCAATCAAGGAAAGTGCTAAGATCAATACAGGTGTCTTAGATGCGGTGGCTGAAAAAATCGGCCCGGGAATGAGTACCGCTGAGATAGATAAAATCGTCTATGATTATACGACAGCTCATCACGCGATTCCGGCGCCTTTGAATTATGAAGGATTTCCAAAGAGTGTCTGCACATCAATCAATGATGAAGTATGTCATGGAATCCCTGATGAAAAGCGAATTCTTAAAGAAGGCGATATTGTTAATGTAGACGTATCGACCATCTATAAGGGGTATTTTTCCGATGCTTCAAGGATGTTTATGATCGGGAAGGTATCTGCCGAAGCTGAGAAGCTTGTCCGGGTGACTCAGGAAGCGGTTGAAGCGGGGTTAGCAGCGATAAAACCATGGGGATACCTTGGTGATATGTCGGCGGCAGTCCAGCAGGTTGCTGAAAAGAATGGGTACAGCGTGGTAAGAATGTTAGGCGGACATGGTGTCGGCAAGGCATTCCATGAGGACCCCTTTGTGCCGCATGTAGGAACGCCGGGTACAGGCATGATTTTAGCGCCGGGCATGATTTTTACGATTGAACCTATGATTAATGAGGGAACTCATGAAGTCTATGTGGATAAGGAGAATGGCTGGACGATCTATACTCAGGATCACAAACTGTCAGCGCAGTGGGAAAACATGGTGCTGATTACTGAAAAAGGCTATGAGATTCTGACTAAATAAAGCGGGGTAAAAAACATGAAAGCACTGTTTGTTATTGATATGGTTAATGGCTTTGTGAAAGAGGGCGCGATGCATGATATAAAAATTATGAGCATCGTACCATGCATTGAAAATCTTGTTCGTGAATTTGACGGTGACTGTTATTTCATCCGTGATGCGCATGATCGTGATGCTGTTGAGTTTAAAAGCTTTCCTTCTCATTGTGTTAAAGGAACAAGTGAATCAGAGGTCATTGATGAACTGCGTCCTTATGTGAAAAAGGAAATTCTAAAGAATTCAACGAATGCTTTTCATGCGATTGATCCGCATCTCTATGATGGCTATGATGAATTTGTGCTGTGCGGCTGCTGTACCGATATCTGTGTGCTGCAGTTCGCATTGTCATTGAAAACCTATCTGAATCAGATTGACAGCAATCATAAGGTAAAGATTGTCAAAGCGGGGGTTGCCACTTATGACGCGCAGCATCATAAGGCTGAGGGGTATCACAGCATGGCACTGAAGCTGATGGAACAGTCAGGCATTGAATTAATTTAAAATAATGTGGCTCTTCTGACTTGGAAGAGTTTTGTTTTATGATGCTATAAGTGAGAGTCTTCATTTAGGAAAGCAGGCGGCTATGGGTAAAAAACAATTAAGCGATTTCTATAATGCAAAGCATTTCTGTTTTGATGAAAGTACACGTGCCTGCTTGCGGACATGTGGTTTTCACTCTTCCTTTTGTTATACTGATGATCTAAGCATTGGTCCGCTGATTCCTTATGATTCTTCAGACCGCATGAATTATTTCTTAGCTTATGCATTTATTGGCGATTCAGCGTATAAGTATAACAGGGCTTATATAAGGAATCATATTCAAAACAATGCTGACTTCTTAAATGCGATAACTAAGAAGAATGATTCAATGGTTATTTGGTTTAGTAACGCTTCATGGGAATATATAGGCGCTTTATTTGCATTATCTCTAATTGATGATGCTAATGATATTTGCTTAATTAATTGTTCTGAGCATATTCATCCACAGACGGGTAAGCCCTTTGTTACATCTGCTCAAGCCGGCTTCATAAGTGATGAGCCTGAATGTGATAATGATTTTATTAAGCTGATAAAAGAATGTGATAAATCTGATCAGAAGATTGCAAGAATGAAGCATGAATGGATCAGTGTTAAAAAGGAACCTGAAAAGGTTCGGCTGATCAAAAATGGGCAGCTCCTATTAAGGGATGAGGAATCCATGATTAAAATAATTAAGACTTTTGTACAGGAAGAAGCTGATTATGATATAGATACACTCTTATATAAGGTGCAAAGTAAAATGATTTCAAACGAAAAGATTTCGGTTTCACCTAAATTTATATTCACCTTTATTTTGAAACATTATCAACATTTTATAGGTAGGAATGATATTTTCAAATGCCGGCAGCCAAAGCTATGATGAACATGTCATAGCTTTTATTCTGACCGTAAGTTAAGATGGGAGATAACTTGATTTTTATCCGATAATTATTGTTTTTCGATAATTTCATGATATAATTTAATTATAAATTATTGTTTTTCAATAATACTGGAGGTGAATTTATGAACTTTATACTCGCTGATCAATATCCGCTGATTATGCTGATACTTACTGCCGCGGCTATTCTGTTTGTCTTGCAGTATCGGCGCAATGAATCACGCATAAGTTTTCAAAAACGTGTGCAATGGCTGAAATACGCTGCTTATTTCGCATTATCGCTGTTGATTATCGGTTACGGTATTCGCATAATTTTAACTTTTATCTTTTCAATTGAATACTTTAAAATCAAATTCAGCGGCGGCCTGCTTATTTTGTATGATCCTATTGTCCGTTTGTTCTATGCGTTCATGATATTGAAAATTTTTAAAGCCGGTCTGATAATGCTTAATAATTTTTCCAAGGCAAGAATTTTTGATGCTGAAAATCTGATGGCTATGTCAAAGGTAAATCAAGGTATCATGAAGCTCTTGATTGTTCGCATAATAGCCAATATAGGATATTGTTTATGTATGATGGGTATTGATTTTTCAAGTAATCATGCATATCCATCTTTATATTACAGCTTTGATTCGGTTTATGGCATCTTATCACTCTTTATATTGATGCTGGTTATCAGTGTAATAACGGTTATTTATGAAAAAGCTGCAGAACAATATAATGAGAACTGCCTGATTGTCTAGGAGGTAAAATGAATGATAGTAAATAAGGAAACAATTTCAAACCATCCATGGCTTTTACTTAGTCTGCTGGTGACTGCATTATTATTACTGCTGATTTATATGAAAAAGGAGAAACAAATGAATTTTCATAAAAAGTTAGCCCTGCTTAGATTGTTGATTGTACTGGCAATGGGTTCTATTGCCTTAATGCTGATTTGTGTTGTCTTTATCCTTCTGTCAATCGCGGGGACACTAACTTCTATAAGCTTGGCAAGCGGTGTTTTGTTTATCCTAGCTATATTTGCTTTTCTTATGCTTTATCTGCCGGCTGTCTTCCGTTTCATTAAGGCCTATCATTGTCTGATGGTGAATTTAAGCAAGGAAGAACTATTTGTGAAGGATAATGCGGATGCTGTTCAGCAAATGGCTAAATGCACTTTTCGGCTGTTAATTACCAATTTGTTTTTTATGCTGATTAATTGTTTAATGACATTAAGCATTGGCAGCAGTGCTGTGATTGCAGTGTATGATTATGGTTTTGAATCATGGACAGGCCAGTTTTTAGCTGCGCTTCTTTTGAATCTGACTGCGGTGATTTTTGTGAAAAGCATTGAGCTTTATAATGAGAATAGGTTGACGATCTGATATGAGTATTCAAATACATTTAAAGGAAATTCTGCTGGAAAGAGGCATGACCGCAAAGGAACTGGCAGAAATTATAGATATTACAGAAGCTAATTTGAGCATTTTATGCAGCGGCAAGGCTAAGGCAGTGCGATTTTCCACATTGGAAAAGATCTGCAAGGTATTGTCATGTGATGTAGGGGATATCTTGAATTATAAGGAAGATTGAATTTTTGTTTACCAACCCTTTCTTATACATAAAAATGGCTATACTTCAAATACTAAGCGTAAAATACGGGATTTTTCATAAACTCAACCAGCCGTTGGGAGAAATCCAACGAAGCGTTGTTTTATTCAACCATGCGTCTGTTCATTCCTGACGGCTCGGCATTTATAATAAACGTGTAAGAAAGGATGGGGTGAAGAGCATTTCGGCCCCAAGGTATTGTAATGAAAACATTAGGAACTAAAATAAGTGAATATCGTAAAATGAAAGGCATGACACAGGATGAATTGGCTGAAAAACTGAATGTTTCAGGACAGGCGGTGTCAAAGTGGGAGAATGATTTATCAATTCCGGATCTGCCGCTGTTAATTGAACTGGCGAAATTTTTCCATGTTACCCTTGATGAATTGATTCTGCCTGAGGAAAAGATTCAGCCAGTGCTGCTGCCGGCCGGTGAGCGCAAGGATATCAATCAGATGTTTCTCAGGATGACCGTTGACAGTGTTAAGGGAGATCGGGTCAGAATGAATCTGCCGATGTCTTTAGTGAAGGCGGCGGCTGAGATTGGCTTGGATATTTCCAAGGTTTCCGGCAATGGCTCCCATGGTTTTGAAAATATTGATCTTTCCGCAATCATTCAGTTAGTTGAAAATGGTATGATCGGCCGCTTAATGGAAGTTGACAGTGCGGAAGGCGATCATGTGGAAATCTATGTGGAATAATTATGCTGATTAAAGTACGCACAAAGAAGCTGGCGTTAACCATCCCGGTTCCTAACTGGTTGCTGCTGAATCCCTTTTGCACATCTTATGTGCTGCGCAGGGTTAATCAAGAACAAGTCGCTGTACCGGTAATCAGTTCGCATCAAATGCAGGCTTTTGGCCGACTGATTCATGATATCAAAAGAACACATGGATCTTTGACACTGCTTGAGGTAGAAGCGGCGGATGGAACATATGTCGAAATAAGGTTATAGGATTCATTGATTGAAAATGATTATCGCTTACATAGAAAATGATATAAATATTTTCAGAAAACTATTTACAAATATTTCATAATGAAGTAAACTTGTTTCATAAATAAAAAACAAGAGGTAGCGATGTAGAAGAGTACATTTGTGAGGAGGCATCCTGTGATCAAATGGAAAGGCAGCCATCGCCGAACATGAGGATAAGGCATTATGCTTGTGTGAGACTATGGGAAATACTCATAGGATTCCTACATTTATTGTAGAGGCGCTTTGTTTTACGATAGAAACTATTGTGAAGCGTCTTTTACCAAAGACGTTTTTTATTTTATACAGGAGGATCAGAATATGAAATATTTTAGAAGTTTTATTGGATTTGGTTTATTATCCATGATGCTGTGTACGCTTGCCGCCTGCGGCAGTAATGATGCACCGGCTAATGACATGGATAATCAGAATGTATTGCGGGTAGGAATGGAATGTGCCTATGCGCCGAATAACTGGCAGGAGGATCAGGCCAGTGATACAAATCTGCCGATTGAAAATGTGTCAGGCTTTTATGCGGAGGGTTATGATGTGCAGATGGCAAAACAGATCGGCTCGGCATTGGATGCGGAAATCGTAATTGTTAAGCTGAGCTGGGACGGTTTGATTGATTCATTAAAAAGCGGTCAGATCGACATGGTCATTGCAGGTATGGCAGATACCGAGGATCGCCGTCAATCAGTGAATTTCTCTGATTTCTATTCAGTTCGTAAAACTGAATATGTGATTGTGGTTGATGAAAATTCATCCTATGCGGATGCTGATTCACTCAGTGATTTTGCCGGTGCCAGTCTTTTAGGTCAGAAAAATACCAAATATGATGAAGTAATCGATCAAATCGAGGGTGTCGATCATCTGCCGCCGGTCACTGATGTGGCAAATATGATTGCCCGTCTGAATCAGGGAGCGGCTGACGGTATTGTTTTAGATACTGAATCAGCGGTTGCTTATACAAATGTCTATCCTAATTTAGTAACGATTTCTTTTCCTGATGGACAGGGGTTTGAGTTAGGCTTTAATGGTGCCTGCATCGGATTACGCAAAGAAGACACGGCATTGCTGGATCAGGTAAATGCCGCGCTGGCTGAAATACCAACGGAAACACGTCAGGAAATGCTGACGCAGGCACAAGCCAAAATGCCGTAGTAGGGTTTGCTTATGCAACTGAAAATAAATGACGCTGCCACGCTGCGTGCTTATCCCCAGCATGCCTGGTTTCTGGGCTGGCTGTTTGCTTTGCTGGATGCATGGCTGCTGTTAATATGTAAGGGGAGTTTTACACTATCAATCTATAACCGGATTCCGATGATTTTGTGGTATTTGCTTTTGGCAGCCGCATTTGCTTATATACCTTTTTCAGCCTATGCGCATAAGAAAAAAGCGTTACAGAAATGGCTGCATCGATATTTTATCTTTACCCTTGTTTTCTTTGGTATCGTACTGCTTGACTGCGGTATTGCCAGATTCATTCAGCTCTTTGTTCAGTCAATCCATGCTGAAAGCAATCCGGAAGGCTTTGTGCCATCGATGATTTATATGGCCTATCAATCAAGAGCGACTTACCTTAGAGGCATCAGCGGTACGCTGCAGGTATCGTTGATTGGAACTTTATGCGGCTTTCTTTTGGCAATCCTGCTTTCCTTTCTGCGGATACAGGTTCCTGATCGCCGTGATGCTGACAGCATACAGATTTTAAAACTGATAGGTCAAAGCTTTGCGAAAACCTATACGACGATTATCCGCGGTACACCAATGATGGTTCAGGTCTTGATTATCAATGCTATCGGTTTTACATTAGCCCGTATGGCAATGCCAAACGCGCCCATCTCCGAGGTTAATAAAATTTGGTCTTTCTTCTTGGCTTCGGCAATTACCGTTTCATTAAATTCAGCAGCTTATCTGGCTGAGGTACTGCGCGGCGGTGTGGAATCTTTGGATAAGGGGCAGAAGGAAGCGGCCCGCTCCTTGGGCATGACTCAGTGGCAGGCGATGATGAAGGTTTTATTTCCACAGGCGGTTAAAAACAGTATACCGGCAATCGGCAATGAATTTATCATTAATATTAAAGATACTTCGGTACTTACCACCATTGGTTTTTTTGAACTGATGTTTGCGAATAGTACAATTTCAGGTACTTATTATAAAGGCTTGGAAGTTTATTTGGTTACAGCACTGATTTATTTGCTGCTGACCTATAGCATTACCCGACTGCTTAATTATGCGGCCCGCCGTTTAGATATGCCGGCATCACGCGGTATTCCAAGCAGTAATTAGGAGGCATTTATGGAAGAAATTATCCGTATTGAAAATCTTGAGAAGTCTTTTGATCAGCTGCGTGTATTAAAGAATATTAATTTGAATGTGAAAAAGGGTGAGGTGGTCTGTATTATCGGAGCCAGCGGCAGCGGTAAAAGTACGCTGTTGAGATGTATTAACCTGCTTGAAGAACCAGATGCCGGTCATATTTATTTTAAAGACCAAGACCTGACGGATCTGAGTACCGATATCAACGTATTGCGGGAAAACATCGGCATGGTTTTTCAGGGCTTCAATTTATTTAATAATAAAAATGTATTGGATAACTGTACGCTGGCAATGACGGCGGTAAAGAAAATGAAGCAAGCAGAAGCTGAAGCAATTGCCATCCGGCATTTAACGGCTGTGGGTTTAAAGGAATTTATTTATGCTGATTCACGAACCTTATCCGGCGGTCAGAAGCAGCGTGTCGCCATTGCCAGAGCCTTGTGTATGAATCCGGAAATTATGCTGTTTGATGAACCGACAAGTGCCCTTGATCCGGAAATTGTCAAGGAAGTGCTGGATGTTATGCAGCGGCTGGCTAATGAGGGCATGACAATGGTTGTTGTTACCCATGAAATGCAGTTTGCCAGAGAAGTCAGTGACCGTGTGGTGTTTATGGATCAGGGAGTAATCTTAGAGGAAGCATCGCCTGAACAAATCTTCACCCAGCCGCAAATGCCGCGGACAAGAGAATTTTTAAGCCGCTATTTATAGGAGAAAAATATGAAAACTGTTTATGAAACATATCAAAATGAAACGATGTATCCAGATTTAGATATTCACCAGGCATGCCGTCGGCTGAGTCAGGCAATCCAATGCAGGACAACCTCTTATGTTGATGTCAGCAAGGTTGATGATGCTCAGTTTAAACGCCTGCATGATGTAATCCGCACATCTTTTCCGCAAGTGATGCATCATGGTGAGGTAAGCATGCATGGCAACAGTATGCTGATTAAGCTGACAGGCAGTGATCAAACGTTAAAGCCAATCCTGCTGATGTCACATCTTGATGTTGTACCGGTTGTTAAGGGTACTGAAAAAGATTGGACCTATGGGCCTTATTCCGGAGCGATTGCCGATGGTATGATCTGGGGGCGAGGAGCTTTAGATATCAAAAATATGGTATTTGCCATCTTGGAAGCGGCGGAATATTGCCTGAACCATGCGATGAATTTGAAACGTACTATTTATTGTGCTTTTGGCGAGGATGAGGAAACGTGCAACACCGGTTCCGCGAGAATAGCTGCTTATTTGAAAAAGCAGGGCGTTCAGCTTGAATTTGTATTGGATGAAGGCGGCGGTGAAATCATTGAAGGAGATGTCTATGGCGCAAAAGGGTCACTGGTTTCTTCCATCTGCCTAAGTGAAAAGGGCTATGCAGATCTTTTACTTGAAGCGAAGAGTGTTGGCGGTCATTCTTCCAATCCGGTGCATGGAACGTCTTTAGGTCATCTTGCGAAGGCAATCACAGCCATTGCAGAGCATCCGCTGCCTGCGCGGTTAAGCGAATTAAACAAAGCGGCATTGAGAACATTGGCTCCTAAAATTAATCAGGAACCGATGAAGACATATGTCAGTAGCATTGAGGCTCATGAAAATGCAATATTAGATTATTATTTAAACAGTGAAGAATTATACAATCAAGTATCAACAACAATAGCACCGACAATGATCTGTGAGGGTGCGCAGGCAGGCAATGTTATGCCGCAGAATATGTGGGCTGTCATCAACTTCCGTCTGGCCTGTCACGACAGCATTGATACGCTGCTTGAAGCTTGTTTAAAATTGGTTGGTGATGAAATTAAATGCAGCTTTATCCAGGCCAATGATGCATCTGCCATTTCCCGTTATGACAGTTACGGTTATCAAAAACTGACAGAAACATTGCAGACCTTCTTTGGCGGCGTGAGCTTTATTCCCAATCTGGTTACCGGCAGTACCGACGCTCGTAATTATGAGTGCATCTGTGATACCGTTCTGCGTTACGGCCCTTTTATTGAAGAAGCGGAAATTGTATCAAAGGGCGTTCACGGTACGAATGAGCGAATCAGTATCCGAGCCTATGCGCAGGGTATTCGTTCATTAATTCATTTGATTCAGCAGACATGTAAATAAAAGATGGCGCGCCGCGCCATCTTTCTTTATAAACTTTCAGATATAAAATTATTCTCATGAATCGGCAGATGCAGACTCATCATTGAAGGCTCTTCAATCGTATCACCGACAATTTCATCATCGACATGATAAACGATGATTTCTTTATCACTGTCACAGATACAGCACATCATCGCATTGGCTGTTTTCTGTGAACGGCAGATTAATTCATTGACAATTAACTGATCTTCATTTTCATCATATACCAAGTAACCGTCAATTTCATCTTGTGAGCGGTGAATTAAGATTCGTCCGCTGCATTTCGCATAGGGTATCAGATAATCTTGATAATAGCTCAGATCACGGATGCGGTAACCATTCTTGTCCTGTACATATTCATTATACAAGCTAAGCAAGGCCGCGGCGTCTTCACAGCAGTCACAATGCTTCTCCAATCCCTCATAGGCCACTTTGCGAAGGATGGTTTTGCGCCGTTTATAACTTGTTTCAAACCCGAAAGGCTTATACAGCTCCCAATCATAGGCTTGAATCAATAAAGGTATCTGAGTATTCTTATCAAGCACATGAGTAAGCAGCTGGCGCATATATCCGCATTCCTGATATTCAGGATCGGTGGCAATTCCTAAAATTAATTTAGCCGCTGTCACTTTACCATCCATCATCAGTTCCATATCCCGCAGATGCAGCATACAGACAAGCTGATCATCATGAAGCAGACACTGTGTTTGTTTAGGGTCATAGAGCTTATCAAAATAAAAGGCAGTAGTTAATGGGTTCTCATCAGGGAAGCTGTTCAGCCAAAGATTTTTAATCTGTGGCAGCAGATTATCATTGGCGGGTACGATCTCTGCCTTGCCGGGTAAGATTCTGAAACGTTTAATCCGATAAATTGGATGCATATCAAGCTTAGCCTTTCTAAGCTCCGGCAAGCCTAAATCATCCTCCCTATCCATTTTGGTATAGGCAGCAGGCAAGGATTCCAGGAAGCATTTTAAGATGGCGACACTTAACCCGCGGTATTCATGATTCACCTTTTCCACATGGATCTGAATCAGCTCATCATCAATCGGCGATGCGAGAATGAAGCCTTCAATCTGACCATGAATTCTCAATATTCCGCCTAATAATGGCAGCTGATCAAAATTCGCAAGCATGCGTCGGATACCGATCAATTCATTTTCAATATCCTGAATATGACTGTGGTTATTTTTCCATGTATCTAAGAAAACGTATAATTCATCAAATTGTGAGGGAGCTAAAGGTTCAAAGCTATAATCACTGCCATTTTCCTTTATAAAGGCATTGTAATGATTGCGCCTTTTCTGCATCTTTTTACCAGTTAAATCACGATGCTGGGCAATATCATAGACATAATCATCTCTTTCTCTTTCCCGCTGATAGACAAATGGATAGTGTGCTTGCTGGCACCAGCGTTTGAAATCATCTAATACTTCACAGAGAACAAAAGGGAAGTGATGCTCATTACTATAACGCTGCATGGCATCCATCGCTTCATGGCGGTATCGTTCATCACATAAAGGGGTCAGCCATTCCCATGTGTCATGCATATGAATCAGCAATAATGTATAGTTTTCGTGCATTTCCATATACAGCTCATAAACATGATCCCACATGATCCATGAACAGATATTGGAATTAAAATCATGATTGTTGTATTGCTTAAACAGCGCTGCCAGCTGTTTATAATCTTGAGGATTGAATTTTATCATAACACACCTGCTTTTTTATTAATCAAGAGAAAATCCGGCTGAACCGGATTATTGAATACCTGCATTTTCTTTGTCAATCTGATCAACGGCGCTTAAGCCTGCGACATGACCTTCACCAGCTGCTTTCATATACTGATAAGGCTTGCCTGTGCAGTCGCCAGCCGCAAATAAACCATGGAAATTAGTTTCCATCTGACGGTTTACTTTAATGTGACCGTCTTCAATTTCAAGTCCGTTAACGAGCTGAGAAGGCTCAACACTGTCTCTGAGTACAAAGATACCATCGGTATTCAATGTCTGATTTTTTAATACGAGACGGGTTGCTGACTGCTCACCTTCAATGCGCAAAGGCACATCCTTGACTATATTGATTGAACTTTTCAAATCATCAGTCTTAACATTAACCGGTACAAAATCAACATGTTCAGCGATTTCCGCAATGTAATTTGCTTCATGGATACTTTCTTCACTATAACCGACAACCACTACAGAGCGGCCTTTATAAAGCGGCGCGTCACAGGTAGCACAGTAGGAAACACCCATGCCTAAGAAATCAGCTTCATTTTCAATGGAACGTGTCAGTTCCACGCCGCTGGCCAGTATGACCTTGCGGGCTTCATACATATTACCGGCACCAGCCAGCATAAAACTGTCGCCATTTGGATAAACGGCGGTAATCTTTTCTTCGGTAATTTCAATATTCATTGCCTGAATATGTTCTTGAAATGCTTGGGCAATTTCACTGCCGCTCTTACCATAAAAACCAAGATAATTATCAATGCGGTGGGCTTTGACTAACTTGGTTGATAAATTTTTATTACCAAATACAATGATGTTCTTTTTCCGGATCGTTGCATTGATGGCGGCCTGAAGACCGGCTACCCCGCTGCCAATGATCGCAATATCGTATAATTCGTTCATGCTGCACCCTCTTTTCCTTATTAGTATAGCCGATTCTTTGCTTAACGTCATCTCTTTTGCATAAGAATATAAAAAAAACCGGACACCGGTTTTCTTAATCATGGATGGCTGTCAGCTGACACCAGCATCGGCATTGGGTAATCCGCTTGCCGTTATCACCCTGATCGGTATCATAGGCAAATTGCTGAAGCAGGGCGCAGGGAAAATCATGACATAACCCACAATGAGCCAATGCCTTATCCTCACAGCACGTTTTTACCGGACATGCCTCACCCCAAAACGGTTTCTTAATGTTTGTGCATCCCTGACAATTCATCGAACTTCTAAACTCACACTCGCTGCATAACAAGCCGCATCTTGATTCAATCATCATTCCACTCTCCTTTATAGGATAGAGTGTAACATAGGCATGATGACAGCTGTATGTCACTATTCAAAATATTTATTATATAATGCCAGTGCCCGTGCTTTTAATTCCTGGCGATATTCTGCCGGTTCAATCAATTCAGCCTGATCATGAAAGCTCAGCACCCATTCAAGCAGATATTCTTTATTGGTAAAATCAAATTCAAAACGCAGCAAATGATCATTCAGTTCGGTGCAGGAATCAATGCCATACTCTTCAATTACTCGGTATTTAACATTCTTATTAAAATGGATGACGGCATGAATCGTATCGGTAAAATAAGTGTTAAAGGCTAGCTTTTCCTGAGGGATATCCATTAGCTCAAAGGGTTGTTCACTCAGCTTTAAATTCCACAGGCGATTTAATTTAAAGAGCTTGAATTGTTCAGCGTCTGCTTCATAGCCTAACACATACCAGCTCGACCATTGAAAAACAATTAAATAGGGATTGAGCTGCACTTGATGCTCACCCTTTGAACCGCAGTAATCAAAACCGATTACACAGCTTGTCTCAATCGCTTTGCGGATCAGTTCAATCTTGGGAGCCAAGGTGTTTTTGTAATGGGAAGACAAGTCAATCAAAATGTGCTGATCGGCATAGATGCCATGTTTATCAGATAAAAATTTATCCATGATTTGTTGATAGCGATTATCGGCAGCAATGCTGTCCAAACTTAAAAGGCCGGTAAATATCGCCTGCAGTTCTTTTTTGGTAAACAGTGTTTTATCAAGCTTATAATTTTCATCCATCATGATGCCGCCATTGCTGCCGGTGTTACTTATGATAGGAATGCCTGCCAAGGTTAGATCATTAAGATCGCGGTATATCGTGCGTTTCGATACATTAAATTTCTGTGCCAGCATAGCTGCTGTGACTTTCTTGTTTTGCAGCAAGATTATAATTATTGCCATCAGCCGTTCAATTTTCATCGGTATCCCTCAGCTTTCATTTGATATTTTACCACAGAACAAAAAATAAGACACTTTTTCAAGTGCCTGTTTATTCAAGAATCATGCGGTCAGAAAATTCATTTTCAGTCTTACTGCTGTATAAGCTGATTAATTTTTCCACCGTCATATTTTTTCTTTCTTCACCCTCTAAGATGAAAGCAATCTGTCCGTCATTCATGACCAGTGTTTTATTGCCATATTCAAGGGCATTGGAGATATTATGGGTAATCATCAACGTCGTAATGTGATGTTCAGCAATAATATCATCGGTAATCGTCATTACTTTTTCACTGGTTTTCGGATCAAGGGCTGCTGTATGTTCATCAAGCAGCAGCAGCTTTGGCGTGACAATCGTTGCCATCAGCAAGGTTAATGCCTGACGCTGACCGCCGGAGAGTAAGCCGACTTCTGTTTTCATCCGATCCTCTAAGCCGAGGTTTAATGCCTTTAATGTTTCATAGAAGAATTCTCTTTCTTTCTTTCGGATACCCAATGACAGCGGTCCATGTCCACTGGCGCGGCAGTAGGCAAGACCGAGGTTTTCCTCAATCGTCATATTGGGGGCCGTTCCTTTCATAGGGTCCTGAAAGAGATGACCGATCACATTGGCCCGCTTATGTTCTTTGGTGAAGGTCATATCCTGACCATCGATAAAGATGCTTCCCTCATCTGGCTCATACGTACCGGCAATCACGTTCAGAAGCGTCGATTTACCAGCGCCGTTGCTGCCGATGACGGTCACAAAATCACCATCATCAAGATGCAGATTCAGATGGGATAAAGCCTTGCGTTCATTAACGGTATGGGCATTAAAGGTAATACTGATATCTTTTAAATCAAGCATGATTGCGGCCTCCTTTGCGGCGTCTGAAAGCGATGGCTGACTGGATAGAAGGGATAGAAATAGCAGCCGTAACGAGAATGGCAGAGAGCAGTTTTAAATCACTGGCCTCAATGCCGAACTGCAGGGCAATCGTTAAAATATAACGATAAATAATTGCCCCGGCAGCAACGCTGATCAGACGCACAAGCAGAGGTTTGCGGTTAATCAGACTTTCGCCGATAATAATTGAGGCGAGTCCGATTACCATCATGCCGATGCCGCTTGATAGATCCGCAAAGCTCTGGTGCTGAGCAAAGACGGCGCCGGATAAGGCAACAAGGGCATTCGCTAAAGCTAAACCAAGAATTTTCATTCGGTCAGTATTGATTGAAGACGCGCGAACCATGACTTCATTATCGCCGGTAGCCCGCAAAGCAAGACCGCTTTGCGTTTTGAGAAACAGCAGCATGAAGACGATGATTAATACGACCAGCAGAAAGAGCACAATCGTTTTCGCATAAGCACTGCCAAATAGCTGATTAAATGGAGTGAAAATTGAATCAAAGCCAAACAGTGAAATCGTTGGCCGCTTATCCATGATCCGCAGATTAATGGAATACAGACCAGTCATTGTTAAAATGCCGGATAAAATGTATTGAACTTTTAATTTAGTCTGCAGGATACCGGTTACAGCACCTGCCAAACCACCGCAGCCAAGCGCCGCAGCCAAGCCTAAAAAAGGATGGCCGGCCAGCGTCAGCATGGCAGAAACGGCAGCTCCAAGGGTAAAGGAGCCATCGACTGTCAGATCGGGGATATTCAAAATTTTAAAGGAGATGAATAAACCGAGGGAAAGGATCGTAAAGATACACCCCAGTTCAAAACCGCCTTGAATGATAAATAGATTCATGTTCTCACTCCTGTTGTTATCGTTTATTCAAAAATTACTGTCGTATCGCTGTTCTTTAATGCGTCAGGAATTGTAATACCTAAAGCATCAGCGGTTGTCTGATTGAAATATGTGTAAAGATTCGTATCAAATACTTTTACCGGAATCTCTGAAATATCACTGCCCTCAATTACCTTGGCAATCATTCTTGCTGTTTCTTTGCCTAAATCTTCATAATTGATACCGATACTTGCAAAGCCGCCGTCCTGAACCATGCTGTCAGCGCCGACATATACCGGACATTGTACTTGCTGAGCTGCCATATTCAATGCGTCAATGCTGCTGGCAATCGTATTGTCATTTGGGGCAAAGATAGCGTCTACCTTACTGGCAAGCACTTGTGCAGTCTGCTGAATCTCAGCGGCTGCGGAAATCGTAGCTTCAACCAATGTCAGATCATTTTCTTCACAATATGCTTTTACTTTATCGAGATTGGATACGGAATTTGCTTCACCGGCATTATAGATATAGCCTAAGGTTTTTAATTCAGGATCGATGGTACGTGCTAAATCAAGAATCTGAGCAACCTGAATCTCATCACTGGTACCGGTAATATTCTTATCCGGCTTATTTGGATCAGTGATTAAACCGGCACCTACCGGGTCAGATACAGCTGAGAAGATCACCGGAATATTTTCGGCATACGGGGCAGCCGCCGCCGCTGTTGGTGTAGCAATCGCTACGATAAGATCCTTATTATCACCGGCAAAAGTCTGCATGATTGAATTCAGTGTTGATTGTTCACCCTGAGCATTCTTGGCATCTACCTGAATATTCTCGCCGTCCTTATAGCCTAAGACCGCAAGCTCTGCAAGCATACTTTCACGAATCGTATTCAAAGACGTATGTTCTATGATCTGTGCTAAACCAATCTTATAAACATGATCCGCAGTTGACGGGTTTTCAGTTGGCGCTGTTTCATTAGCACAGCCTGCCAGCATGCAGGTCATTAAGCCTGCCAATAAGTAAGTCGATATTTTTCTCATTTTCAATTTCCTCTCTTTCATGAAATGAATCGCTACTTATGTTTGTATTGAGAAGGGAACTAATAAAAAAAGCACCCGTCCTGAAAGAATCTCTTTCATAAGGACAAGTGCGTTGAAATCGCTCCTGCGGTACCACCTTAATTGATGTATAACATCCACTCTTCAAAATGCAAACACATTTCTGTTCGATAACGGGAACTTCCGTACTCAGATACTTGGACTTTCATCCTTTCACCTGTCCCTCCAGGGTCCATTTACAAGACCGCATTTCTGTCAGGCTTCCACCAATGCCTAACTCTCTATCAGCGCGTATCAGGTTTTATCTCCCTGTCTTAGGTTTGTATATAGAATACTCCTGATGAAAGAGTTTGTCAATATGAAAATGAAAATTTACAATACATATTCATGCTCTTTCATAGTTTACATCTTTTATACATCCGTGAAATTATAATAAAATTGTAAATTTAATCCGGAAAAGCAATTTCTATATTTCTTAATTTCTTATATCTGTTAAAATAATATATATAGTCTTAAAGGGGCACATCATATGGATACAGAGCACAGCAAAATAAAAAAACGTAAAAGCCGGGTTGATTGGCAGGTTTCGGTTTTAACTGCGGCCATTGTAATCGTTTCCTGTTCTCTGATCTTTTTTATTAATTATCGGCTTTCTTATAATAATATGATTGACGAGCTTCAAAGCCGGGCGTCTACGATTAGAGATACGCTGGAAGATGAGATGATCCGTGAAATGTTCACTGAACTAAATGTGCGTGAGGATGATCAAAGTGAGCTCTATCAGATTGCTAAGGATAAAATGGAAGATATCCGCAAAGTAACCAGTGTGCGTTATCTATATACGGCGAAGAAAACAACAGACGGTGATTTTATATATTTAGTTGATGGCTTGCCAAGTGACAATGATGATTTCCGTTATATCGGTGATTTGATCGAACCTGAGTGTATCCCTGATCTGCAGCGGGCGCTGAATGGCGAGACGGTTTTACCTAATGAAATCAATCATACGACGTGGGGAAATGTATTTATCTCGTATTTTCCAATTGTTGAGGATGATGAGATTGCGTGTGTTTTAGGCATTGAATTTGATGCTAACCGCCAGTATGCTACCTTCCGTACAATGCGGATCGTAACTCCCTTGGTAATTTTGGCTGCTTGTTTTGTTGCGGCATTTATTGCGATAAAGCTATTTAAGCGAATCTCCAATCCTACTTATCAGGATTTGGCAAACACCGACTTTTTAACGGGTTTAAAGAACCGCAATGCCCTGGAGGTAGATTTGAGTAATTTTGAGTTTGCCGGTGAATATCCATTCTCGGTACTGATGTTAGATCTTGATGGATTGAAGCAGGTAAATGACAACTACGGTCACTCTGCCGGTGATCAGTATATTAAACGCTGCTGTGATATTATCAGAAGCTGTATTCCTGATGACAGTGCTGTTTATCGCATGGGCGGTGATGAATTTATCGTAATTCTTAAAAACTATACGCCGGATTATCTAAAGGATATGGTTCATATAATGGTTCATAAAGTCAAAGAGGAAAATGAAAAACAGGCATATCTTTTCAGTATTTCAATCGGTTATGCCGTTTATGACACGACTGTGGATAAGAATATTTTAGATACAATTAAGCGGGCTGATTCATCTATGTATGAATATAAGAAAAAGCATAAAATAAGCAACAGTGATAAGGATGTCTGATCCTTATCTTTTTTTTGATTGACACTATATACTATGCAATGTATAATATATTGCATAAGGAGGTATTTAGATGGACATACAATTAAAAAAAGGCTTGATTGAGATTTGTGTACTTGCCTCTTTGAAAAAGAATGATTCCTATGGGTATCAAATCATTAAAGATTTATCTGTCTGTGTTGCCATTTCTGAATCGACTTTGTATCCGATTCTAAGACGGCTTGAGAGCAGTGAATGTCTGAAGGTTTATACTATGGAACATAATGGCAGATTAAGAAAGTATTATCATCTGACCGTAAAGGGAAGGAAACGCATCGATGAATTTCTTGAAGACTGGGATCAGATTATGAATATTTATGAGTACATCAAAGGAGGAAATGAAAATGAATAAGCAGGAATTTATGCAGCTGCTTGAGCAGCGGATCAAACTGCTTCCCTTATCGGAAAGACATCGTCTCATTAACTTTTATAATGAAGCGTTAGAGGATCGTATCGAAGAGGGAATGAGTGAGGAGGATGCAGTGGCAAGTCTGGATGGCTTGGATGAACTGTCGCTGAATCTATATGATGAAATTAAAGAGGAGCCGATTGAGAAAGATAAACGTACAAATATCATACCTTGTGCTGTGAAATGGTTTCTGATCGTCTTAACATCACCAATCTGGCTGATGATTCCCGTTATTCTTTTGATTCTCTTGTTGGTATGGGGCTTATTGCTGGTGATCTTGCTTGTTTTTGGCCTTTGCTTTTTGATTATGGCGGTCTGCGGATTCTTCTTAATGCCAAGTGTATATAGTGCCAATTTCCCATCTTTTGTTGTTTTGGTTGGGACAGTGCTGCTCAGCATCGGGTTGGCCCCATGGTGCTGGTTTGGCTTTAAAGCATGGACGCCAACCTTTGTGAATTGTTGTAAAAGCATGCCTGGCTGGTGTTTGAGCCAATGGCAGAAGGCGGTGAAAGCATGATTAAAATGATAAAACAAATCAGTTTAATGCTGATTTCAGCAGGGCTGCTGCTGATCCTGGGCGGTTTTGCGTCGGTGGATTTTGATGTATACAAGCTGAGTACAGTGATTGATGAAGAGGTTGTTTATCGGACGGAAACCATACCGTTGGATGAAATCAGAAAATTGACGGTTTCTGTATCATACAGCGATTTAGTGATTGAAACTTCGCCGACGGATGATTTTGTTATTACTTATCCGGAAAGTGAATCCTTGCAATATAATTTAAATGTTACAAGTAATCGAATTGATCTTGAAAAGAAATCAGTGCTGAAGCTGATGAATTGGTTTACCATTACAGATCGCGAGGATACGGTTGTTACGATACAGGTGCCTAAAGCTTTTAAAGGCGTGCTTGCGGTTAATGGCAGTCATGGTGATGCACAAATTAAGGATTTACAATCATTAAGTATGTTTACGGTAGATTATAAATATGGTGATTGTTGGCTGACGTCAATTGATGCTGAGAGTGTTAGTCTGCAATTCGCACATGGCAAATCATATCTGGAAAACTTTCAAAGCAGATCATTGAGTATCGAGGATGGGTATATGGAAAGTGAATATGATACGCTAAAGATTAGTGAAGACTTAAGGATTAGCAGCAGCCATGGCAGTGTTGAGATGTCAAATGTAGAAGCTGATTTAATGAGAAATGATTTTAATTACAGCTCCTTAACGATCGCGGATAGTAAGTTTGCCGAACAGGTCAATATCATTATGGCTCATGAAGATGCCAAAATCAAAACCTCATCCATGGCGGGTCTTTGCGTAGATGGCAACTATGTCAATCTGCAGCTGCAGGATAATGATGTTCAGTCAATTTATGTGGATCTGCGCCATGGTGATGTTGAAGGTACATTAAAGGGTGCTGAGGATGAATATTCAACCAATGCTGTGGTAACTCATGGTGATGCCAATATAAGTTCACAGTATAGAGAAGGTGCAGAATATGAGCTTGATTTGATGCTTGACTACAGCAACGCCAAACTGGCATTCACGAAATAATTGATTCACATAAAAAAACATAGTTTTCATGTATTTTATTGATAGACTTGGGGTATAGTATTATCAGGCAAGGAAAAGAACTTGCCGATGAAAATAGACAATCCCTAATCTAGTTTCATTCATATTCTATCCCCTTATAAATAATTTAGTAGAAGAAGCGTTTCCCCTGACGCTTCTTTTACTTTGCGGATTTTTTTTCATATCACATAAAAAAACATAGTTCTCATGTATTTTATTGATAGACTTAGGGTATAGTATTATCAGGCAAGGAAAAGAACTTGCCTAATGAAAATAGACAATCCCTAATCTAGTTTCATTCATATTCTATCCCCTTATAAATAATAATTAGCAAAAGAAGCGTTTCCCCTGACGCTTCTTTTGTTTTATAATGTCCATGGTGATACGATGAAACAGGTTTTATTACAATTAAAGTGTCCGCATTGTTTTCATGTGAATCTGAAAGTTGCGGAAACGATTGTCAATCCGAATATTGAATCTGATCTTAAGCGTCAGATTTTAAATGATGAGTTTTTTACGCTTCGCTGCCGATGCAACACGCCCATTCATTTTCTTTATCCATGTGTTTATGTAGATAAGAAGCAGCATTTGATTTTATTCATGAAGGAAGCAGAGGTTCTGCATGATGACCGCTGTATTCAGAGGCTGGTACATGACGCTGAGCAGTTTAAAGAAATGATCCGCATCGCAGATGCGCATTTAGATGATCGGGCAGTGTTTCAAATCAAGCGCCGGCTGCTGTCAAAGAATGGGAAGCAGCTTCTGTATTTTCTTGATTGTGACGGCGAGTATTTATGGTTTACCTGTGAGGGTCAAATCAGCGGTGTTGCGAAAGCTGATTATGATAAGCTTGCTGCCAAGCTGGCGCCGCCCACGCATGAGGTAATTGATGTAGATTTGTTATAGATAGAAAAGCGATAGCCGTCATGACTATCGCTGTTATTATTTTATGGGAATTGTTTTGCCGTTTAAGAGCCGCTCTACATATTCATTGGCCGGCTGCTCAACAATGGTCTGCGGTGGAGCGAATTGCTGGATTTGACCTTGATCAAGCACTAAGATTTTGGTACCAAGCGTTAAGGCTTCATTGATGTCATGGGTGACGAAAATAATCGTGATTCCTGTTTTTTGATGAATGTCCTTGATTTCCTTTTGCAGCTGTTTGCGGGTAATTTCATCGACAGCACCAAAGGGTTCATCCATCAGCAGGATATTCGGTGAAGCCGCCAAAGCACGGGCAATGCCAACCCGCTGCTGCTGACCGCCGGATAATTCAGAAGGGTAACGGGTACGCAGTTCATCAGAAAGCCCAACAATTTTCATCCACTTTGCGACTGCAGCTTTGGTTTTCTGTTTATCCCGCTTGTTCCAAAGGTTAGGCACATAGGATATATTTTCTTCTACATTCATATGCGGGAAAAGCACGCTGCCTTGAATGCAGTAGCCGATACTGCGGCGCAGGGTAATTAAATCCTCCTCCTGAATATTTTTGCCATTCACCAAGACGCTGCCGTGATCGGGCAGAATCAGACCGTTGATCATTTTCAGCAGTGTTGTCTTGCCGCTGCCTGAGGAGCCGATCATGCATAAAAATTCGCCTTGTTCAATTTCTAAATTAAAATCTTTAATGATTGCTTTATCGTTATATTTTTTCTCTATATTCTTAAATTGCAGTATTGCTGTCATAGTCACACCTCCTATATTAAACCTTTCTGCCGCAGAAATTTCGTGGCAATATCCCTTGGCTCAGCCCCCATGGTTTCAACCTCATAATTCATCTCAGCCATTTCCTTGTCGGTTAAAATTTGTTCCAGCTGTTTAAAGATTTCATTGAGTTCAGGATGCTGCTGCAGCACCTCAGAGCGGATTACGTTGCCGCATTGATAGGAAGGATAGAAATTAAAATTATCATTCAGCACGGTAATATCAGCAATGCTGTATTGACCATCTGTGGTAAAAATCGGCATAACATCAATTTTACCTTCATTGATTGCCTGATATTTTAAACCGATGTCAAGATCAACGGTACTTTTAAAATGCAGATTGTAGGCTGCGCACAATGGGTCATAGCCGTCCTCACGTTCAAAGAAGTCATATTCAGCACCAAAGATCAGCTGATCGGCAATTGCCTGCAAGTCCGATATATTCTCTAAATGATATTGATCAGCAATGGATTTTCTTACTGCCAGTGCATAGCTGTTCGCAAAACCGTACATGCCAACCCATTCCATTTGATATTGATCCTGATAGCCGCTTTGCAGCTGATCAAACATGTCTTCCGTATACAGCTTTGATTGTTTTAAAACCATGTTCCAGCCCGTACCGGTATATTCAGGATATAAGTCAAACTCACCGCTTTCCATCGCTGGCTGAATGTTTGATGTGCCGCCGCCGACACCTTGAGTAATTTCTACATTCAAATCAGTTTTTTCTTCAATCAGAATCTCAAGCATTTCGCCGAGAATATATTGCTCCGTCATAGGCTTGGTTGCGATATGGAGCGTATTGTCAGCGGGTTTACTGAAGAACATGAAGGCCGCAAGCAAGACTGCAAGGCCGGCGATACTGCCGCTGATGATCGTGATTTTTTGCTGATTGCGGCGGATGTGTTTAACCTGCAGCGATTTTTCAATAAAGCCTAAAACGGCATCAAAAACCAGGGCAAGAAGTGCAATGAGCAGACTGCCGGTAATTGTCATTGCCGCGTTATTAGTCGTAATGCCGCGATAAATGGCGACACCTAAGCCGCCGGCACCGATAAAGGATGCAATACCGGCTAAGGCGATTGTCATTGTTACCATGTTGCGGATACCGGACATGATTACCGGCAGGGCTAACGGCAGCTTGATTTTGGTAAGAATCTGAAAATCAGTGCTGCCCATGCCTCTTGATGCTTCGATGATATTCTCATCCACATTGCGGATGCCGGTATAAGTATTTCTGACCATTGGCAGCAAGGCATAGAGTGTAAGGGCAATGATCGCCGTCGTATTGCCGATGCCGCTTAGCGGAATTAAAAAGCCAAGCATGGATATAGAAGGAATCGTATAAAGAAAATTGATGATGCCCAGAACGGGCTTAGAGGTTTTGCTGTATTCACTGACGAAGATGCCAATGCAGCCGCCGATAATGATTGCAATACAAATGGCAATCATAGATATGGTTATATGCTGAATACAAAGATTAATGAAAAAAGCACTTCTTTCAGTAAGTAATGTCAGTATATCTTGAATCATAAGATCCTCCTTTTGATCGCATGGATCGGACATACTTCCATGCAGTATCCACAATGCAGACAGTGTGTCTGCTTGATTTCATAAATGTTGCCTTGCTGAATGCATTGCTGGGGACAGCCTTTTGCACATTTTCCACAGCTGATGCAGGCATCGCTGATTTCAAAACCCTCTGTTAATGGCTCAGCAGTTCCAATCGCTGATGATGCTCTGGTGATTGGCGTTTTACTTAAGTCAAAGTATTCAAGCGTACCGTTGCGGATACAAAAAGGCTCAAGCACGTAGCGGGATTGACCGGGATAAACGGTATTCATAACGGGATTCGCTTCAAAGATTTTATCAATCCAATATTTCTGATCGGATAAATGTTCTGCTTTGCCGGTAAGCCAAATCGTTTGGTATGTCTTAGTCATGCCTAGGATTGCGGTATTTGGATTTAAGCAGAGCTGGCGGTAAAACGCCTTGCCCCTAGCGGTACAGAATATCAGAGCATCATTCTCTACAAGCATGATATCGATGATTCGATTTTGCGGACAGCCGTTTTCATCAACCGTTGCGAACGCGGCACTTTTAATTTCTCTTAACATATTCAGATAGTGATTGTTTGTTTTCATCGGGGACCTCCTGTCGATTTTGATGATAAAATTGTTTATAGTTTATAGGATAAATAGGAAGTAGGTACAAAAATGTGAGTTAGCAGCTAAAAAGCAGTCAATGGGAGTTAGAGACAAAAAAGTGTGCAGATATAGAGTATCGCACACTTAAAGCTTTAATGAATGATATGGTAATGCTCCTATCCAAACTATACACGTTCTTAAGCTGACAGGCAAGCGAGATGATTATTTAAGCTTCTGCCAGTCTTTTCGCAAGAAGAGATAGGTAATGACAGGAATTAATGCGGAGCCAATGAATGACATGATAATGGCAGCTGCTGGATTTGTATCAGTGGTAAAGCCGCTGATTAAACCATTAATAAATGAACACAGATAGCAGACACACATGAAGAGATAGCCGGCTTTTCTTTCGGTAAACAGCAGGATGCACAGACCGGCCAAGGCAGCCAAGGCAATCACCACTGAAAGCATGCGGCCTGAAAAGGCGTTAAGTAGGGTGGTTGCAGCCGAGAGAGCCAGCGCACACCAAAGCCAGATTTTAGCGGCTTTACGCATGGCTGTTCACCTTCTTCCACATTGCTTCAGCAATCGCTTTGAAATTGTTTAAATCATTGTTATCCGGATGAGTTTGTCCCTGATCGAAATTGTCGATTAAGGATTGAAATTTTTCAGGTTCCTGATCCAGCATCGATTCATACCGTTTTCTGACAGTTATCGGCATCTTGCCCTGACATATGAACTGACCAACGAGGGTGTTGTCTGGTTCAAGCAGGTTGGTAACATTCGTTAATATACGGCTGAAATATTCATCGCTGCGGCCAAATCCGGCAGTGCCAAACAGAAAAATCTGTTTATGATGCACGGTCTTTAAAAATGCTGTCAGCGCTTCATCACAGCAGCCTTTATCCGTCCAGAAACCAATGCAGATCAAATCAGCTTCTAAGGCTTGCTGATCCGGCAGACCATAATAGATACATTCACTATCAGGCAGGGTGTTTTTTAATGTTTCAGCAAGCAGACGGGTGTTGCCGGTATGACTGCTGAATAGAATTGAAAATTTCATAAATCAAACCTCCTTCATCAACCAATTAGTATGATTTAGACCGGTGGACACAATGCTGATCACTCTGAATCAGTTTTTCAAGCAGCTTCATCAGCTGCTCCCTTTCTTCAGCAGAAAAGGCGGCAAGTACCTCATTGTCCCAGCTGTAAAATAATTCGTGGCTGAGCTTAAAAGCCTGTTCACCTTTTTCGGTTAAGGTCAGGATATGGGCGCGGCGGTCCAAAGGGTTCGTTTCCTGCAGCAGCAAATCAGCCTGCTCCAGCTTAACGATGGAACGGGTAGTGTGGCCAATGTCCATATGCAGTGCTTTTGCCAGATATTTAGGTGAACAGGCAGGGTGTTTGCCTACATATAAGATAAAAAATAGCATACCCTGTGAAAGTCCGAGTTCACCAAGCTTTTGATTGCAGTAATCAGTAAAATCCTTGCGCAGCAGCGTTGTAATATAAGCTAATGATGTCTGCATAAACATACCTCCTAAAGTTGACTAGGTCAAGTATAAAACTAATACATGACTTTGTCAACTATATTCAGCAATAAAAAACCGTCCTTCTCAATAGGACGGCTGCGGTTACTTAATCATTGAACGGATACTGGCATAAAGCATAGGTTTGATTTCAAGCAGTTCAAATGGTTTTTTTACAATGATAGAGGCATAGGCAACACTGGATACCAATTCAAAGATTACATATAATGTAGCAATGGCTTCTTTTTCAGTGTAATTTTTATTTGTCATAATTAGTTCGATATATTCTTTCATCATGATTTGAATCGAAAAGTTCTGATGATTTTTCATATCAGTTAGGATATCATCCCATGATAAATGATTGCGGACGACTTCAAGGATGTTCTGGTTCTGTTTGAAATAGTCAAGAATACAGTCTACCATGACAATGAATTGATCTAGTTTGTTATCCAGCTGCAGATAGTTTGCGTGGGATAGGGCATCCATTAAAATATCACCGCTTTTTTTCATGATAATGCGGTTCAGCAGCTGTGTCTTATCTTCAAAATAGAGATAAAAGGTGCCTTTTGCGACACCGGCCTTTTTTACGATTTGATCGATTGAGGTTTTATCAAAGGTGTTATTCATAAATAGTTCATAACCGGATTCCTCCAGTTTTTCTTTTTTTAACCGCTTATTGCGTTCTACTTTACTTTCAGCCATAGATACCTCCTGAAATGCTTCTGATGATATTTTACACTATTATTGATAATTAATCAAAAAACTGACTAATTTGATAATAAAGTTTCGATGATCAGCTGGCCAAAAAGCGTATAACACCTGCTTGTAAACGCTGACATTTAGTGCTATACTTTGTTTAGATAGATATCTATGTCATGTGACTGTTAAATCAGGCAGGGCTCAATGCAACAGTGAAAGCTGTTGGTGTTGTTCCTGCTTTTTTTGTTTCTGGCCAGACGAAAAAGCAATTTAATGTGTTTCTCTAAAAGAGAATGAAAGGAGAATAATGAAACTCAAAAAGTTGTTGCTGATATTGATTGCGTTTGGATTATGTGCTTGTTCATCACCTGTTTTACCTGATGAGGAGGCAGCTCAGCCAGTGGTAATATATTTGGTAAGGCATGGCAAAACATGGTTTAACACGACCGGACAGGTTCAAGGCTGGAGTGATACACCGCTGACTGAGGAGGGGCAGCTTCAGGCTGATGCCGTCGGCATTGGATTAAAAGATGTTGAATTTGTTGCTGCTTATACCAGTGATCTTGGCAGAGTGCGGGAAACGGCTGCAAGGATATTAGCCGAAAACACTCATGATACACCTGAATTATTCGAATTGACAGGTCTTCGGGAGTGGAATTTCGGAGGTTATGAGGGAAGAAATGATGCGGAAATGTGGGGTGCATTATTTGATACCCATGGACTTGGTGAGTTTAATCCTGCATTAATGGGTGAATTATTGGGAAGTATGACGAATCAGGAGCTCGCAGATGAAATTGCTGCTAATGATGAGCTTCATGCTGCTGAAACCTATGATGAGATAGCTTCTCGAACAGAAACGGCAATCAATCAGATTATTGAAGAGTGTAAGGCATTAGGCGGCGGTAATGTTTTAGTAGTATCCTCGGGTGGTGCGATACGTACAATTTTAAATAATATTGATCCTGAACGAACACAGCTGGATGATGTTAAGAACTGCAGTGTCACACAAATAATTATCGAAGGTGATCATATTACTTTAGCTGATATCAGTAATACAAGTTATCTTGAAACAGGCTTAGAAGCTTTAAATAAATAAGCAATGAAAGGAGATTTTTATGGATTATACATCAGTAGCAAAACAGATTCTGACACATATCGGCGGTGCTGAGAATATTATCAATCTTGGCAATTGCGCGACGCGCTTAAGAATCAATTTAAAGGATAATGGAAAAGTTGAGATGGAAGCGCTGAAACAGATTAAAGGGGTTGTCGGCGCGGTGCTGAATCCCGGTCAGCTTCAGGTAATCATCGGTCCGGATGTTGGTAATGTCTGCAAGACAATGCGTCAAATCGGCAATTTAAAAAATGAGAATGCAGCCGAAGAAGATGGTAAAAAACCGATTGTATCAAGGATATTAGATACTATTTCAGGCATATTTACACCTATTTTGCCAGCAATTGTGGCGGCTGGTATGATGCAGGCGGTAATCGCTCTGCTTACTAATTTCACAAGCATTGATGCTGGTGGCAGCACCATGGTGATTTTTAATGTAATAGCGAATGCGGCATTTTATTTCCTGCCGGTAATGATTGCTTTTTCGGCGGCTAAGAAATTTAACTGCAATCCTTTTATGGCTGTATTTTTGGCTGGTATTCTGCTGCATCCAGATCTGATTAATTTACTTGCTCAAGAAACTGCGGCAGATTTCTTTGGCATTCCTGTTATCTCAGCTTCCTATGCTTCTTCAGTTATTCCAATTATCTTGGGTGTCTGGCTGATGAGCTATGTGGAAAAGCTTGCAGATCGGGTTTCGCCGAATTGTCTTAAATTTTTAATGAAGCCATTATTAACGATTATTATTACGGCACCAATCACGCTGATCGTGTTGGGCCCATTGGGATCGATTCTTGGTGGTTATCTCGCGCAATTTATTCAATTCTTAAATGGTAAAGCAGGTTGGCTGGTAATTACCTTCATGGGATGTTTTACACCATTTATTGTTATGACCGGCATGCATTATTCATTATTCCCATTAGTATTTCAGTCACTGGCTACCTTCGGTTATGAAACAATCATGTCAGTGGGGTCATTACCTTCTAATATGGCACAAGGCGCAGCTTGTTTTGCGGTAGCATTAAAAACCAAAAATTCGGAAATGCGTCAGATTGCGTTATCAGCGGGTGTTACCGCAGTATTGGGTATCACTGAACCAGCTTTATATGGCGTTACTTTAAAACTAAAACGGCCTTTAGCGGCGGTTATGGCAGGCGGTGCTGCCGGTGGTTTGTATGCTGGTTTAGTCTCTTTGAAAGCCTTTGGTTTTGTAACACCGGGACTGACAGCTTTTCCGGTATACATTGGTCCAAATAACAATCTGCTTAATTTTGGTATCTGTTGTGTCATTGCCTTTGCGGTAGCTTTTGCACTGACCTGGATCTTAGGATTTGAAGATGATGTAGCTGCGCCGATTATACAAAGCAATGAAAATAAGCTAAACAAAAAAGCGGTTTATGCACCAGTCAGCGGACAAATAATTGAATTGAAGGCTTTAGATGATAAACTGGCAGCTAAAGGATTAATTGGTAAAGGAACAGCCATTCAGTTTGAAGATAAATATATCTATGCGCCGATTGATGGAACAGTGACAGCGGTTTTCCCTGAATCAAATGAATTAATTATGAAAGGTAAAGAGGGGATTGAGCTTTTAATCCATCTGCAGCAGCCGCAGGGCATGGAAATGTTGGCCGCGCTGAATCAGGAAGTGAAAAAGGGTGATCAGTTAGCTCAGCTTGCTGATTCACTGAGTGAACCGGCAATTATATCTGTATTGGTAAGTAATTCAGACGCCTATCTTGATGTGCTGGCAACGGCACAGGACCAAGTTACGATGGGTGATATTATATTGAATATTGTTTAGGAGCTGCTTATGATAAAATATCCATGTATGTGGGGCGCCGCTATTTCCGCAGGTCAATGTGAAGGCGGCAGCCATAAAGGAAACAAAGGTTATTCAATCGGCGATACTCAGCCGAATGAGCGTGAACGCTGTTTTAAACGTTATCCGCTGCCTGATGAGCATACATATTATGCGATGCAAAAAGGCGTGGAATTTTATGAGTATTATGAAGAAGATATTCAATTGCTTAAAGAACTTGGTGTGCAATGTTTCCGTATGTCAATCGCATGGAGCCGGATTTTTCCGCATGGTGATGATGAGGAACCTAACGAAGAAGGATTGGCTTTTTATGATCGTATCTTTGACTTGCTGGTGCAAGGCGGAATTGAGCCAATTGTGACACTTTCACATCTTGAAATACCTTACGCGCTTTTTGAGAAATACGATGGCTGGGAAAATAAGCATTGGATCGATGCCTATACACGTTATGCTAAGACATGTTTTTCCCGTTATTCAGATCGCGTACATTTATGGATTACCTTTAATGAAATAAATATGGCACTCTATTTGCCGCTGTCAGTGGGCGTTGGTGTTGACCGCAGTGAGCATAAGGAAGAGTGCTGCTGGCAGGCGGTGCATAATATGCTGGTTGCGAATGCTAAGGCTATACAGCTGGCCAAAGCCATAAATGCGCGCAATGAGGTAGGGGCAATGATTGCTTATTCACCAGTCTATCCTATGACCTGTCAACCTGAAGATGTATTGAAAGCTGATGAAATACGCAGTAATGCGCTGACCATTGCCGATGTTCTTGTGCATGGCGCTTATTCTGACATTGCCTTGAATCGTTTTGAAAAGGCAGGAATTGATCTAAAAATGAGTGAAGAAGAACAGATGCTGCTGTCAAAACAGCGTGTGGATTTTCTGGCAACTTCCTATTATAATTCAATTGTCGCAAGCAGTGATGATGCTGCAGCCAAAGCATCAGGTAACTTATTTGGCGGGGTGAAGAATCCTTATCTAACAGAAAGTGAATGGGGCTGGACCATTGATCCGCTCGGAATTCGCATCTGTCTAAAAGAGCTGTATGATCGCTACAACCTTCCTTTAATGATTGTGGAAAATGGTTTAGGGGCTATAGATGAGGTTGTCGATGGACAAATTCATGATGAGTATAGAATTGCTTATCTGCGTGAGCATATTAATGAAGTATTAAAAGCCATTGATGAAGGAATCAATCTAAAAGCTTATACAATGTGGAGCTTTCTTGATTTGGTTTCAGCCAGCAGCGGTGAAATGAAGAAACGATATGGATTGGTATATGTTGATCTTGATGATGAAGGTAAGGGAACTTTAAAGCGAATACCTAAAGACAGCTTTAAATGGTATCAAAAATTTTTAAAGAAACAGCGTATTTAAAAGTGAGGTGATAAGATGAAAATCGTTAAAATATTAAATAATTGTGTGGTGCTGGCAGAAGCAAATGGACAGGAATATGTCGTTATGGGTAATGCTCTTGGCTTTCATTATAAAAAAGGACAGGAGCTGCTTGAATCTGATATTGATAAGATTTTTGTCTTATCGGCTCATGAGGAAGTTACCCAGCTGCAGCAGCTGCTTACTGAAATCAGTGAGGATATTCTGTTTATAACATTACATTTGATTGAGCGGGCAAAAACTGAACTGCAGTGTGAATTTAATGCCAGTCTTGCATTGGCATTGATGGATCATCTGAATTATGCGTTCAAAAGATTTGAAGAAGGCATGAAAACAAGTAATGCTCTCTATTTTGAAATACAGAAGTTTTATCCTAAAGAATTTACCCTTGGTGAATATGCGCTTGCATATATTGAAGAACAAAAAGGGATACGTTTATGGCCGCAGGAAGCGGCAAATATTGCGCTTCATTTTGTGAATGCCCAGAATAATGCCGGCAGTATGCAGGATACACTTGTTTCTATTGATATGATTCGTGATATTCTTCGGCTGATTCAGCTGCATTATAAAATTACCTTTGATGTCAGTGATCTTAATTATCATCGATTGGTAACTCATCTGTCATATTTTATACAGCGTATGCTGCAGAATAAAGGCTATCAGGAGGAGGACGATTTCCTATATCAAAGTGTGATTGTCAAATATCCGAAGGAGATGGAGTGCGCATTAAAAATTGCGGAATATATTCGCGTCACGCTTGGCTGTGAGGCTACGCTTGATGAACTTGCATATTTGAGTATTCATCTGCATAGAGTGCTGCAGAGAAAAGAATAAATGCTCATAATACACTGTTATCTTTTAAGGCTATTTGATCCTGATATTGCTTTAGCGCATTTGCATAAAGTGATTTTTCTGACTGTTGATGATGAGCTTCAATAAGTATAATGACAACATCAATCAATAAAATAATCAATGCAAGAAGCCAAGGGGAATCATACCACTTTAACCAGTAGAAAAGCAGACATTCAAACGTCAGCACCGGCAGGATAAACAGCATATGACGAAATAGATAGCGGGTTTTAATCAGCATTTTCTCTTGAAAACAGAAGCTTTCATAAAGTGCAATACAAAGACTGATCAGCAGGATAGCAATCAGCATGGTACTGGTAATTTGATAGGTTTCTTGATGAAAAATCAAATCAGAGAATAGTAATCCGATAAAATGCAGTGCGAAATTTCTTAATGTATGATCAAAAACACATTTTCTGACCTCAGTATTTTTATAGATTGTAAACATAATCTGCCTCCTAAAGTGATAAACGCTTTCTTAACTCAGGCACATATTGCCTGGAAACAATTAAATATTCGCCATTGATTAAACGAAGCTTAAGCCGCCGGCCCATTTCCGGAATGATTTCACTAACCTTTGACAATGATAAAATTGTAGTTTTGCTGATGCGGATGAACCCGGCATCATTATATAAAGCCTCCAGTTCATATAGTTTTTTCTTAGTCTGACAAGTCAATGCATTTGTGTAAAAGAAGGTTTTGCCATCAACACTTTCAAAATAAAGAATTTCATTGATGTGAACCCGTTGATGCCGCTCATTCAGCCAGCCACCAACATTTTGTTCATAAGCAGTGAGATAGGCATAGAGTTCATTTACTTCTTGATTGACAGTCGGACACAGCAGATTGATCTGGAGGTCTTTTCTGTTGGATTCGAGTATAATTTCAATTTTCATGTGGTTTCTCCTTGGCTGAATTCATAGTAGCAGATTCATCTGAATAATGACAAGTTTTCATTGATAAGCAGTACAATTTAGATATCTAAGCGGTCAGTCCTGTTTTTATGAAAAAAATTAAAAAAATGATTGACAATGTTTTTTATTGATGATATATTTATTGAGCATTCGGTATTGAAAAATATCGAATTTAATATACATGGGGTTTTAGCTCAGCTGGGAGAGCGCCTGCCTTGCACGCAGGAGGTCAACGGTTCGATCCCGTTAAGCTCCACCATATTAAAAAGTAATGTCTAAGAAAAGTTCTTAGACATTTTTTATTTTCCGGTACGAATTTAGATAAAGTTATACAAATTCCTTTAAAAAGCATTGCTTAATAAATCAACCTTGCGTTGGTGTGCAATATACTGGTAGTTTTTCTTTGATTATACTTGTTTCTGGTGTAATACATACTCTTTTGGAGATACACCATAAAACTCTCGAAAAGCTTTATAAAAATTACTGCTGTTACTATATCCCAACATCAAGGCAATTTCTTCATTTGTCAAATTCGTCCCATTCAAAAGAATGGAAGCTCTTTCCATGCGCTGCTCAAGTAAAATTTCTGAGAAAGACTTACCGATTTCACGATGTAGTAAAGTTGAAATATAATTTGGATGATAAGAGAAACGCTTGGCGATATCTTTAAGTGTTACTGTGTCGAAATGTTCCCCTATAAAATTTATAATTTTATCTGAAAGACTCTCACTGATGAATTTTTGATTAACTAATGCATATTGCCGTGCAATCTGCATCAGAAATGATAATACCAAAGGCTTGAGTATTTGTTGTGAATCATCCTGCCGGTTTGCGAATTCAATTACCATCATTTCTAATAAAGTCCTTATATTGCAATCATCCTCAATCTTAAAATGAATGTATTCATCAGAAAATTGGTTTGTAGCAGGATCTAACAGGAAATGAAAAAAATGAGAATTAGCGGACAGCATAGGTAAAAAAGATCGAAAGAAAGTCTCTTTTTGAATCAATACACCAATAATTATTGTTTCTTTGTTATCATGGACGCAAAGGGCATGGCCGGCAAAGGGCTGACCGGCATAGATTTCTCCCTCTTTGATCGTTATACGATTATCATATTTGTAGCTGAGGGAATCATACTCTCCCATATAGGTATAATTGAAATAGAAAAAATCATGTCGATGAAACAATTCCTGTATGCCATTACTTTTATGTACGCAAATCAATATTTTATCTTCTGGATTGCCGGGCCAACGATACATTTTTTCTGATGGAGTACCTACGGGGGATTCATGATAAGTCCAATCCAATGTTAAAAATTGATTTTGAAGAGCTTCAATCGCAGCGCATAATTCCTTTTTACTCATTTTCTTCGTTCTCCAATGTCCACCCGAAATCATTATGATAGATCATTTGTTTTGTCATACCACCATCAATGCAGATATTCTCGGCAGTAATAAAACCCGCTTTATCTGAACAGAGAAACAAAACCATATTTGCTATATCAAGAGGATAACCAACTCGATGCACAGGGTGCTGTAAAGCATCAGGACCGGTATATTGAACTGATGATGTATCAATCCAACCGGGAGAAATCGAATTTACTCTAACTTTTCCAGCAAGACTTACAGCCAATGCGTGAGTTAGGGCAGAAATACCACCCTTAGCTGCTGTGTAACTTTCTGTGTTTGGCTGGCTCATGCGGTCACGGGAAGAGGATATATTGATAATACATGCATTAGGAGCAAAGTATGGTAAAAATAGTTTTGCTAAGTAAAAGGGTGCAGTGACGCCTACGCGCAGTGCATAATTAAATTCATCATAGGTACATGTATCAATACCTTTCATTAACGGAAGGGCATTATTGATTAAATAATCGATATGTCCATAGTCAGCGATTACTTTCTCTGAAAAACGAACAAGGGTATTTTCATCAGCAAGATCACCTGTAAAATAACCGCCGGGCTGTTTATCTATAATGCATACAACCGCACCTTCTTTTTGAAATTGTTTTGCTATGCATTTGCCAATCCCTTGCATACCGCCGGTAATGACAACAATTTTATTATGGAACATATCCGCTGCCTCCTTCATTTATTTTAACTTCATTATAGCAATGGATATTAGAAAAAGCCAGTGATGTTGTTAAGTTTTAGCGCTGCTTTGTCAGTCGCTTTTATTTATAATCAGATCATTAAGTTTAGGAGGTGTTTTATGAAATCTAAAACATTAAACAGTGAAAACACTGTCTTTTACCGAAAGCTGTTATCCCTCGTATTGCCAATTGCATTTCAACAGTTTATGTTAGCAGCTGTTAGTGCATCAGATGCATTGATGCTTGGCTTTGTTAATCAGGATTCACTTTCAGCAGTATCTCTGGCCGGTCAGATAACATTTGTATTCAATCTTTTTATGGGTGGCTTGACAATGGGAACAAGTATTTTAGCAGCACAATATTATGGTAAAAATGATATGAATTCAATTGAAAAAATATTTGCTTATGTTACAAAAGTATCGTTTTTAATCTCTTCAGCATTTTTCCTGATTTCTTTTTTTGCTCCGGAAATGCTGATGCGGATTTTCACACAGGAGCCACAATTAATAGCGGGTGGTGTCGTATATCTGCGACTTGTTGCAGTATCTTATATATTTACTGGAATATCACAAATTTATCTCTGCATATTGAAAAATACCGGTTTTGCTGTAAAAAGTATGGTTATTGGATCAACTTCTGTGATTATCAACATTTTCTTTAATGCAGCACTTATTTTTGGCTTGTATCTTTTCCCTGAAATGGGTATCGCCGGTGCCGCTCTTGCAACTTCTATATCAAAATTTATTGAATTGATATGGGCATTTGCTGAATCCTTGCGTAAGAAGCATGCGCGGCTTCATCTAAGACTGTGTTTTTCTGCAAATAAGCAATTAGTAAAAGATTATTGGCGATACAGTTTACCAATGCTGAGTGATTATCTTGTTTGGGGTGTTGGCTTTACAATGTATTCGGTTATTATGGGTCATTTGGGTAATGACGCAGTTGCTGCTAACTCGATTGCCAATATTGTAAAGAATTTAATTGTAAGCTTTTGTACAGGGCTTGCTAATGGCGGCGGTATCATTGTCGGCAATGAGCTCGGTATGGGAAATTTGCAGCAAGCAAAAAAATACGGCGGCATTCTTTGGAAAATGGCGGTAATCAGTGGTATTATATCGGGTTTGCTGTTAGTTGCCATTTCGCCATTGATTATACATGTGACAGTCTTAAGTCCGCAAGCAACTGATTATTTAAAATGGATGCTTTTGTTTTGTGCTTGTTACATGATTGCTAAATCAATAAATATGATGACAATTGCTGGTGTATTTCCCGCTGGCGGTGATTCTAAATTTGGTTTGATATGTGATACTGTCACGATGTGGGCATTTGCTGTTCCGGCAGGATTCTTAGCAGCTTTTTATTTTCAACTGCCCGTAGTCATTGTATTTCTTATCATCAATCTTGACGAGGTAGTGAAAGTTCCGGCTGCTATTCTACATTATAAAAAATATGGCTGGCTGAAAAATATCACAAGAGAGGAAACAATTTTGGTGATTGAGTAGCGAGGTATATTTGAAGCGACATGAAATAAAATGCGCTGCTGATCATATAAATAAAGCTTTTATCTGTGTGTGAATTGGCTATTCTGTCAATCAGCATTAAAAATGATATAATGAATAAGAAATAAAATAACTGGGCAGGTGACGCATAATGGGTGTACAAAAGGAAAATGAATTAATTAAAAATAAGATTCCTAACAAAATTCAAGTACGGAATGCTAGGGTGCATAATTTGAAAAATATTGATGTGGATATACCATTAAATCAGATTGTTGGTATTGCTGGCGTATCAGGTTCTGGGAAATCTTCGCTGGCACTGGGTGTTTTGTATGCGGAAGGTTCAAGACGCTATCTTGATGCTCTTTCAACTTATACTCGCCGCCGTATGACACAGGCAGCCAAGGCACAGGTAGATGAGGTACTTTATATTCCAGCAGCATTGGCATTACATCAGCGGCCGGGTGTACCAGGTATTCGCAGTACATTTGGGACTGGAACTGAACTTTTAAATAATCTGCGTCTGATGTTTTCACGACTTGCTAATCATTGCTGCCCCAATGGACACTATTTGCAGCCATCATTGGCAGTTGCGGCTGGGCAGGAGCTAGTCTGTCCCGAATGTAATCAGCGTTTTTTTGGTCTTTCGGCTGAAGAACTATCTTTTAACAGTCAGGGAGCTTGCCGTACCTGCGGCGGCACAGGTATTGTGCGTACAGTTGATCAAGAAACCCTTGTTCCTGATGAATCTTTGAGCATTGATGAGGGGGCGGTTGCACCTTGGAATACTTTAATGTGGTCGCTGATGACTGATGTATGCCGTGCAATGGGAGTTCGTACTGATGTCCCATTTAACCAATTAACTGAAAAGGAGCGCGATATAGTTTTTCACGGTCCAGCAATAAAAAAACATATTTTCTATAAACCTAAGAATGGCAGTAATCAAGCAGGGGAATTGGATTTCACTTATTTCAATGCTAATTATACGGTGGAGAATGCCCTTGCCAAAGTAAAAGATGAAAAGGGCATGAAGCGCGTAGAAAAGTTTTTAAAACAGGGAGTCTGTCCAGATTGCGGCGGTTCTCGGCTTTCAGCAGCGGCAAGAAAGCCTAAGCTGATGGGTATTTCCCTGGATGAAGCCTGTAAGATGACGCTTGATCAATTAGTATTATGGGTTGCTGAGGTGCCGCTATCATTGCCAAAGGAAATGCAGTCGATGGCTGAATCAATCTGCGAATCATTTCAGTCAGCGGCGAAACGACTGATAGATTTGGGTTTGGGATATCTTAGCCTTGACCGTGCGGCCGCAACACTTTCTACCGGCGAGCGGCAGCGGATGCAATTAGCACGGGCTGTTCGCAATCGTACTACAGGAGTTTTATATGTACTTGATGAACCATCGATTGGTCTGCACCCTTCAAATATTGTAGGACTTTCAGGTGTTATGCATGATTTGCTGGCCGATGGGAATTCCATTGTGCTAGTGGACCATGATACACAAATTTTGTCGGAAGCTGATTGGCTTGTGGAAATGGGGCCAGAAGCTGGTGCTGATGGCGGTCAGGTGATTGCGCAAGGAAAGATTTCAGAGATAAAAAAGAATCCTGCTTCTCAAATTGGACCATTTCTTTCAAATGAATATATACGGATAAGAAAAAGGACAGCACTCAATCATATCTTTGATTTTGGAAAAATTCATTTATTAACAGATACAATACATACCGTAAAGCCATTAACAGTTGATATTCCACAAGGCAGACTTACAGTCATAACCGGTGTGTCTGGATCTGGCAAAACAACCTTGATACTGGAAAGCTTGCTGCCTGGTTTGGAAGCTGTTATTGCAGGGAAAAGACTTCCTAAGCATGTAAAGGAAATTTCAGCAAAGCAGATACATCAAGTTAAGTTAATTGATGCGACACCAATTGGTATCAATGTACGCTCGACGGTAGCTACCTACGTCAATGTGCATGATGAATTGCGCAAGATTTACGCAAGAACATCAGATGCTAAAGCCTTGCAGTACAAGGCTGGTGATTTTTCATATAACACAGGTAAGCTTCGCTGTCCAATTTGCGATGGTACTGGAAGTATCAGTTTGGATGTGCAGTTTCTTCCAGATGTAGAAATACCATGCCCAGAGTGCAGAGGGTCGAGATATGCAAGGCAAGCAGAACAGATTAAGCGTGTAAATAAGGCTGGAAAAGCATACTCTTTGTCAGAAATAATGGCTATGGATGTGAAGCAGGCATTGACGGCATGTGAGGATATAAAAACAGTGAGCCAGCGGCTGCAGATTTTACAGGATTTAGGACTCGGTTATCTTACGCTTGGCGAAGCAACACCTAGCTTGTCCGGAGGTGAAGCTCAACGATTAAAGCTAGCATCAGAAATGGGCAGGCAGCAGTCTGGAACGGTATTTGTTTTTGACGAACCAACCATCGGACTGCATCCGCTTGATGTCCGGGTTTTATTGTCAGTGTTTGATCGTTTGGTAGAAGCTGGTGCTACGGTTCTTGTCATTGAACATGATTTAGATATTATTTCCAATGCTGATTATATTATTGATATGGGACCAGGAGGAGGCATGGCAGGTGGTTGTATAGTTGCGGTTGGAACACCTGAGGAAGTTGCTGCTAATCCAAAAAGTATTACGGGGAAATACTTAAATAATCGAAAAAGGTAATGAAGAAATGTCAGCATTTAGCTGTGATGTTACTGCTATAGAGATGTATTGTCTATATTTACTTGAAAAATTTCATAATGGCAATATGCTGATATTAACCTGTATGAAATATAAATAACACATTTAAACTGTCAGTCAGCTAATATAATAAAGATATTGTTCCAGCAGTCAAATTTATTGTGTGTTTATCTAATGGTAATTTTATGAATCAAAGTCATACCGCTGTCCGCAAAAGGAAGACGGTATTTTTTTTGATGCTGCTACATGTTAAGTACTGAAACATAATGTGAGAATTTACCACCATATTTATTAAGATTTAGCGCTGAATATGTGAACACAGAATCTTATACTTTAACTAAAGTTAATAAACTTTAGGAGGAATTATTATGAATAACTTTACTTTTAACATGCCAACTCATGTGCTTTTTGGATTTGGACAGCTGAATCATCTGCATGAAGAAAAGCTGCCGGGTAAAAAAACATTAATTGTTACTTCGAATGGACAATCTGTAAAGAAATACGGTTATCTATCACGGCTGCAGAAGGAACTAACGGCTGCTGGTGTGGAGTATGTTCTATTTGATCAGATTCGCCTGAATCCAACCCGCAAAAATGTTATGGATGGCGCACAAGCAGTCAAAGATAACAGCTGTGATTTCGTAGTTGCTTTAGGCGGCGGTTCAGTCATGGATTGCAGTAAGTGTATCGCGTTAATGGCTGTAAATCCAGGGGATATCTGGGATTACAGTTTAAGTAAAAATGGCGGTAAGAAGATTGCTGAGTTTGAGGCTTTGCCTATCGTATGTATTACTACTTCTGCTGGAACCGGCAGTGAAGTAGATATTGCCGCTGTTATCTCTGATGATGAATTAAAGGAAAAAACAGGTATTTTCTTCCCGTCTATGTTTCCAACACTCTCTATTGTAGATGCTGAATTGATGATGAGTGTGCCGCCAGCGCTGACTGCTTATCAGGGAATGGATACATTTTTTCATGCTTCTGAAAGTGTAATTAATAAAAATGAACATCCGATGGGTGAAATGTTTGCGCTCAAGGCAATTGAATTAGTTGCTAAATATCTGCCCATTGCATATAAGGATGGAAGTAATAAAGAAGCGCGTGAAAATATGGCACTAGCTAATTCGCTTGCTGCTTACTATATGCTTTGTACTTCAGCTCATACTATTGAACATGTTATGGGAAGCTTTCATGAAAATCTAATTCATGGTGCCGGTCTGATTATGACGGCTCATGCATATTATGATTTCTTTGCTGAAAGAAAAGCCGCTGAAGAATCAATGATAAAGATGGCAAAGGCTATGGGTGTTGAGAATCCTTCCTCTGGAAAAGATTTTATTAAGGCATTGGATGCATTAATTGCTGCTGTTGGCTGTGATGATCTTAAAATGAGCGATGCAGGTATTACAAAAGAAGAATTGTCATTTTATCCGCAGAAAATTCATGAAGTGCTTGGCGGTGATATTACGGCTGATCCGTTGCCATTAACAGATAGTGATTATTTAGAAATCTATTTAAAATCTTATCGGTAAGGTGACAGCTCTTGGATGATAAATTGAAACAGGCAGGTCATGCATATGGAAAAGGCTATACTTGTTCGCAAGCGGTATTTTGTGCATATGCTCAAGATATGGGAATTGATGAATTAACAGCATGCAGAATTATGGAAGGCTTCGGTGGAGGCATGGGCGGTATGCAGGAGGTTTGTGGTGCGCTTACTGCTGCTACTGCCATCATTAGCTATTATTCCAGTAAAGGAGTGCCTGACCATGGTGTAACACGGCAAAAAGTTTATGACAAAGTCTGTCAAGCTGCGAAAATTTTTCGAAAAGAATATGGCGGCATAACTTGCCGGGAAATACTTCATGACGAATGTCCGAAAGCATTTCAGTGCGGGATGAAGGTAAAAGATGCAGTATTAATTATCAATCAAATTCTTAACAATTCTTTGAAAGAAAATGATTAGAGGGGATAGGAGTATGATAAGGACTAGCTGTCATTTTGATAATGACAGTGTCCGCCTGTGTATTACTAGGAGGAGTGAGCTTGACATACGGAAATACAAAAATAATGGATATGACAATAGGCAGTCCAGTTAGATTGATTTTAGCTTTTGCGATACCGTTGTTTATTGGCAATGTTTTTCAACAAATTTATAATGTGGCAGATACAATGATAGCAGGATACAATATCGGCGATGCTGCAATTGCGGCAATTGGTGCTACAAGCTCCTTATTTTCATTACTTATGAATTTTGCTTCAGGTTTGAATAGCGGATATGGTATCGTAGTGGCTCGTGCATTCGGAGCCAAGAATCAAGAGAAATTAAAACGATCAATTGCATCAATGGTGATATTGAATTTGGCTATTACTTTAATGATAACGTCATTTTCACTATGTTTTTTAACACCCTTAATGAAATTGATGAATATACCAGATAGTATATTTTCAGATGCTTATGCTTATATAGCAATCATTATCGCTGGTATGCTGGCAACAATTATTTATAATATGCTGGCAGGTATCATGAGAGCAGTTGGAAATAGCAAAACACCGCTTTATTTTTTGATTATATCCTGTGCCATTAATCTTAGTCTTGACTGCTTGTTCATTATTGGTTTTAGCTGGGGTGTAGAAGGTGCAGCTTTGGCAACAGTAATTGCAGAAAGTCTCAGCGCAATTTTTTCTGGTATTTATGTGCTTTGTAAATACCATGAAATACTTCTCAGCCGACAACATTTTTATTTAGAAATACCACTGCTTAAAGAAATGGCAGCAACTGGCTTTGCGATGGCGTTCATGCTGTGCGTAGTGGATATTGGTTCAGTTCTTTATCAGCGAGCGATTAACGGACTTGGTGAAATGCTGATAGTGGCTCATACATCAGCTAGAAAGATTATCGGTATTATGATGATGCCGTTAGCATCTATTGCCACTGCATATTCAACCTTTGCCAGTCAGAATTGGGGTGCCGGTAAAACAAGACGTATCCATCAGGCTCTGAAAAAGGTGATGGCTATGGAAATAGGCTGGGGCTTGCTTTCATGTTTTATTGTTTTATTACTAGGTTCAACGACTATACGAATGCTGACTGGTACTGCCGATAATTATATAATTGATAATGCAGTACTTAGTTTAAATTTTCATTTTGTATGTTTTCCGGCATTGGGAGTATTGCTGGCACTTAGGACAAGTTTACAGGCAATAGGACGCAAATTATTACCCATTATATCAAGTTCCTTAGAATTAATTGTAAAACTGATTGCAGGAATATGGCTGATTCCTAGATGGGGTTATTGGTCTGTTTGTTTGACTGAACCGATTATCTGGGTTTCTTGTGCGCTTTTCTTAATTATTGTGTTTTTGATACAAAAGCCCTTTAACATTAAGGAGGAATTAAATGACAGAACTTGAAAAATTAGAAGCAGGCATGGAATATGATTTTTGGGATGCAAAGATAGATGGCAGAAAGCTGCATGCGTTAAAATGGTGTCAAGCATTGAACGCAATCCCTATGCAAGAAAATGAAGAACGGACGGCAGTCATCAACACCTTATTTGGTTCTGCCGGGGAAAATGCCACGGTTTTACCTGTATTTAACTGTGACTGCGGCAGAAATATACATGTGGGAAAGAATTTTCTGGCAAATTATAATGTGACCATTTTGGATGTTGCTCCCGTTAATATTGGTGATTATGTGATGATAGGGCCAAACACATTGATCACTACGGTAAATCATCCGCTTTCACCGCTTGGCCGCCGCCGTCATCTTGGCATTGCCAAGCCAGTCAATATTGGCAGCGATGTATGGATCGGCGGTAATGTTACAATTTTACCGGGTGTTACTATAGGCAGTAATGTCGTAATAGCCGCTGGAGCTGTTGTTACAAAGGATATACCAGATAATTGTCTAGCTGCAGGTATTCCAGCTTCCATTATTAAGCAGTTAGAAAATGATATTTAGGATAGGATAATGGGTCAAACTATAAAAATGCCCAAATTAAGGTTTAGTATGATTGTATTGCTTGAACTTCTGAAGGAAGCAACAGCTAAATTTGATCAGCAATAGGAGGAAATTAAAATGGGAAAAATTACTGATTCATTTATTTTGCAAAATAGTTATCCGATTCCATGTGTTGGATTTGGCACATGGCAGACACCCAATGGTGATACAGCGATTCAAGCTGTTAAAACAGCGATTGATGCGGGTTACAGACATATTGACACAGCTGTCGTTTACGGTAATGAAATCAGTATTGGTCAAGGTATCAAAGCGTCTGGAATCGATAGAGAAGCATTATTTATTACAAGTAAACTATGGAATACTGAAAGGGGCTACACAAAAACATTGGCCGCTTTTGAAAAAACACTGACTGATCTTCAATTGAATTATCTGGATTTATATCTTATTCATTGGCCGGCTTCTGAATCAAAATATTTTGATTGGGAACAAATCAATTTGGATACATGGCGGGCAATGACTGAACTTTATAAAGCAGGCCGCATTAAAGCAATAGGGGTATCGAATTTTATGCCGCATCATTTAAAAGCATTACTGGAAACAGAGATTGCACCAATGGTTAATCAGATTGAGTTTCACCCAGGTCACATGCAGGCAGAAACGGTTGCTTATTGTCAAAGTAAGAATATTTTGGTGGAAGCATGGAGTCCGCTTGGCACCGGGCGAGTACTTAAAAATGAAATGTTGCAAAAAATTGCTGCAAAGTACAATAAGTCAACAGCTCAGCTATGCATTCGCTGGTGTCTGCAAAACAATGTGCTTCCGCTTCCTAAATCGATTACCCCAGCTCGCATTATTGAAAATTCACAAGTGTTTGATTTTGTAATAACCGATGAGGATATGGAATTGATTAATAGAATGCCGCCATTTGGAGCCTCTGGGAAGCATCCAGATCAAGTTGATTTCTAATCGTAGGGTTAGATCTTGATTCGATTTATATTATAAGTAGTTAGAGTTAAATTAATAGATTATTTTAAGGTCATATTTTTTACTAAATTAATTTCTATTGTAATTAGATGGCTATATGATTTAGATTTTGATTGTGTGCCAATTCTACCCCATAATTTCACATGTTTAAAAGTATGCAATTTTCTAGCTTTGGTGTAAAATATCTTTATGCTATTAGTGAGGAGCGGATATTGTGAATCAAAGAGTCTTAATCATTGTAAACCCCCATGCCGGTAAGGGCATGATTAAACGTTATCTGTGCGATGTCATTGATCTTTTTGTCAAGCATCAGTGGCAGGTTTCGGTCGTAACGACTCAGGCTAAAGGGGAAGCGACACAGCTTGCCAGTGATGCGGCCCTGCATTATGATTTGCTTGTCTGCAGCGGTGGTGACGGCACATTAAATGAAGTTGTCAGCGGTTTGGTAAAGGATGAACGCCATATACCGATTGGTTATCTGCCGGCAGGCACAACCAATGATTTTGCTTCATCATTGCAGATACCAAAAAACAATCTGCCGGCGGCTGCCCAGCAAATTATCGATGGAAAGGGCTTTTTGTGTGACGTAGGTCATTTTAATGATCGGATTTTCATGTATGTAGCCGCCTTTGGCGCGTTTACAGAGGTTTCCTATTCTACCCCACAGGATTTTAAAAATAACTTTGGCCGTGCTGCTTATATCCTTGAAGGCATCAAAAGCCTGACCAACATTGTCACCTATCATTTGAAAGTGGAATGTGAAAATGAATTGATCGAGGGTGATTTTATCTATGGTCAAATCAGTAATTCTACTTCCGTCGGCGGGTTTCAGGCGATGTCCTTAAAAGATGTGCAGCTGGATGACGGTCTGTTTGAATTGCTGCTTGTCCACCGGCCGAATAATCTGCTTGATTTACAGACAATTATCGCCGCCCTGCTGACTCAGGATGAAAACTCCAGCTGGCTGGTTCACCGCAAATTATCAAAGGTAAAAATCACCTGTGAAACACCAGTGCCATGGACACTTGATGGTGAATTTGGCGGAAATCATCAAACGATGGTAATCAGAAATCTGCCAAAAGCCGTTGAATTTATTGTGCGCAATGAGGAGCAGCCTTTGGTATGAATCAGCCGCAGTCATTGAATTCACGGTTTCTGGTATTAACCGCTCTGCTTCAGATAGCGAATGAGCTGGATGCCTGCGGTAACGCGTATTTTACTGAATTAACCTTTAAACAATGGTATTTTATGCTGGTGGTTACCCATTTGTTTGAAAAACCGCCGACCTTACGGGCAGCGGCTGATGCATTGGGTACTTCACATCAAAACGCGAAGCAAATTGCTGTTAAGCTTCAGGAAAAGAACTATCTAAAAATTGAGAAGGATAAAAGTGATTCACGGTCACTGCGTCTGATTCCCACACGAAAATATCAGATTGCATCCCGGCAATGGCTTGAAAAAGACCGTGAGTTTGCGCTGACAATATTTAAAGATGTTTCTTTGGAAGAACTGACAACATTATATACAGCCTGTGCTAAAATAGAAAAAAATCTAAAGGCACTGCAGGCGGATAAATGATAAATAGCATCAAAATCATAGGCTCCATATTAGACTGTGCAAAGAATAAGTCTGATATGGGGCTTTTCTACGGTTATATGGATAAGCACAGGGGTGAGGTAATGCAAAGCGTGTGAAGCTGTATTATAATAAATTTATAAGATTCAGTATTAGAATAGTTCGGCAATGAGCGAAAAGGCATGGGATGGAGGGAGAAAATCATGAAGAATAAATTCAAATTATTTGTTGCGATTTCTTGCTGCGGCATCGCATTGCTGCTCTATGACAGTGTGAGACATGAAAGGCCGGCAGAAAGCCCATCAGTAATTGCCAAGCAGTTTCATGTTGAATGGCAAACTGATGATTTTAAACTGAATCAAACCCATCATTATTACAGTATTCTTTTCCCATCTAAGAAAACATACGTGATGTTTGGCATTTACCCTAACAATGATAAGGTCTATATGCAAGTATGCAAAAGTACAAAGGGTTATGACATATTAAAATTCAATAATAAGTATTGGAACAGTATTGATAAAGTAATAAACACTGTCTATCATGAACTGCCACTGACAATAAAACTAAAGAAAGATTTTTCTGTTAATGTGCCAGTCATGATTGCGACAGCATCTTTAGTCAATCAAGGGGTTTATGTAAGGGTGCTTTATATTGACACAAACGATGTAGATGGGGAATTGACAGATAAGAATCCAACAATTTCTAAAATAATTCGATTTTTAGATCGCACACTTATATTAAATGAATAATTCATCATAAAAATAGCTGCTTCATAGGTATTAATCCTATCAAGCAGCTATTTGTTTAATAATCAAGCAGAAAATTCAAAAAATATGGAAGCTGACGGCGCCACCAGCACCAATCATGAGCAACATCATAGCCCCAATAATCAAACCATGCATGAACACCCATTTTCTCAAACAGGTACTGCATCTGATGGGTACTTTTCACCATGTCATGTTCCCAGTCACCCTGGCCGCAGCATAATACAATGCGTGATTGATTATATTTTTCAATATAAGGATGATTCGCCGGCAGATTCTTTAGATAATCAAGCGGTGAATTGCGGTATACCAGCTCGTCCATGTATCCCTTAAAGAAATATCCGGCATCATAAATACCGCTTAAAGCCAGACAGATGTTGAAGATATCGGGCCGGCGCAGGAAGAAATTGACGCAATGAGCTGCTCCCATGCTGTTGCCGGTCGTCATCAGACCTTGAGCATAATAACCTTGATCATTTTTGTTGATTTCAAAAATTCTCGGTACTAATTCTTCAATAATATAGTTATAATAGCGTTCATGCAGTTCAATGCGGTGTCTGGCATCGCCATATTCATCAGACCATGTTTCTTTATCGATGCTGTCAACACAGAAAAACTGAATCTTACCCGCATCGATATACTCCTTCGCTGCCTCAATCATGCCATTGTTTTCATAATCAAAGAAGCGCCCATCCTGAGATGGAAAAACCAGGCATGGCTTGCCGCCGTGTCCGTACACCTTAAACTCCATCTCACGGTTTAAATGCCGGCTGTATTCTTTATAATAAGCTGTTTTCATATTGCTGAATCTCCTTATTCCTGAACATATTTAATAAATTCCTGTACCTGTGCCATTGTTTTAAAGCGGGCGGTCACCATTTGATTACCCATAGCTGAAGCGAGGATATCCGGCATCCGCTCTTCCATTACAATCTGCGCCAGATACCGGCTCTTGATCTCCGCAAGCGTATGCTTGTATTTTTTTTCATCAAAGCGGCTTGCATAGACACAATAAAATTTATGCGCGCTCTCACCTCGGCGGTTTTCATCATAGACAATCATATCCGCATAAATCTGATAGGCATCACAGAGATTGGCGAAGTCGATCATATCCGGTGTATAACCGCCGGCTGGCCGCATATTGACTTCCAGAGCCGCCCAATCGCCGGCTTTGCCGATACCCTCATGATCCTTGTTTAATTTAAAGAACTCAAAATGCACAAACCGGCTTCTCACCTGAAAGGCCTTCACGGATCGGCGGCCAAGATCAAGCAGCTCAACAGGAACTTCCTTCATTGTATAATATGACATATTCTCATGATCGTTGACAATATCCATGATCGGTGTTGGAAAACAATGCGCTGTTTCAAAAATCGGCCGCTGGTGACTGTCGATAATAGCATCATAAGAATAAATCGTACCGTCAATAAATTCCTCCATGAAATAACTGACCACTGGCTTTTGAAGATAGAAAGACTTCAGTTCTTCATCATTGGTGATTTTATATGTAGCACTGGCACCGACACCATTATCCGGTTTGACGATTAAAGGATAACCAATCTTGCGGACAAAAGGAAGATCATGCTGGTAATCGCTGACCAGCTGACCTCTGGCACATGGTATTCCTGCTTTTTGATAGCATTTCTTCATTCCTGATTTCAGTTTAAAGCCTGCCAGCTGACGTTTTTGAAAACCACTGGTAATATTAAAATCCGTCCGCAGCATGGCATCTTGTTCCAGCCAGTATTCATTGTTTGATTCCAGCCAGTCAATCCGCCCGTATTTATGGATGAAATAAGCCACTGCCCGCATCATATCATCGTAATTTTTCATGTCCTTAACATAATAATACTCAGTCAGACTTTGCTTTAATTCATCCATCAGCTGATCGTAGGCAACATCACCGATACCCAAAACAGTGACTCCGTTTTGCTTCAACCGGTCACAGAAATTCCAATAGCTTTTTGGAAACATCGGTGAAATAGCAATGTAGTTCATAAGCATCCCCCTTTATGATTAAGATTATTTTACCATAATTTTATTCGTGGTGTGAAAAAGTTTCTTGTATTTATGAATAATTTACATTATAATGTGAAACAACAGAAAGAAGGTATTATTATGTCAGTAGAAAATGTCAGAGCTTATTTGAAAAAATTTAATAAGGATCAGGATATTATTGAGCTGGACGCGTCAACGGCCACGGTAGAGTTAGCGGCTGAGGCGTTGGGAACTCAGCCTGCCAGGATTGCTAAAACCTTATCGTTTAAGGTTCATGACAGCTGTCTTCTTGTGGTCTGCGCCGGTGATATGAAAATTGACAACAGCCTCTTTAAACAGGAATTTGGAGTTAAAGCAAGTATGCTGAAAGGGGAAGAGGTCGAGGCGCTGAGCGGTCATGCAATTGGCGGCGTCTGCCCGTTTGCGGTAGCTGAAGGCGTGTTGGTATGCTGTGACACATCGCTGCTTGCCTATGACTTTGTTTATCCAGCCTGCGGCAGCTCGCATTCCTGCATTAAGCTGACGCCTGAAGAATTATTCACCTATGCGGCGGCTGATCGCTGGGTTACAGTGTGCAAACCTAGAAACTAAAATACCGTCAGCTAAAAGCAGGCGGCATTTTTCTTATAAATTATTTATTCAAAATCAAAGCCATGAAGATCAGCGGTTCATCGGTTGGATTTTCTAAACCATGCCGGTTATTAGCATCACAGAACACCAAATCACCCGGCTTAACCGGATAGGTCAAATCATTATCCGTATAAATGCCGCTGCCTGATAAGATATAATAGCTTTCCGTATCATCAATATGCTCATGAACGCCGATACTGCTGTGCGGATCAATCGTCACCTGGGCATACATCTTGGCTTTGCCATCCAATTGCTTATCATTCATCAGCCGTTCAATCTGAATAGTTCCAATACCGCCGGCTCTTTTTTCATAAATTTCTATTTTACGCTGGTTCATTTGATCACCTCACAGCTATTATAAAATAAAAATCTGTGAAAGCAACTGGTAAAGTGCTAAAATAAAAGACAGAAGGGAGTAGGACAATGGAAAATTTATTCAATGATCAATTTAAAGAACTGCTTCAGGCATATCGCGCTAAGATGCGGCATCTGCTGAAGAAAAATGGATTATATGCCGGTCAGGATGCGATTCTCTTTGTTTTGCTCTCACAGTCTGGTTTGACTCAGCAGGAGCTGGCTGAAACGTTAGCTCTCAGTAAATCAACCATTGGCACCTCATTAAAACGGATGGAGAAAATGGGTCTGGTAGAACGCCGGGCTTACGCCAAAGACAGCCGCTGTAAGTGTATTTTTATTACTGAAAGCGGAAAAAAACTGGCAGATTCATGCCAGCAGGAATTAATGGGCTTTCACCGTTATATTTTCTCAGCATTTACTGAATCAGAAATTCAGCAAATTAATCTTATCCTTGAACAATTATGCGGACGGATCGAAGAATATCATCTTTAGATCAGTCCGTATTTTTTAAAGCTCTTATAAATGGCATCCTGATCCACACGTTCGCAGACATCATCGGCAATCTGCTTGATGCTTTCACGGCCATTGCCCATCGCAATGCCTACCTTGGCATGCAGAATCATTTCTTCATCATTTAATGAGTCACCATAGGCAAACGTATCAGCCAAATCAAGCCCATAATGTTCTAAAATGACATCCATACCGCTGGCTTTTGAGATTCCCAGTTTGATCATTTCACCATTGATTAAACCCATTCGTTTTTCGCCATGGACTAAAATCTTAAAATAAGGTGATAAAACCTTTTCCATTTTCTCAATCGCAGCCATATCTGGGGCAAAGAACGTGCATTTATTGATCGGATCATGATCAGGATTTAATTCAGTAATCGAAGAGAAGTTCATCGTGCTGATCGCGAAGCGCGCCATCTCCGAATTCATTCCCTCGCGTTCTTTAAACATAGTCAGAAAACGCTGGTGAGCAAGCTCATCCTGAAAAGTCTTATGTTCTCCCTCCATGGAGTAGCCAATACCTAATTGATTCAATGTATCTAATACCAGTCTGACAATTTCCGGCTCAAGCTGTGTATAAAATAATTTTTGATCATTCACCTCAACATGACAGCCGGCAGCATAGATGGCACCATCAAAGCCAAGATCATGAACATCATGACTGACTGAGGATTTAACGCGGCCGGTGCAGATGATGCATTTATGACCGTTCTCCCGTGCTATCGCAATCGCTTCTTTTGTGGATTCCGGTATACCATGCAGTACATCATGGTCAATCAGTGTTCCATCGATATCCAGAAATATGATTTTCTTCATGCTTACCTCCCTTTTTAAAAAATCGAAACCATTATATCACGAAATCTGATAAAAGTCTGATATAATAGTGGAAAAGAGGGTCTGACAATGAATGAAAAGAATCTAAAAGCATGGACATATTTCCTGAAATTTCAAGGTGAAACACCTGCTGATACAACAAAAACAGTAAGCTGTAAGCAGCCGGTAAAAGATGAACAAGCATGGCTTGAGCTGCGCGGCCGATTATTAAAGGGTGAAGCGCTGCCTTTGGATGCATCAATGAATGCAGCCTATCTGATGCTGCTGGATCATCAAGAGCAGCCATCGCTGATTTTAAAAGCTGAGGCGGATGGTTTTTATGTGGAAAGCGATATTGAGGCTTATGTGCCGGAAGCGGATATGCCTAAACTGATTGAAAAGGGCAGACAATTTATGAAAGCAAACATGGTTCATGAATTTGCCAGTGATCAAATGATGAAGCTGCCGCAGCCGCCTTTATGCAAAGGTGCTGTTAAACCGCTGATACCGTTAAGCAAGGCGTTTTCAGAGCTTCCAATCAAGCAGGATTTCCTATCCATTATCAATGAACGGAAGAGTCATCGAGTATTTGCCAACGCGCCGATCAGCCTTTTAGAGCTTAGCTATCTGCTTTGGTGCACACAGGGCGTAAAGGAAGTAATCGGCAATGGTTATGCGACAAAAAGAACGGTGCCGTGCGGCGGTGCCCGTCATGAGTTTGAAACCTATCTGTCAGTAATGAATGTGGAAGGTCTGCCTTGCGGTGTTTACCATTATCTGCCGATGGAGCATGCCTTAGAGTGTATCAGAGAAGAAAATGATCTGCGCGCTAAGACTAGAACTTTGCTTTGTGATCAGGCATTTGCCGGCAAGAGTGCCGTTACCTTTATGTGGAGCTGTGTCTGTTATCGGGCTGAGTGGCGTTACAGCATCGATGCTCACCGCATAATTCTTCAGGATATCGGGCATGTCGGTGAGAATCTTTACCTGGCATGCACATCAATTGACCTTGGCACTTGCGGTGTCGGCGCTTATCTGCAGAAGGAATGTGACGCGTTCTGTGAGCTTGACGGTGAAGAAGAATTTATCGTATATACAGCGCCGGTAGGGAGGGTTTCATGATTTCCGTATGTACACTCAACCCAGCATTGAATTATACAATGCGCTGTGAAGGCCTGCGCCTTTATGAATTAAATCAAAGCAGTGGTGAAGTCATGATGTGCGATGACGCGGGTGTCAATCTCTGTCAGATTTTTAAAGAGCTGCACAGTCCGGCAATCCTTAAGGGATTTGTAGCTGGCTTTACTGGAGAAGAATTGATTTCACATGTGAAAAATTTAGGTCTTGAGGAAGAATTTATACATTTAAAAGAAGGCCTGAGCCGGGTGAATATAACGCTGCGCGGCATTAAAAACACTTTGATTTCAGCTCAGGGGCCGATGATATCATCGGATGAAATTAAAGAATTATTTGATCAGTTTATTCTTTTAAAAGAAAGTGATACGCTGATTCTAAGCGGTGATGTACCGCCGTCATTGCCTGAGAATTTCTATCAGACAATTCTTGGTGTAGTATCGGCGAATCATGTGCGCTGCTGTGTGGATACAGGCAATGCTCAATTATCGAAGGTACTTGATTATCAGCCATTTCTTGTCAAGGTAAGTGAAAATCAGCTGGAGGAATTTTTCCAAACCAGAATTTATACATTAAATGAACTGATTGAGCATGCCCGTAAGCTGAAAGCGATGGGTGCTTTGAATGTATTAGTATCAAGAGGAAAATTAGGAGCCGTATTGATCGATGAGCAGGATCAGGCATTGAATTGTCTGCCGGCAATTGAAGAGGTTGTCAGTTTGAATGGCTGTGAGGATGCGCTGCTGGCTGGCTTTTTAGCTGCTTATCTGGATACCGGCAATTACAAATCAGCGCTGAAAATCGGTGTGGCAGCCTATGAGGCGAGCGCTAAAGTTTTAGGCTTGGCCGATTATGCGGCAATTAAAGCCAGCTATGAACAATTCTTATAGTTGTTTTCTGTCTGAAAAAGCAGTACAATCATAGGACTGACTTTGGAGGAACGAAGATGAATGATGAAAAGAAAATTCAGGCATTAACTGAACAGATGGACTTGATCCGCATGGCGATTGAAGCGGCTTATGAGACGAGTGATAAGCAGACAACGCGTGTGGATTATCTATATGCTGAACTGGCTCAACATGCTGATTATCAGCGGCTGGCTAAGGAACATACGGCCCTGATGGTACAGCAGTTTAAGGAAAAGAGGAACTTGAATGTTTAAACATCCTTTATGGGAAAAATTAAAGCCGCGGATCGTGCTGTCTACATATATCTTAGTGCTGCTTACGGCACTGCTTAATTTTAAGACGGTCAGTGAGCATCTGCTGTGGGTGATATCACTCTTTAATCCGTTGCTTTATGGGATTGCGATAGCCTATGTGCTGAATCAGCCGATGAAGCATATTGAAAAATTTCTGAGATCACATATGAATCCGAAGGGCTGTCTTATAAAGCATGTCCGCGGTATTTCAATGGTGCTGACCTTGCTTCTGGCGGCTGTATTGCTGACGCTGATTTTTATGATTGTGATTCCGCGCATCTTTGCTTCTGTGGGTACTTTGGTTAATAATGTAACGGTGCTGGTACGCGGTTTAGTGAATAATATGAATGATATTCTTGCATATTTTAATGTTGATCTGAATCTGATTGATTTGAAACAGGTAGAAACCTTCCTGAATATGCCATGGAATGAAATTGTGAATAATGCCATCAGCATTGCCCAAAAATGGCTGAGCAGTTCAGCTTCCGGCATCGTATCGACAACGGTGGCATTCGGCAATACCTTTGCGACTTGGTTTGCGGGATTTATGTTCTCTCTGTATCTTTTAGCAAGCAAAGAAACGCTGATCCGTCAGATGAAAAAGGTACTGGTTGTAATTTTTAAAGAAAAGGGTGCGAAGCGCTGTGTCGTTATCGGCCGCAAGGCAAATGAAATCTTTTCTGGTTTTATCGGCGGTCAGCTGATGGAAGCTTGTATTTTAGGTATTTTGTATTACATAGGCATGACGCTGTTTAAAATGCCGTTTGCGGAATTAATCAGTTCAATTATTGCGATTGCCTCTTTGGTGCCGGTCTTTGGCGCGATGTTTGGCATGATTATCGGCGCTATCCTTATTTTTACAATCAACCCGCTTCAGGCTCTGGTATTTATCGTTTTCTATCAGGTGCTTCAGGAAATTGAAAATAATTTAATTTATCCGCGGGTTGTCGGCAGCTCAGTAGGATTGCCGGGACTTTGGACGCTGTTATCCATTTTTGTTTTTGGCGGCTTGTTTGGTGTGTTTGGTATGCTGACAGCGGTACCGACAACCGCGCTGATTTATAATCTGTTTGTGGAGTATGTCAATAACCGGCTTGAATCGATGGCGATTACTGTTGATGAGGAAATTCATCACTCAGCAGAAAATGCCTGAGAAATGCTTGAAAATAGAGGACTTAGCTTGTTTTGTATGAACAGCCATGGTAGAATTAAATGTACGAAAAAATGACTTAATAAAGGAGAATGATATCAATGAGTAAAATGTTATTTACTTCAGAATCTGTTACTGAAGGACATCCTGATAAAATATGCGACCAAATCTCTGACGCGGTGCTTGATGCGATAGTTGCTCAAGATCCAAATGCCCGTGTTGCGTGCGAAACTTGCTGTACGACAGGGATGGTTATGGTTATGGGAGAAATTTCCACAAAGTGTTATGTAGACATTCCTAAAATTGCCCGTGAAGTGATTTTGGATATTGGCTATGACCGTGCAAAATACGGTTTTGACGGTACAACGTGTTCAGTGCTGACGGCGATTGATGAGCAGAGCGGCGATATCGCAATGGGTGTTGATAATGCACTTGAAAGCCGTGAAGGCAGTGAAGCAGCGGAAACCGGTGCCGGTGATCAGGGAATGATGTTTGGCTATGCCTGTGATGAAACCGAGGAATTGATGCCGATGCCGATCTCATTGGCTCATAAGCTGGCTAAGCAATTGACAAAGGTACGCAAGGACGGCACTTTAAGCTATCTGCGTCCGGATGGCAAGACACAGGTTACCGTGGAATATGAAGATGATCACGCTGTGCGTGTTGATACGATCGTAATTTCAACTCAGCATGCCGATGATGTGACATTGGATACGATTCGTAAGGATCTGATTGAGCATGTAATTAAAGAAATTATTCCATCTGCATTAATGGATGAAAATACGAAGATTTTTGTGAACCCTACCGGCCGTTTTGTTATCGGCGGTCCGCAGGGTGACAGCGGCTTAACCGGCCGTAAGATCATCGTTGATACATATGGCGGTATGGCTCGTCACGGCGGCGGCGCATTCTCAGGCAAGGATGCGACAAAGGTTGACCGTTCAGCGGCTTATGCGGCCCGTTATGTCGCTAAAAATATCGTAGCGGCTAAGCTGGCTAAGAAATGTGAAATTGAATTAGCTTACGCGATTGGTATCGCGCATCCGGTTTCAATCATGGTTGATACATTTGGTACCGGCAAGGTATCTGATGAGCGTCTGGCTGAGATTGTGGATCAAGTCTTTGATCTGCGTCCCAGCGCAATCATTGAAACCCTTGATTTAAGAAAACCGATTTATCGTCAATTGGCGGCTTATGGTCATATGGGACGCATTGATCTGAATGTGAAGTGGGAGCAGTGCGACAAGGTTGATGCCTTGCTGGCAGCTTTAAACGAAGCTTAAAAATTGGACAGCGCAGGCTGTCCTTTTAGTTGGGAGAAAACATGAAAAGTAGTAAGGTCGAATTGATACAGCGCGGATATGCCGATGAAGAAATGATTCAAGCGGCTAAGCTGAAAACAGAAGCAGAACTGATTAAGGACTTAAATTCAAAGCTGGCATGGGAGCGCACAGCGGCAGTCTATGCACTGAAACAGCCGGATCGCTTTGCTTCACTCTATATTGAATTGCTGAGCAAAGAGAAAAAGCTTTATACACGGCTGGCATGTTCAGAAGTATTGGCGGCAGGCGGTGAAGAATGCGCGCGCAGACTGAGTGAATGGTTAGGCATGATCGGACATAACCAGCATCAATGCATCGGTTTGACATCAAAGAAAAAATCATATCCGCTGCCTAGAGATTTGATTGCCAGAATCATGGCGAAAATGGATGGCAGAATTTTGCCCGTGTTGTTTACTCAAGCGATATTCAGTGATGAAAAAAAGCTGAGTGAAGCGTTGGATGCGATAGGCTTTATGGTGTTCTATCACCCTGCTTTGGCAACTGAACAGCAGCTGCATCAAATACTCAGACTGTTTAATGTGTGTGAAAATGAAGTGATTCATTGGAAAGCGGTGACAGCCTTAAGCGCTTATCCAACCCCTGCTGCCTGCCGTTTCTTAGAAGTCTTATCCAGTACGGGCAATCCGCGACTGCAGCCGGAAATTCAAAGATCGCTGAACCTGCTTTACGATAAGTGTGATGATTGATTTCTGCGGCTTTAAGTTCAAAAATAGAAAGCTTTCATGTATAATGAAGACGGAAATGGCAGAGGTGAATTTATGGATTTAAATGAATTAGCAAAAACGGCAACCTTTGCCGGTGTTATCTTATTAGAAAACGGCGCTGAGACATACCGGGTTGAAGAAACGATGAGCAGAATCTGTGAACAGTATGGCGCCAGTGTTGTTGATGCGTTTGCAACCCCTACGATACTTATTGTATCTTTCTCTTATCATGATCAGCTGGTGCATAATATTAAAAGAATTCATTCACGCAGTGTTGATCTGCATAAGATTCATCAAATCAATGATTTATCACGCAATATTCGTGCGAACGCGCTGAGTGTTGAAGAATTGACAATGCGGCTGCGCGGTATCCGCAATGAAAAGCGTTATCCTTTTTTGGTAACTTTATGCTTTTCAGGCATCTGCACCTTTGGCTTTGCATTCTTTTTCCATGGCTCAATCCACGATGCAATCGCCGCTTTTTTAATTGGGCTGCTGATTAAGCTGTCGGTAAATTTAGCTGAACAGATTAAGCTAAACAGCTTTTTTGTGAATGCACTGGGCGGCGCGGTGGCGGCATTATCAGCCATGATACTGACTCACTTAGGACTGGCGGATCATCTGGATATTGTGATTATCTCATCGATTATGCTTTTGGTGCCTGGACTTGCGATTACCAACGCAATTCGGGATACCGTTTCAGGAGATTTGCTTTCAGGGCTTTCAAGAACAGTGGAAGCCTTTCTTGTGGCGGTAGCGATTGCCATCGGCAGCGGTACGATTTTCATGCTGCTGGGAGGTTTTTAAGATGCTGATGTCAGGTTTTTCTGCCTTTTTGGCCTCTTTGGGCTTTGGCGTAATTTTTAATGTCAAGGGCAGACATCTGTTAGTGGCAGCCCTTTGCGGCGGTATCGGCGGCTTTACTTATGCTCTGGCTTTAACATTTAATATTTCGGAAACAATTTCACTAATGATCGGCTCCATCTGTTTGAGTCTTGCGTCAGAATTGGCGGCGCGGCGGATGAAGAGTCCGGTGACAACTTTTCTGGTCTGTGCCTTGATTCCGCTTGTTCCCGGCGGCGGTATGTATAATACGATGATTGAAATGGTTAAGGGTGATGTTTATCAGGCACTTGTAACCTGTGCGCAGACGATCATTGACGCGGGATCAATTGCGATTGGCTGCACGCTGGTAGCATCCTTAATGCGGCTTGTATTTAAAGCGAAAGTGCGAAAGGAGACATGGCTGTGAAGAAAGTAGAATTGTTGGCACCCGCCGGCAGCATGGAAGCCCTGATCGCGGCTGTGCAGAATGGCGCAGACGCGGTTTATCTGGGCGGCGCTCATTTTGGCGCGCGTGCTTCCGCGGTTAATTTTAATCATGAACAGATGCGGGAGGCAATAAGCTATGCACATCTGTATGGCGTAAAGGTATATGTGACGGTCAATACATTGATTCGCGATGAAGAGCTGGACGCTTGTCTTGACTATATCGGCACTTTGTATGAAGCTGGCGCGGACGCACTGATTATTCAGGATCTCGGTTTGATGAATTGTGTCAGACACCGTTATCCTGACTTTGAACTGCATGCGTCGACGCAGATGCATATTCATAACCGCGACGGCTTAAAAATGCTGAAAAAATGGGGAATTAAACGCGGTGTTCTGGCTCGTGAAACACCTCTTGAGTTAATTAAAGAATTATCGGATGAAGGCATTGATCTGGAGGTTTTCGTTTACGGTGCTTATTGTGTGAGTTACAGCGGTCAGTGCCTGATGAGCAGTTCTATCGGTCATCGCAGCGGCAACCGCGGTGAATGTGCCCAGTCATGCCGTCTGCCGTATAAACTGATTCGTGAGACAAATGGCAGTCAGTCAGTGGTGGAAACCCAAGGAAAATACCTGCTTTCCCCTAAAGATCTCAACACGTTGAGTATTGTTGATGAGCTGATCGAAGCCGGTATTGATTCCTTTAAAATCGAGGGCAGGATGAAACGGCCTGAATATGTGGGCTTAGTAACAGCCATGTATCGTGAGGCAATTGATGCCTATTATGCGAAAAAAGTCGTTCATGTCGATGACGCTAAGCTTGAAGCGATGCAGAAGCTGTTTAACCGCGGCTTTACCTTAGGTCATCTTAAGCATAAGCTCGGCAATGAATTAATGAGTACGATCAGACCCAATCATGTCGGTATAGAAATTGGTCAGATCGTGGCAGTAAATAAAGATAAAATCAGTGTTAAGCTGCATCATGAATTGAATCAGGGTGATGGCATCCGCATTCTATGTGAAAATGAGGATGTTGGCTATGTTGTAAACTATCTGTATAAAGACAGGCTGCTTGTAAATCATGCCGATGCGGGAGATGTTGTCGAATTGAAACGCATGGGCGGTGAGAGAATCAAGGCACCGGTACTGAAAACCAGTGATGTGCGCCAGCTTAATGAACTTGGAAAACAAAATCAAGACGGCCACCGTAAGGTAAAGCTGCATGGTAAAATCATTTTGCGTGAGCATGAACCGGTAATTTTACAAGTGTGGGATGATCAATATAAGACAGAAATTCTCAGCGATCAATTAGTAGAAAGGGCGGTTAAAACACCGCTTGATGAAGAACGCATCAAAACACAGCTGATGAAAACCGGCAATACACCTTTTAGCTTTATCGATATCAGTGTTGAATTGGAAAAAGGGATGACCTTCCCTATATCGGCGCTGAATGAAATGCGTCGGCAGGTTTTGTCATCGCATGCCCAAAAACGTCAAGCCATCTGTTTGCGAATACCAAACCCACAGCCGATGCCGCGTATACAAAATGAAGCAGAACCACTATCACTCATTGTTTCTTGTATGAATGAGGAGCAGGTAAACAGTGCCTATGCGTGTGGGGTTGAAAAGGTAACGGTATCTGAACGTGAACTCTATAACCGCTTGAAAGTGACCTATCCTGATTTAATATTCAGCTATCCGCGGATTATGAAGCACCATTATGACATCCCCGGCATTATTCAGGAGGTCGGCGGTTTAAATCATGAAAGCATCATGGCTGGCAGCGGCTTAAACTGTTTCAATGCGCAAAGCGCGGCTTTCCTCTTTGCGTCAGGTGTCAGGACGGTGCAGCTCTCTTTGGAATGCTCCCTTGCGCAATGCGCCGCGTTGATTGAAGCTTATCGCCGATATCATGAAGGCGGTAACTTTGCCGCGTTGATTTATGGCACCTATGAGAATATGCTGATGGAAGCATGCCCGGTAAATATGGCACTCTTGGATGGTCAAAAGCAAAGCTGCCGCTTATGTAAGGGGAACGATCGCTATTATCTGCAGGATCAAAAGGGCCAGCATTATCCGCTGCGTGGTGATGAGGATTGTATCATGCATCTATATCACAGTGAAAAAAGAGATTGGCGGCCGCAGCTTAAGGAGTGTCAGCAGGCAGGAATCAATACTTTATTAGTTAAATTCACGTTTGAAAAGGCTGATGAAGTGAAACGTATTTTAAATGAAATAAGGAGGGATTTGCAATGATCAAGCTCATTGTCAGTGATCTGGACGGTACGCTGCTTCAGGAAAATCATCTGATGAATCAGGAAACTATAGATGAAATAAAAAAACAGATGGCGAGGGGCGTCGACTTTATGGTGGCAACCGGCCGTGATTATCCTGGTGTTACACCAATCTTTGAAAATACCGGCATTGATCCTGAGCTGATTTTGCTGAATGGCGCTCAGTATCGGGATCATGGCGGTGTGATTAAGGATAACATTCGCTTAAGCGCGTCACAGATTAAAGCGGTGGGTGAAATCTTTGACCGCTTTCATGTAGTATGGAATGTTTACACTGCGGATGGCATCGCATCCTTATTTAATGAGGAAGAAAATCTGGATGCTTTTATGGAAACCGCCTGGCTTGATGGTTTCTGCACACCGGATATAAGCAAAGAAACCTATCGGGATTTTTATGTGGGCTTAAAGGTCTATTCAACGATTGATGAATTGCTGGCTCATGAACCGGATATTTTGAAAATGGAAGTTCATGATGGAGATCGTGAAAAAATCCATCAGCTTCAGGAAGCGTTAATGCAGGTAGAAGATATTGCTATCGCAATTTCCAAACCGATTAACATTGAGGTGACGCATGCCGATGCGCAAAAAGGCATTATGCTGATGAAAGTCATTGAAAAGCAGGGATTATGCAGCGATGAAGTTATGGTTATCGGTGATTCAGCCAATGATCTTTCAATGCTGACGCGTTTTAAATATTCCTTTGCGGTAGCCAACGGTGCCCAAGCAGCTATTGAAGCAGCTAATTATCTTACGGCAGATAATACTGATTTAGGTGTAGTGAAAGCAATCCGTCAGCTGTGCAAGGATTAAATTGATGGAATAAAATGATATTTTCAGTTGAAGTTAAATGTGTAAATTCCAAAAAAAGCGATGAAATCAAGGGTATCTAATTTTATGAAAATTCAGCGAATATTTTCATTCATCAAAGTGCCTGAAAACGCTTGCAATAATTCTGATTTGCGATACAATAAAAGTACCAAAGAAGAGAGGGAGTGATGGTCATGAATCGAAGCGGAAGAGTTGTTGTTTTTGTGAAGGTTCATGCTGGAGCTCGCAGTGAGAATGCTTTTGTGTGGTTTTAAGACGGACGTGTGCGAATGCGTTCGTTTTTTTTACACAGAATCTCTTTTCTTGAACTGTTTAGACTGCTAAACAGGTTAAATTCGGACAATCTTGCTTCAGGCAGGAAATGATTCATAAAGGAGGAAATAATCATGGATCAATTCAATGAGGTGTTCTGGAACAGTGCAGCAAATGGAGATTTTACAGCTATCTGTGCAGAAATTAAAAAAGGTGTTAATGTAAATTATCAAAATGGTGAGGGAAGAACAGCATTAATGCGCAGTGCGAAGCGCGATTATAAGGATATTGTGCGGGTTTTGATTGACAATGGAGCTGATGTGAATATCAGAGATAATAATGGTAAGACAGCAATTATGGGTGCTGCGAAAAAAGGCAATAAGACAATTGTAAAGAAATTGATTGAAGCTGGTGCTGACATCAACGCGCAGGACAATAAAGGCCGCAGCGCACTGCATCGTGCCGCTTTCCAGGGCATGGATCGTGTGATTGAAGAATTATTAAAGAACGGCGTAGAAGTAAACGTTCAGGATGCTGAGGGCAGAACACCTTTAATGGAAGCTTGTCTGGCATTTAAATTTGATGTTATTAAACAGCTGGTGGAAGCCGGCGCTGATGTAAATACTGCGGATCATCTTGGCTGCACAGCATTGATGAGAGCCGCTTACGGCGGTTATGTTGATCTGGTTAGCTATCTGCTGGATCATGGCGCTGATAAAGAGGCTGTGGATAAAGAAGGTAATAAAGCAGTTCATTATGTACGTGAACATTGTCTGGCTGAGCTTAAGCCAATTTTGAAATAGGAGGATCTGCAGATGCGAGATTATTTAGCACATGAGGTAAGAAATGTTACTGTCCTTGGGCACAGCGGTGCCGGTAAAACAGGAGTTCTTGAAGCGATGCTTTATTTCACAAAGGCCAGTGACCGTTTTGGTAAAACCAGCGAGGGAAGCTCTCTGATCGACTATGATCCAGAAGAAATCAAACGCGGTATTACGGTTTATTCAACAATCGTGCCAATTGAATGGCGGGATACCAAAATCAATTTCATCGATACACCGGGTTATCTGGATTTCATCGGTGAAGCGGAAAGCGGCTTGGCAGCCGGCGACAATGCGTTAATCGTCGTGGGTGCTAAAGAAGGCGTGCAAAGCGGTACGCAGACAGCGTGGGAAGCCGCTCAGTCCAGAAAGCTGCCGACCATTTTCTTTATCAATAAATTAGATGAAGAACATGCTTCATTTAAGAAAACGTATGAAGGATTGCGTGAAGCTTTCGGTAAGACAGTAATTCCATTTGAAGTACCTATTGTTGAAAATGGTGAGGTTGTTGGTTCAATCAATATTCTGCGTGATAAAGCATGGTATTTTAAAGGTGAAAAAGCAAACCGTGATAAAGCGTGTGACGTACCTGATGATATGAAGGATGAGGTTGCGGAATATAAGAATCAGATTGCTGAAGCGATTGCTATGGGCGATGATGAATTAATGGAAAAATACTTCTCAGGTGAAGAATTCAGTGAAGCTGAATTAACCCGCGGTGTGCGCATTGGTGTTCGCAGCGGTGAAATTCGTCCGGTATTCTCTGGTTCCGCGATCAATATGACCGGTATCGAACGTCTGATGGATCTGATCGTTAAATATTTCCCAACTTATGGTGAAAATGGTACTGTGACTGTAACGGATATTGAAAAAGAAGAACCAGTTGAACTGCAGACAACAGAAAATGAAAAATTCACGGGTCTTGTATTTAAGACGATTGTTGACCCATTTGTTGGCCGCATCAGTTTTATCAAGGTTAAGAGCGGTACATTGAGCGCTGATTCCAATGTCTATAATCCTAAGAAGGATAAGATGGAAAAAATCGCGCAGATTTATATTATAAAGGGTAAGCATCAGACAGCGGTCGGCAAGCTGTTTACCGGTGATATTGGTGCGGTGACAAAGCTAGGTTATACGCAGACCAATGATACACTGTGTGATAAGGGCTGTCATTATGCCGTTGATCCAATTAAATTTACTGAACCGATGCTGGGTGTTGCGGTATGGCCAAAGTCAAAGAATGATGATGACAAGCTGAGCAACGCGCTGGCTAGAATGGTTGAGGAAGATCAGACATGCCGTTTAGTAAATAATAAAGAAACAAAGGAAAATGTATTCTATGGTGTCGGTGATCAGCATATCGATGTGCTGGTTTCTAAGATGCGCGCTAAATACAAGGTTGAGGTTAATCTGACTGTGCCTAAGGTTCCATATCGTGAAACCATTAAGAAAACCGTAGTTGGTGAAGGCCGTCATAAGAAACAATCCGGCGGTCATGGACAATTTGGCCATGTATTTGTGGAGTTTTCACCAAATCCGGATACTGAAGAAATGGTATTCGAAGAAAAGGTATTCGGCGGTGCCGTACCTCGTCAGTATTTCCCAGCGGTTGAAACCGGTTTGCGTGAATGCATGAATAAAGGTTATTTGGCAGGCTTTAAGGTTGTTAATCTGAAAGCTACACTGCTGGATGGTAAATATCATGATGTCGATTCAAGTGAAATGGCCTTTAAATTGGCGGCTCATTTAGCTTATAAGGATGCAATGCCAAAAGCAAACGCAATTCTGCTTGAACCAATCGTAACGGCTACAGTTGTGGTGCCTGATGAATATACAGGTACGATCATCGGTGATTTCAATAAACGCCGTGGTACGATTATGGGTATGGATATGGAAAATGATCATCAAAAGATTACGGCTGAAGTACCTTTAGCTGAAATGATGAAATATCCGACTGATCTTCGTTCTATGACTCAGGGCCGTGGTGTTTATACTCAGAAGTTTGAGCGCTATGAACCAGTACCGGCAAATATCGCGGAAAAGGTAATTGCCAATACGAAGAAGGAAGAAGAGGAAGAATAGAATAATTAGAAAACCGTGGTTTCATATGAGCCACGGTTTTAATTGCCAATAAGCGTTGAAAGCCTGACTATCTATTTCATATCACGTTTATCTGAGTGCTTTTGTGATATAATAACGATATGCGAGTTAAGATGAAAGCATCAGATAATATATAATCGCCGAGCTTAAATATATGTTTCAATAAAGGAGCTGATTTTATGAGTAATTATGACCCACCCTTCCATATTACAGAAAAAATGATGAATTTGGTTTCAGAAATCAGTGAACAGATTGGGCGTATCAACGTGCTTTCTCACGGAACTTTGAATCCTCACTTAAGAAAAGAGAATCGTATCAGAACCATTCACTCTTCATTAGCAATTGAACACAATTCATTGTCTTTGAAACAGATGACAGCGATTCTTGATGGTAAGCGGGTGCTTGGTGATCCAAACGAAATAAGAGAAGTAACAAATGCATTTGAAGCTTATGAAATGATGCTCACATTAAATCCATTATCTATTAAGGATTTATTAAAAGCACATGAGACAATGATGAAAGGATTAATAAAAGAAAATGGCGTTTTTCGACATGGCGGCGTCGGTGTATTTGATGGCGAGAAATTAATTCATATGGCACCTCCGGCTAAATTTGTACCCGATCAAATAAATGACTTACTTAATTGGTATTCAACTTCTCAGCTTCAGCCTTTGATTCGCAGTGCGGTCTTCCATTATGAATTTGAATTTATTCATCCATTTGCAGATGGCAATGGACGAATGGGAAGAATGTGGCATAGCCTTCTGCTTGGTCAGTGGAAAGAAATCTTTTATTGGCTGCCAATAGAGGACTTAATTAGATTAAGACAAGCAGAATATTATGACGCGTTGGGTAAAGCTGACAGAGATGCAGACAGTGCTGTATTTGTTGAATTGATGTTAGAAATTATATTAGATACTGTAAAAGAAATAGTAGTTGTGGGTGAAGATGAAAATAATAGTGGCGCAATTAACGAATCAGTTCAAAAATTGCTTAATGTGATGGGAAATGAGTCACTTCCTTTGATAGAAATAATGCGAAGATTAAACTTGTCACATAAACCGACATTTAGAAAGAATTACCTTTTGCCTGCTCTGAATTTACAGCTAATAGAAATGACAATACCTGATAAACCAAATAGCCGAAACCAAAAATATCGCAAAAGAACTTGATCGCTCACCGATCAAGATAGCGACCAAGTCAGCGATCAAGATAGGGTTCAGTATATGTATCAATTATACCATTAAAAGAGGATGTGACATTGAGTGAAATGTTCGCATCCTCTTTACTATGTATTACTTATAATCGATAATCGTATCAACAAATTCATCTAAGAAATATACCGCAGGAAACTAATCATTGCCATAATAAAGGATGCCCCGTCATTTGAGCATCCAATTAATGTTTGATTAATAGAATATTCAGGCGCTGCTAATTATGAATGGCACTTATCAGACAGCACTTCGTTTTTCACGTGCTTTTTTATTCAGCGAAATGAGTGAGAAAACAGCTGAAAAAATAATGATTCCCACCGAAATTAAAAATGTTTGGTTATAGCCTGACTCGATGGATGGCGCGATATCCATTAACGCGCCAAAACCAGCTGAGGCAAAAAGTATACCGAAATCCATCATAAAATAAAAAGTAGCATTGGCGGTAGCACCGCGTTCAGCAGGAGAATCCACGATTGCTATAGCATTTAAAGTAGGCGAGACGATTGCCATCCCTATGCCGTAGCAAGCGCCGGCAGCTAAGAAAGCAATATAAGAGGTCTTAGCAGTAAAAGCTAATAAGAGCAAGGCAGTAATCATTGCTAAATGCCCTGGAATAATCATAATTAAGGCGCCATATCGATCAGCAACTTTGGCGGTTAATAAACGAACTGCCAGCATTGCGACGGCCGCAACTGTATAAAAAAATGAAATCTGTGTGGAATTTAATAGTAAAACCTCTTGTGCATAAACGGTTAGGAAAACAAGAATACATGCATAACCGCCAAAGAATATCGTGTTAATAAGGGAAGCAATAATTGCTTTTTTCTCAATCAGCTTCCATATACCTTTATACTCTGCCGGTGTCTTATCCGCCATTGTATTCACTTTATCAGCTTCAATTACTGGTGATTTCTGCTTTTTTTCATAATTCATAAACCAAGCGAATACAACGCCGAGGGCATAGGTAATTGAGCAGACAAGAAACATTGTGGAATAGCCGCCCATATCAACAAGTGCCAGCCCAAGCATAGGTCCAAAGGCGAATGATATGGTATTACCGAGATTAAACATTCCCATGCCTTCATTCATTTGATCACGGGCCACAATATCTGAAACGACAGAAGCCATGGCAACCGTAACGATGCCTTTTGCCACACCCTGCAATACACGCACACCTAAAGCCACGCCTGGCAGCGGGATTAAAGCCATTGCTATGGTAGGTACTGCAAACAGCAGACAGCCATATATAATTGAAATCCTTCGGCCTTTGATATCGGCAATCCTGCCGCCGAAGAATGCCATAAGAATGGAACCAAAATTAAAGAAAGATGTCAGCTGACCGCCTAAAGATTTAGAATTCCAAGCGATATTTGCATAAGAAGCAAGGTTACTGTCAAGCATCCGCATGCATATATTCGTCGCTAAAGCTGCTAAGCATACTAAAATAAAGTCCTTTGTCCAAATAGATTTTTTATTCATAATCAACAACCTCCTTGATCATAAGCGTGTATTCATTACCCATATAAGCTGAATATCGATAAATGAAATACATAATAAATATGAATAAAGAAAGGCTGAATTTTTGAATTCAGCACTTTGCATTAATCATAAAACGATTTTATTACTCTTCTTCATTGACTACACTTCTGCCGACACATGTAACATCCGTAGCCTTGATTACAAATGAAGCGATGATAACAGTTACAGCAACAGCTAGATATGAAGTTGTATATCCAAACTTATCAGCAATTAATGATACAAGAATAATACCTGTAGAAGAAATAATACGTGTGATTACCGATATAACTGCCCAGGCATTATTAAAGTCATAGCGTCCGAATTTTGAGCCGGTAACAGACATCGTCAAGTTATTGCCGCCTGACATAGCTCCCATAAAACAGCCGCCGCCGACAGCCAGAGCAATCGCGTTGCTGCCGAATAGACCGGCAATGACTGCCCCAAAACATAACAGACCAGCGATAAAGAAGGTTGCGTTTTTTACACCGAATTTATCATCTAAATAGCCAGCAAACCAGGAGAAGAATAAACCGACAGGGAACATTACCGTAAGCAGCATGATAGGGTATTGAATGTCATGGCCCCATGTAACCGCGGCGGTTACAAATTGCGCAATAATTCCTGATGCACCCATCATTAATACACCCCAGCCAATTGCAATCTTCCATGTTTCTGAGTAATGAAGAACCTTTGAAGCATCCCACGGACTTGTCCGTTTAAGTTCTTCACCGCGTTCCCAGATTTGATGAGCCTTCTCTTTGGTCATCGATTGATCATTATCAGGGAATGCGCCAGCTTCTTCTGGATTATTTTTAACGAAAAAGAAGGTAACGATGATTGTCAGAACCGCAATGCCAATGAAGAACCAGCTGATATTTTCAAAACCAATAGTATTAATCATGGCCTGCTGCATAATTGAAACAGATGCCGCTGAAATAGGAATACCAAATGTAGCCCAACCCATGTATAATCCCTTTTTAGTAGGGAACCAATTGGCACCCAGCAAGCCTGTACCAACCATGGAAAAGCCGACAACTGCCATGCATCCCAAAGTCATGGCAATACCGTAAACGATAAGACTGTCAGCATGATAAATGAAATAGGTAGCGAAAATGAATATTACCAAAGAGGATATAATTGCAGATTTTGCACCTTTGGCATTTGCTAATTTTGTGAAAAGCGGGATACTCACTAAAGTCAGCCAGCCGCCTGCTGTGGCAAATATCGTTAATGATGACATACTGACACTAAATTTACCTACTAAATAATTATTAATAACATTAAGACCATCAGAAGTAACAGCTGTACTTAAATAAAAATATACAATACTGATTAAAATGATAAACCAACCTTTAGAACCAAAATTACTGGAACCAGCTTTAGGCTTTTTACCTGTTGTTTCAGACATTCGCTTTATCCTCCTTTTTAAAAGCATTATCTAAAATTAGACACCATTATTTATAAAATGTAACCCCTTACCTATAACGCAAGTAAAGTATATAATATCCGCAAATGTCCAACAATGGACTGAAAAACCAAAAGACTTGCTAAATAAAATACAAATTTGGATTTTTATACAATCATATTTCAAAAGCATCAAATTTATTTTTAAATTAAGTATGGCGGATGGCTTAAATCAAGTTTTAATACATAATAAGGAAGCTAATGGTATTAAATTATCAATTATCGGAATTGCCATAAGGCTAAAAGCAGCTCTAGATATTGTTTTGGACTTTAAACCAATAAAACATTAAATTATTATAAGGAAAAGACGGTATAAATCGATATTTATCCTTTAGTAAACCTATTTTTTGTTTTAGAAGTGAGAGTTTCAGTGTTTTATGGGCTTATTTGCAGTTGGATAGGGTGCTGACGGACTGGATTTTAAAATCAGGTGAATTATTGCCCTTTGGTCTTTTGCCTAAAATATGAAGCCTTATTTCGGCCTGTATTAAGATAGTGGAACATAGTTTGTCAATTTATAAAGGTCTATAATTTTGGTAAGGAGGTATATAAACCATGAATTCATTTAATCAGACAAATCCTAAAAAATTTGCTCGCAGCGTATCAATTATCGGTGTTGGCTGCACACCTTTTATGGAAACTTTAAACGATCCGGAAACAGAAGGATATACGGAAGGTGATTTATTCGGCTATGCCGCTTTATCCGCGATGGAGGATGCCGGCATTTCACCTAAGGATGTAGAATTTTATTTTCACGGCGAAGCTAGTCCGCTGAATGGCTCAAATTATTTGACGCCTAATATGCAGGTGGCAGAATGGTTCGGTATGCGGGGTAAAGCATCACTTCATCACTCTGAAGCATGCTGTACGGGATATCTTGCCCTGGATCAGGCAGTTCAGGCTGTCGCATCAGGTAAATATGACGTTGTGCTGTCTGGCTGTGTAGAGTTTGGCGATGCTTTGGCAACCGAGGGAAAACCTGCACATATTCGCCATAAATTCTCATTTGACGAATTTCAGCGTTCTACGCAATGGTTAGTTGATAATGCATATTCTCGTCATTTATTATCTAATTTAGGTCATGACAACAGTGCGGCATGGTATATGGAAAAGGCGGGTTTAACACCTAAACAGCTTGATGATGCCTTATGTATGCTGGCGGTAAATGCCCGGCATAATGCAATGAATAATCCTTTAGCGATCGATCATCAGTTATATGAAGATTTAGCTAAAGAAGCTGGTTATGAGAATGTATTGGATTATATGGAATCATCAAATAATCCACGGGTAGGCAATTATATGCGTATCTCAGGTTTGGAGCATAAATGTGATGGTGCGGCGGCAGTAGTTGTATGTGCGACGGATCTTGCGGAGAAAATCTCTAAAAAGAAACCGATTTTAGTTTTAGGGGTAGGTAATTCTGCATTAGAGGCTAGTAACCCATTCCTGGAAGTCTATGGTACTCAGGAAGCAGCCCGTCAAGTTTATAATGTGACAGGTGTTAAGCCTGATGAAATTGATTTAATGTATGTGAATGATTTTATTATTTCATCACAGTTGATTTCGGCTGAGATTGCCGGTTATATTCCTGAGGGTCAGGCATGGAAATATGTAATGGATGGACGAACTAATATTGATGGCGATAAGCCGATTAATCCTAATGGCGGACGTACAGCCTTTGGTCATGCTCATGCGGCTTCCGGTCTTGCTGATGTGTATGATGCCGTGAAGCAGATGCGCGGTGAAGCCGTTAACCCAATTAAAAAACTGCCGAAAACAACATTCTTAAGAGGTTTCGGCGGCGGTCAAAATCTTTGTAATATCATCTTGAGAACTAAGGATTAGGAAAGGCGGTAAAGTTAAAATGGCTGTTAAATTAGAAAGAATTGTTAAGAAATACTATGATTTTTTAGAAGAAGGAAAAATCATGGGGCGTGTTTGTCCGCAATGCAAAGCAGTAGAATGGCCGCCGGTTTATGCATGTAATGCCTGCGGCAATATGGAGACTGAATGGCAGGAAATTGATGGTGAAGCAGAAATGTTTTTACTGATTACTCCTTCTGTTATGAGTTTGAAGCCGGAGCTGAAAGATCTTGAACCGTATGCGTATGCATCGGTGCGGCTAAAAGAAGGGCCGGAAAGAAATGTGATGGTACGCGGTATCACAAAGGCAAATGAAGCAGAAATACGTGCTAATATGCCATATCCGGTTCATGCGGTTATCGTTCAGCGAGATGGCTATAAAACAGTTGTATTTGAATTAGGGCATAAAAATGAAACAGCGGCTGAAGTATGCTCAGCTATCGCTGCTGAAGAGAAGGCTGATGCAGTTATCTGTGATGAAACTTTAGAGAAACTTATTCCATTAGTAGCTAAAGCCTATCATAAAGATGCTGCTACTATTAATGCATCGACAGTATTTAATGATTTCAAGGCACCATCTGTTGTTTTTGTTGGTTTGACAGCACAGCTGGAGGATGAATTTGATGTGATGATTTCTATTACTGAAGCAGGTGCGGCAAAAACCGTCGGCGATTTAGCTGAACTGATTAAGAAACAAAAATAGATTTAATTCTAGTAATTCAGAATGAAGGAGCGAACCAGCTCCTTCTGTGACGAAAGGGAGGTTATTATGAATATACTGGATACAATTATGGAGAAGGCTAAAACAAATCCACAGCGGGTTGCTTTTCCAGAATGCTGCGAAGAAAAGATTTTACAGGCTGCCAGAGAATGCGCAGACAAAAAAATCTGTATTCCTTATTTGGTAGGAACTCCAAAAGATATTCAAAAAGCAGCCGAAGATTTTAATATTTCACTGGATGATATGGTTATTTATGATGCTTCAGACAGCGTAAAGGTCGAAGCTTTAATAGCCGCATACTGTTCTGGAAATACCATGTTTTCTGAGAAATCAATGCGACGCCGGGCTGAAAAAGATGCCATGTATACAGCATTGATGCTTCAGGCTGTCGGTGAAGCCGATGTTACATTTGCCGGTCTTACACATTCTACCGGCGAAGTAATTCTTGCCGGACAAATGGTGATTGGGCTAAAAGAAGGTGTAAATACGATATCAAGTGTAGGAATCTTTAATATTCCTTCCTATCAAGGCTCTAAGGGCAGTTTGCTTGGCTTTGGTGACAGTGCTGTTTGTGTTGATCCGGATAGTGAGCAGCTGGCGAGCATTGCTATTACAGCTTGTGATACCCTGCATACTTTGTTGGATTGGGAACCAAAATGCGCGTTATTATCTTATTCGACATGCGGATCAGGTACTGGGCCTTTTGTTGATAAGGTTACTGAAGCAGTAAGAATTGCAAATGAAAAGCGGCCAGATCTTGCCATTGATGGAGAATTCCAATTAGATTCTGCAATTAATCCAGCCATTGCCGCTAAAAAGGTTAAGCGGGAAAGCAAGGTTGCTGGTCAGGCTAATATCATAATTTGGCCGGATATCGATGTTGGTAATATTGGGGTAAAGCTGGTTCAGCAATTTGCTAATGCTGATGCTTACGGCCCGATGCTGCAGGGCTTTGCGAAAATCGTGTGTGATTGTTCAAGAGGTGCGCCGGTTTCTGAATTGGTGGGCAATATCGCGATGAGCTGCGTCAGAGCGCAAGGTGAAAAACATGAAAGATAAACGTATTTTCACAATAAATCCAGGTTCAACTTCAACGAAGATTGCATTATTTGAAGGAGATAAATGCCTGTTTTCAGAAAATGTGGCACATGATGCTGGTAAATTAAAGGAATTTAAGAATATCGTAGATCAATTTCCTTACCGTGAAGCAACGATTCTTGATATATTAAATAAAAATCAGATTGATTTAAGTATGGTCGATGCTTTTGTAGGACGCGGCGGCGGGCTGCTGGCTGTCGAGGGCGGCACATATATTGTGAATGATTTATTGCTGAAGCATGCGGCTGAAGGTGCTAACGGCATATCCCATCCTGCTCAATTAGGTTCATTATTAGCTGATAAGTTAGCTAAACAGTATGGCAGGCAGTGTTTTGTAGTAAACCCGCCGGATACTGATGAACTGCAAGATAAGGCCAGAATGACAGGGATAAAGGATGTATATCGCAATGTGCATCTGCATGCCTTAAATCTGAAAGAAACAGCAATCCGCCATAGTAATCAAATGGGCAAGCAATATGAAGAATCAAATTATATCGTCTGTCATTTAGGCGGCGGTGTTTCCGTATCTGCTCACTGTATGGGACGGATGATAGACGGCAATGATATTGTCGGCGGTGAAGGCCCGATGGCGCCGACACGCTGCGGTGCAGTTCCTGTTGTGGAAGTCTTGAAGTATATGAAAAAGCATCAGATTGAAGCTCAGGAAATGGAAAAATTAGCTATGAAAACCGGCGGTTTTGTTTCATGGCTGGGGACCTCTGATGCACGGGAGATTGAAGCGCGTATTGCACAGGGTGATAAGGCAGCCCAAATGGTATGGGAAACCTTTATCTATCAGGTAGAGAAATATATTGGCGCCATGGCTTGTGTGTTAAAGGGTAAAGCTGAAGGAATTCTGTTAAGCGGCGGGATGGTTCATTCAAAACATTTAGTTCAGCAAATTAGCGAAGACTGCAGCTGGATTGCGCCAGTGTATGCATATCCCGGTGAATTTGAAATGGAGGCCATGGCAGCGGGGGCTATCCGCATTTTGGATGGTTTAGAAATACCTAAGGAATATACAGGGATTCAGACTTGGCAGGGCTTTGATTTTTAATCTTAATTAAGGTGCTCTGCTTAATGAGCACCTTTTCAAAAAAGGAGAGGAATATGGATTTAAATAAGAAAAGATGGTTAATTCTGATTGCTTCTTGTCTGATAAATTTATGCATTGGTTCATTATATGCATGGAGTGTCTTTGCTTCACCGATGGCTTCTTATCTCAGTGCACTTACAGGTAATGAAATATCCAGCTTAGCAATTGTATTCACTCTTGCCAATGCAGTTGGCCCGATTACCATGATCGGCGGCGGCTTATTAATTAAAAAAATAGGCTCTAAGCGAGTTATTATCTGCGGCGGCTTATTATTTGGTATGGGTATGATTGCCACCGGTTTTGTAACATCAGAAGCAATGCTGCTGATTACTTATGGTTTAGGTGTCGGCTTAGGTGTCGGCTTAGGTGTCGGCATGGTATATGGCTGTACCATTTCTAATACGATTAAATTCTTTCCTGATAAAAAGGGCCTGATTGGCGGTATTGCGACAGCCTCTTATGGCATAAGCTCAGTGATTATCCCGATTCTTGCCAATTGGCTGATGAACTTTATGGACGTGACATCATGCTTCAAAACTGTGGGTACTGTGATGCTGCTGATCATATGCATATCGTCAATGGTAATTCAGGATTGTCCGCCTGACTATTTACCTAATGGTTATCAGGGAAATCAATCACAGGCAGGGAAGAGTGTGAATTATACATGGCAGCAAATGCTGCACACACCTGTTTTCTATGTGATGCTATGTATGCTGTGTGTCGGTGCTTTTTCAGGTCTGATGATAATATCTCTCGCTTCACCGCTAGCACGAAGAATCATAGAAATCTCAGCTGCCGAAGCGGCTGCCGTTGTTTCAATGATCGCATTGTTTAATACGGCCGGCAGAGTTATCTGCGGATATTTATCTGACCGCTTTGGTATATTAAGTACGATCAGAATGGTCTTCACAGGTTCAATTTTAGGTCTTATCCTGCTGTATTTTTCCAGTCCTGATACGGCCTTCATGTTTTATCTTGGCGTAAGCATCGTGGGCTTCATGTTTGGTTCAATCATGGGCATTTATCCTGGCTTTACAGCTTCCCAGTTTGGCTCCGCAAACAATGGCGTGAATTATGGCATCATGTTTATCGGCTTTGCGGCAGCGGGTTATTTCGGACCAACCATCATGTCCGCTCTGTATAATTTAACGGGACAAGATACACCGGCAATCCTGGTAGCCGCGGCCTTAAATATTCTGGGTTTACTGCTTAGCGGTATCTATAAAAAGCTGAATCAGCAACATGCATAAACGATTAAAAGTGACAAAATAAAAAGGGAAGCTCCTCTGTTAAGTAAAATGGAACCTGTAAAAAGGACACCAGAAAAAAGAGAGTAATGATAAATCTGGAACCTAATTACAAGGTTCCTTTTTTCTGGTAAACTAAAAAAGTAAATAGAGGTTACAATATGGGCGTAAAACATTTCACAAAAGAACAGGTAGAAGAACTACACAAGAATCCTTATGTGGTCAGTGTAACAGAACGATACATCAACTATACTGAAGAATTCAAAGTGTTATTTTTAGCGGATTATGAGAGTGGATTAACACCATCAGTCATTTTTCAAAAATATGGATTCGATCCACAAGTACTAGGCGCAAAAAGACGCTCAGCATTTATTCAAAGAGTGAAAAATGAAAGCGAACGTCTTAGTGGATTTAAGGATACTCGTAAAGGAAATAGTGGTCGTCCTCGCACAAAAGATTTAACACCAGAAGAAGAGATAGCTCGATTGAAACATAAGAATAAACTTCTCCAACAAGAGAATGATTTTTTAAAAAGGATCAGATCCATCAACAAAAAGCAACTCTCAAAGATACAGAAGGACAAACAGCAAGAGAAAAATACGAATTGATCGATCGAACGCTGAAGTCAAAAGGAAATACATTAACGATCAGTTATCTATGTGAAAGTGCAGGAGTCTCAAGAAGTGGTTATTATGCTTGGGCAAAACGAAAGGATGCTCCTGAGTCTTATCCTTGTCAAAAAGAAGTACAAGATGAAAAAGACTTCGAATTGATACTCGAAGCATTTAAAGAAAGAAAATGTGATAAAGGTAGACGAAGCATTCATATGTGGCTTCTTCACAAAAAAGGCATTTTGATGAATGAGAAAAAGGTATCAAGGTTGATGAAGAAATACAAGTTATTCTGTCCGATTCGTAAGGCAAACCCGATCAGAAGGATGATGAAGGCGTTAAAATCATCAAATGTTGCCAAAAACCTACTAGAAAGACGCTTTGAAGAATATGGACCAGGATATGTATTATTAACTGACATTACCTATTTCTTTTACAGTGTATCAAGAAAGAAAGCCTATCTATCTGTCATCAAAGATGCGTTTACGAAACAGATACTAGCTTATGTGCTTTCAGAATCATTTGAAGAAGATTTTGTATTGGAAACAATTGAACAATTATACAAGAATCCAAATACAACAATTCATACAGATGCAATGATTCACTCTGATCAAGGAAGTCATTATACATCTCATCGCTTTATTCAGCTTCTCAAGGACAAAGAACTTCGTCAATCCATGTCGCGAAGAGGAAACTGTTGGGATAATGCACCACAGGAATCCTTCTTTGGACATATGAAAGATGAGATTGGAGAGTACTTTAAAGACATTGAAGAATTCGAAAAACTAAAAGGAACAGTTGATGAATATATGGATTATTACAATAACGAACGTTATCAATATGCGCTAGCCAAATTGTCACCCAACATGTTTTACGAATATTACAAAACCGGTAAATATCCATTGATTGATCTTGTGAAAGAGCCTGTGAAAATCATTGAGAAATTCAAGAAAGCAAGGGAATTTCAACAAGGACTTTCTAGCACAAGTGAAAGTTCTTTGAGCAACGATTCTAGCTCTAACTGAATCCAAGATAAAGATTCCCCAGTTTCCATAATAGTAGCAACAAGATAATCACGTTCAACTAATTGATTCAATTCACGGATACTATCTAATGATGAATCAATTCTTTTTATCGTGGTTTCATGGTGTTTAAGTTGGATTGATAAGTATTCTTCAGCGTCCTTTCCAATCAATAAACAGCCATCTGATAAGAACCATTCACAACGCCCTAGCATAAAAATATCCTCCTGTTTGATTTCAACAAGAGGATATTTCATTTAGTTTGAAAAATTAATACCTTTTTTATTTATTGTCCTTGACATAGGTACCACTTCAAAGATTCAGAGATCTTCCCTTATTTTATATTTTAACCCTTATACTTGTAATCACCACTTTGATACTTTGGCGGAATAGTTGGAATCTGTAAATAAGATGGATATTCACCGCCCGTATGAATGACATGCTTTGTACCTTCAGGGCCATTATCCGTATAGAAATTCATGCCATGATCCTCATACCAATCGGTTTTGATGAATTCTGGTGTGATTTCAACACGTAGCTCCTCACCTTTATGCCATATTCTGGCATGCGGATGGATTTCAACATCCAGCTCATAAACTTTTCCTTGTTCTAATGGTTCATCCTTTTGATGGGCCATTACCGGCTGATAATCAGTGCTTTCAGATAAATCTAATTCTCTGCGTGAGGCTCTTGACTGACCCCAGGCACCGCGATAATCAAATCCCATGCAATCAATAGGAATATAAGTGCCTTCAGCATTATACTTCTTAATAAAAACAAATAAGTCCATATTATCATGACCGCGGCATTCAATAAATAAATGCAGCTTCATATAGCCAATAATTTCGGTATCCTGATCAAATTTAATGCCAAAAGAAGCCATACCGGTTTTACTGTCATAAACAAGTTCTGATGTTTTTACGCTGGGATTCAAAGTCATTGATCCATCTTCAGCATTTAGATATAGCTTTTGATAAACTGTTCTGGCGATAGGAAATTCTTTTTCAGGCTTATTTGGAATATAATCAAAATTATAAGCATCCATTACGTCAACCCTTACCTTTGGCGTAAACTCCCAGCCATTTCGAATATCTTTTAAATAGCGGTCATAGAATTTGCGGAGATCCTCCATATTATCAGGATTATAAGTATCCGGCCATTCCATATCCCGGTGCAGCCGGAGCCATTTTTTAGGTGATCTGATTTTCCTGAAACCGACAACCGAACCTCTTAAATGGAAATGACACATACCTCCGCATACATAAGCCGGAACCTTTATGTTTTCCCATACCGGTGTTTTACTGCGCCAATAAGCATCATAATATGGATGCTTCAGATACATATTCCCTAAATCTTCAATCCAATTTTTACATGCGCATGCGGTAACGATGCCATTCTCAAAACCAGGCCGAGGTATACCGTTGAAGGTTAAGGATTCAGTATACATATTTCCAGTGCCTTCCCATGCGGCAATGCATGATAAGTGAGGAGGCTGCTGTGCTGCAATACGCCATACAACCATGCAGACACCTGAATTGCCAAAGAAAGATGTCTTTCCGTTGCACCATGGCTGCTTAGCAATCCATTCAACATAATCATAGCCGTCTTTACCGTCTTCAATACCCCAAAGATTCACATCGCCCTCAGAATTGCCAACTCCGCGTGGATCTACGTTCGCAACAGCATAACCGTGATGACACCAGTAGGCGGGATCTGCTGCTTCAAATTTAGCCATTTCTGAAACAGTCTGCGGTGGCACACCCATTAGTTTCCAGCCATCCTGCCCTTCATGCGGCCTTTTGCCGAAAGGTCCCCAGCAAATAATAACCGGAATAGGCTCAGCAGCATTCGCTGGCCGATAGATATCACTGTATATTTTAGTTCCGTCACGCAGTACACAAGCAACATCCTGCTCACAAATAATATGCGGAGCAGCTTTAGTTGCCGTATAAGTTCGTGGATTATACTTTGCACAAATTGAAAAATCAGGGACCTGCTTACCCTCAGCACGCAGTTTATTCACCTCATCAATCGTTATACCAGGGTGACCCTTGCGCATAATAACATCGATTTCTTGCCCTTCATATTCACGTTTTTCTATTTTAAATGTAGTTTTATCTTCCGGTGAATAAGTCGGCATACCGTCTAACTTCTCGATTTTTTGCATGTTTTGCCTCTTTCCTTTAGTTAATGAAACTATCTGACATGTATTTAGTACAATCTTGAAGCATTTTTGATTATTCGCAATCATGAGCTTCTGCATAATGAAAAGCACGATCAGGACATTATAAAAATGATGATTCTATGAATTACTATTTGAACCATTTGCGTCATAGGTCTACCTATATGATTCAATTATTCATTCATTGCTGCTCACAGCTAAAGCTTGGTATAATAGCTTCTTCTTATGTGAATCATGTACTATTTACAGCTTCAATTATAAATAAAGAATAGTTCGTTACCTATGTACGCAAGCACAATAAAAAATAGAATAATGAATGAATTCTTAGGCTTAGGCTCTTTATTATATGCAATTTAAAAGCATGCAGACTAATTAAAAATGAATTAAACTTATATGTGAGCTGAACGATAAGCACTCTATTCTATTATCCATTGCTTTTTTCACGATATTTCAGCATTTTTAAAGATAAATTGATTTTCGTGACTTGTTCAACTGACTCAAAATCAGCCCCGATGATATTTCTTATCTTATCTAAACGATAGTACAATGTATTCTTATGAATAAATAACTTATCGCATACTTCAAGCGGCTTTTTCGGATTAACGAGGTATTCCTGAAGGGTCTCGGTTAGATTTGTTTTATGCTTTTTATCATACTCAATCAGCTTCATTAATGGCGGATATAGCACCAGCTCTGATTTACCGGCTTCTAATAAATATTTTGAGGCCGCATAGATCTGATAATCATCAAAAATATAAATACACTGTTCCGGATGAATCTGAGTACCCATTTCAATAGCGCTATTTGCTTCCTGAATATATTGCTGAGAAGCATTTAAATCTTCAAAAGCATTGCTGATACCAAGCAGTACATGAATACTGCGAATTGATTTCTCCCATTTTAAGATGCTGGAGCGCTGGATAGGTTCATCTCTTGAAACAAGAAATAAAATCCGATTATTTAAAATCAAGTAAATAGAATTAGCAATCATGTTTTTTACATATTCGGCTATTGAAGAAACGGCTTTTAAATCTTTGCCATCGCTGGCATTTAATTCCACAGCCATAAAATACAAATATTGCTTAACAGTATAACCTAAGGACTGCAGACGGGAGACCATAACTTCAGAATTAAAGGGAACACCACAGGTAATTACCGATAATAAATGGTTATAATAGGAACCCTTATTCAGCATATAAAACTTCTGCTTCTGCAGATGCAGGCTCAGCATAAAAGAAATAGGTTCTAAAAAGGCAAGCATGCAGTCACTTATATCATAATTATCAAAGACACTGATAGCAGCCATAGCAACATTGTTGACATAAATCAGACTGTAATTATTGCGGGAATAACCCAGTATATTAGCTCCTGCTTCTTCATCGACATCATAATAGCGGATTTTAGTGCTCTTTGATAAAGGCGTCATGAAATTGATTCGATTAAGCATGGCAACCGCCCCTTCATCCAGATAGCCTCTTCTGTATTCCTTAATAAGATGTGTATCTGTTTCACAGAAGGAAGAAAAGGCCATGACACTATATGCATTATCAATAATACTGATCGGTCTTTGATAGATTTCAGAAATTGATGCAACAATATCATCAAGAGAAGCATTCTCAGAGATATTCTTTGCCAGCTGCAGGATAAAATGATTCATTTTTTCCGCCGTCTCTCTCAGTTCTTCGGCATATTGATACAGATTCATAAAGGCTGATTCATCACTGCACAGTATAATCAGGGCAGCATGATCGCACAGCATAGCCGGTAATTGGCTTTTATCTGTATTCAAAATGATAAATTGAAGATTATCTGGATAATCAAAGGAAGTCAAATCTTTATCATTGATAAAATATAATGTATCTTGATTAAACTTGAGTCCATAGGTTTTATCCAGTGCGGTTATCATCCGTATCCGGTTGATGGTTTGGTTAAGCTCTGATGATTTCTTCAGCATTTTAAATTCTTCACACTTTTGAATAAAATTTAAAATAAGTTGAAAATTGTTAAGTTCACAGTAGTTGTTCATAATTACTCACGATTTATCATAAAAAAATATGTGTGATAAATTGACTCCTTTCTTCAATTATAAATCCATGTAAATCTGTATTTTAAATTATATGCTAAACTGATGATACCAAAACTTTCATATTTAAGGGGCTTATTTCATTATAGATTATAGCATAGCTTTGTACTCTAGACTAATGATTTATGTTAAACCACTTATTATTATAAGTATGAAATGATTGATCAAAAGGAGGAGTAAATATGACAATCAAGGAAGAAGCAATTCAAGTGTTATGTAAAAAGGCAGCAAATCTGTTTGGTATGGATGAAAAGGCGTTAGGGGCAGATACTCGATTTGAAGAAGATTTACACTGTAAGTCGACAAACATCGTTCAATTTTCGGCAGCCTTGGAAGATGCCTTTGAAATTGAGGTACCTTTTATGGAACTGAAAAAAAAGAAGACATTTGGTGAAGCAGCGGATTGGTTAGCTAATCAATTATAATTATGAGGAATAATAAATATGTTGTGTTTGTAGTTAATCCAGGTTCTACCTCAACAAAAATTGCATTATTTGAAAATGATCAGAAGATCTTTCAAGAGAATGTGAATCATGATATTAAAGAACTGCAGGCATGCAGAACGATTCATGATCAGCTGCCAAAACGAACGGCAACAATTCTGAATGCAATCAGCGATCATCACTTAGATTTATCTGGCATTGATGCTTTTGCTGCGAGAGCCGGCGGTCTTGTGGGATTAAGCGGTGGTGTGTACCGGATTACTGAAAATAATACTTTATATGAAACGACATTGAATAGTAATCGTCATCCCAATGTTTTGGGGCCGCAAATTGTCATCGAGCTGGCTAAGATATATGGCGGTGAATGTTTTACGGTAAATCCGCCTGATGTCGATGAATTATGCGACTATGAGCGGGTTACCGGTTTTAAGGAGCTGTTTAGAGAAAGCCGTGGGCATCCTTTAAATCATAAGGAAAACTGCATTCGTTACGCACAGTCAATCAACAAGCATTATGAAGATCTTAATTTAATATGTGTTCATTTAGGCGGCGGAGTTACTGTGGGAGCTCATTGCAAAGGCAAATTAATCTGCTGCAATGACTGTCTTTCAGGTGATGGACCGATGGCACCGACACGTTCTGGTTGGGTGCCGCCTAGTGAAATTGTGAAAATGTGCTTCAGCAATGCTTATACGCAGGAGGAAATATTAAATCGAATTTCAAAATGCGGTGGTTTTACTGATCACTTAGGTACTGCCGATGTGCAGGAAATCGTGAAGCGCATTGAAGCGGGCGATGAATATGCGGCATTAATTTACAATGCGTTTATTTACCAAGTCGCTAAACAAATCGGCGCTTGTTCAGTGGTTTTAGAGGGACATGTCGATGCGATTATTTTAACCGGCGGCATTGCCAAAGACGATTACTTAAAAAAGCAAATTAGAAAATACATTGAATGGATTGCTCCGATTATTGATCAGGCCGGAGAATATGAGATGGAGGGGCTGGCATCAGGTGCAATCCGTGTGCTCAGCAAGGCTGAACCGGTTAAGGAGTATACCGGCATCCCAATCTTTAACGGCTTTAAATGTAAAGGAGCACCAATTCTGAAAGATTATAAAGGGTAAAGTGCAGCAGTGTTGACTTTTAGATTGAATCCCTCGTAATTGAATAACAATGAAATGTTATTTATATCAGAGGGATTTTCTCGTTGCATAAATAAAACCTGACAGAATAGGTGAAGCGTGATACTTCATCCTTTCCTGCCAGGTCATTCAATATTGCGTGAGTATGATTGGCTTAAAATTTAAAATCATGAATGGTTACTTCTTGAATGCTGTAGCTGGTGTCGGGGATAAGAATTTCAAAAGAATAACCAGCTATGAACTGAGAAATAAATCGATAGCCAAGCGGCGGCTTCAGCCCTGATAAAGCTTTTAAATCACGCAGGCGGTCAAACTTAATCAGACATTCTTTTCGGCACCATAAATCAGTTCTGGCTTTTTGCCGATCATTATTATTGCTGAAGCTTTGAAGATAGTTTTTTTCTTCATCAGAATAGTAGTGTTTTTCAATATCGCTGAAATTTATACGCTGTGATTCAATGTCAATTCCTACCGGTTGTTTTGAAATAATAGCTGCAGCATATGGATGGCAATGTGTACAGCTGATGAATAACTCAGGATGATTTAAGACATAAGGCTTATTTTCATGATCATGCAGTACGTCTGCCTTAAAACCGCTGGCTTCAACCGCTAGATCAAGCAATAATCCTGCTGCCAGTGATAAATTTTGATCTTCTCTTTGATTAAGCGCCAGTGTGATCGTATGCCTTTCTTCATTAAGCTGGTTTAAACCTTTTTCAAAATTGGATGCTTCATTAAAGCATTCTGTATTCATCCAGTAGATGATAGTTTCAGTTTTGTTCATGTTGTTCATGATTAAAATATAACATAAAGTTGAACTCTGCACAATAAAGCGCACAGTATCATAAGGAGGTAAATATGAGCGAGCAGATTTATTTTAAAATCCATCAGCCTTTTACATGTGTCTATCATATTGAAGATCCCATGGGTGTATTTGTAACTTTAATTGTTGGAAGCAAGCGTGCCGCATTGATTGATACAGGGATGGGAATCGGCAATTTAAGGCAGACAGTTCAAGCCATTACCGATAAACCGCTGATGGTAATCAACACACATGGGCATGCTGATCATATCGGCGGCAACTATCAATTTGATGAGGTTTATATGAATCCTGATGAATATCGTCTGGCAGATCGTTTTTATAATCAAACAGATATTCGGGAAATCATTTATCAGCAGGCTAAGCAAAGGAATTTAGTGCCTGATGATTTTAATTTTAACAGCTATATGTGCTACCGCTTGGAAAACAAGAGGGCATTTGATTGTGAGGCTTTATTAGACCTAGGAGATATTGTCATAAAACCTGTTTTGCTGCCTTCTCACACACCGGGCATGACTGGCTTCTACATTGAACCCTTAAAATTGCTTTTGGGAGGAGATTCAATCTGCAGTATGGTATGTTTATACTTTCCGGAAGCATCTGCGATTCAAAAGCATATTGAAGTATTAGAAAAAACAGCGGAACTGCCTTTTGAGCACATATTAACATCACATAGCAAGGAAGTATTGAACCGTGACAATTTCGAAGCATTCATAGAATGCGCAAAAGCCTATGATGAACAATCCGCATATCGCTATCGGGACCCGTTTTACAGACATTATGGAGGGAAAATGTTCATATACGAAAGCAGAAAAAATAAAACCGCGATTCTGGTTAAATAAATATATAATAAAAGGAAAGTCTGAATTTAATAATTCAAAACTTTCCTTTTATTCTTATTAATCTAAATTATAAAGCTTAGTGTATTTCTCAATCAGATAATCAATATAAATATTGGAATCAAACTCCTGATGACAGACATCACGCAGCAGTTCATCGGCAATTACTTTATATATGGCTGATTAATTATAATCGCGGATGTAATCGGCAAATTCTTCTAAGAAATATGCAGCTGGATACCAATCTTCACCCTCTATGGTTACATTAAATAAGAGATTACCCATCTGAATTTGGGAAGAACGGATATGTTCGTAGCTTTTCACATCTGCTTCTGGCCAAAGCATTGTCAAATATACTGAAACGACTTCTTTGCTATTTGAATCTAGTGATAATTCGGAAATGATGATACAACATCGGCTATCTTCACCAATCGTATAGAAAATAGTACGCTGTTGTTTAGGACTGTCCATATTAAAGGATTCAAGGTTTTCATCGATCATCTGTCCGCCAATATAGATTCCAGCAGCATTGATGAGGGAATAATCTACATCAACTAAATCAGCCGTCTCAAATGTATGATTCAGTAAGTCATTATTTACTTCATCGAGATCATAGCTTTTTGCTGGCGCTTGAGTACAGCCACTCATAAGCAGACACGATAAGAGAGTCAAAATTTTAATCTTTTTTTTCATACGAGTCAAAGTGTATACTGTTTTGAACAATAGCATAACCACTCACATTGATTGAACCACTTCGTTCTACGTTGACAGTACCGGGAGCATAATCCCAATATGGAATAGAGCCAACAGCATATACTGCTTTATGATAAGCGTCAATGTAGCCTGTATAGCCAGGATCAACTGTTAAAGTTGCAAGAGCCTGAGAGGACTTTGTTGTGGTAGTGGATCTACCAACAGTTACACCTAGTTTAGCTTTGATTTCACTTAAAAAAGCAAGTTTTATATCAGCACTTCCTTCTATTGTACCACTTACATTCCAAGTGGTTGTAGTTGTAGAGCCTTGCATATATTGTAAGACTTCGGGTTTTGTGGAACCATTATGATAAGAAGCTTGTCCAATAAAATTGTATGTGTTTTTAATTTCACTTGTTGTAAATTTCATGCTGCCATATTCTCTTAAATATCCATCTACTATTTCAGAAGCTGCTTCAGGATATTCATAAACGGGATTTTGTCGCGCCTCTTCCATTAACTCAATGGCTCTTTCAGATGGTTCGTCCGTCCAAGTAGCTGTTGGGTTTTCATCTGGATTATCATCACTTTCGGAGGCAATAATATTGCTTGTTGCTGTTGCGAAAAATAAGAATGAAGATAATAAAAGCATTGTGATTTTTTTGAGTTTCATAATTTCTGTCCTGCAAATAGTTTATTTACATTTCCTTTCTGACTCTTTTGTTTAATAGTAAGAATCATACTATTATAAACAATAGTGTAATTGCTACACTCAATTTAATTAACCATTTTTATTACCTTCTAAGTTAGTTCTTTGATAAATAATTAAAGCTAATCCGGAAAATAAATAATTCCGGTTGGATTAGCGATTATTTCACATGGCGAATTAATCGCTTTACCAGTTTCATCGAATATACAAGGCGGCGTACTATGCCTTACAGAACTAGTCATGTTATAACTGACTGACAAAAGCATGAATAATATTATCATTTTTTTAATCCTCAAGATTATCACTCCTATCTATATAATAATTTTACCTTATATTTATTTATATAAGATAGTAAAAAGGTTTCCAATTCATCATTCAAATTACTGACTTAACAGTCCTTTTGACAATGAAATTGGAAACCTATTAATATTTGTTAACTAATAACCGGTAGTAATGTAAAGCTTCTTTATATTTATATGCTTTTTCGCAAAATTCTACAAGCAATTCTAAATAGAAACGTTTATTCTCTTGGCTTAAATTATCCTTGATTTCATGATATTCTTTGATTAAATAATGATAAATTGCCTGTATATCGTCTTTATTTTGAATTAAAGCTTGTATTGTTTTCAGTTTAACTTTTGTTTGGTAGACATCAAATGAAACCTTCAATCCTCTATCTATCCATTTTAGCGCAGGCGCATATTGATTCAGTCGATAATAACACCAAGCTACATTGAAATATTCTTCGGCAAACAACAGTTCGTTTTTTTCTCCATCAGGAAATAATATATTGAGTGCTTCATTATATTTATGCTGTAAACACATATTCCATGCAGAATTGGATCGAATGGTATTCCATAATAAAGCATCATTGCTACAATGCGGATTTAACAACAAGTTTTGATAAATATCCTCGGCTTTATCATATAAAGCACAATAAGAATAGATAACAGCTATATAGACCTGAGCAAACAACTGCCGTTTATAATTAAATTCCTTGATGAAATATTCTAAAGCAGTTTCATTATAATGCAGAGCCTCCAAATAATTGCTGCTCATCATTAGGGTAGTAGCTAAATGGTAACATATCATAGCATAACTGTTTTTATTAGCACCTAATTTCAAAGCTTTCTTGAAAAGACAAATGGCTTCTTCAAAATTGCTATTATTCTTCTGATGCACGCCTTTATAGTCTAAGTAAATTTGCATTAATTCATTCGATGGCGGCAGATAATTAAAAAGTTCATTTTCAAGCTTACTTTCAATATCATCAACAGATTGATTATGAGTAACTAACCAAGCATATGTATAAACCAGAAATTTAGTGATTAATATTGAGTTTATATAGTCATTCTTATAACTTAAAACCTTAAGATAATTGTCGTTGGCATTATCGTTATAATAGACTTGTGAATAATAAAATTCATCTAATAAACAATCTAATTCACTCAATTCATCCATATCATAAATAAAGTGTATACCTAGCTTATTTAATAGGATTTCAATGATATATTCATTTGAAAAATCATCAGCATTTTCTATTTTACTTAAATAACTTTTAGAAATGTTGCATAGTGCTGATAACTGATCTTGTGAAAGCTCCTGTTTTTTTCTTTCACTTTTTATGATATAAGATAAATATTTTCCATAATGTTTTTTCATTCTTCTCCCCCCTTTATAATTATTATAGCATATCAAATTATGCTCTCAATATTTTTGGTTATGCTGAATCAAATTCAAGCAACAATTTGTTGCAATCATAAAAAAAGTCTGAATTTACTTAATTCAAACTTTCTTATTTAAATATTTATTCTGTTGTTTTCATTAGTCCAAATTATAAAGTTTGGAGTATTTATCAATCAAATAATCAATATAAATATTGGAATCAAACTCCTGATGACAGACATCACGAAGCAGCTCATCGGCATTTTTACTGCTGCCATACTGATGAATATTTTTTGTCAGCCAGTCTGTAATCTTACTGAATTCATTATTTGTCAGTGCTGCTTCTACATCTATGTCACGGCACATAGCCTGATAGAATTGTGCGGCATAAGCGGTACCGAGTGCATAGGTAGGGAAATAACCGAATAAACCCTGCGGCCAGTGAACATCCTGAAGAATACCTTCCGCTGCATTCTGCGGACGAATTCCCAAATATTCTTCATATTTATCTGCCCATAACTGATCAAGATGTTCAAAGTCAACCTCACCATTAAACAACTGTTTTTCCAATTCATAACGAATCAGAATATGCAGCGGATAAGTCAGCTCATCGGCTTCTGTACGGATAAAGGAAGCTGAGGAAGCGTTAATCATCAAAACGAATTCATCAATTGACACATTCTTTAACTGTTGTGGGAAGCGATTTTTCAATGTTTCATAATTGCATGACCAGAAAGCTTTAGTACGGGCGATAAAGTTTTCTAATAAGCGGGACTGAGATTCATGCATGCCATTGCTCATATTACCGGCAAGAATCGATCCTTCCAGCTTTTCATCTACATGCAGCATATACTGTGCATGACCATATTCGTGAATGATTGAGAAAATGCTTGATGTCAGTGCATTTTCACGATAAGCAGTTGTCAGACGCACATCCTTTAATGAAAAAGGTGATGTAAACGGATGAACAGAAACCCCCATATAACAGCGGTTAGGGTCAAAGTTCATGAATTTCTTCAAATCCTCCATAACTTTTTCCTGATCCTCTTGCGGATAATGCTGCTTTAAAACCGAGGTGTCAATCTGATTAGCGGCCTGCACTTTTTTAATGAAAGGCAGCAGGCGATCTTTAATATTTTTAAAGAACGCGTCATATTTTTCAATATTCATACCGGGCTCATTGCGGTCAAGCAGAGCATCATAACAGCTCAAATCACCGTGATAGTAGTCAGTATAACTGCGGGTAGCAGTAATTACGTCAGCCAGCATTTTTTTATAGCCTTCCCAATCACTGTTCTTTTTACATTCTTCCCAAAGAACATTACTTTTGCCAAGCAATTCTTGATAATCCATGTATACATCCTTTGGAATCATGCGGATTTCCTTTAACTGCATTAAATGCTGTTTAACAGCTTTGGCACTTAATTCATCAAGCTCCATATCCGCCATTGCTTCAATTCTTTTCATATTCTCTGGATCAGTGCTGTATGTCAGGTATTCACCCTCAAGAATTGACATCATTTTAATACGGTAATCAGCGCCATCCTTTGGAGCAATCGTAGCCATATCAAACGACATTGTTGATAATGCCAGATGATATGCATTTGTTTTTTCTTCATAAGCTTTTAAAAAGCTTAAAGCTTCTTCTTTATTCATCAGCGTCCTCCTTTGAACAATGTTACTAGTCCTCTTTATTTTAACGCAAAGTTGGGAATTAAACAAACATTCTAAGATACTTTGTTGTATAATAAACCTATCAGAAAGTGAGCCGGAAAAATATGGAGCGTTTTGTCTTAATAGGTGCGATGATTTATGATTTGCGGGCCATCCCTTATCAGAAGAGCGAGGGCATGAATCAGCCGATCCGTCTGCGCGGGCAGGCTGGCGGAGTAGCGAGAAATGCAGCGGAAAAACTAGCCGCCTTAGGTCATCATGCGATCCTTGTCAGTGCGTGCGGTTTGGATATGACAGGCAAAGTTCTGATGGAAGATGCAATTGCTAAAGGAATTGATATCAGTTATGTGAAACAGCTGCCCTCTGATAAAACATCTGGTCTTTTAGTTTTGTGTGATGAATTTGATCAGCCGGTTTCATCAATGCTGGATGCCGGTGTGCTGAATGCGATCGATCATCTGTATCTTTATACGACGATGCAGGATTTTACTTATGATGATACATTTATTGCAGACAATAATCTTACGGTTGATCAGCTGCAGTTTATCGCTCATCAGCATGCACAGACATGGCTGCTGCCGGTTGCGGATAAAAGTATTCAGCCGCTAATTAATATTCTGCCGCTGTTTCAAGGCGTGCAGTTCAATGAGCGAATGCTGAGTGAAGACTTAAAGCTGCCGGTTGACAATCTGCATCATACAATAAGAATTATGCTTGATCAGCTGCATCTGCGCTCACTCTTGCTGATTGCAGGTGAAAACGGTATCTATTATGCTGATTCTCAGTGTATTATTCAGGCTGTCAGTCCAAAATGCAAAGTCTTGGATCAGACTTCAGCCTATGAAATTGTATTGAGCGCTTTTTTGACTAAAATGCTTCAGCATATGCCGATTGAAAAAGCATTGGAATACGCACTTTGTGCGTTGCTTCTTGAAAATGAAAAGAAGCATGAGAAAACATTTGTTTTAAATGAAGAAAAAATTATTGAAAAGCTTGCAGCTTATCAGATAGAAACGATTAAGGAGGCAGTTTATGTATCAGAAATGTATTGACTTATTAAATGAACGAGGTGTGGCATTGAGTGATATTGCGGAATGTGTACTCTATCTGCAAGGGAAGTATTACCCGGATCTGACTATGGAATTAGCCGAAAAAGCAGTAAAGGGTGTGATTGAAAAACGTGAGGTTCAGCATGCGATCATCACTGGTTTGTTTTTAGATAAAAGTGCTGAGACTGATATGTGTGATCCTGAATTAAAGGATATATTAATGCGTGATGAAGGCTTGTATGGCATAGATGAGGTGCTGGCATATGGGATTTGTAATTTATATGGATCGATTGCCTTAACGAATTATGGCTATATAGATAAAGTAAAACCAGGTATAATCGGCAAATTGAATGAGCACCATGAGGTATGCAATACATTCCTCGATGATATTGTCGGTGCTATCGCGGCTTCGGCTGCAAGTAAATTGGCACATAGCCATCATTAATAAAATAGTGTATAATAAGCTATATAACTGATGAGGTGGATCATGGATAACGGGGTATTAACCAAGGATGATTTAAAAATGGCATTTGCGCAAATGGGTATTCGTAAGGGGATGCTTGTTTTTGTGCAGTCCTCACTGCGTCCGTTTGGCTGGGTAGTCGGCGGGGCTCAGGCAATTATAGATGCCTTGATGGAAACGGTCACCTATGATGGGACAATCGTTATGCCGGCCTTTACCAGAAATTTATCTGATCCCTCAATGTATAAAAGTGGAACGGTGCCAAGAGCATGCTGGCCGGAAATCAGACAGGCGATCCTGCCGTTTAATAAAAGGCTCAGTACACCGGTGAATATGGGTGAAGTTACCGTTCAATTCATGCGCAATGAAGCTGTGCTGCGCAGCAATCATCCGGCTTATTCTTTTCTGGCATGGGGCAAATATGCCAAGCTGATTGTGGAAAAGCATCCGCTGCACTTTGGGTTATCAAAAGATTCACCGTTAAGCAAGATCGTTGACTTAAATGGTTTTGTACTCTTAGCCGGTATGAATTATGATAAATGCGAGATGTTTGATCTGGCTCAATACAACAATCGTGCCTGCCCAATTAGGATCTTAACTTATCCTATTGAAAAGGGCGGCAATATCCATTGGATTAAAATGCTTGATAAAGAGATGAATACCAGTTCATATAAAGCCATTGGTGCCAATATGGAAGAGCGCGGAGTCGTTAAAATACTTGAGGTAGGCAATACGACATGCCGCTTATTTTCCGCAAGAGAGGCTATCAGCAGTGCTTCGGCTTATTTGAATATTAATAATAAATAAAGAAATAAAGCGTACAGTCTAAACTAACTGTACGCTTTATGTTAGAATCCAAATTCTGTTATAATTTCGGCAATCTGCTTCAGACCCTTTTCATCACTTTCATCGAAACGATTCAGTGACGCGGAATCAATATCGAGAACCCCCATCAGCAGCTGATTTTTAATCAATGGCACAACAATCTCTGAATTGCTGGCACTGTCACAGGCGATATGACCTTGAAATTGATGAACATCGGCAACCCGCTGAATATGACCGCTTAAAGCGGCTGTTCCGCATACTCCTTTACCTAATGGAATATGGGTACAGGCTACTTTTCCCTGAAAAGGGCCAAGCACAAGCTCACCATTTTTATATAAATAAAAGCCAACCCAGTTAATATCTGTCAGCGCATCATTTAAACAAGCTGAAGCATTTGACAATACAGCCAGTTTATCACTCTCATCTTCAATCAATGCACGCAGCTGCATCGCTAATTCATGATAAAATGTTTCTTTCATACGTTCCCTCCATATTTAGTATAATAGCATGAAATCGCAATTTAGAATTAAAAAATATGAAATTAAAAAATCAGCAGAATTTCTGCTGATTGGATTATGCCATGCTTGATACTTGTTTTTGAAGCTTTTTAGCGGCTTTCTCAATCTTAGCTTCAGCCTGAGCTTCTACCTGCATCCAATTCTGTTCAATCATGAAATCATAAGTTTCACGCTGTAATTCAGAAATGGTCTCATAAATTGAATCAACCTTTTCATACAACTCGCAAGTTCCGGCTTCCTGTGAGAAAGTATTGAATAATGCTTTTAAATGCTTTAAAGAAATAAGCATGCAATTAATAATATCTTGATCTTTATTTTGCTGAGCCATCATTTAACCCTCCATAACCTTTAATAATTCTTCAGCCTGTTCTTTTAAAACTGTGCAGACTTTTGATACAAGCTCTTTAGCCTGTTCATCTTCCAGCTTTTCCATCTCACAGTTAAGCTGTTTATTTAATAATACAGAAGCGTTAATTGAGTCTTCAATATAAAGACAGTCCTTGGGTGTTAATGTCATAATTACGACCTCCTTACATGACTAATATGCTCGCTTTTTAACTTGGGTATTCAATAAAAGACAATATTTTGGTATAATAAATAACCAGAGGTGAAAAATTATGCTTCCTTCATTGTATGAATCAATTTATATTCAGAGTTTTAAGCATGATGGATCTCTTCACCGAACTTGGGCTAAAGGCTTTGTAATCGAATCAAACAACAAGCGTATAGTCGCTGTCACAAATAAGACTTGGGTCAGCGAAGCCGATGGCAGAAAATGGATCACCCGTGAACCGGCGATTTGTTTCTTCTATCCGGATAAATGGTATAATGTAATCTGTATGATAAGAAAAACAGGAATCTTCTATTATTGTAATCTGGCTTCACCTAGTATTTATGACGGCGAAGCACTGAAAAATATTGATTATGATCTTGATGTGAAGGTAAATCCGCTGGGTAAAACGATTTTGCTTGATGAAGATGAGTATGAAGAGCATGGTGAAGAAATGGGGTACAGTCCTAAATTAAAAAAGGCAATTGAGTCAGGACTGACAGAATTGATGGATGATATTGAACATCAGCGTTCACCCTTTGATCATAAAGAAATAATGAAACTGTATGATGTATATTTGAAAGCTACTCAATAATAAGTAGCTTTTATTTTAATATAACTGTCAGAATATTCCTTGATATAAAGTTAATTTTTAATTGACAACGGTTTCATTTATTATATAATAAAGGCAGATATCCAGAATTGTAACTGAAGAAGGCAAGATCAGTATCTAATGATGAACGTCATTATGTACTGGTCTTTTTATGTTCTTTTAATGACAAAGGGGTAAATGATATGAATAATTATCAAATCACAAAATTGATTAACAACAATGTAGTGTTTTCACAGGATGAGGATCAAAATGAGATAATTCTTTTCGGCAAAGCCATTGGCTTCGGCAAAAAGAGCGGTGATCTTGTGGAAGCGGCTCAAGTGCTTAAGGTATTTGCGGCAGCTGATCCGAAAGAAAAGAATTATCTATCCAATTTAGTTGAAGATATAAATCCGATCTATATTGATATTGCATCTGAAATTATCAGCTTATTTGAATCGCGGCTTGAGGTTAAAGTCAATGATATGATGATGATCAGCTTATCTGATCATATCTCTAATGCGGTGGCAAATAAGAAGGATGGTTTTGAATTACCTTTGGACATCATTCAGGAAGTTAAAAATATTTATCCAAAAGAATTTATGATTGCAAAGGCAGGGTTGGGAATTGTTGAAAGAGAAACTGGTGTCTCGTTAAGTGAAGATGAAGCAGGGTATATCGTTCTTCATTATATCAGTTCACAAGGGAATACCTTTCGCAGTGATACGAAGTACCGGCTCTTATTTCAGGAAAGAATTATCAGCGATATAGAAGAATATCTAAACGTTAAATTAGATCGCTCTTCATTATATTACACGCGTTTTTTGACTCATTTAAGCTTTTTGGCAGCCCGCATTCATGATGGTAATTTTTCATCTGAGGGGAATTCTTCGCTATATAAGATATTTATTAAAGAGCATCCTGAATTAGAGGGTTGTGTTGAAAAGAATGTTCAAACAATAGCTGATGAATTTCATGTGGTAATTAATGAAGAAGAAAAAGGATACTTAGCTGTTCATATTAATAATATGCTGAAATCCATTCAACGAGGTGATAAGCAATGAGTGCGAACTTAAATAAAAAGCAATGTACTGGATGTGGAAACTGCCTTGAATTCTGTCCCCGTCAGCTTTTGGTTTTATCAAAAGAAAATGATGTGAATGAGCGGGGTGTGCGTTATATACAGTTTAATAATGAAATGGCATGCATAGAATGCGGACTCTGTGAACTGATGTGTACAGCAGGTGCGATTCATATCCCAAAGAGAGTAAATGGCTATGACTTAATTAATAAAAAGGAAATACCTCCGCATGCTGGCTGCAGTCTCGGTTCTTTAAGTAAAGCATTAGCTGATGTAATTATGGAATTAGATATTGCTGATCGAACAGTGTTATTTAAAAAGAAAGCATCGGATGTAAATTTGCATGTGGAGACTCATGACTATACTGATGAACAATTTTATATTGATGGGTTAAATTATAAACGTGCCAATCCAGATAAAGTAGTGATTATAATATGTGCTAGCAGCAAGCAGCATACTACGGCATTAAATGAAGAACGGTATCGCTCATTGGAAAATGAAAGGGTTACAATTATTAATACGTTAAATTGGTTTGAGTCAGATGCTGAAATCACAAAATTGCTTAATGGCGGCAGTCATATATTAGAAGCTGTCAGTAAAAGTGATGCGGTTTCTTTTGCCAGCCGCAATGGTGTACGGACACCAGCACAGATGATTGATTTGGAAAATGATTTGAAACAGGCTTTGCAGAATCAACTTGAAGATAAAAAATGTGCCATGGTTGAAATTGTTTTTCCTTGTTTTTATCGGTTGGCACAGCGTCCTCAGCAGCTAATGCCATGCGCAGAAATCAAGCGTATTAATGATTGGTTTACAGTGTCTGTTGAGCCAGATTATCCTAAGGGCATATATCATAAGGCAGGTGATTAAGATGGGAATATTTAAGGATGTTTTTAAAAAAAAGGAAAATTATGCAATGACTGTAAGTGCTCCGGCTGCCGGTTATGTGAAACCGTTGGAAGGGCTGAAGGATGGCGTGTTTTCAGAAAGATTATTGGGAGAAGGCTGTGTCATCTCACCGATGGAGGAAACGATTTATGCTCCTTTTGACGGCCGGGTGGTTTTAGTTACAGAGACTAAGCATGCCATAGGGTTAATAAGCAATGATGGAATTGAATTATTAATCCATGTTGGTTTAGATACCGTTATGATGGCTGGTGAAGGTTTTAATATGATGGTGGAAAAAGGTGAAAGCGTGAAACAGGGAGATCGCTTAATGAGCTTTTCGACCGCTAAAATTAAGGCGGCAGGCTATCTTGATGATGTTATTGTAATTGTATCTAATACAAAGTGTTTTCAAGGTGTGGCATGTACACAAAAGGAGGTTGTTGAAGCGAGCGATGAATTAATCAGGATCATGAAATAGTGTTATGGATAACCAGAATTGTTACTTTCAGTAGGCAAGATCAGTATCGGGGATTAACAAGCCCATTGCTTTAGATTAGTTTTATCTTATTTAAAAATTGCAAAGGAGAAAGTTATGAAAGAACTTGCTGAAAAGTGTATTGAGTTTGTAGGAGGAGCATCAAATATTAAAGCGGTATCGCATTGCGCAACTAGGCTGCGGCTGACGCTGATTGATCAGGGACAGGTGAATGAGGAAGCATTGCTGAGTGTTCCGGAAGTAATTAAGGTAATGAAGGTGGGAGCTCAAACACAGATCATCATCGGCAGTGATGCACCAGAATTATATAGTGTTGTCAGCCAGCTGGTAGAAATGGCTAATTCGTCAATGAGTGTCAATGAAACAAAGTCAACTGATACTCAATCAAATAAGAAGAAAAAGAATGCTGTTGTCGGTAAATTTTTTGATGCGTGCAGCAGTATGTTTACACCGTTAGTTCCCGCTTTTACAGCGGCAGGTATGATTAAAGCGGTACTGGCTATTTTAGTTGCGGTATTCGGCTTGGCAAAGACTTCACAGGAATATATTATTATAAATTATGTTTCGGATACTATTTTCTATTTCCTGCCAATTTATTTAGGGGTAACAGCGGCTACCTATTTTGGCTGTAATAAATATATTGCGGCAGCTATTGCGGCGATGTTTGTTCACCCGACATATACTGGCATGGTAAGCGCTGGGGAAGCTATTTCGTTCTTTGGGATTCCGGTAGTTTTATATAATTATTCATCGACCGTTTTTCCAACAATCCTGACGGTTTGGTTTATGTCTTATGTAGAACGTTTTGCACGACGAATCTCACCTAAAGTCATTAAAGCGATCATGGAGCCCATGCTGACACTGTTGATTACGTTTCCGGTAGGTTTGCTGCTGCTGGGGCCGATTGGTGCTGTTCTTGGTGATTGGCTGATGAATGTTTTTGCGGCCATTGATGCTTCCGTACCATTCTTAGTACCGATGATTGTAGGTGCTGTTTCACCATTTTTAGTCTTTGTAGGAATGCATCGTGCTGTAGGTACATTAGAAACCATGCAGATAGCACAAATTGGATACAGTTCTTTATTAGGTACAGGTATGCTTGCAAGCAATATTGCGCAAGGTGCATCAACCTTAGTGCTTTCTTTTAAATCAAAAGATGAAAAGGTAAAGCCATTAGCATTTACGGCAGGTGTTACCGCATTATGTGGAATTACTGAACCGGCATTATATGGTTTTACAGCGAAGAATAAAAAGTCATTGATTGCGACAGTAATCGGCGGTGGTGTTGGCGGCTTCTATGCTGGCATTACACATGTTGTACGTTTTGCGAAAGGAGCACCTGGCTTGCCGACATTGCCGGTGTTTATCAGTTTAGAAAATCCAATGAATCTGTTTAATGCGTGTATTACGGTTATCCTCTCATTTGCGGTCGCCTTTGCAGTCGCATGGATTATGATCAAACCAGGTGAAGTGGATTAATATATAATTAATATATAATAGATAGATCTCTCAGAAAGATAAAACGTCAGCGTTATATAATGAGAGATCTTATTTAATATATAGAGACAGCGATCTGTTCTTATATATAGGATAAGTCATGTATGTATGAGATGTTTTAAACCTATGAAAAAGAGGGTAATTTTAATTTGAAATAATTATTTAAAAAAAGTAAAAAATAATGTTGACATGGGGGAAGGGTTTTGGTATTATATACAGGCACTCAGGAAGCGGGTCACACAAGAAAAAAGTTCTTAA
>NZ_QRQL01000019.1:402-1587 GCF_003475485.1 Dielma fastidiosa | reverse complement strand
TAATATGGCTGTAAGCTGACATTCTTTAATACTCGCTTTTCCTATCTTTTTACCAACCGCTGCCCATTGCTCTGCTTGTGTTTGCTTTTCTTTTACGAATACTCGATATTCTCGTAATATCTTCTCTTTATATCCGATCCCTTTTCTTGCGATCACATAACTCGCTGCCTGATGCACACTCATTCCCTTATCCCGTACATACTTCAATTTACCTATCAGTGACGTATAGGCTGGATCAACTTTGATCACTTCAACACCTTCATAAGCAGCTTTTCGTTCGATGGCTTCTATGATTTGTGCATAAGCAAACTCACTCAGCATTCGATTCAGTCCTTTTGGCTGATAACGCTGCTTCCGCTTTTTATCACTAAAGTCCAAGGCTTCCATCACTAATGGTTTATGGGTATGTACACATTCATGAATGATCTTACTCGCTGTTTCCGCAATCTCATGCTTTCGCTGATTCCTTGTCTTTCCCTTTAACTTCATGGGTAATATTAGTTGTCTGCACAGATTGCCTTGCCGATCGATGTGGGCAACCGCGATATGATCCACATTGATATCGATACCGATACTGCCTTCTTCCTTTTTGGTCATGATCATTTTTGGTTCCACCTCAATGATTGCTTTGATGATGAAATATTCACCATGATCATAGAGTTCATAAGCTACAGCTTTACCGGCAGTATTATGCGGTAATCTGACTGCTCTTTCTAATTTCTCTGCATGATGATAAAAACGAATCGGTAAATGAACTTCTTTCTCTGTGCCTCGATAAACCATGATCCCGGATTCAAGATGATATTTGAAGAGATTGTTGCTGTATTTTCCCTGTCGTCTGCCAGGTATCAGCATCCGCTTTCTTCGCTCATACCGATAAGCTTCAAGATCATGATGCAGATTCTTCCTAGAACCAAAGCAAGCGGCTCTCATGCCTAAGTTCAAATGATTCAGCTTATCCGTTTCTCGGTTTAATTTAAAGGTCAACAACCCGATTCTATGCTTCAGCTGTTTGATATTTGGATTAACGATCTGTACCTCATACAAATAGTCTGCTTCACTAGTTTTATGTTCCTTGCTTTTTTGAATTAATTGTTCTTTCTTTTTCTGCCAGTTCTGTAAAGACTTGTTTTCCTTACGAATCTTCTCTTTGATTCTTTCAATCCGTTTAGTACATTCTTTCTT
>NZ_QRQL01000019.1:0-392 GCF_003475485.1 Dielma fastidiosa | reverse complement strand
TTCTTTCAATCCGTTTAGTACATGCTTTCTTCAATCGCTGATTGATTTCAATATTACTTTTAAGCAAGGCTCTAGCTTCATGTATTGCAGATAAAGGAAAATAATCATTCGTCCCATATCTTGCTTTTAACTGTTTCTCTAAGGAGACAGCTTCTTTGACACCATAAAAACAAGTTATATAGAGTTTCTTATAAGCCATATGAAGCATAGAGTTATACAGGATCAAATCCTTCTTAATACAATTCGCATCTTCTTCTGATAACTCTTTATAATAGAAGCGATTTGAATAAGATAAACACTTCATGGATGTTCCCCTCCCCTTGAACAAAAAAACATCCACTGAGATTCGATTGATACAAAGGAAACTAGGTGATGCTTATATGAAATTTAAT
>NZ_QRQL01000018.1:0-3593 GCF_003475485.1 Dielma fastidiosa | reverse complement strand
TTTTCGATCGCTTCATAGTCATGACCGTCAATATCGATCACATGCCAGCCAAACGCTTCAAACTTCTTATCGATCGGCGTTGGATTCATGACTTTCGTGATATCACCGTCGATCTGCAGACCGTTGAAATCAACGATTGCGCACAGATTATCCAACTGATAATGAGCCGCTGCCATCGCTGCTTCCCATACTTGTCCTTCTTCACATTCACCATCACCCAATAATGTATAGATGCGGTGATCATTCTTCTGCACCTTGTTGGCCAATGCCATACCTACCGCACAGCTGATACCCTGACCCAATGAACCGGTTGACATATCGACCCCGGTTACATAATTCATATTCGGATGTCCCTGCAGTTTAGAATCGATCTTTCTGAATGTTTTTAACGCTGCTTCATCAAGGATTCCCTTTTCTGCCAACACCGCATACAGTAACGGTGACGCGTGTCCCTTTGACAACACAAAACGGTCACGATCCTTACTTCCCGCATTTTCTTTTGTGAGATCCATTTCATTAAAATACAGCACCGTCAGAATATCAGCTGCTGACAGACTTCCGCCCGGATGTCCGCTGGCTGCCTCTGTTACCATTTTTACGATATTCTTTCGGATGTTTCTTGCATGCTCTTGATAGTTCATCATATCTCTCCTATTTAAAAACTGTATCCAGATGTTTTCTTAAGAAGGTACTGGCATCCTTTAAATCTTGCTGCCAAGACTCTGAACCAATATACCAGAATTCACCGACAAACATCCGCACACCAAGTTCCTTCAACACTTCAATATTCTCTACATATTTCGTATGACCTGTACCGAAAGGTATCTCACGGTAAGCCCCCGGCACTGTTTCCTTTAAATGCGCTGCCACGATATGACCTTGACCCGTCAATAAATCATCATTCACCGACTTGCCATAAAGCAGAGAAGCATTTGTTAAATTACCAATATCAGGATAAACACCCAAGTAAGGACTGTCCATCAGGTTTACATATTCCATAGCTTTCTCAACCGTATCCATGAACGGTGTTTCCATCGTCTCAAAGCCCATTAAAATACCCTTTGCAGCTGCCATTTCACATGCCTTATGCAGATTTTCAATGAAATTAGCCTTGGTTTGCGCATCACCCTGATCATAATACACATCATAACCCGCCAGCTGAATAATACGAATACCCAGATTAGCCGCCAAATCGATGGCTTTTTCCATAATTTCCAGACTGCGCTGCCGTGTCTTTTCATCCTTTGTTCCTAACGGATACTTGCGATGACCGCTCAGACACATTGTATTCATTTTCACACCGGTCTTTTCCATGGCATGACGAACCTCATTGCGCTGTGCTTCACTCCAGTCAAGACGAGCCAGCTTCTCATCAGTTTCATCAATGCTGATTTCCAGCCAGTCGAAGCCGCTCAGCTTTGTCAGCTCAAGCTTTTCTTCCCAAGACAATGTCTTAGGCATCGACTTTTCATACAGTCCCAGCTGATAAGCCTTCATACTATTTACCCTGACCGTAATAGGCATTCGGTCCATGCTTCCTTAAAAAATGCTTATCCAATAAAGTATCCTGCATCGGTTCAAGACTGCCTCTGATAATCTTCGTATTCAGTGCCATACATGCCAGTTCCTCGAGCACAACCGCATTATGCACCGCATTATGAGCATCAGTTCCCCAAGTAAATGGGCCGTGTGAATTTACCAGTACCGCCGGCATATAGTCAGGATTAATACCTCTTTCATTAAATGTCTCAACGATAACTTTACCGGTTTCAAGCTCATAAGCGCCCTTAATCTCTTCATCACTCATCCGGCGTGTACAAGGAATTGGACCATAGAAATAATCGCCATGCGTAGTTCCTAATGCCGGAATATCTTCACCGGCCTGTGCCCATGAAGTTGCATAACGGCTGTGGGTATGCACTACACCGCCGATATTTGGGAAATTCTTGTAGAATTCAAGGTGAGTCATTAGATCTGAAGATGGTTTTAATGTGCCTTCGACTACTTTACCATCCAAATCACAAACAACCATATCCTCAACCTTCATGCTGTCATATTCAACGCCGCTCGGCTTGATAATTACCAAACCGGACTCACGGTCAATCGCTGAAACATTCCCCCATGTGAATGTAATTAAACCATATTTAGGCAGCAATAAATTCGCTTCAAAAACCTCTTGTTTTAATTTTTCAAGCATAGCATCCTCCTAGTCAGTTACGACATATACAGCCGCTTCATTCATCGTATGATTTGCCGCTACGATGATATCGCGGTCTGCCTCATTCACAACAGCCAGATTAGCTGGGCCTACACCTTTTTCAATCACAGTAGTCTGATATTTTCCATCAACAAACTGCACATAGAAAATCTCCGCATCCTTTCTTCTGACACCCGCCAGGAAAGTATTTACACCACGCAGCTTGCAGCCAACTAATGTATGCGCGAATTCAATTTCATTATCATAGCGATAGACTTCCTGATACTTGTCGTCAATCTTTTTATAAATTTTGATTTCAGTGCCATGGAATGGTTCAATCGTCATGATTTCCTTTTCACCGTCATTATCAATATCAATGGTTGCAATTTCACCAATCGTACCCTGCATGATCAGCTCTACACTCCATTGTCCGCCTAATTTAGCCGGCGGTGTAACCTTAACGATGCCTTGATCGGAACCAAAATAACCAACATCCTCACCATTATCCTGATCATGCCAGTAGCCATGATTGCGGTAAAGACCATCCGCAAGAACTTCCACTGAAATTCCCTCATTCAAATCTTCAGGCAATTGGCCTACATAAATGCGTCCAGGCACTGACCAGTCATCCTTGCAAGTCTTACTCGTTGCAATCGTAGCACCGATAAAATAATTGACCCCATTTTTATGATAAATATCAAAACGATGGATATAAGGCATATGCAGAACATCCTTAATCTCAAAACCATGATCTGTATATTTACCCCATACAATCTTAGAAAGACTTGGTGAAACTTTCAGATAGAATTCCTGAACAGCCAGAAATTCACCTTCTTTACCGGGAATTGGAATTATCGACATACAGCCGCCCGGTGTTTCCCAAATTTTTTCTTTCTTCTCAAAATTTCTGCCGCTGAACATTTCACACAGCACATTTGGATCTTCACTGGCAAACATCACATGATTTTCACCATTCATGTTGATATTGCTTGCGCAGTAACAGCGTTTAATATCATCGAGCTTAATTTTTTCAATTTTCATTGTTTTACCCTCTTTAATTCTCTAAGTATTTCTTATCGATAGCCAGAAGATCTTCCTTGCTCTTGGCTTCCAGCAGCTCTTCGACTAATTCCTCATTCATTAACATTTCACTTAACCGCATCATGTTCTCCAAATGCTTCTCATGATCCGCACTCGCTAATACGAAGAACAACCGCGCGTCCTTCTCTGGATCCTCAGGATCAAAATGTACCGGCTCCTCCACTTTCATGAAGCAGATCGCTGTCTCATTGACGCCTTCAGCGCCTTCCGTACTGTGCGGCATCGCGATGTTTGGCGCGATGATGATATACGGTCCGTATTTCTTTACACAATTGATGACCGCTTCTACATACAC
>NZ_QRQL01000017.1:0-3952 GCF_003475485.1 Dielma fastidiosa | reverse complement strand
CTCCCGTGAAGATAACTAGCTGCCAGGTGATCGACCCTTCATTGGGTCTTTTTTTTGTTGGAGGAGGGCAGTATGCGGTTTAAAAAGATTTATGTGGAAATTACTAATGTCTGCAATATGCATTGCTCATTCTGTATCCAAAATAAACGGCCTCAGCATTTTATGACCATCGATGAATTCAGTCATGTCATTAATGAAATCAAGCCTTATACAAGCATGATCTATCTGCATGTTCTTGGTGAGCCGCTGCTTCATCCCCAGCTGTTTGACTTTATGAAGCTGGCAGAGGCTGCCGGCTTGTTTGTGCAGCTGACAACCAATGCCACCTTGATTGACAGGTGCCTGAACGGATTATGTGAAGCACACAATCTGCGGCAGATTAATATCTCCGTTCATAGCTTTGCACAGCATAGTGAATCAGAGCAGCTGGCTTACTTGAAAAGTATCAGTGACGCCGCACGTAGGCTCAGTGATGCTGATAAATACGTTTCTTTGCGCTTATGGAATATGCGCGGTGATGAGCCGTCTGCCGAAACAAAGCAAGCAATGGGATTTTTTGAAAATGAATTTCAGACAGCCATCAATGCCGGTGAGCGTCGTCAGTCAATAAAACTGATGAAGCAGGTGTTTCTTCAATTTGATGAGGTATTTCAATGGCCTGATCTTGCCAATCCCTATGTTTCCGATACCGGCCGCTGTCTAGGCTGGCGTCAGATGTGCGGCATTTTATGTGATGGCACAGTAGTGCCCTGCTGTCTTGATAGTCAAGGCATTGAATCAATGGGAAATGTTTTTCAAACATCTTTTTCGGATATTGTAACAAATAAAGCAAATGCTGCTATGCTTGATGAGCTGAAAAGTGGTACAATTAAACGTAAGCTTTGTCAGCATTGTTCATATCGCTTACGTTTTCAAAAGGGAGGAATTTAATGAATACAAAAAGTAATAAAATGGCTACCATGCCTATACCTAAATTAGTTTTAAATATGTCACTGCCTGCAATCCTGGCAATGACGGTGCAGGCTTTATATAACATTGTCGATTCATACTTTGTAGCGAAGGATACATTAAGCGGCTTGACAGCTGTTTCACTCGCTTTCCCAATCCAAATGATCATTGTCGCATTATCGGTTGGTATCGGGGTAGGTATCAACTCATGCGTATCAAGAAATCTTGGCGCTCACAATGAGGAAGACGCGATTAATACCGCAGAACATGGATTGGTGCTGACTATGTGTCTGTATCTGATTTTATTGCTGCTGGGGTTGTTTGCCGTTGATTTATACATACCGCTGTTCACCAGCGATCCAGCTGTCATTACATCTGGCATTGCTTATACGAAGATCGTATTGATTTTCTCATTCTCACAGATGCTTGCGCAAAGCATTATCTCAATTCTTCAGGGAACCGGGGATATGGTTTCATCGATGTATGTGCAGCTGACAGGGGCGATTGCTAACTGTATCTTAGACCCAATTATGATCTTTGGTTTGTTTGGCTGTCCTGCACTGCATGTAGCGGGAGCTGCTTATGCGACGGTCATCGGCCAATTTCTGTCATTGCTGCTGGCATTATTTCTGCTGTACCGCAAAAGGGATAAACTGCCGATTTCATTGCGCACCTTTAAATTCAGACCTTCTATTTTGACCAATATTATTCGCATCGGCCTGCCTTCCGCGGTTATGCAGGCGGTAGGTTCAGTTATGGTTACCGGCATGAACTTGATTTTATCACAGTTTGGTGACGCAGCGATCACGGTTATGGGTATCTATTTCAAGCTGCAAAGCTTTGCGTTTATGCCTTTGTTTGGTATGAATCAGGGTGTCTTGCCGATCCTGAGCTTCAATTACGGTGCTCAGATCAAAAGCCGCTTTATGCAGGCACGGCGCTTCGCAACCAATCTGGCACTTGGCTATACATTGATTGCTTTAGCTGTATTCCAGCTCTTTCCTGAACAGCTGATGGCAATCTTCTCCGCTGAGGGAGAAATTATGGCGCTGGGCATTGTATCCCTGCGGATTTTAAGTCTTGCTTTCCCAATCGCGGCAATCAGCATTTCGCTTTCACCGGTCTTTCAGTCATTGGAACGAGCTTCAATTACGATGATTACTTCCATCCTGCGTCAGCTGGGCTTGCTGCTGCCTTTATCATGGCTGCTCTTTAAGCTGTTTGGCGCCTATGTCGGCTGGCTCGCATTCCCGATTGCGGAATTGATCGCGACGATTTATAATATAGTCATGTATCGTAAAGTAAAAGTAGAAATTATTGACAGAATGCCTGATAAGGCTGAGGAGGTAGCAGTATGATTTTACTTAAAAACGGAACCGTTTATACAATGGACGAAGCCGGTGTGTTTGTCGGTGATGTAAAGTTTGACCAAGGCAAAATTGTCGCCGTCGGCAAAGATTTGTCAGCGGATGGCTGTGAGGTTATCGACTGTACTGGCAAGAATATTTATCCTGGTTTTATTGACGGTCATTCGCATTTGGGAATGCAGGAATCAAGCATTCGTTTTGAAGGTGATGATGTAAATGAAATGAGTGATCCTCTGACTCCGCATGTACGTGCTATCGACGCGCTGAATCCGATGGATGAGACAATTCATAACGCGGCTTGCGGCGGTGTTACGACGGTATGTTCCGGGCCGGGCAGCGCGAATGTGATCGGCGGAACCTTTGCCATCTGGAAAACGAATGGACATGTGATTGATAAAATGGTAATCAATCCAATGGCGGCGATGAAATGTGCTTTTGGTGAAAATCCTAAGCGTGTATACAGTGATAATAAGATTAAGACAAGGATGCAGACTGCCGCTTATCTGCGTGAAACATTAATGAAGACCAAGGAATATATGGCTAAAAAAGCATTGGCTGGTGATGATATAAGCAAGCAGCCGGCTTATGATATGAAGTTGGAGGCGATGATTCCGGTTCTTGAAAAGAAAATCCCTTTAAAAACGCATGCTCACCGTGCTGACGATATTCTCACCGCCCTGCGGATTGCCCGTGAATTTGATGTGCTGATGACGCTGGATCATTGCACAGAGGGTCATCTGATTGTCGATGAGGTAAAAGCAAGCGGCTTCCCGGCTTTTGTCGGACCGTCATTAACTGATAAGTCAAAGTTTGAATTAAAAAATCTTACTTTCGCGACTGCCGGTATCTTAAATAAAGCCGGTGTTAAAATTGCTTTAATTACTGACGCACCGGTAATTCCTCAGGAATATCTGCCGCTGTGTGCCGGACTGGCCTGCAAGAAGGGCTTGGCTGAAATGGAAGCTTTAAAAGCTATCACGATCAATCCAGCGGAAATCTTAGGTATCGCGGATCGTGTCGGTTCATTAACTGCTGGGAAGGATGCTGATATCGTAGTCAGTGACGGCAATATATTTAATACCTTGACGAATGTAAATTATACATTCATCAACGGGGAAATGGTTTATCAATTCTAAAATACAGGCACTGAATCATTCAGTGTCTTTTTTATTATATAGGAAATTTCATTTTCAAGCATCAAATCACCAATATCTCATTATGAAAAGTGATCTAAAAAATGATAAAACTTGATGAAATTATCGTGTAAATATGGTATACTATAAGTAATAAAAAACATATATTTAATCATTAAATTCAACCTAAGCATCACCTAGTTTCCTTTGTATCAATCGAATCTCAGTGGATGCTTTTTTGTTCAAGGGTAGGGGAACATCAATGAAGTGTTTATCTTATTCAAATCGTTTCTATTATAAAGAGTTATCCGAAGAAGATGCGAGTTGTATTAAGAAGGATTTGATCCTGTATAACTCTATGCTTCATACAGCTTATAAGAAACTCTATTTAACTTGTTTTCATGGTGTCAAGGATGCAGTCTCTTTACAAAAACAACTAAAAGCAAAATATGGTACGAATGATTATTTTCCTTCATCTGCAATACATGAAGCCAGAGCTCTGCT
>NZ_QRQL01000016.1:0-12816 GCF_003475485.1 Dielma fastidiosa | reverse complement strand
TCTGTTACCATTTTTACGATATTCTTTCGGATGTTTCTTGCATGCTCTTGATAGTTCATACCTATTACCTCCGTCTGCCAGTATTATATCATTTACTAAGCATGAGTTAAATGATAAAGCTGTTTAATTTTTGTTTTATCACACAACAAATTTCGTTCTTTTATGCAATTCATTTAATTTATCCTTTTAATAATCATTCTTTATTTTATAATAAAAATGGTATAATAATAGATATTGGGAAGAAAGGAAACAATTATATGAAATTCAATCTATTTAAAAAAGCAAAAACATCCGTATTGACATGCGCTGATGGTAAAGTAGTACCAATCACAGAAGTGAGCGATCCAGTCTTCGCCCAGAAAATGATGGGTGATGGATTCGCCGTCATACCGACAGGTAACACGATTTATTCACCAGTGAGCGGAAAGATCAGCATGATTTTTGATACAAACCATGCCTTTGGTCTAACAATGTCAAATGGTCTTGAGGTATTAGTCCACATCGGCATTGATACCGTCAACGAAAAAGGCGAAGGCTTTAAACGTCTGGCAGCAATTAATGATACGGTTAAAGCCGGTGATCCGATTATTGGTATTGATCTAGAAGCCTTAAAAGCTAAAGGTTATGACATGGCTGTGATGGTTATTTTCACCAATGATAAATATTCTGAGCTAACCCTCATGGAAGGTGACCACCAAGCTAAAGAAGAAGCTGCAACTATCCAGCTTGCCTAATTATCAGCCAGTCTTAAATGACTTGCAGCAGGCATAAGAAAGGGAAACTCATGAACTTAAAAAAAGGATTTATTACCGCATTAAGTCTCAGCCTCATGCTATTGAGCGGCTGTCAGTCAGCCCCTGCTCCAACAGCGCCGCCAGAGCCCATCATCGACAGTGAATCAGTCTCCTTCCGCTTTAATGATTTTACTTACGAAAGACCTGATTTAGATGCTATCAACGCCCTGCTTGATCAAGGCTTAGCGCTGTGTGCACAAACCGGCAAAGAACAGGAGCTGCTTGCCCTTTACGATGAAATCATGGCTAAATGCAAAGAATTAGAAGTTATGGATACATTGGCCAGCATTAAAAGTGATATGGATCTCAGTGATGAATATTATGAGGGTGAAGTCAATACGCTTGATAATTTCTATACAAAATTTGATAACCGCATGAATACCCTCACCGGCGAAATCCTTGCATCAGAGTATAAAGATGCCTTTACCGAACGCTGGGGTGAAGAATTCATTAAACGTTATGAGATTAACAGCAAATTAAATTCACCGGCAATTGAAGCGCTGTCTGAAAAAGAAACAGAGCTGATTCAGCAGTACAGCAAAGCGTTGGTTGCGGATTATACAACTGAATATAAAGGTAAAACAGTAGGCCTTAATGATCTTGACTTTACAGATTCCAATGTCAGTGAACCTTACTATGCAATCTATGAACAGAAAAACAAGGTTCTTGGTGAGCTATACCGCGAATTGATTCAGGTGCGCATGGAAATTGCCCATACGCTTGGTTATGAAAGCTATACCGATTATGCTTATGATCTTTTAGGCCGTGATTTCACAAAAGAAGATGCTGCCGCTTTTGCCGATAAAGTAAAAGCCTCATTATCAAAATTATATGCCGCTATTGATGATCAATATTATTATGATATCAGTGACGCGAAAGCGGATATTACCGTTATGATTGAAGACAGCATTCCTTATCTTTATGAACGTCTGCAGGCAGAGTTTCCAAAGGAAATGCAGGAAGCTTTAAATTTCATGCTGGCATCTAATACTTATATTCTTGATAATCAGCCTTCAATGATGCAGGCGGGTTATTCAACCATATTAAATGGATATGGCCCTTACATGTTTATTAATACTTCGGCATATCGTGACGCTTCAACGCTCTTTCATGAATTCGGTCATTACAACAATTTCTATCTGATGCATGAATCAATATGGAATGATGGCAATAATCTTGATCTTGCGGAGGTTCATTCACAGGGCTTAGAAGTATTGATGATGGAAAGCTATGAAGAAATGTATGGCAAAAATGCTGAACTGATGAAAATCGATTTACTTCAAAATTTGGTTAATTCTGTACTTCAGGGCTGTGTTGAAGATGAATTTCAGCAGCGTGTTTATGAAAATCCTGACATGACCCTTGATGAAATCAATCAGCTGCATGGTGATCTTTATGAACAATATTATGGTTATCCAGTCTATTATGAATGGATCGAAATCCATCATCATTTTGAAACACCTTTTTATTATATCAGTTATGCGACCTCGGCAATCAGCGCTCTTGAAATCTGGCGTGATGCTGTCATTGACCGCAGCAAAGCTTTAGATACTTATCAGAAGCTTTCTCACTTCACTTTAAATGTTGATTATCTTGATGCCCTGTCACAAGCCGGCATGAGTAATCCTTTCAGCAGTGATATTGTCGATGAAATTGCCGATACCTTAGCTAAAGAAATAAAGCTTAAATAAAAGAAAAGGATATCCGAATCATTGGGTATCCTTTCTTGTTTGCTTCTGTTTATTCTCATCCTTTGGCAATACCGGCGGTTTTTTTATTTTTACCGGCTGAATTGGTTTAATAATTTTTTTCATATAATTTTTTATAATCCTCAACCGCATTTTTCAGCTTATAAAGGAAATTCTCCTCTCCCACGGTATTAAATTTAAACAATACACCCTGACTGCCGCCTGCCGTAATTCCGGCAATCTGCAGCTCATTGCCGATACCCACTACGGTTACATTCATACTGACTCGATTAGAACCAAAAGCGCTGTATCGCTCAAAAACCTGTACCTTGCAGCGCATATTGGGACAGATAAATTCATGGCTGTCCTCTTTACTGGCAGACAGACTGCTGCCGGCAATTGATCTCGCAAGATAATCATTAAACTCATCGAAATCGCCATGAATCATTACCGCATACTTGGCCATTAAATCCCTCCTTTTATCCTATTATTAAAGCATCTCAGACAGCCAATCAGCCGCCTTTTGCAGCTGTTTTGGCGTATGAAAGAAATGTTCGCCTTCGGCATAAACAGTCAATTTCCCAGGAAATTTTTGGTGAAATGACAGAATATCTGCTTTATTGACAAGATAATCATGCCCAGCATAAAGAATCATTGTGGGATGCGGCCAGGTATGAATTGGATGCTCATTCACATATGTATAAACATCCCAATATAATGTCTGCCCGTTATCCAACGGAATGATTTGACGCTGTTTTAAATTATCGCTGTCAACGCCGGCGGCCTGCATCATATCAGCAAGCAGATGCTGCATATTTACTACCGGTGACAGAAATAAAGCCTGCTTCAGCGCTTCATCAGGATAAGCGAGCAAGGAAAAATAAGCCCCTAAGCTCACCGCGAAAAGCTGAACCTGCTGCCAGTGTGTTTGGGCATAAGCCATGATTTCCTTTAGATCAGCTGCACAATCCTGCGGCTTACATAAAGCATCACTTCCTTGGCGTTCACCATGTTGAGGCAAATCAAAGCTTAATACCTGCCAGCCCTTGCTGCCTGCCGCTGCTGCTAATATTTCAATGATACGATCCTCTTTGTGTGACATACTGCCATGAACTGCCAGTACACAGAATTCACTTGCTTCACCCCAGATTATTGACGGTATCCCCTTAATTTTAATTTTTTGTTTTTTCATCGCTTACTCCTATGTAATTACTTTACCATATTAATATAATGATATGCAAATTACAAATTCAACATAAAAGAGGAGATCTGATGATCTCCTCTTGTTTTATTTCTGCAGCTGATGCAGTAATTCAGAGATATTGCCGCCATTTTCAGCCAGCAATTTTTGGCATTCATCCAATGACAGACCTGACAATTCCATACAGATTGCCGCCTTTACATCATGATTGCTTGTCTCAATCAATGTTTCGGCACGGGAATAGTCGCAGCCGGTAGCCAGCATTAAGATGCGTTTTGAACGTTCAATTAATTTAGCATTTGTTGGCTGAATATCCACCATCAGATTATTAAACACCTTGCCAAGCCGAATCATGGTGCCTGTCGATATCATATTCAGCACCATTTTCTGCGCGGTACCGGCTTTCATTCTTGTTGAGCCAGTAACCACCTCAGGGCCGGTTTCAACATCAATCGCTGTTTTGGCAATTTTGCCGATTTCACTGTTTTTAACACAGCTGATCGATCCTGTATAAGCATTGATGGAATTGGCATATTCAAGACCGGCGGCTACATAAGGGGTACGGCCGCTGGCAGCTAGACCAATAACAACGTCTTTCTCACATAGATTGATGCTTTTAAGATCCTCAATGCCGGCTTCGCGGTCATCTTCCGCATTTTCCTTAGATTTGAATATTGCCTCAAGGCCGCCGGCAATCAGTCCCTGTACCAATTGATCACTGACGCCATAGGTTGGCGGACACTCACTGGCATCAAGAATGCCTAAGCGGCCGCTGGTGCCGGCACCTGTATAGAGAATACGGCCGCCCTTTGATAACCGTTCAGCGCAGGCATCAACAAGTTCAGCAATCGATGCCAGCTCCTTTTCAACCGCTAAAGCAATCTTTTTATCTTCATTATTGATCGCCTTCACGATCTCAAAGCTATTCATCCGATCAATGGACATTGTATCGGGATTTTGCTGCTCTGTCATCAGCTTATCTAACTGTATCTTCATAATGCTCTCCTTCATGATATTTCGTAATACTGTCAACATAACGTTTGGTTATAATTTCCGGACGAGTGATTGAAGTCCCTACAACTACCGCAAACGCACCGGCGGCCAGCGTCTGTACAGCTTCATCCTCGGTTTTAATCTTGCCCTCCGCAATAATTGGAATATCGGTAATGGCATGAATATTTTTGATTAACTCAAGATTCACCGATTTAACATCTTCACTTTCTTTCGTATAACCGCTCAGTGTCGTCGATATAAAATCAAAGTCCATATCCAAGATATTCTTCGCCTCTTCAAGCGTTGAAATTTCACCCATTACTAATGCGTTGGGATAATGCTCACGAATCTGTTTCAAAATACTGGCCGCTGTTTCACCATTAGGGCGCAGACGATCCGTCGCATCCATCGCCAAGACGTCAACCCCGGCATCAAGAATTGCTTTCGCATGCGCATAGGTTGGTGTAAGATAGACCGGATAACCGGTTATCCATTCTTTATTCAAGCCAATCAGCGGCAGATCCACTTTCTTTTTGATTGCCAAGATGCTGTCAACACCATTCGCCCGAATACCTGCAGCACCGCCCTCAGCCGCCGCCGCCGCAAAACAAGCCATGATTTCCGCCCCATACATTGCCCAGCCGACACGGGCCTGACACGATACGATCAATCGTCCTTTAATTTGTTTTAATAATGCTTCTTTTTCCATTTAGAATAAACCTATCGCCTTTCCCACAATACCCAATACAAAACTTAATACTACACAAATATACATGCCTTTTTTATTCTTATTTAAAATCGTATAGAAACCAAGTACCAGCAATAATGGCAGCAATGATGGAATCAGTGAATCAATTAAACTCTGTACGATAATTTCCTTTTCACCAAATGTCCATGCATAAGCTACATTCAGCTTAACAAAGCCGTTGATCATTGCGCCGACAACCATCATACCAACAATGGTAGAGCCTTCTACAAAGCTGTCCAGCAGACTGCTTTGTTTCATCTTGCTGACAATATTAGTTCCCAGCTTATGACCATATTTAATGAAATACCAGCGGGATAACACATTCAGCAAAACATTAGGTACAATAAAGAGAATTGGACCAAAAGCATTGCCGTCTAATGCCAGCCCGGCGCCGATAGCCGCAAAGATTGTCATAAAAGTTGCTTTGAAGATTGAATCACCGATGCCGGAGAGCGGGCCCATCAATGCCGCCTTTGTCGATGAAATAGCTTCTGCGCTGATTGGTTTGCCCATTGCCCGCTGTTCTTCTAAAGCCAATGTCACACCTAATACGGCATTTCCTGTATATGGATGACAGTTAAAGAATTCATTCTGACGCAGCAATGCAGCCTTTAGCTCATCAGGATCTGTATATAATTTCTTTAATGCTGGAATCATGGCATAACAGAAGCCTAGACTGCAGTAACGTTCATAGTTGATACTCGTCATTGAGAAGAATGAACGGAAGAAGGTCTGTTTCAATTCTTTATCAGTCAGCAAGCCGGCTTCATTTTCAACAGGCATTACTTCCTCATCATCAAAACCAAATTCATCATTTTGCTTGTTGTCCCTGCGCATGATGTAGATTGCTGCCGCGACGCCAAAGGCAATTAATGATATTGCTAAAACATTCAAGCCAAGATAAATCGCTAATACAAAGCCAATCATGAAGAATGGCCAATATTTCTTCATATTCATCATTTTCAGCAGCATAGCCATACCTACTGCCGGCAGAATACCGGAAGCTATCTTCAAGCCATCAGTCAATAACGGCGGCATCGCATTAACGACATTGTTTACAAAATCCGAACCAAAATGAATTGCCAGGAAGGTCGGAATGAAGAATACAAAGAAGAAAATTACCAGCCCTGAAAGATGTGTGAGTTCAACCTGTCTGATATTGCCGTCCGCCAGATACTTATCCGCTCTGTGCATCAGCAATATATTAATATTCCAAGCAAACATAATCAACAGCTGAGCCAATAAACCAATCGGCAGCGCCAAGGCAATACCAACCTCCGGATTACCGCCGTTGGTAATCGCGAATACCGTAGACAGCATACCAGCAATCTGCGCATTAGGCGGAACACTGCCGCCGATCGGCAGGATACCCATATACATCAATTCAACACTGCCGCCGACAATTAAACCGGTTGGCAGATCGCCCATTATCAAACCAATCATCGGCCCTGCAAAGATCGGTCTGGAAATCATCCAATAACCATAACCATAATTTTCAGTAATAATAAGTGCAATAAAAACACTCAGCAACAATGCTGTTGTAATTCCCATTATAAATTACCCCTTTCTAAAGTAATGACATTAAATCCTGTGATGTGTCAGAAGGTGTAGCTCTTACTTCCAGCTTAACATTCAATGCGTGCAATTGCTTAAATACATCAATCATCGCATCATCAACATAGACTGTTTTACTGATCTGTGAGCGTCCCTCCGCAAAATAAATACCCCCTACATTAATCTCTGGAATCACGGCGCCAAGCTTAATCATTTCTAAATATGTCGCGGGACTTTTCGCAACAATAAAGATTTTTTTATTTTGATACTTGGCTAAAAATTCAACCGCCTTTGCAATCGTCAGCACAAAGCAGCGCATGCTTTTAGGAGCCGCCATTTCAAGCAGCGATTTCTGAAATGCATCCTTGGCAATTTCATCATCGACAGCTAAAATAGCATCGCTTTTATAAGCTACCGGCCACGCATAGGCTACCTGTCCGTGAATCATTCTTTCATCAATTCTGGCAACTGTTATCATCTTTCTGCCTCCTTGCTATCATCTTAAAATATACGAAATATAATGTCAATTAATTACAGGCAATATGAAATGTCATTTCATATTATGAAATATTAACCGCCGATTCTAGTTTTATTAATCATTTCTGACGCCCGCTCATAATCAGCGCGGCAGTAAAGTGCATAAAGCAGATCCACGATATAAAGTGACGAAATACGGGATGACATCGCACCGCTTCTAAAAATTGTTTCCTTGCTGCTGACTGTCAGATTATAATCAGATGCTTTGGATAATGAGCTGCCAATGCTGCATGTAACAGCAACTACCTTGATTCCCTTCTGACGCAAAATCTTAGCGATTTCCACCATTTCCTTGGTTTCCCCTGAATAAGAGAAGATAATCCCTAAATGGTCAGCATCAGCATTGACCGCCTGCACATACTGCCGGTCATACAGCGCATAGTTAGCGATATTCTTACCTACCCGCATGAATTTATAAGTGGCATCCAATGCGACAACATGGGAAGAACCAACACCAAAGAAATCGAGAATGTAAGCCTTTCTGATTAATTCCACTACCTCATGCAGCTGATGAATATCAACAAGCACTCGGGTTTCCTCAATCGATTTTAAATCAATGTTTGTAATTTTATCAATGATTTCATGCTCAGTGTCATTTTTATTAATCGTTGTGGTATCTAATATCTCTAGATTCATATTATCAAACACTTCATTTTCCTTTGCGATCAAAAGCTTCAGCTTATTAAAACCGCCAACCCCGATGCGCTTGCATAAACGAACAACCGTAGCGCTTGATGTGTAAGTCTCCTGAGCAATTTCAGCTGTTGTCATTTCCAGTACCCGCTTAGGATATTTTAATATAAAATTTTTAACTTCCTGTTCAGCTTCCGGTAAATTAGCAAAATCTCTTAATTTAATTAATACGCTCATTATTTCACCTCTGCTTCAATCATACGAAATATCGTTTCATCAGGCAAGCATTAATTTATCCATTGAGATTATGAGTTATAACTTAGACGGCAGTGGATTCATCTTGTCTAAGCAAAGGCTGAATGGTATAGTAATTATATAGTTTAAATATTCAGTAAAGGAGATTAACTATTATGAATACAGCAAAAATTGATCTGCATCTGCATCTTGACGGTTCTTTAAATATGCATTGGGCTTGGCAGACAGCCGTAAAACGAGGTGTAGTAGCACCTGAATGCACCTTTGAACAATATTATGATCAAATGCACCGCACTAATTTTAAAACTCGTGAGGAAGGCTTTAAACGCTTTGATTTTCCAATCGCCGTACTGCAGACGAAGGAAGATTTGCGTGATGGTACTTATACATTAATCCGCGACTTAAACGATCAGGGATTGATTTATGCTGAAATACGTTTTGCCCCTCAGCAGCATATGCTTGAAGGATTGACACAGGCAGAAACAATTGAAGCCGTTCTTGAAGGCATTCATGCCGCTGAAAAAGATTTTCCTGACATTACCTGCGGCTTAATCTGCTGCATGATGCATAAGGGAGATTGCGCCGCATTTAATGAAAAGCTCAATTTTGATACAATTGACGCCACTGATATGTTTTATAAGCAGGGAGAGCGGATTGCCCTTGATTTGGCGGGTTATGAAAACACAGGGCCATTCATGGACTACGCGCCTTTGTTTGAAAAAGCAAGAGCCTTAAACATTCCCTATACAATTCACGCCGGTGAAATGGGTGAAGGCTCACATGTACCTGAAGCTATTAAAATGGGAGCATGGCGCATCGGTCACGGTATCAACTGTGTTCAGGATAAAGCATGGCTGAAAGAGCTGGCAGATAAACAGATTCCCACTGAAGTATGTGTTGGATCTAATGTAAAAGAGGAACGGAATTATGCCGCCCATCCAATTCGAGAGATGGCTAAGGCGGGAGTAAAAATTACCGTTAATACGGATAATATGAATTTCTCTAAAACAAGTTTAGCGAATGAACATAATCAATTAAGAGCCATTGGCTTTACAACTAATGATCTTATTCAATTCACATTAAACGCGGTCGATGCGGCATTCTGTGATGAAGCTACCAAGCATAAGCTGCGTGAAAAGCTGGCGGCTGAAGGGATTTCACGTTAATAAACATTGAAAAAGCAAGGATTTCAAACTTCCTTGCTTTTTATATTTATTGGTGTAAGTGAATTGATTAGTGAATTAGGTATGACTTCTCAGATTAGTGACAACGAATTTTACATAATGCATAGCATGAATATGCCCCAGTATGCAGTGTTACCGCTGAAGGATTGAAGTGTCGGAAAATAGAAGGAATTCCTGCGGCATCATCAAAACTCATATACTAGTTGCGGCTTTCAAAAATTAAATGATAAACTGTATTTGTTAGCTGTATACTCAAATGGTAATCAGCTGGTTAAACTCAATGAAGGGAATGCTGTAATCAGAACCGGATATAGCGGTAAACAAGATTGTAGTACCACCGATACAAAAGAGCAGCACTCACCAAATGGGATGGGTATTGCAGGCGGATGAAAAATACTTTATACAAGTTTTCAATGATGAAACGATAGAAAGCTATGAAGTACCAATCTGTCCAACCCTTGTAGTAACATTAACGAATGGTACTTACTACTCTACTTATGAACCTAATGATAAGGAAGAAACGGTACTTAATTCATTCTATCGGCTGAATACCGATACAGGAAACAAGCTCAGACGTACAGGAAGTTAGCAAAAAATAGGATAATGACATTTTTCCAACCTTATAATTGATAAATTAGACATTTTTCCAACTTTTGTAGATAAACGACTTGTCAACAGTCCTATATCTTTCAGCTTCTGCAATATTAGCTGATATGATATTTAAGTATTATAAACGCATAAGAAGCAGTACCATTATCGAAATGAATGACACTGCTTTATTAAATCTCTATATTATTTTACAATACTATTAGAGAAATAATCATACCGCAAGCAAGCCCTCTTTGTAACAAAGCAAAAAAATGAGCTAGTTTTATTACTTCAAAATTGAATATCGGCTATTTTTATATCATTTTGACTGCCTTTTTCTTATACTAGCAACGTAAATTAGCACAAGAATTAAACACGTTATGATGATATAAATTATCAAATCCAACAATAATTCAGCCATTCAAAGTCATACTGATCCTTCTCTTATAATATAGAAGATTCAAAACAAACGGCATTTAATGACACCCTAAACAAAACTCACTATTTAGAATGAAACCTTTCATTCTCCGCCTTTTCAACACTCATAATCCAAGCATCCATATCTGTTAATTTATAAATATAAAAAAACAAGCCCAAAAATAAACAAAGAACAATTAATTGCACAATGAAAGGCAGATTAAGCACTTTGCATATACCATCGCATATGCTGCTTAGCATCAAAACCAAAACCATAATCAAAACAAACCTTAATTTATGAATTTTTATCGTGAAATTATTCTGGCAAGACTGACACTTGATTACATGATTAAATCTGCCTTTAATTTCATGCTGACATACAGGACATTTCATAATTTTCTCCCTTTGCTACCCTTTTATCTGTAAATGCTTCACCAATCATCTCTTCACACACTTTCTGTCTTACAGCTGAATTTAGAAACAGAAAACATTAAGTAAGATAAGCAGAACAGCAGCAATAACAATAGTTATCAATAATTTCTTTTTATCACCTTTTATGTAGATTTTTTCTATAATGCTTATCAAAGCAAGACCCATCAAGATACTTAGTATTCGTGATAACAAATTCGTATGCGCACTAAAAAAGGAAACACTTACCGATTTTGACTGACACCCATTCAGCAATAAAAAGCACAATGCGTTAAAACTAATCGATAATATAGTTTTGATCCTCATCGTTATTCCCCCTTGTATATTCTAATCATAACACAAGATTTACTTGTTAGCACTCGCCATCATGATAAATTCATTACTCTTCTGTTAAATAATCACTCACTGAATAGTTCCGGCAAATCAATCCTATCAACAGTTGAAAGTTTAATATTTCCATTGTTGAGAAGCATCAACAGATAAATATGCTGTATGCCGCAGTTTTGTCATTTTCCAACATTTATTGTGAAACAGCGATGATAGGTCTTCACTCATATATTTACACTTATTCCATACTAAAACAGGCAGCTTACCCTTTCTATGGTTTGCTGCTTGTTTTTTTATTACGCTTACTTTTAAGCTGTTATCATTCTCAGTTTTGGTAATAATCAGTAATTGGATCAAACTCGATGAGTTCAAAAAATTGACTGATGACTTCTTTTTGTGATTTATCTAATACATTAATTTTACCACTTGTCTGATTATCAATAAAGACAAGATGTATTTCCTGTGGGCCATCTTTCTCCATATTCATATGCATATTCACCCGATAACTAACTTCTACCTGATCATTCTTCATATACTTCAGCCAAATGTAATAATCAGAACGAATTGCCTGTTCCTCAATGTCAGCAGATTCCAAGAGTGCAAACAAGTCAATCACACTCTGTGGGTCATCAATGCGGTTCATTAATTTATTATCCGAACTGATTAATTGAAAATAAGAGCTGCTTTCTGGTTTTGCCTGACAACCAGCAGATAAGAACAATACAAATAGCAGTAAAAGCTTTTTCAGAACCTTGTCGATTTTCATTGTTAATCTCCTTTAGTTTTTTACTTTCTTTTTCACTATAATTCATTCAAGGGCTGTTCTAACATATGCTAACAAGTAATTTAATTCATTGATTTCCATTCTTAAATAAGATAAGTCCCCTCTTTAATCTGATATTAACACATTTTATCAATATCAGCAATCCGCACTTTTTTGTAACAAGCCCCATTTATAAAGCTATTTGCTGCCAAAACAAAGGACTATCGATCGATAGTCCCATGGTAATTATAAAACTTCTTTAACTTTCTTAACGATTGCCGCTGCGTCTAAGCCATACTTTTCACACAGTGCCTTTGGTGTGCCGCTTTCGCCAAACGTATCCTGTACGCCCACCATTGCCATCTTCACAGGTACCTGCTTCACTGCCACTTCCGCTACCGCGCTGCCTAAGCCGCCGACAACGTTATGTTCTTCACAGGTGATCAGCACATCATGGCTCTTCGCTAATTCAACGATCAGCTCTTCATCGATCGGTTTGATCGTATGAATATTTACAACCGTTGGCTCGATGCCTTCCTTGCTTAATTCTTCACTTGCTTTCAATGCTTCCTGCACCATCATACCCGTCGCGATCAAGGCTACCTTGCTGCCCTTCTTTAAGACAACTCCCTTGCCCATCTCAAATTTATAGTTCTCATCAAATACATCTTCTACACCGCCGCGGCCCAGTCTTACATAACATGG
>NZ_QRQL01000015.1:254-24862 GCF_003475485.1 Dielma fastidiosa | reverse complement strand
CCATGTTATGTAAGACTGGGCCGCGGCGGTGTAGAAGATGTATTTGATGAGAACTATAAGTTTGAGATGGGCAAGGGAGTTGTCTTAAAGAAAGGCAGTAAGGTAGCCTTGATCGCGACGGGCATGATGGTGCAGGAAGCATTGAAAGCGAGTGAAGAATTAAGCAAGGAAGGCATCGAGCCAACGGTTGTAAATATTCATACGATCAAACCGATCGATGAAGAGCTGATCGTTGAATTAGCGAAGAGCCATGATGTGCTGATCACCTGTGAAGAACATAACGTTGTCGGCGGCTTAGGCAGCGCGGTAGCGGAAGTGGCAGTGAAGCAGGTACCTGTGAAGATGGCAATGGTGGGCGTACAGGATACGTTTGGCGAAAGCGGCACACCAAAGGCACTGTGTGAGAAGTATGGCTTAGACGCAGCGGCAATCGTTAAGAAAGTTAAAGAAGTTTTATAATCAAATTCAAGCCGATTCACAAAGAGTCGGCTTTTTATTATATACATATATACAAAAAAACCAGAGGTTTTCTGGTTTGCTTGTGATAATCGTTTAGTGCTTCAATAGCTGTAAGTAATATTTATTCACCGATGCTGTTTTGAACCTCAGCGGCTTCTAAGATACCATCTTTCACAGCTTTCTTAGTCACTAAATAAAGAATCTTTAAAAATGCCGCAAATAATCCTACTGCCATCAAAAGCGCAAATATACCACCCATAACTGAATCCTCCTTGTTGCTTAAGCCTATTGTAACGGAAAGCAGAATCTTTGTCCAATGATTTAGCAGCGATGATGAAACCCACAGAAAGTTATATTGTTATTGATTGAATTTAAGGATATAATATCAGATATAGTACGAAAGGATGCAAATTATGAAACTGCTTAAATATCTATTGCTGGCGGCATTATCCGTATCGCTGGCATTTACACAGGCAGGCTGCCAAAAACAGCAGACACCGCCAACTGTCGATTTGACTTCTGAGGAAGCCATCGCAGAACAAAAAAAGTTTGATGAATTTATACAATCAGAACTGGTTGCCAGTGCTGAAAGTGATTATCTGACAACACATATCTATTTTGAACACCCAGAGAATTACGGCATTGACCGATCAAAGGTTGAAGTAACACTAGGCTATCTTGAAGACGATGATGCGGCTTATCAAGAACGTGTGGAAGAGACGCAGGCAACTAAGGCTGCTCTTGACGCATTTAACCGTGACCTGCTGAGTGATCAGCAAAAAGATGTTTATGATAACTATCTTGAAACCATCGAGCTTGATATTGCCAGAAATGATGAGAAATTCCGCTATGTAGGCGGCGGCTTTGATACGATGACGGGTCTGCATACACAATTGCCGACTTTATTTGCTGATTATATTTTACGCGATGAACAAGATCTTAAGGATCTGATTGTTTTGATTAATGATGTTAAGCCATATATGGATTCCTTGCTTGAATATACTAAAAAACAAGCTGAAAAGGGAACCTTGATGATTGATTTAGATACAGTGATTGAAGATTCTAAAAAGACTTATAATGAAGGTGAAAACAGCGCTGTGCTGACCAGTATGTTTGCGACTATTGACAGTCTTGATTTAAGTGATGAGTTAAAAAATCAATATAAGGCTGAATTAAAAACGGCCTTTATGGATTCTTTCATTCCTGCCTATGGGGCGATTATTGAGACAATGGAAGGCTTGAAGGATAGTAAAAATAATACACAGGGACTGTATTATCTGGAAAACGGCAAGGCGTATTATGAGCTGCTGTTTAAAGATAAGACCGGTACTTCACGTTCTATCGAAGATACTCAAAAGCTGCTTGATGAGCTGGCTTATGAAATGATTACCGCGGCTCAGAAAATTGCCATGACTGACCGCAATGCATATGAAACATGGGCCTATAATGAGGCTGATACCGGTTATACCGATTTTGAATCAATGCTGGCCGATTTAAATAACTGGTTCAAACAGGATTTCCCTGATGTGGGTGATATCGATTATGAGATCAAGCCTTTAGATCCTGAATTAGCTGTAGCCGGTATTGCCGCTTATTTCAATATTCCGGCAATTGATGGCACTACTAAGAAACAAATTAGAGTGAATACAAATAAAGACGCATTAGTTATCGGCTCATTAGATACATTCAGTACCGTAGCCCATGAGGGTCTGCCGGGTCATATGTATCAGACAAGCTATGCTTATAAGAATATTCCCAATGTTTTCCATAACCTTTTTGCTAATAATTTAGGCTATACGGAAGGTTATGCGACCTATGTGGAATTTTACGCGCTGAATTATTTGAGCGATGTGCCTGAGAATATCCGGACACTGCAGAAGGTAATGAGCATTTATTCGAATTGTTTGATTGCGCAACTGGATATCGGCATTCATTATGAAGGCTGGAGTTTGGATCAGGTAAGACAGTATATGGAAGACAATGGCTTAAATGCCGCGGCGGCAGAAGTTTTGTATGCTCAGCTGCAGAGTAATCCAGGCGCTTTCCTTTCCTATTATGTAGGGTATGCGGAATTAAATGAATTGGAGAAGGAAGCCAAGGCAGCTTTAGGTGATAAGTTCACGGCGATGGGTTTCCATCAGGCCATTTTGGAAGCTGGTTCAGTACAGTTTGATATTGTAAAGCGGCATGTAAATCAGTATATTGAAGAAAATCAATAAAGTTCAGACAGCTTCGGCTGTCTTTTCTTGTGCTTTGAAATGGAGAAAAACTGGACTTACAGCTTAGGGTAGATGATGAAGCAAGTGGTATCATAGTTTTAGATAGGAGTGATTATATGCATATTCAATTGCCTTATGGTAATGGAAGGCTGGAAGGTGAAATTGATGATCAAAAGCTTCAGGGTTATCTGCAATGTCCTTTGAAGAACCATGTTTATGAAAGTGAAGCGGCCATCGTAGAACAGTCGCTGAAACATCCGATCGGTTCTAAAACATTAGCTGAATTAGCTTATGGCAAGCGGCATATCGTAATCATCGCCAGTGATCATACAAGGCCGGTACCTAGCAAGATCATTTTGCCTGCGATGCTTTCGGAAATCGAAAAGGTCAGTCCGCAGGCGCAAATCAGTATATTGATAGCGACTGGCTGCCATCGTTCAACTACCGCAAAAGAATTACGGGCTAAATTCGGCGATGAACTGATGCAGCGTTTGACGATACACATTCATGACAGTGAATCTGATCAAATGGCTGATTTAGGCATATTGCCCAGCGGTGCGCCGTGTCTGATTAACCAGCTGGCGGTTGAAGCGGATCTGCTGCTTGCGGAGGGCTTTATTGAACCGCATTTCTTTGCCGGATATTCAGGCGGCCGTAAAAGTGTACTGCCGGGTATCGCAGCCAAAAACTGTGTCTTGCACAATCATTGCGCGGCATTGATAGATTCACCATATTCACGCGCTGGTCTATTGAAAGGAAATCCAATTCATTTGGATATGAAGGTTGCCGCCCGCAAAGCGAATCTGGCTTTTATTGTAAATGTGGTGCTTGATGAGCAGCAAAGAATTATTGCCAGTTTTGCCGGTGATGCGGTCATGGCTCATGAAAGGGGCTGCGCGTATGCCGCGAAACGATGCGGGCTGCCGCCGATTATGAGTGATCTAGTCATTACCTCTAATAATGGTTATCCGCTGGATCAAAATCTTTATCAAAGTGTTAAGGGATTATCAACAGCCGCTGAAACATGCTGTAAATCTGGGGTGATCATCATGTCCTGTCAATGCGCAGACGGTATTGGCGGTGATGCTTTTTTCAACATGTTCGCCCAGTGTGAAACCGTACAGAAGCTTTGTGACAAGATTCTTTCCGTTCCTGCCGCGCAGACTGTCAGTGATCAATGGCAGGCACAAATTCTTGCCCGGATTCTTATTGATCATCAAGTAATTATGATTTCTGATCTTGATGATGAAGTGATTAAGAAGATGCACATGATACCCGCCCATACATTAAATGAAGCGGTTCAGCTAGCTGATAAATGCAGGGAAATAAAATCAATCACCGTAATTCCGGAAGGTGTTTCAGTGTTTATTCAAAAATAAAACAGCTTTAAATCTAGGTTTAAAGCTGTTTTTTCTTTAAATCTGACTAGAGAATCAGATTATTTTTCATAAACTTTAATCAATGCCTGGGTACCTTCATTTTCATGACCATTGGCAGCCAGTTCCTCATAGAGTGAACATACGGTATCAAGCATTTTTAAGTGTTCGCCCTTTTCGGCCATCACATCTTGAATAATGTGCATATCCTTGATGAAATGCTTAATGAAGAAGCCTGGTTGGAAATCACCCTTTAAAACTCTTGGCGCGGTATTATTCAGCTGCCAGCTGCCAGCCGCACCGCCGCTGATTGCATCCAGCATCGCCTGCATGTCAAGGCCGTTTTGTTTTGCATAATAAAGTGCCTCGCTCATTGCGCTTACCGCGCCGGCCACCGCGATTTGATTGGCAGCTTTAGTATGCTGACCGCAGCCGGCTTCCCCCATATAATGAATGCCTTTGCCCATCAATGCCAGCACCTCTTTTACTTTGTCGAAGGCTTCACGATCACCGCCGACCATGATTGACAATGTACCAGCCTTAGCGCCAGTGTCACCGCCGGATACCGGCGCGTCTAAAACGCTCATATCATATTGCTTAGCTTCTTTTGCTAATTTAACCGCCAGCTGCGGTGATGAGGTTGTCATATCGATTAATATTGCACCAGCCTTTGCTGAATGGAAGATACCATCCTCACGCATATAGACATCCTCTACATCTTTTGGATAGCCGACAATTGTGAATACCAAATCCGCATCCGCGACACATTCGCTCAGTGAAGCGCAGACTCTGACTCCCTGTTCCTTTAAATCTAAAGCTTTTTCAATCGTTCGATTATATGCCGATACTGTATGCCCGCCTTCAACTAAGTGAAGCAGCATTGCTTTTCCCATAACGCCGGTTCCGATCCATGCAATTTTCATAGTATTGTACCTATATCATATTTAATATGAATCCTTTCACCTGCAATTATATAGAATCAGTAATGAATTGTACATTAATTCAGCACAAAAAATGCGGAAGCGTGACTGAGCGGCCTTCACTTTGCGCATAGGCTTGCTGCGAAAGCATAAGATAAGCGGCTCGCATTGCTCACTTACCCTCTTTGGTGAAATAATCAGTGTTTTGATGTTTAAAATTTGGACTGAATGCTTATGAAAGCGGCAGCTTGCTTAACTATAATGGAATTGTGAGGAGGGATATTGTGAGTGAGCGATATAGAGCGGGTGTCGTAGGTGACGATATTACCGGCTGTCAGGATATCGGTATTTTTTTCACTAAACAAGGTTTAAGAAGCATTACCGCATCCAGTCCGGATGAGATTTTCAAGCATCAGGCAGATGTGCTGATTATTGATACTGATTCACGTTTTGATCATGCGAAACAGGCTTATGATAAGGCTGCCAAGGCCGTAAAGGCACTGCAGCAAGCTGGCTGTACGCAATATTTTAAAAAGACATGCTCAGTATTCAGAGGCAATATCGGCGCGGAATTTGACGCCATGCTGGATACATTAAATGAATCATTGATGATTGTTATTGCCGCTTTTCCTAAAAATGGCCGAACTACCGTTGATGGCCGGCATTATGTATATGGCTGTGAGCTGGCGGCATCGCAGTTTCGTCATGATCCGATGAATCCCATGACTTCCTCAGATTTAGCGGCCATCATCGCTTTGCAGTCAAAGCGGCCAATTCATCATTTGCTGCTGAAAACTATTCGTCAAGGTCATCATGCGGTGCGCAGACAAATTGAAGAAGCTCAAAAAGTGGGCGGATATTTAATCTGTGACTGTGAGACACAGCAGGATTTGAAAATCCTAGCGGCGGCAATTGTTAATGAAAAGGTAATCGGCGGTTCTTCAGCAATCGTAGAGGAGCTGGCAGTCTATCACAAGCATCAGGAAACGGTGCAAAGTCATGCCATGCTGCCGGATAAAGAACGCGGTATCCTGCTGGCTGTCGGTTCTATCACCCAGCAAAGCAAGCGGCAGAGTGCCTATGCGCTTGCCCATGGTGTTATTCATATACCCTTTGATCCCTTAATGCTTTATGACCGGCAGGCAAGTGAGAAGATGCTTGAAGGCTGCTTTCAAAAGGCGCTGAGCCATCTGGTTCAGGGCGAGCATGTGCTGCTTCAGCCTGATTGTGAAAATGAAAAGGTCACACTGATGAAGACGGTGGGGCGCACAAAGGGTTATGATGAAAAGTCAGTCTCTAAATTAGTATCAACAGCCCTTGCTAAGCTGGTTCTTCAGCTCATTCAAGCATCTAATCAGCATCGTATCTGTATTGCCGGCGGTGACACATCAGCAAGAATTATTGAAATGCTGAATATTCATGCCAGTGAATTAGTTGATGAAATTCAAACCGGTATCTGTTCTTCCTTATCCTTGGGAGAACCTAAACTGCTGATGATCCTGAAATCAGGCAGCTTCGGCAATGAGCAATTTTTGATTGATGCGATTGATTATCTGAAGCAGTATTAAGCGCGGTACTTTGTTGCACTAAATGAAGCGCAAAAAATTGGTTCTTTCAAACCGTAACTTCATTTTTTATAACGTATAATTTAAGTAAGTGAGATGGTGCGGGATAAAGAATGAGAGGAGTGATTGAAAGCGTGAATCTTGATGAAAGAAGCAAGAATGTCTTTGATACCATATTAAATGATCCGATGATAAAAGGCAGTGAGATTGAGAAAAAGTTCAGTCTGACTAGAAAACAGCTAAGCTATACATTAGAGAAAATCAATGATGTTTTGAAAAGTGAAGGTTATCCGCGGATCGAGCGGAAGAAGACGGGAACTTTTATTGTTCCTAAACAGCTTTATGAACAAATGGGCGATCAGATGATTAGCATTGATGCCAGTGATTATGTTTTAAATGAAGAAGAACGAATCCGCTTTATCGAATTTATTTTGCTGAGCAGGACGGAACGCTTAAGCCTGTATCATTTTATTTCCATGCTTAAGGTAAGTAAAAATACAATTCTGAATGATATGAAAAAAGCGCAGATGGACACGCGCAATTATGGCATTGATATTCAGTATGATCGTGAAAACGGCTATCGTTTTATCGGCAGTGAGCTGGATAAACGCCGTTTGCTGATTGATCTTGTACATCCTATTTTATTGATGAGCAATGGCAGCCGTTGGTTTATGGAGCTGACAAAGGTTACCCGCTATGAGATTGAAACCAATGAATTTCGCTTAAGTCAGATTGAAAAAGAATTGGATATCCGTTTTACTGATGAGGTATTCAAAGAGCTGCCTTATATTGTATCGATGATCCTGCTGAGAATTAAACAGCACAAGGATATCGGCAAGCTGCCGCTGACTTATCAAAGCTTTGTTGGCACAAGAGAATATCAAGTATCAGAAATTCTGTTAAAAGATATTCCTAATTTTTCTCAGCAGGAGCATTTATATATGACTTTACAGCTGTTAACTTCAAATTTCTTTTATTTAGATATGGAAGAAACTGATATTGATCAGGTGATTTATCAATCGGTCAAGGATGTAATTGATAATTTTGAAATCTTAAGCTGTATTAAATTTAAGGATAAGGAACAGCTTGCAAAGTATTTATTTCAGCATTGGAAGCCGGCTTATTACCGTATTAAATATAATTTCCATATGGATAATCCGATGAAGGATATTATTGAAACCAAGTATCAGTATCTGCATGATTTAATCAAAAAGGTCATTTATCCCTTTGAGAACAGTTTAAATAAACCGATTCCGGATATGGAGCTGGGTTATATTACGATTTTGATCGGCGGCTGGCTGCGTAAAGAAGGTCAGATCTTGTCTTTTGAAAAGGGGAAGCGGGCAATTGTGGTCTGCAGCAATGGTGTCACAGTTTCTAACTTTCTGTTTATGGATCTGAAAAATATGCTGCCTTATATTCATTTCCTGAATTGCTATTCAATCCGTGATTACATGAATTGCGAAGAGGAATATGACATCATCTTTTCTACTACTTATATTAAAACGGATAAACAGCTTTTTCTTGTGGAACCGTTTATCAATGAATATGAACGCAAGAAATTTATTCAGAAAGTTAACAATGAATTGATTGGTTTTTCAGTGAATACGATTCAGATGGATGATGTGCTGGAAATTGTGGAACGTTATGCAAAGATTACCGACCGCATGAAATTAATGCGTGATCTTAAGCGTTATTTGTTTCCCGATCAGCCTTCCATTGAGAGTATGGATGCGAATGCGTATCAGCCTTGTCTGGCGGAGCTGCTGCCGCCTCATCATATTCTGGTGGCAAACGTTGAGCTTGAATGGGAAAAGGCAATTCGTGACTGCGCGGAGGTTTTAGTTGCTGAACAGATGATTGAACAGCGCTATGTGGAAACAATTATCACTTCAATCAAAACCAGTCAGCCTTATATTATGATTGCGGATGGTGTCATCGTCGCTCATGCCGGTGTTGATCAGGGTGTCCGTGAAGTATGCATGAGCATGCTTAAAATGGATCGGCGTATAAAGATCAACAATTATTTGGAAGCAGATGTCATTATTGTGCTGGCAACCCCTAATGTTCAGCGTCATTTAAAGGCATTAGCGCAGCTGAATGATATGCTTGATGAGCGTTTTAAGCAGCTTAAACAGGCTAAAACCAAAATGGAAATTTTAGAATGTATCAAATGGGAAGAGGAGTAATCAGTTTATGAGAGAACAGATGTTTTACAAGGATTTGATTTTACTTGATCTTGATGTCAGAAATGCCGATGCGTTTTTCGAAACGATGAACGGTATTCTGCTTCAAAAAGGCTTTGTGAATGAGGGCTTTTTAAAGGCAATCAAGCAGCGTGAAGCAAAATATCCGACGGCTTTGCCTACTCAGCCTTATGGCATTGCCATTCCGCATACAGATCCGGAATTTATTGAACAGCCCTTTATTGCTGTTGCACGATTAAAGCACAGTGCGGTCTGGAAGCTGATGGCGAGTGAGGATGAGGGAGAGGTTAAGGTCGTCTTCCTGCTTGGCTTTAAGCATGATGATTATCATGTGCAATTGCTTCAAAAACTGATGGATCTTTTTATGAAAGATGATTTCAGTAATGATTTATTATATGTTGAGACTCAGGAAGATTGCTTACATCTTGTGGAAAGCAAGATGGCAATATAAAGGAAAGGAGGAAAATTATATGAAAAAGATCGTAGTAGCATGCGGAAGCGGTGTTGCCACTTCACAGACGGTAGCCAGTAAGGTCATCAAGCTGCTGAAGGAAAGAAAGGTCAATGGTGTGATTGAAGCAGTGGATATGAAATCCTTAGACCGAACGCTGAAGGACAAGGATATCGTGGGTTACATTGCCATTACCAAGCCTTATAAGGAATATCCGGTACCCGTGTTTAACGGTATCGCATTCCTGACCGGAATGGGTATGGATAAAGAATTAGATAAAATAATTGAAGTGCTGAAATAGCAGAAAGGATAGAATTATGGAACTGTTAAGTACAATTTTCCAGTATTTTCTAGATTTAGGGGCAGCGGTATTCGTACCAATTATTATGATTATTGCCGGTTTATGCGTAAAAATGAAATTAAAAGACGCGATTTCTGCCGGTATTACACTCGGTGTTGCTTTTGTCGGCATGAACCTTGTCGTTGGTTTCATGAAGGATGCTATTACACCGGTAGCAACCGGTATGCTGAATTCAACAGGTCTGCAGTTGGATATTGTTGACGGCGGCTGGACGACGATGGCTACGATTTCTTGGTCATGGCCTTACGCGTTTGCTATTTTCCCATTGCAGATTGGGATCAATGTACTGATGCTGATTTTTAATAAAACAAAGACATTCAACGCGGATTTGTGGAATGTCTGGGGTAAGATTTTTATCGCTGTAATCGTTATTTCTTTAACGAATAATATCTGGATTGCTTTAGCTATTGCTTCACTGCAGATTATTCTGGAGCTGCGCTCCGGCGACCTGCATCAGAAAACGATTCAGTCAATGACTGGTATTCCAGGTGTTACATGTACGCATCGTACTTTATTCTTTGGCTGCATTCTGTATCCATTTGACTGCCTGCTTAAGAAAATTCCTGCATTAAATAAGCCAATTAATATTGAAACGCTGCGTGATAAAATTGGTATTTTCGCGGAGAACCATGTATTAGGATTTATTCTTGGCTGTATCTTCGGCGTCATTGCCGGTTATGATGTCGGCGGTATTTTGAATTTAGGTATTAAATGCGCTTGTGCATTAATGCTGTTCCCAATGGTTTCTAAGCTGTTTATGCAGTCTTTGGCGCCAATTTCCGATGCCGTTTCAGAGTTTATGCAGAAAAAATTTGCCGGCCGTGAATTGTATGTCGGACTGGACTGGCCGTTTATGGGCGGTATCAATGAATTGTGGATTGCGATTATCTTTATCATTCCGATGATCTTTATTGACGCGCTGATTCTGCCGGGCAACAATATGCTGCCGTTTGCGGGCATCATTAATTTCTCACTGGCTATTCCGGCACTGTTGGTTACTCGAGGCAATCTGCCGCGGATGTTTATCTTATGTTTAATTGGTGCTCCTGTCTTCCTGTGGGTTGGTACGGCGATTGCTCCGTATATGAGCGAATTGGCAAGAGCTACCGGCGCTATCGAATTGGGTGTTAATGAGCTGATTTCAAATTCATGTATCAATGCACCGGTATTCACTTACGGTTTCGGACAGATGTTTAAAGCATTGACCGGGGATTTTGTACCGCTGATTGTTGCCGGCGGCTGGACTGCATGCTGGGTTTTCTACAGCCGTTATCTGAAAAAAGAGACTGCTCGTTTAGAAGCTGAAGAAAAAGCAGAGAATGAATAAAAAGGGCTTATATAAAAAGGTGTCTGGCGGACGAACGATTTCATATAAGCTTAAGTATAGTTTAGCACAATTGGATAAAAAAAAGTGTATGAAATGGAAAGATTGGAGGAAGTCAATGAATAATTTAGAGGCAGCGAAGCAGGAAGTGCTGAAGGGCTGCAGATTAACGATAGAAAAAGCATTTACGGTGGGAACAGCAGGTAATATCAGTGCCCGTGTGGCAGGTGAAGAATTATTTGTCATCACCCCGACAACGATGGATTATGCAATTTTAACGGCAGAGGATTTAGTGGTGATGGATATGGAGGGAAAGGTTGTTGACGGCAAGTATGCACCGTCAATTGAACATAACCTTCATCGTTTGATTTATCTGAAGCGGCCGGATGTAAATGCCGTAGTTCATGTTCATTCAACATATGCGACGGCATATGCTTCTATTGAGGGAATCACAGTGATGCCTTCAATAGATATTGAATCAATCAATTATTTGGGCGGCGATGTAGACCGCTGTCCATTTGCGGCACCGGGCAGTGATGAATTAGCAGCATATACATCAGACTATCTGGGTAAGAAAGCGGCTGTACTGATGCAGAATCACGGTTCAACCTGTGTGGGCAAAGATATGGGCACTGCCATTACCGCGTGTGAGATTGTTGAAAAAACATGTTATTCCTTATTCTTGATCAATACGATGGGAAAGCCGATTCCATTTGATGCCGCCTTTAAGGAAAAGGCATGGAATAAATATTCAAACAAGTTTGGAGTGAAATAAGATGGGATTCAGGAAAATAGCGATGCTGCATACCGGCTGTGTAACCGTTGCACCTTTGAAAAAGCTGGTGCATGAGCTGTATCCAGAGGCTGAAATCATGAATCTTGTTGATGATTCATTATTGAATGATACGATTGCAGCAAAGGCGATGCCGATTGAGGTTGTGGAGCGTCTGGCTCAGTATGCGTTAATTGCTCAGCAAGCCGGGGCAGAGGTTATCCTGAATACATGTTCATCGGTTGGTGAAGCGGTGGATGTGATTGCTCCGATGCTTAAGGTACCTTATGTGAAAATCGATCAGCCGATGGCGGCTGAGGCGGTGAAGCATGGTCCGCGTATCGCGTTAATTGCGACGGTCACATCAACAGTAGCACCAAGCAAAAGACTGCTGGAACGCAATGCGCAAGATCAGGGACTGACAGTAACCGTGACACCGTATTTAGTAGACGGCGCATTAAAGGTACTGAGTGAAACTGGAGATCAAAAGCGTCATAATCAAATGGTTATTGATACGGTATATAAGGCAGCAGCCGAGAATGATGTGATCGTATTTGCGCAGGGTTCAATGGCTGTGCTTGAACCTGAATGTCAAAATTTAGGCGTACCGGTTTTCTCAAGTCCAAAGCTTGGCTGTGAACAGCTGAAAAAATATCTGTAAAGATGGAAAGAGGGGTTCTATGCGAATTTTAATAGCACCGGATTCCTTTAAGCATAATCTGACGTCAAAAGAAGCGGCAGCAGCTATTGAAAAAGGCGTGTTAAAAGCGGTACCGTCAGCGAAAATTATCAAGCGGTCAATAGCTGATGGCGGTGAAGGCTGTATCGAAGCGATTGCTGAACATATCGGCGGTGAGCTGATCCGTGTACAAGTTCACGATCCGCTGATGCGGCCCTTAGCCGCTTCCTTTCTCTATGTCAAAAAAAGCCGTCTGGCAGTGATTGAAATGGCTGCTACCAATGGCTTGACACTGCTGACAAAGGATGAATTAAATCCGCTTCAGGCATCTACATTCGGTACTGGTGAAATGCTTCGTGCCGCTTTGGACTTAGGCTGCGAGCGAATTCTGATCGGCATCGGCGGCAGTGCTACCAATGATGGCGGTTTGGGAATGGCACAGGCTTTGGGTTATCGCTTTTATGATGCTGATGACAGACTATTTATTCATGATATGTCCAAAGCCGGCGAGCTTTGCCGCATTGATGATGAACAGGCTGATCCAAGATTGAAAAGCTGTACGATTCAGGCAGCCAGTGATGTATTTAATAGTTTATGCGGTGAATCCGGAGCCAGCTTTATGTTTGGCGCTCAAAAAGGGGCTGACCCTGCGAGCCAAGCCTTGCTTGATATGGCATTAAAGCATCTGAATCAGCTGGTGATTGAAAAGTATGGGGTGGATTACGGCAGCCTGCCTGGTGCGGGGGCAGCCGGTGGTCTTGGCTTTGGACTGATGGCTTTCACACAGGCACAAATCTATTCGGGAATCAATTTGATACTGACTATGATCAATTTTGAAGAACAAGTCAAGCAAGCAGATTTAATCATCACCGGTGAAGGCAAAACAGATGGGCAGACCGTTTATGGCAAAGCTGTCAGCGGTATCGCCGCCATGGCTAAAAAACATGGTGTCCCCCTGCTTTGTTTGTCCGGTGCGGTAAGTGCTGATTGCCGCGAATTATATGCGAGTGGTGTAACCGCCATTTTTGATGCCGCGCTTAAACCGATGTCTTTAGCTGAAGCAATGGCATCGGCAGCTGATAATCTCGCCTTTATCAGTGAATCTGCGCTGCGGCTTTATCAATGCGCAATTACTAAAAGAAAGGATTGAGCCGAAGTTCAATCCTTTTTATTGCATACTTAATTCCATTTGAATCTTATTCATCATATAAACTTTAGAATTTTTTAATGAACGGCCGATATATTCAAGACCATTCAGATATCCCTCATTCCAAGCATCCTTTTTCTGTTTGCGCATGACAGCTTTCAAATCCTTAATTTCATTGCGCAGCCGAAGATTCAGCGCGTCAAGATTTGTTTTATAATTCTCTGCTAACACCAGATATGTATGAATCGCTTCCTGATGACCTTCTTTGAAATATCCGCGGTACTTTAAATCATAATGCACACTCATCAGCGCGTCCATGAAATATTCATAGCGGCTGTCGAAATTACGGCGTGTTTGATATGCACGGCGAGCCTGGGGACGGCGTCTTTCCTTGGAACTGCTGAAATTGGCATTAATATATTCACCAAAATTATCATAGCCGTTTTTTTTCAATGACTCATTGATTGAGTGCTTGATTTCACTGCCTACATTGCTTACTGTATCAGTAATCGCCTTAGCCGTTTCTTCACTGTTTAATGTATTAAACAGATCGTCGATGGAATCAAACAAATCATTTTTCTTCTTTGACATAGGCTTCCTCCTGCTGCTTCAATATCTGATTTAAGGAATTAATATCCATGTCATCCTGTACGAGTCCGTCCTGCTTTAAGATATTTTCCAATACGGTCATATCGGCCGACAGATTCATCATTTCTTCATCGAACAGTGATGAGGTTATATTCTTAATTGCTTCATTGATCAGAATAATTGTTTTCATCAGCTTCTGCTGAACAGCGGCAGCTTCGGCTGAACCGGCATGAGCGCTTTCAACGGCAACATAATTTTTAAGAATTTCAAGCAAAATCGGCAAATAATGCTGATATAGCTTATCCAGCTTATGGTTGCTTTTAGGATATTTAGCCTGCAGAATTTCTAAGTGCTTGAGCATCGCGGTTGTGCTGTACAATGCCTCAGACAGCTTTTCATCAGTAATCGTCGTATTATAATCATTAATCAGATCGATATATGACGGAGCCTGTTCAGTTTTGGTTTCCGGTTTTGGTGCAGGCTGCGGCTGAGCTTTCTTTACCTCCGGTTTGACAAACGTAGCTGTATTAGTCCGATTGGACAAAGTTTTATATGCTTCAGGAAAATATTGGTTAAACTCAATCATTTTGCCAATCACTTCATCGTTGTATAAAACAACAAGATTATTAAAGGTAAGTCCTTCATTGACCGGTTTCTTTAAGGTAATGCTGTCACTGATAGCAAGTGTATCAGTATTTGCAAAATATGCTTTTACCTGTTCATCAAGACGGTGATTCTTACCGGCGTTCTTGGTGGAAGGTTTATCCGGAGAAGCAAGCAGGACAATTGAAATGACAAAGGCGGGAATCAGGCCAAAGAATGATCCGAAATTCATCGGTGTACCAGACACACCATTGATTACTAACGTGATTCCGCAAAAGAACAGCAGCAGGCCGCCGATTACTTTTTTGATCATGGATATCCTTCCTTTCTGTACGATATCCATTATAGCATTTTCTTTTCACTCTGTGGAGAGCCTGCTGGTTGAATTTAATAATAAAATCGTCATTTTCAGAAAATGATCCATACCTGCACATAAAATAACTTAAATTATCAGATCAACGCGGGCGAAGAGTTCCTCATTGACAGGAGCACTGACGATTTTCAATGCTTCATTCTGACTGATATTTTGATAGCTGGCATTGATATGATATTCAATGGCATCACAGCGAAGGAAGAGTTTTTCAGCATTAATATATGCCTTATTCTCATTGGTGATTGGCATACCGCCCGCAATCAGCAGATGAATATCCGGTTTTGTTGGCAGAAGATCTCTAGAACATGAACCATTAACAATAAAATCAAGACAGATATCTAAACCAATACGCAAACCGTTGAAAGTTATTTCTGGTGATGGCAGTTTATCTGCATCATTCACATTTTGAGGCTGCCAGTGAATTGCCGACTTGTCAATTTTATTAAAATCTGGGTAATCAATGATAGGACCGCCAAGACCGTCAATCGATGACAGATTCGTCTTTGGCCATTGACCTATATACTGTCCATTTGCAAAGATTGGAATCGAATTGCGGATCAGATCATCTTTTTTCCACCAGACAGTACCCGCAAAGAGGATTAAGTTAGGGTATCTAGTTGTCAGCTTCTGAAAGCTGTATTCATCCTCTGGCTTACTGTCAGGCCAAATCTCTTTGACTTCATAAGAAAATGATTTCCCGTAATTGATAATCTCATGAGGATCAGTATGCTTTTGATTATCATTGATATTACGCCAGAAAAACTCCGGCATAGCGGCGATGACTGTTTCATCATTGGGAATATCTGCCAGTTTAGCATCTAATTTCTTATAGATTTCCTCATTTAGTTTTACAAACCATTTACATTGTAATTCTTTTTTAGTGTTATTCAGCATAACAATGTCTGTACTATCAGCTCTAGCGGCATTTAAGCGGTCATAGTCATTCTTATGATCCCGCATAAAAGCCTGTTCCAGATTTTGACGCCATGCAATGGCTTCAGAATTATTGATAAAGGGCAGATAATGAATGTTTGTCATTTTATTTTTCTCCTCCTGAAAGCTGAGCAGCAAGCAAAGCAGCGATAAACTTATATAATTTACTCAATGTATAAAGCAATTTTAATCCGTTGATTGAATCATCTTTTCTGATGAGAAAAGCTTCATTCGTCATTGAGTCCATATTTCTAATAAATTGATAAACAGGCTCAATATCATCCCAGTTTGTTTTTTCTTCATGAGATAATGTGAACGTTTCCTGCATACCCATAGGCATACGCTGAATCGTATCATTGTATTTATACTGTTTGACATATCCCTTAAGAACAAGAACAGCCTTTAATGCCTTAAACAGCAGCGGATCAGAGGGCCAATCTGTCTCATTCAGCATCGTAACCATGACTTTAATCGGATCTTTGATTTTATCAGCAGACAGATCTTCAGCTAAGAATTTCGGCCAGCCATCAATCATATTTTTATCAAGCAAAAGATGCAGTGTCTTATCAACATAGAATTTCGCAATCTGCTTGTATAATTGATAAAGTATGTTGCAGTATTCATGATTTAGATAGACTGCGTCATTGCCAACCCCTAAATTAGAATTATTCTTACCGCAGTAGAATCTTGTATCAGCGACCACTCCGGTTTTGACATACGTCGGATAAAAGCTTTTCATCCAATAATCATAATCACCATCCTTTAAATGAACCGCATCACTACCCAGACTTTGGTCATGGAGATGCTCAAACATGCTTGCGCATTTCCTAAATTCAATACAATCTTTATATTCCATAATATAAACCTCCTATCGGCATCAGCCATCTCTACTCTAACAAGTTCAGCTGCTGATATATGAAAAAAATACATTTCATTACAAATTCAGGCATGTATCTTTCGCATGACAGTGCCGCTGAGGTGCAGGTAAGCTGATTTCGCGTCATCTAACAGAAAGAATTGCTTACAGTAACAGCGGAGGTGATTGATATGAAAGAGAATCAATCTTTAAAAGTAAATCAAAATGAAGTTATTTTATGGCCGCAGACAGTCATGAATCTGACTCAGGGATGCGGAGAAGACGGCAGTCATCAATGGTTGAGTCATGAAGGAACATGGGCTTTGGACAATGCTGATCCTGAAGATCATCGTTTATTCGCTCCGGTCAGTATGATGTGTATGGGCAAATATCATTTAGACAATGGCAATGAAGTCGTATGGCAGTCACTGGCACCTGTGCTCTTTGCCGATGGCACACTCGATTTTTTAACCTTGGATATCTGGCATGACAATGACATAACTCATTTATTTAGGGGTATGACAGTTAAACAGGGAGAGGCTTTTCAGGCAATGGGCTGTTCCGGCATTGGCAGCGGTTCACACACCCATCTTGAGGCAGGCCGCGGTAAATTAAACATTGGCAATGTTTCCCCGCTTATCGAATCATCAGGTGTGACACATTTTGCTAGTAATAACTTCCACCCCGGCACCTTACCCAATGCAGTCGATCCAAGATGTGTCTATCATATGAATGAGACAAAAATCATGAATACATTCGGCATGAAATTTCAAAGCTTTGAAGCTAAAATGGGCTGGGTAAAGGATGAAGTGAGTCACTGCTGGTATTATTATGAAAATAATGTGATGGTAAAAGGCGGCAAATGGATTGCGGGTAAATATTATTACTTTAATCCAAACGGCATTTTGGCGGTACATACCTTTATTCCTTATATGGAAGGGGGACATCAACAATATTTCTATGTCGGCTGGGATGGCGCCATGGTGATTGACCGAACATTAAAAATTGAACATAACGGCCGAATCTGCTTCGATTAAATAAATAAAATGACAGTGCGCTGTCATTTTATTTATTTTATAAAGCTGTTGAGATCATAGGGTTTGGGGTTTTCTAAAAGGTACTCAAAGCTTTATATGCTGAACTGTTTGCTGTATTTGCGATTTACAATTAATGATTCATCATTATTCAGAAATAACTTGCGCCGGCATTCTTTTTCAATCTGTATTGACTGAATATGAATCTTATTGACCAAGGTATTCTTATTAATCTGAATCAGGCCTTCCGATGCATAGCTATTCTTTAATTCAGTAAATCGTTCATGAGAGCGGTATACTTCATCTTTGGTATAGATAAATACTTTATTATCTACACATTCAATATAATAAATTAAAGGAATTGGAATTAAAAACATATTATGCTGATCATCATAAGCTTTTAATCTTGTGTCATACAAACTGATAATTCTCATAATCTGTTTAATACTGCGGTCATTTTGTCCGTTATAATAGATTTCAATATTATTCTCACTAATTTTATCACTCTTTCTTAACCATATTTTCATTTGTCTCTCCAGCCCAACCCCATTAATAGTTAAACAAATTAAAGAAAAGGATAAAATAAAACAAACCATCTTCTGCATAATTAAAGGTATAAAATGCGAAAGCTGTAGTAAATGGTCATGAAAATGCAACATCTGTGCAAAAAGGGAATTATGTAAGAACTGCCCGTTATAATGAGGTGCAGGAGGAAATGTATGAATTTACTGGAACAGATTTATCGTGAAATTGATCATGAGCTTGGCAGTGAACGTGAGAATCAATATCTGTGTATCATGGGGATGAAGAATCCGCTTAAGTTTCAAGACTTGAATGATGAGAGCAAAGAACCCGCTGCTAGAATGACTGCAGAGAGCAATCTTGCCAATGTTTATCTGCCGCCTTGTCAATATGCCGCCAATTCAGCACCGACTTCTTTTTTATCCCGTTATGAATCATCGCTTAAATCATTATTGCCTTTACAAAATGACAGCTTCAAAAGCATCACTCAGCGCCTAAAGCTCTTTCCCTACCGTAATTTAGAAGCGAGCTGTCAGCAGCGATATGAACGCAAGCAGAGTTTACACAGGATGAAACAGGAATTTATGTTGAAATATGGTCTGGCAAGTGATGAATACCGCACTTTTATGGAAAGCTTTCTTAGCGAGCTTGAAACTGAGAATGATTGTCTGTATCAGCTGCTTGATGAACAGCAGCAAAAGCAGCAGCATGGCTTTGCCGATGAAGAGCTGATGAATGTAAAGGCGGAGCTGGAGCGTGCCAAACTGCGGCTGCCTGACGGCAAGATCATATTACCGGTTGCTTTGCATCCTAAAGACTGGAGCCAAAGGCTGGCGAGTGATTTTGACCAATTTCAATTATTGCGTTCATTTTATGCCTATGCCATGGATTATGCGCAAGCCTTTGAGAAAATGGTTCGAACATTGGAACAGATGTATTTCTTTCTTGATGAGACGGCAGATCAGCCATGGTTTACAGCTAAAAAGGAACTGACAGAAAAGCTTCAGCAATTAGATGAACAGGCTTGGTTTAATGATCTTCAGCGTCTTACATTTTGTTCGATTAAGGCGGACTGTCCTTTTAAAGAAAGATTGGCCGGCTGTCTTATAAATATTTGGAAAATGAAGAAAAGTAAACCGATGAGTACAGCTGCTATGGCTATGATTCAGCAAAATGAAGCTTATGAAAGATTGATTCAATCTTATGTGACTATGAATCCATCACAGCTTGAACTTGAAAAGCTGAAACCGCAGTTTGCGGATGAGCTGCAGGCTTTAAATCGACAGATGGAGCTGCTGTCCTTATCAGCGAAAAGAGATGCGGCGGAAAACCGCACGGCACTGCTGCCAATCAATACAAATCCAGACTTTAAGACATTTGAAATCCATTCTTCATTAGCTGCCCTTTACGAAGAACCGTCCTTGATAACCGCCGCGAAGGATTCTTTAATGGGCTTAAACGCGTTGTTTGGTTCCAATATTCCCTATGGTCTTGATGAGGAAGCGATGAAAAAGGGAATGCAGATCAATCTTGGCTTTCTGGCACGTAAAATTAAAATCAATCGGCCATGGTTTCATCCGGAAATATTCCGCTTAAGTAATCATTATTATTCAATCAGTGAAACAATGATTGCGCAAGGCATCACAGAGCTTGAGAATTTGATGAAAGAAAATTATCTGTTCCCGGTTTATTCCACATCCTTTGTGCTGATTAAGGATTTAACCCTGCAATTTACACTGGATGCAGACTGCCGTCGGTTGAAGGAGCTTTTGAAGCGTTATGTGCGTCAGGGGAATCAGTTTCTTTGTTTCCGTGAATATGCACAGGATATTCAGCCAGTGATGGATGATGATGGATCGACATTGACCTTACGCTATGCTTATCCGCAGCTGCTTGGTTATTTCATGCATTTTACTCCGGCTGATCAAAGTCAGAAATTATAAAAGGAGGTTTAGATTATGCCAAAACCAGAAGGAAATAAAACAGATCTTTCAAAATCAACGATAAGTGAAGCAGAGGAAGGATCAACAATTGATAAGATATATAATAAGATTGATGATCTTTTTGGTACAACCAGCAGTTCTCAGATGTTTACGATGATGATGCCGGGCACGGAATTAAATCCTGAGAATTTTCGTTATGATACACGTTTTGAGAAGCCGATTAAGGTTGCCGCGAATGAATCGAGAATCGCTAATAAGCTATTTTCACCCGCAAAGGTTGTGGGGGCTGATAATGGCCGGATGCTGGCTAATCAATATGTATCGGCGCTGGATGTTTTAACACCTAAAATTAATAATAATTTAATTAATGCCAAGAATAAACTGCGTGAGTTATTACGGAGTGAGGTTCAATATATTAATGATGAAGGGGTCACATTAACACTTAATCTTCAGCAGTTATTTTATATGCTGTATGAAGAGTATGTTGATGAAAAGAAAAAATGGGCAGATGCTCAAAACGCCCAGCGTCAGCATTTAAAAGAAGTTTATCCGCTCGATGATGCGGAAAGCCGGCTTAAACGCGAGGAAGAATTCTTAAACTGGTATCAGACCGTTGCGGAGGGTTATCTGCTGAAAATAGAAGCCTGCCATGGTAAGGTTTTAGGAATCTTCTCAGACAAGGATATGAGAATCATTGAAGGGGTATTGGACAGCGGTTCCGGTGCTGAATTGCAGGAAGCCCGTGATCGGGTCAGAAACGCGCGTAAATATGATCCCAACGGCGGTTATGTTTATCCAGTGGTTATGGAACCTTCAGATTGGTTTGAGGATCTGGATAGTAAATTCAGCTTTGTTGATTTATTGAAATCATCAGAATTCTATCAGGGTGAAGTGAAACGGTTAAGAAATAAGCGGGATTCATTGCTTCAGCAAATCATAACCTTTGAGGTCATGGATCAATCTAGTCAGATTGGACAGCGTGTATCGGCATGTAAGAGCGCTAAGGAAGCGTTGGCAAAACAGGAAAAGGAATTAGATGATCGCTATGGTGCTGGCTTTTGTTCTACCTTAAACTTTATCAATGGCATCATTGACAGTGCTTCTAAGAAAACGGCTCAAGAACGTGCTAAGGGGGTAACTGCCAATTTTGAAGAAGCTAATTTCGTCAAAGAGATGAGTATGCTGGAACAGGCGCAAAATGCCTATAGTCAAAGTATTGAAAGTGTGGCTATTGCTTCCAAGGAATTGATTGCTGCTAAATCTCAGGATTATACATTAGCTATTAAAACATTGTATCAGGAATTAGATGCTGTTAAGGAAGCTCTGAAGGAAAAGGAACAGGAATACTCGAATGCCTGTAAGAAAGAAGCCGATAACGCATTAGCCGGTAAATTACTGCCGGATGCCCTTGAAAATCGCTTCTCAGACATAATTATCAGCTCATCCTCTGAGGATATGAAAAAATCAACAGCGACCAGTTCTGACGCGACGCAGAAAACAACGGGCTTCAGCTGTCTGTTCGGCGGTTACTCACAAACCAACAGTGACGCCCATGCAAAGAGTCAGACCGATTTTTCGAATACCAAATTTGATTTAAAGATCGCCTTCCGTGCCGCCAAAGTAAATTTCGTGCGTGATTGGTTTGATCCAGGTGTCTTTGTATTGACTCAGGAAATGTTTAATACAACTTCATTGAAAATATCTAAGGGTACTTTTGATGATCGGGATAATTGTATCTTTCCATGCTTCCCAACAGCAATGGTGATTGCCAAGGATGTCAGTATTACGCTTGAATTTTCAGATGAACAAAGCAAGGAGGTACAAGAAAGCTTTGAACACAGTGTTGCGAAAAGCGGCGGCTTCTTATGCTTTAAATGTGGTAAGGCCGTACCTACTTCTAACAGCAAAACGGATATAAGCGGTAAATCAAAGGGCTTTACAGTTTCAATCAAAATGCCGGGCGCGCAGATTCTTGGATATTTTATGGAAGCTGTACCGGCCGATGCAAGCGGTCGGCTGAATGATGATAAGTTAAATGCGTATACTAGTATTACAGAATTTGCGAATACATACCGCAGTTTACTGAATGAACCAATGCATAGTTAATATATAAAAAAAGGAAGGAATAAAATCATTGATGAAATGAATTTAAGCCTTCCTTTTAAATGTAAATTCTATTCAATATGAGCCAGCGGCTGAAGTTTAACGACCCGTACTCCGCAGCTCTCAATTTCATTGCATACCTCATTATCAGCTTCGGTATCGGTAATTAAATAGCTGACCTTGCGGATTGAACCGCTGATGAAGCTGTGCTGATTGCCAACCTTGGTATGATCGGCTAGGATGAAGCATGGACCATTGCAGCGGTTCAGCATTGTTTCATTAATTGCGACCTCCTGCAGAATCGCTGTTGTGATGCCGCCCTGAACATCAATGCCGCTGCAGCCTAAGAAGCATTTTGCACCGGATACGCGGTTTAAATTATTCAGGGCAAATTCACCGACCATGGATTCCTTTGGCACCCGCAGCTCTCCGCCGGTTAAAACGATGGCTACCAGCGGATCATGCTCCTCAAAAATAGCCTTGCCATTGTTAGTGATTACCGTACAGCGCTTATTGCGGATATAACGGATGACTAACAGCGCGGTTGAACTGGTATTGATGAATATCGTATCGCCTTCCTCAACATATTGAGCGGCATATTTCGCAATCGCATGCTTATATAATGCATTGCTCATCGTCGGATCATCACAGGGTATTACTGAATTAACCAGCTTTGCACCGCCGTAAAAGCGTTCTATCGCGTTTTGTTCTTCCCAATATTGAAGATCACGGCGAATTGTCAATGGTGAAACCTGCAGCTCCGCAGCCAGATCATCAACCATCACCTTGCCATATTTCTGCATTGCCAGCATAACCTTCTGGCGGCGGCTGTCAACGATTGTTTTATGCTTTTTCATGCTTTGTCAGCTCCTTTAATTGTGCTATTGCCAGATCATGAAGGGCATTCTTATTACTGATTTCAATAACCTGCTGCAAATGCTTTTTTGCATCCGCACAATTATCATCAAGCAGGTTCAGCTGTGCATAATCATAATAATAATGACTCAACTCACGGTTATTCATCATCTGGATATTGGTATTCGCGAAAGCGTTCTTGCTCTTTTTAATATCTTTGATGCATAAATAATAAACGGCATCGATTTCCTCCCATGAATAAAGCGGTGAAACCTTGCTGCCCTTGATTTTAGCGCCCTTCATTTTAATGGTATCCTGATAATATTTTTTCGCCTTGGTCTTATTATCAATACCAATATAAGCCTTAAAGTAATTATAATTGCGGATCAGCAGGTTATCGAGACTCTGCTTGAAGAATTTTTCATTTTGATCAAGTAAATCAATATTTTGCTGATACTGATTCAAATCGGCATTAACCATGAGATCAAAAATCAGCATCGTTTTCTTATATGCTTTAAAAATATCATATTTTAATAGCTTAGTCTCCAGCTGCTTGGCGGCATCAGGATCACAATCCATGACGAGTGTTTTAATTGCCTGACGGTAAAGCAGACGCAGATATTCTGACAGTGCAACAACACTGATCAGAATAAGCACAAGCGCGGCATAAAACAGCTTTGAACTGAGCTGTTCGGTTTGAATAATGAGATTCACTGAATAGATAATAAAAATTATATAGATAACTGCACTGATGATATTACGCCATTTTTCAGAAAAGGCATGTTTACGGATATTGAACATAAATACATCCTCCTGATTAAATTATATGAACATTTTGAATATTTGTCAATCATAAACCGCTGAATATTTTGAACGTTGTAGATTTAGAAAAAATGTATGCGATTACACAATCATAAATCGAACATATAATTAGCGAAATGTTCATATAACTACATTGCAAAATGTTAACGCTTTCGATAAACTAAAGATGTAAACGAAGCAATCATTCGAAAGGAGAATCATTGATGAGTCAGGTAGATGAAATCACAAGAGAAAAATGGATATTAGGCGCGTTCCCAGAATGGGGAACATGGCTGAATGAGGAGATCGATCAGGAGGTAGTAGAAAAAGGAACCTTCGCAATGTGGTGGATCGGCTGTACCGGTTTATGGGTAAAGACGGAAAATAATACAAACATTGCAGTGGATCTGTGGTTCGGCAATGGCAAGCGCAGTAAGAAAACAAAAGAGATGGCACCTTTCCATCAGATGCGCAACATGACCGGCGGCCGGATGACCCAACCGAATTTAAGAGCGGC
>NZ_QRQL01000015.1:0-244 GCF_003475485.1 Dielma fastidiosa | reverse complement strand
GCCGGATGACCCAACCGAATTTAAGAGCGGCACCGATCGTATATGATCCGTTCGCAGTAACAAGTGTGGATGCGGTATTATCCACTCACTATCACAATGACCACATTGATCCATACTTTGCGGCCGCGGTATTAAAGAATGTAGAAGGCGACGTACCGTTCATTGGACCAATGAAGAGCGTAGAAAAATGGCTGAGCTACGGCGTACCAAAAGAACGCTGCATCACGGTAAAGCCGGGTGATGT
>NZ_QRQL01000014.1:0-47657 GCF_003475485.1 Dielma fastidiosa | reverse complement strand
AAATCGGTAGTATTAACAGATCCAGAAGCAATAGAAGGTGAAGTCATTGAAGGTAACCTGTATGTTGATGTGACAACAGCGAAAGCATTAGAGCTGAAAGGTGTAACTGTAAAAGGTAAATTGGTTGTTATCGGTGACAACAAGACAGCCGGTAAGTTAACAATCACTGATTCAAAGATAGAAGCAATCAGTACACAGACAAGAAATACAGAAGTAGTATTAAACGGTAAAACAGAGGTTAATAAAATCGTATTGGAAGAAACAGCAGCGGTAACACCGGACAAGAGCTTTAAAGGTGAAGTAGAGAAGATTGAAGTACAGTCAACAACCAAAGGTGAAATCGTGATTGAAGTACCAGCACAGGAAGTAAGTACACGGACATATGCAAGTGTTGATATTCAGGCACCGGTAGAAAGTCTTAAAGTAAAGACTGATACACAAATCAAGGTAAATGCCGATGTTAAGAATGTTGTGGTAACCGAAAGTGCAAAAGATACAGCCATTGAAGTATCAAAAGGCAGTACGGTAGGCACATTGACAGCTGACGCACCAGTAAGTATTGACGGTAAAGGTACAATTAACAAGGTAGAAGCGAATGTTGACGGTGTAGAAGCTGGCAAGGATACGGTGATTAAAGATGTAGAAACAGGTAAAGATGTTGAGAAAGCACCAGAGGTAAATAAACCTTCAACTGGTGGCTCAACTGGTGGTTCTTCAAGCGGCGGCAGTGAGACAAGACCGACTGTAAATAAATTGACTGTTGAAAAAATCACTGGATTATCAGCACCTGAAGCAGCTGTAAAGAATCAGAATGCGATCACTGTTAAATTTGAAGATAATGTATATAAAGTACGTTCAAACAATACGCTTGAATCCTATGCTTCATCAAATACAGAACAAGGTGAAGGTAAATGGATTGGTTTTGTTTTAGATACCGGGGAATCATCGATTATTGGACTCAGCGTAGATACTGGCAATGGTTGGTATGCATTTACAGAAGCTGATGTTGCGGAAGCAGCAACAGTAGGCGCTGGTGAAGGTAAATTTGTTTTCTGGATGAAAGCTGAAGAACCAAATCGTTCAATCAAAGTAAAAAAGGGAACCAACGGAATCGAAAAAACAGTTACAATCAAGTATAACAGTTTAGTTGATTTAGCAACACAAGCAAAGGATAGATTGAAAAATATACAGGAATCTGATTTAAATATGGATTGGGATACTGTAATTACAGCTGCCTATTATCAGAGTGAATTAAGCGCTGCTGCAGTTACAGATAATTCTTTGACTGAAACATTAAATACGTTGAACAATTACTATAAGAGTATAACAGAACTAGATTTATCGGGTGAAAATACTAGTCAGTATGACATCAGCACTGGTGCTTTAACCATGTTTACCGGTTTGAAGGAACTGAATTTATCTGGAACAGGAATTTCAGAATTAGGCGGATTAGTAGGATTGACAAATCTTGAAAAGCTTGATATTTCAAATAATAGATTAACAACAGAAAAAAATGATGATCGTTTAGGCGCATTAGCCAATCTAACATCATTAAATGAGTTAAACTTATCAAATAACAAGGGTATTACAGCATTAAGTGCAATAGCAGGTTTATCCAATTTAACAACATTGGATATTTCTTCAACATCAATCACTGACTTTAACGTATTTTGGAATGAATCTGCTGCGAGATTTGCAAATTTAACCTATTTGAAAGCTACAAATATTCAAGGTTTAGAGTCAATCGCTGGACTTGTTCAGATAGTGAATCAGGAAGGTTTCAATGCGAATGGGGTTATTTGGAATCTAAATGGCAGTGTTCTTAAGGCAGACAAAGACGGACATATTAAAATGATTACCGATAAATTTACAAGCGGAAGTTTTACAGCCCCAATGGTTATTAATGATGAAGGTGTGAAATATTTAGGAGATATCTCTATTGAGCCTAATGATGATGGAAATTATGAGATTTCTTTTAACAGAATAGAAGAGGCAGAATCGTATAAAGTTGTGTTGATAGATGAAAACAATGCGCAAATCGCTGAATGTGATTTTTCTAATAATGTCACGATTGAATTGGAGGATTTGATTGACCAACCCAGACCATCTGAAAATATCAGAATTTTAAAAGTATTAGCTTTAGATGCTAATGATCAATTGTTGGCTGAAAGTTACAAGAGCATTTCTATGAAAATAAAACTTTCTAATAGTAATTTAACAGCAGCCTTGGATGAAGACGGACAATTAAATTTAAAATCCGAGACATTCAGCACATTAGAACAGGGTGATACAGTTATAATAAATTATCATTGTACATGTGATGGCAGTGATCATGTGTCAAAAGGAGCTAATTTATCAAGAATAATCTATGATAAAGAGGAAGATGTGATACAAGGTGCACTCACATACCCTAATTGGGCTAATGGCGAGAATCATACAGGTTGGAATGTAAAAGTAATGATCCTAAAGAAAACAATTTTTGAAAACGATACCTATACAATAAATATCATCCAATTCAATGATTGGCGAGATCAGGCGGTTACAATGCCAGAAATGGTAGAATAATACACCTGATCAATAAGCAGATAAATCAAAATCATATAACACTTAATGAACACGTGGTGTCAGACAGAGCGATACAATCTGAATAAACCACGTTTTCTTATATCATTAAACCAATAAGCACTTAATCATTATAACTTCGTAAATTAATGATTACCTGTTGAATTTTATCGATGAATTTGTTATTATGTTAGAAAGAAAAGGTCCTTTAAGATAATCCAGAGAGGTTATGAAGGGTAAGAGCAAGATACTCCTAATGAGGTCCTTTTGCATACGCAATGGGCCTTTTCTTTATAGTAAGGAGGAAATACGATGAATAAAAACAGTCTGCTGACGATGAGTAGTTTATCTGAAGAAGAAATTATCGCCATTTTGGCGGATGCTTTGAAGTTCTCAAAAGAATATCGAGATTGGCAATTTTCTAAACCTAAGTTAGTTGCTAATCTTTTTTTTGAACCAAGTACCCGTACCCACTATTCATTTGCCAGTGCTGAACTGCAGTTAGGCTGCAAAACAATCGACTTCAACGCGTCAACATCGTCAGTTGCCAAGGGTGAGAGCTTATATGATACAGTTAAAACCTTTGAAGCAATCGGATATGATGCTGTGGTGATTCGGCACACACAGGATGAATATTTTAAGGAATTGGAAGGCATTAATATCCCTATTCTTAATGCCGGTGATGGCTGCGGGAATCATCCAACTCAGTGTTTGCTTGATTTGTATACGATGTTAGAAGAATTTGGCACCTTTAAAGGTCTAAAAGTAGCAATTATCGGTGATATCAATCATTCGCGGGTAGCTGCCAGCAATTATGACGCCTTAACAAGACTGGGCGCTGAGGTGCGCTTTGGCGGCTATGAGGCTTGGCTGCCTGAAGATAAACCAACGATAACGATTGACGAGGCAGTGGAATGGGCCGATGTCGTAATGCTGCTGCGGATTCAGCATGAGCGCCACGCTGAACATATGCAGTTAAGCAAAGAAGAATATCTGGCTAAATACGGTCTGACAAAAGAGCGTTACGGCCGCATGAAAAAAAACGCGATCTTGATGCATCCGGCGCCTGTTAATCGCGGCGTTGAAATTGACAGCGACTTGGTAGAAGCTGAAAAGTCAAGGATTTTTAAACAGATGGAGAATGGTGTGTTAGTTAGAAAAGCGGTATTAAAACGAGCTTTTGAAGCTGCGTTTGAAGGAGAGAAAGCATGAAACGTTACTTAGTGTTGGAAGATGGCTGTGTCTTTGAGGGAACAGCAATTGGCAGTGATGAATTTAAAACAGGTGAACTTATTTTCACTAACGCGATGTCCGGCTATCAGGAAATGCTGACTGACAGTGCTTATTGCGGTCAAATTATCGTTTGTACATTTCCGATGATAGGTAATGTCGGGATCAACCGTGATGATTTTGAAAGTATGATTCCGATGCTTTATGGACTGGTAGTGAGTGAATGCTGTGATGAAGGCAGTAATTTCCGCTGTGATCAGAGCCTGAATGAGTTTATGAAACAGAAAAAGATTCCCGGCATTGCCGGCGTGGATACACGCGCGATTGTCAGAAAGATTCGTGATGAGGGGGTTATGAAAGCCGCTTTCTGCGATGATGAAAAGCAGCTTGAAGCGATGAAGGCAGAACTGAAACAAAGTACGCCGGAGAAACGCTTGAGCGCACGGGTAACAACTCCGCGTCCTTTCCCAATCCCTAACCGCGGTCATAAGCTGGTATTGGTTGACTTTGGCTGCAAATACGGGGTGATCCGCGAACTCTCTGAACGTGACTGTGATGTGTTAGTAGTGCCATGTACATCAAGCATCGATGAGATTATGGCATTCCGCCCAGAAGGCATTGTACTATCAAGCGGTCCCGGTGATCCGGCTGACTGCACAGAAGCGATTGAAATGATTAGGGCATGTGAAAATACGGCTATGCTGGGTATCGGTTTAGGTGCTGAGGTAATGGCATTGGCCGCAGGCATTAAGGTCAGCAAGATGAAGAGCGGTCATCATGGCAGCAGTATTCCAGTCCGCAATCATCGTAATAACCGCATTGAATTTACATCACAAAATCATGGCTATGAAATTGATAAAGCGATGCCGGCTGACTGTGAATTGCTTTATTCTGCATTGAATGACGGCAGTGTTGAAGGCTTTAAGCGAAATCATCAGATTGGTGTATGCTTCAATCCTGAGGGAGCGCCGGGCAACAGCGAATGCAGCTATTTATTTGATGAATTCTTAGACTTATTGAAAGAAAGAGGGATTAAAAATGCCTAAGCGTACAGATATAAAGAAGATTCTGGTTATTGGTTCCGGGCCGATCGTTATCGGTCAGGCGGCTGAGTTTGATTATGCCGGTACTCAGGCATGTACATCACTTCGTGAGGAAGGGTATGAGGTAGTATTAATCAACAGCAACCCGGCTACGATTATGACGGATACCGTTATTGCCGATCAAGTATACATTGAACCATTGACGCTTGAATTTGCAAGCCGTATCATCAGCAAAGAGCGTCCGGATGCAATTCTTGGCAGTTTAGGTGGTCAGACAGGTTTGAATCTTGTTGTGGAATTAAGTGAAGCAGGTGTGCTTGACCAATATAATGTAGAAATCCTAGGCACTGAATTAGATGCAATCGAAAAGGCCGAGGATCGGGAAAAGTTCCGTAACCTGATGCTTGAAATCGGTGAACCGATTCCTGACAGCACCATTGTACATACTGTTGAGGAAGCGGTTGATTATGCGAATCAGATTGGTTATCCGGTGGTTGTTCGGCCAGCCTTTACCTTAGGCGGCACCGGCGGCGGTTTCGCGGATGATGAGACTGAGCTTAGAGATATCGCGACGAATGGTTTAAAATTATCACCGGTTCATCAATGTCTGATTGAAAAGAGTATTGCCGGATATAAAGAAATTGAATATGAAGTAATGCGTGACAGCAATGATAATGCAATTGTTGTCTGCAACATGGAAAATGTTGATCCAGTGGGCATTCATACCGGTGATTCAATCGTTGTGGCACCGACCCAGACATTAACTGACCGTGAAGTAGGAATGCTGCGCAACGCATCATTAAAAATAATCCGAGCTTTAAAAATCTGCGGCGGCTGTAACGTTCAGCTGGCGTTAGATCCGGAAAGCTTTAACTACTATGTTATTGAAGTAAATCCACGCGTATCCCGTTCAAGCGCGCTGGCCAGCAAAGCGACTGGTTATCCGATTGCCAAAATTGCTGCCAAAATTGCCGTAGGCTTGACATTAGATGAAATTATTAATCCGGTTACTAAGAGCAGCTACGCATGTACGGAGCCGGCTATTGACTATATCGTCTGCAAATTCCCGCGCTTTCCTTTTGATAAATTCCCGCATGCTGACCGTCATTTAGGTACCCAGATGAAGGCAACAGGTGAGGTTATGTCAATTGGCCGCAACTTCGAGGAAGCTTTATTAAAAGCAGTGCGCTCACTTGAAATGAAAACGGATCACTTAGAGTACAAGGAATTAAAGAATTGTACGATGGATGAGCTGATTGAAAAGATAAAGATTAATGATGATGAACGGATGATGGCGATTGCTGAAGCGATGCGCAAGGGAGCAGATATTGAATCCTTGTTTGCATTAACTAAGATCGATCGTTTCTTCCTGCATAAGATTGCTCATATCTTAAGTATTGAGACAGCGTTAAAAGAAAATGTCATGGATCAAGAGGTTTTAAGAATTGCGAAGCGAAACGGTTTTGCTGACAGTACGATTGCCCGGCTTTGGAACTGCGAGGAGCTGAAGGTAGCCGAGTTCAGAAAACAGTATGGTTTGATTCCGGTATTTAAAATGGTTGATACATGCGCCGGAGAATTTGTTTCCGCAACGCCTTATTACTACGCGACTTATGAGCAGGAGAATGAATCGTTCCGCTCGGATCGTGAAAAGGTTGTCGTATTAGGTTCCGGGCCGATCCGCATCGGTCAGGGTGTTGAATTTGATTATGCGACGGTGCATTGTGTGCAGACGTTACGAGAGATGGGCTATGAGGCAATTGTTATCAATAATAATCCAGAGACGGTATCTACGGATTTCTCAATTTCTGACAAGCTTTATTTTGAACCATTAACGGTTGAGGATGTAATGAATGTTCTTGACTTAGAACTGCCGCTGGGGGTTATCGTACAGTTTGGCGGTCAGACAGCAATTAACCTGGCTGATAAACTGGTAGAACGCGGTATCCGTATTCTTGGTACATCCTTAGAGGATATTGACCGGGCTGAGGATCGTCATGAATTTGAAGCGATGCTTCAGCAGTTGAAAGTTCGTCAGCCGCGCGGTGAAACAGCCACAGAAGTAGAGGCTGCTGTTGAGATTGCTCAGCGCATTGGTTATCCGGTGCTTGTACGGCCTTCTTATGTGTTAGGCGGCAGGGCGATGGAAATCGTGCATGTGGAGAGTGATCTGCGTGAATACATGGCAACGGCGGTAAAAGAAATCAGTCATGACGCGCCGATTTTGGTTGATAAGTATATTATCGGTAAGGAATGTGAAATCGATGCCATCTGCGATGGTGAAACGGTTGTGATTCCAGGCATCATGGAGCATATTGAGCGGGCCGGCATTCACTCCGGTGACTCGATTGCCGTTTATCCGGCGCCAACGCTGAGTCAGAAGGTTAAAGATCAGATCGTTGATTATACGATTCGCATCGGTCATGGCTTTAACTTTATCGGCTTATTTAATATCCAGTTCATCGTCGATCAGGATGAAACAGTCTATGTGCTGGAAGTAAATCCACGTTCAAGCCGTTCTGTGCCTTTCTTAAGCAAAATTACTAATATTCCGATGGCGCATCTGGCTACACAGGCAGTTATGGGCTGTAAATTGAAAGACTTAGGCTTTACGGAAGGCATCTGCAAAGAAAGCAAACGGACTTATGTCAAAGCACCGGTATTCTCTTTTGCGAAGCTGCGTTCTGTTGATACAACCTTAGGTCCGGAAATGAAATCAACCGGTGAAGCACTGGGCAGTGACGCCACATTAGAAAAGGCACTTTATAAAGCGCTGATTGCCTCTGGCATCAAGGTATCACTGAATGGCAATGTGCTGATGACGGTAGCCGATGAAGATAAAGAAGAGGGACTGGCGCTGGCTAGACGCTTTAATGAATTTGGCTTTGGTATCTTTGCGACTGAAGGTACCGGAAATTATCTGCGCGAGCATGGTCTTTATGTGCATACAGTAGCGAAAATCAGCGATGAGGATGAGAATAACGTACTGAATGTAATCCGTCAGGGGAAGGTCAGCTATGTAGTTAATACGATGAGCATCAAGCGCTCAGTAGCGCAGGATGGCTTCCTGATCCGCCGTGTATCTGCGGAAAATAATATTCCATGCTTTACATCACTGGATACAGCGAATGCGATTGCAAGTATTATAGAAGCACGCAGCTTCGCGACAATATCCATGAATGATCTGGAGGGATAAAATGAGAGAAGATTGCGGGAAGATAATCAGCAATGAATTGATTAGTGAAGATACATATAAAATGGTAATTGAATCAGCGCTGACTCAGGAAATGAAGCCTGGACAGTTTGTGAATATCAAGGTGGCGGAGCACTTCCTCCGCCGGCCGATTTCCATCTGCAGCATTGATGAAACAAGTTATACGATTATTTATAAAGTCGTAGGCGAAGGAACTGAATTGCTGTCGGCGATGAAAAGCGGTATGGAACTGAATGTTTTTGGTCCGCTGGGCAGCAGCTATCCGATTCATGAAGAATTACCTGCGGTATTGATTATGGGGGGCGGCGTTGGTGTGCCGCCGCTGTATGAGGTAGCTAAGCAGTATCGGCGTTTGAATAAACGGGTGGTTGTGGCCTTAGGCTTCAATTCATCAGCGGCTTGTTTCTATGAGGAAGAATTTAAGGCATTGGGCTGTGAGGTGCTGCTGGCTACCATGGATGGCAGCAAGGGCATTAAAGGAACCGTTTTAGATGCGGTTGATGCGGCCAAAATCGATCTTGATTTTGTATATTCATGCGGACCGATGCCGATGCTGAAAGCCATTGAAAACCGTTATACAAAAGGCTATACTTCTTTTGAAGCGAGAATGGCATGCGGCATCGGCGCCTGCATGGGCTGTGTCTGCAAAGATAAAAAGGATGAAACAATTTATTACCGAATCTGCAAAGAAGGTCCGGTATTTGAAATAGGAAAGGTGGGGCTGTAATGGATCTGTCCGTAAATCTGCCTGGTTTAAATCTTAAGAATCCAATCATACCGGCTTCAGGCTGCTGCGGCTTCGGCCATGAACTCAATGAGCTTTATGATCTGAGCCGTTTGGGTGGTATTGCTATTAAATCAGCAACGCTGGCAAGACGGTTTGGCAATCCGACACCAAGAATCGCCGAAACACCTGCCGGTATGCTGAATGCCATCGGTCTGCAAAATCCGGGGGTTGACGTAATTATTGAGAAAGAGCTGCCATGGCTCGCGCAGTTTGATGTAGAGGTATTGGCCAATGTTGCGGGCAGCAGCGTTGAAGATTATGTAGAGACGGCAAAACGGATCTCACAGCATGATTGTGTCAATGTGATCGAACTGAACATTTCCTGTCCGAATGTCAAACACGGCGGGGCTGCTTTCGGCACCGATCCGGATACGGCGGCACTGCTTACCCGAAAAGTGAAGGAAGTCAGCAAGAAGCCTGTCTATGTGAAGCTGTCACCGAATGTCACCGATATCGTCTCAATTGCCAAAGCGGTTGAGGAAGCGGGTGCTGATGGGATCGTCATGATTAATACATTGCTTGGCATGCGCTTTGACAAACGCACCGGCAAGCCGATTTTAGCCAATCTTACCGGCGGTTTAAGCGGTCCGGCCATCAAGCCTGTCGCTTTGCGCATGATTTATCAGACATATCAGGCAGTAAATATACCGATTATTGGTGTTGGAGGTATCGAAACTGCGGAAGATGTGGTAGAATTCTTAGTGGCAGGGGCGAGTGCGGTAGAAGTTGGCGCTGCCAATTTCAAAGATCCGATGACATGTGTCAATATTATTGAGGATCTGCCTCGTGTTTTAGCAAAATACGGATATAATTCCGTAAAGGAAGTAACTGGAAGGAGTCATCAACAATGAGTAAAACAATCGTAGCATTAGACTATTCAACAAGAAAGGAAGTTTATGAATTTTTATTAAAATTCAATGAACCAATTTATGTCAAGATCGGCATGGAGCTGACTTATTCATTTGGTTTTGAAATTGTTCGTGAAATTAAAGCCATGGGACATAAGATTTTCCTCGATCTGAAACTTCACGATATCCCTAATACGGTAAAACAGGCAATGAAAAATCTTGCGAAGCTGGATGTCGATATTGTAAATCTGCACTGTGCCGGCGGCAGCACGATGATGAAAGCCGCTATCGAAGGACTGCATGAGGGAGCAGTAAATGGCAAACGTCCGCTTTGTATCGGGGTTACTCAGCTGACCTCTACTTCTCAGGAAGCGATGGAAAAGGAATTGCTGATTGAACGTGATTTAAAAGAAGTTGTTATCGCGTATGCGAAGCTGGCTAAGGAAAGCGGTCTTGACGGTGTCGTATGTTCAGTATTAGAAGCTAAGGCAATTCATGAAGCATGCGGTGAGGATTTCCTGACTGTGACTCCGGGTATTCGTTTAGCAACTGATTCTAAAGATGATCAAAAGCGTGTCGCAACCCCAGAAGTTGCGAAAGAAGAAGGCTGTGACCTAATCGTTGTCGGCCGTTCAATTACAAAGAGTGCTGATCCGCTGGCTACTTATCATCAGATTGAAGCGGTAATGGAGGGGAAATAAGATGATTGAAAAGGAAATTGCGAAAAGCTTATTGGATGTTAAGGCTGTCTTTTTAAGACCGAATGAACCATTCACATGGGCAAGCGGCATCAAAAGTCCAATTTATTGCGACAATCGTTTAGTGCTCTCTTTTCCGGAAAAAAGAGATTTAGTTAAAAATGGTTTAGTTGATTTAATCAAGAAGGCATATCCGGATGTTGAGGTTATCATGGGAACGGCAACCGCAGGTATCCCGATGGCGGCTTTGACAGCTGATGTTATGGGTATTCCAATGGGTTATGTCCGTTCTTCTAATAAGACACACGGTAAGGAAAACAAGATTGAAGGCCGGGTTCTGCCAGGTCAGAAAGTTGTTGTTGTGGAAGATTTGATTTCAACCGGCGGCAGCTGCATCGGTGTGGTAGAAGCGCTGCGTGAAGCTGGCGCGGTTGTCTTAGGTGTTGCAGCCATCTTCTCTTATCAGCTGCAGGATGCTGTTAATAACTTTGGTTCAATCGATTGCCCGTTTGTGACATTAAGCAATTATGACGCATTGATTGAAACGGCATTAGAGCTTGACTATATCAAGGCTGAGGATCTTGAAAAGCTGAAAGCTTGGAAACAAGATCCAAAAGATGAAAGCTGGATGACTAAATAATAATGAAAGCGGCACAATGCCGTTTTTCTTTTAAAAAAGGAAGTGAGTTTATGTCAGCATCAAGTTCTATGGATGAATTATTTGCGCGTTTATCGAGATCAGCGTTTCGCAGCCGCTTTCAGTTAAAGGCAAAAGAATTGGCTTATATTGAAGCAAAAGGTTTGCCGGCCATTCGCCGCCATGCCGAGGATTTTGTCGCCAAGCGGTTAGCTGCCGCTGAACCTCTCAATGATGGCAAACAGACGCCGATGCGGGGTCATCCGGTATTTATTGCTCAGCATGCGTGTGCTGTGTGCTGCCGCGGCTGTCTTGAAAAATGGCATGGTATCCCGAAGCATAAGGAATTAAGTCAGGCAGAGCAGGCATATATCGTCGAAGTTATCATGATATGGATTAACCGACAGCTGGATAAATAAACGCTTTTCATCATTTCATTACCTTTTTGTCATTATTACAATTTAGAAAGTATTTTCAAAATAAGAATATTGTATAATGATATCAACTTAGAAAGAGGGGTAAAGAGAATGAATAGAATTTTTGAAGCATTAGCGTCAGTATTGCCGATTCTTCTTGTTATAGCTGTTGTGCTGATTCTGATTTCGCTTTGCTGGCGAAAAGTACCGCAGGACAAAGCGGCGGTCATCACCGGCTTTACAAAAAGAATCATTACCGGTAAAGCGGGATTAGTCATTCCGTTTTTTGAAAGAATTGATATTGTATCATTGGAAAACATTCCTATCACATTTACAACTGAGGATGTTATGGATTGTGAAGGTGTTCCAATTACAACTACTGGTACGGCTGTCGTAAAGATTATCAACAATCCGGAAAATATTTATAAGGCTGTTGAACAATTCGACTCAGCTTCAATCAGTAAAACGGTTGACAATATCCGTACAACGGTTACCGATGTTATCGAAGGTAACCTGCGTGAAATCATCGCTACCATGTCAGTAGAAGAAATTTATAAGAATCGTGATATGTTCTCTAGCAAGGTTGAAGATGTAGCTGAAGATGTATTAGGCCGTATGGGTCTGCAGATCGTTGTTTTAACGATTAAGGATATTGATGATAAGAACGGCTTCTTAAAGGCATTAGGTGCTAAAAAAATCGCGGAAGTGAAGAAGGATGCGACGATTGCGGAAGCCGAGGCTGCGAAGGAAGCGGATATCAAAACCGCTGAATCAAGACGGCTTGGTGAGCAGGCAAAGATCGAGGCGCAGGTTAAGATTGAAGAAGCCCGCAAAAATCAGGCGGTACAGGTTGCAAGCTTTAAGCAGGAACAGGATACAAAGACTGCTGAAGCTGATTTAGCATATAAGATCCAGCAGGAAACAACCCGTAAAATGGTTATCGATAAAGAAAAAGACGCGGAAATTCTGGAACAGCAAAGGGCGACTGAATTAGCTAAACAGAAGGCACTGCGTAAGGAAATTGAATTGCAGGAGACAGTGTTGAAGCCGGCGGAAGCGGCTAAGACACAGCGCCAGCTTGAGGCTGATGCTAATAAGTATGAAGAAATCGCCAAGGCTGAAGCACTGGCGGAAGCTAGACGCAAGGAAGGTGCTGCCGAGGCAGAGGTTATCCGCCAGACAGGTGCCGCGGAAGCGGAAGCCATTCGTTTAAAAGGTATTGCGGAGGCGGAAAGTCTGCAGAAACAAGCCGAAGCTTATCAGCAGTTTAACAATGCTGCGATGCTCAGCAAGGTTGTTGAACAATTGCCGCAGATGGCAGCTGCGATTGCTGAACCGTTGGCGAATATCGATAAGGTTATTGTAATGGACGGCGGCAGCGGTGAAGGTACGACCGGCATAGCCAGTAATGTGACTAAGGTTTTGACACAGACGATTGAATCGGTAAAGGAAATGACTGGTTTTGATATTACTGATGTATTAAAAGGACAGACCTATGATGCGAAGGTAAACCGCAGCATCAAGCTGTCACCGGAAAGTGTTGAGGCCGTAAAAGCGGCAGTGACGCCAAAAGAAACTGAAAAAACAGAGGCTGTCGCTGAGCCGGAAGTGAAGGCAGAAGCTAAACCGGAAGTTAAAAAAGAAGAAAAATTATCCTGGGAGTAATCATTCCCAGGATTTTTTTCTTGGATGCAGTAAACGGTTACAGAAGATTTTATGCTATAATTGATTCAAGAGGGTGTAAACATGGAAAAATATATCTTAGCGATTGATCAGGGGACAACGAGTACCCGCGCGATTTTATTTGATAAGCATGGCAATCTGCAGGCAACGGCCCAGCGGGAATGTGAGAATTTTTATCCGCATCCGTCTTGGGTCGAACAGAATGCGAATACGATTTGGTCTTCAACGGTAGGGGTCATCAGCGAAGCTGTGGCAGCGGCTAATTTAAAAATGGAGGATGTTGCGGCCATCGGTATCACCAATCAGCGTGAAACGACGATCATTTGGGATAAATTAACGGGTCAGCCGATTTATATGGCAATTGTCTGGCAGAGCCGGCAAAGTGATTGCTACTGTCAGGAAATGAAGCAAAAGGGATACGAGCCATTATTTTTTGAAAAAACCGGCTTGGTTTTAGATCCGTATTTCAGCGCCAGCAAGATCCGTTATATTTTGGATCATGTGGAAGGGGCGCAGGCGAGAGCCGAGCGCGGTGAGCTGTGCTTTGGGACGGTGGATTCATTTCTGATTTGGAAGCTGACGGGCGGCAAGGTGCATGTAACGGATGTCAGCAACGCGTCAAGAACCTTATTAATGAATCTGCATACGCTTGATTATGATGAAGAACTGCTTAAGCTATGGAATATTCCGCGCTGTTTATTGCCTGAAATCAAGGATACCTCCTGCGTCTATGGCTTGAGTGACGCTTCTTTGTTTGGCGTGCAGATTCCTATTGCAGCGGCGGTCGGCGATCAGCAGGCAGCGTTGTTTGGTCAGACATGCTATGCGCCGGGCAGTGTTAAAAATACTTATGGTACCGGCTGTTTTCTGCTGATGAATACAGGCAGTCAGATTATTCATTCAAAGCACGGCCTGCTTTCCTGCGCGGGCTGGAAAATCGGCAGCGAGGTAAACTATGTGTTGGAGGGCAGTGTGTTTGTGGCCGGGGCAGCTATCCAGTGGCTGCGTGATGGCTTAAAAATCATTCAAGATTCTTCAGAGACATACCGCCGTTCGCTGGCGGTTAAAAGCAGCGATGGTGTATATGTGGTGCCTGCCTTTACCGGCCTTGGGGCGCCTTATTGGCTGCCGTCATGCCGGGGTGCGATATTTGGCTTGACCCGCGGTACAAGTCAGGATCATCTCATCCGCGCTACCTTGGAATCATTGGCCTATCAGACTGAAGATGTCCTGCAGGCGATGCAGAAGGATGCCGGCATGAAGCTGACAGCTTTAAAGGTTGACGGCGGTGCCAGTAAGAATGATTTCTTGATGCAGTTTCAAAGCGATATTTCCAATTGTGATGTCCAGCGTTCATTAATCAGTGAGACAACCGCCTTAGGAGCTGCTTGTCTGGCAGGTCTGGCGGTAGGCTTCTGGAAGGATAAACAAGAGATTATCGATAATTTTAAGAGCGGCAGTCAGTTTACGCCGGCAATTAATGAGGAAGAAAGGAGTAAACTGCTTGAAGGCTGGCATCGTGCCATTGAAGCAGCCATGAAATTCTGATGATTGAAGCGATTAAAAAAAGAAGAAGTATCCGCAGTTATCAAAACAAACGGGTAGAGCCGGAAAAAATCAACGAACTGCTGCAGGCCGCAATGCTGGCACCAAGTGCGATGAATTTGATGCCCTGGCATTTTACAGTGGTAACAAACCGAGAAAAATTAACGCAGATACCGACTTATCATCCTTATACGAATATGATGAAAACAGCTCCCTGCGCAATCATCGTATCCGGAGATAGAGCGATAACTAAAAAAGATGCATTTATATATTGTGACTGTTCGGCAGCCATCATGAATATACTGCTGAGTGCCGTTGATCTTGACCTTGGTACATGCTGGTGCGCGATTGCTCCCGATGAGAGCCGCATGAGCGCGTTCCGCTCTGCGTTTGATCTGCCTGAGGCATGGCTGCCGGTAGCGGTTGTGGCGGTGGGGTATGCCGCGGAACAAAAGGGAATGAAGGATACTTTTAAGCCTGAAAGAATTACTTATTGTGAATAAAAATCGCTCAGGTGTATAGCAACGATACAATTGACACAGAATAATACCGAGTGCTATATTGAAAGCCTACGGGAGGTATTATTTATGAAAAAGTTAAGCGTATTATTAATGGTGCTGGCATTAGTTGGATGCAGCAGCAATACTGCTCCGGTTTCTAAAACTGGTACAGGCGAAGTTGAAACAGATTCTGATAAGACAACAGTTACTGTTACTTTAGAGGGCGATAAGTTGACTGCGGTTTCAATTGACCAAGCGAATAAAGGTTCTGACAGCAAAAAGGAATTGAAGGAAGCTTATAACATGAAGCAAGCTTCATCAATTGGTAAGGAATGGTTTGAACAAGCTGAATTCTTAGAAAATTATATGGTTGAAAATAATACAACTGAAATTGAAATGGATGAAAATGGTAAAGCTGTTTCTGAAGATGTATTATCTGGCTGCACGATCGGTATCAAGGATATCGTAGAAGCTGCTAATCAAGCTGTAAAAGCTGCGAAATAATGTTAAGCAAGGTCACTTTAAGCGAAGCGGCCTTGCTTTTTTCATTGCAATTAAATTGAACTCATGTATAATTAATTAACGGGAGTGTTGTTCATGAGAAATACTAAAAAATTGACAATGGTTGCAATGATGATTGCCTTATCCGTTGTTTTTCATACCGTTGAGGGCATGGTTTGGAATCCGGCAGAATTTGTCGTACCGGGTTTTAAATTAGGTCTTGCGAATATCGTCGGCCTGATCGCCTTATTCAAGTTTGACAGCAAAACGATGATTACTGTTAATTTTATGCGTGTCATGATTTCCAGCTTACTGACGGGTACGATTCTCGGCCATGTATTCTGGCTTTCATTAAGCGGCGTGGTACTGTCGACAGCGATGGCGATTCTGCTGCATAATAAGGTCAAGCTCAGTCCGATCGGCGTCAGTATCGGCGCCAGTGCTTTTCACTGCATCGGTCAGATTTTAATGGCAGTTTATTTGTATAACCAAATTCGGATGATATTCTATCTGCCGGTTTTGCTGCTGCTGAGTGTGCCGACCGGAATTGTGACGGGTATTATTTCACAGATGGTTGTGAAACGATTAAAATAGGAGGAATTATGGAGAAATATTCATATCGTACAAAGGGTGTGTGTTCCACCCGAATGGACTTTGAAATTGAAGGTGACATTATAAAATCTTTACAGGTCATGAATGGCTGTGACGGTAATCTTAAAGGGATTGCAAGTATAATACGCAACAAGACAATTGATGAAGTAATCGAGGCCTTTGAAGGCATTCAGTGCGGTTTTAAAAAGACTTCATGTCCGGATCAAATTGCCTGCGCATTGAAATTATATAAGGAGCAGCAGCATGCAGTTAAAGGTTAATGATCTGTATCAGCTGCAGAATGGCTTGGACGAAGAAATCTATCAAAAATTTTCATTGACTCGTGAGGGGACATCGATACGCCGCCGTTTAGCTTTGCTTGTTGAGCTTGGCGAGTGTGTGAATGAAACCCGCTGCTTTAAATTTTGGAGCGTTAAGGGGCCAAGTCCGGCACCCGTAATTCTTGAGGAATACGCTGACGGGATTCACTTCCTGCTCTCATTGGGCATTGATTTAAAAGATCCTTCGGATTATATTGCCAGTATTGAAGCGAGTGAGGATTTGACAAATGCTTATCTAAAAATGTATGAGCTTTGCTTAGACTTTCATCAGCATTTTGATTTAGCGCACTATCATCAATGCTTTGGTTATTATCTGGGAATCGCTCAGCGCCTGGGCTATACCGCTGAGGACATCCGCGAGCATTACTTGCTGAAAAACCAAGAGAATCACCATCGTCAGGATACCAATTACTAATCGACGCAAAACGCGTCTTTTTTTTGCTTCTGCTGTGTTTACATCACAATGAAAATTTACATAAAAATAATTGAAATAAAATGTAAAATGTTGTTGCAAAGATTTTCTTTCTCTGTTATACTAGAACCAGTTAAAGAAATTAACTAAGTTTTACATAATTTCAATTGCCTTTGTTCATACCTCCTTGTAGCAAAACTTTCCTGATGAACATGAAATTATGTAAAATCATCAAAAATACGCCATTCGGGCGTTTTTTTTGTATTATAGAAAATTGCATTTTCAAGTATCAAAGTGTCAATATCTCATTATGAAGATTAATCTAAAAAATAATAAAAACAGATGAAATCATCGTGTAAATATGATATACTATGAGTAACAAAAAACATATATTTAATCATTAAATTCAACCTAAGCATCACCTAGTTTCCTTTGTATCAATCGAATCTCAGTGGATGCTTTTTTGTTCAAGGGGGGGACATCTATGAAGTGTTTATCGTATTCAAATCGCTTCTATTATAAAGAGTTATCGGAAGAAGATGCGAATTGTATTAAGAAGGATTTGATCCTGTATAACTCTATGCTGCATACAGCTTATAAGAAACTCTATTTAACTTGTTTTCATGGTGTCAAGGATGCAGTCTCTTTACAAAAACAGTTAAAAACAAGATATGGTACGAACGATTATTTTCCTTTATCTGCAATACATGAAGCCAGAGCCTTGCTTAAAAGTAATATTGAAACTAATCAGCGATTGAAGAAAGCATGTACAAAACGGATCGAAAGAATCAATGAGAAGATCCGTAAGGAAAACAAGTCTTTACAGAACTGGCAGAAGCATAAAGAACAATTGATTCAAAAAAGCAAGGAACATGAAACTAGTGAAGCAGACTATTTGTATGAGGTACAGATCGTTAATCCGAATATCAAACAGCTGAAGCATAGAATCGGGTTGCTGACCTTTAAATTAAACCGGGAAACGGATAAGCTGAATCATTTGAACATAGGCGTGAGAGCCGCTTGCTTTGGTTCTAGGAAGAATCTGCATAACAATCCTGAAGCCTATCGGTATGAAAGAAGAAAGCGGATGCTGATAACGGGAAGACGACAAGGAAAATACAGTAATAACCTCTTTAAATATCATCTTGAATCCGGGATCATGGTTTATCGAGGCACAGAGAAAGAAGTTCATTTACCGATCCAGTTTTATCATCATGCAGAGAAATTAGAAAGAGCAGTCAGATTACCTCATAATACCACTGGTAAAGCCGTAGCTTATGAACTCTATGACCATGGTGAGTATTTCATCATCAAAGCGATCATTGAGGTGGAACCCAATATGATCGTGACTAAAAAGGAAGAAGGCAGTATCGGTATCGATATCAATGTGAATCATATCGCGGTTGCCCACATCGATCGGCAAGGCAATCTGTGCAGACAGCAGATCCTGCCGATGAAGCTAAAGGAAAAGACAAGGAATCAGCGAAAGCATGAGATTGCGGAAACAGCAAGTAAGATCATTCATGAATGTGTACATACTCATAAACCATTAGTGATGGAAGCCTTGGACTTTAGTGATAAAAAGAACAAACAGCGTTATCAGCCAAAAGGACTGAATCGAATGCTGAGTGAGTTTGCTTATGCACAAATCATAGAAGCCATCGAACGAAAAGCAGCTTATGAAGGTGTTGAAGTGATCAAAGTCGATCCAGCGTATACGTCACTGATAGGTAAATTGAAGTATGTACGGGATAAAGGAATGAGTGTGCATCAGGCAGCGAGTTATGTAATCGCAAGAAAAGGGATCGGATATAAAGAGAAGATATTACGAGAATATCGAGTGTTCGTAAAAGAAAAGCAAACACGAGCAGAGCAATGGGCAGCGATTGGTAAGAAGATAGGAAAAGCGAGTATTAAAGAATGTCAGCTAACCGCCATATTAGCATTATTCAGATAACATAAAATTCAATGAATCAAGGGAAATAGACCCAAACTAGATGAAAAGGCTGTTTACTTGATGGAAATCATTGAACTGATCAAAAGAGCTCCTGTATGGATTTGCTCGAGTGCGACTCCAATACCGTTAGGTAGAAAGAGAGAGACATTGAAATACAGGAAGGAACAGCGCCGCGAGAAAGGCAGCTAGGTGTCATCTTTGATGGCATGATTTCCTGAATTTATTGATGAAGGAAATAATTTTCTTGTTATAATGATAGGCATGGTTTAAAATAAGAACTAGAAGTTTTGAAATGGAGTGACTTGAATGAATAAGAAACACGGAATTTTAGCATTGGCTCTGATCGCGCTTGATCAGATTACCAAGCTGATTGTGGCAAATACGATGGAATATGGTCAAAGCATCCCGGTGCTGGGTAAGTTTTTTGAATTAACTTATGTCCATAATACGGGTGCTGCCTGGAGTATGCTGGAAGGCAAAATGATGTTCTTTTATCTGATTTCGATTGCAGCGCTGTTGGTGCTTGGCTATTTTTATTTCAAAACCAGCAATGCCGAGAAGCTGACAAAGCTGGGGTTAGTAATGATGATGGCAGGTACAATCGGCAATTTTATAGACCGCTTGGCTTATCAGTATGTAATTGATTTCTTGGATTTTGTGATCTTTGGTTATGATTTCCCAGTGTTTAATGTTGCCGATTCGGTTTTATGTATCGGTGTTTTATTGATTTTGTTTGATGTTTTTCTGGAAAGTAGAGGATTAAAAAAATGAAACATAGCGAATGGCGTGTGATCGCGGAAGATGTGAATGAGCGTATTGATAAGGTTGCCGCGAAATATGAGGCGGAACTGACGCGCAGCCGTCTTCAGACATTGATTGATGAGGGATCTTTGCTGGTCAATGGCAAACCGGTTAAAAATAACTATAAGGTAAAGCTCGATGATTTTATTGAGCTGGATTTTATTGATGATGCGGAATTAGACGCCCCGGCGGAAAATCTGAATCTGGATATTGTTTATGAAGACAGCGATGTTATTGTGATCAATAAGCCGCGGGGGATGGTGGTTCATCCATCGGCTGGCAATCAGCATGGCACTTTGGTCAACGGCCTGCTTTATCATTGCACCGATCTTTCTGGAATCAACGGTGTTTTGCGGCCGGGAATTGTGCACCGCATCGATAAGGATACAACGGGCCTTTTAATTGTCGCAAAAAATGATAAAGCCCATCTTTCACTTGCTGATCAGCTGAAAGATAAAACGGTGAATCGTCTTTATTATGCGTTGGTGCATGGCGTAATGGAGCATGATTACGGAACGATTGACGCGCCGATCGGCCGTGATGTTAAGGATCGTCAGAAGATGGCGGTTACCGCGGTCAATTCAAAACATGCTGTGACGCACTTTAAGGTTGTTGAACGGTTTAAAAACTATACGCTGGTGGAATGCCGCTTGGAAACGGGACGCACTCATCAGATTCGTGTTCATATGCAATATATCAAGCATCCGGTGGTGGGTGATCAGAAGTATTCATATCGTAAGACGATGGATTGCGGCGGTCAGCTGCTTCATGCCCATACGCTAATGTTTGTTCACCCGTCAACCGGTGAGAGCGTGACGGTTCATGCGCCGCTGCCGCCGGATTTTCAGAATATTTTAGATACGATTCGAAAGGAGGAGATGTAATGCAATATCGTGACAGTGACGTTACTTGCATGCAACTGCTGACTTTTTTAGTCACTCACTATAATTATCAAATTGTCACTCTCAGACAAAATCAGTCCAATGATTTCTGGCTTGCTAATCCGCTGAATAAGGAATATCCGGTAATTCGTCTATGCGGTGATGTGAGCACGGAGCTGTATTCTCAGGATACCTATCTAAAAAGTGTTCATCAGGTTATTTTAAGTGCAGTTGGTGCGCAAGGGCCGCTTTTAATTTTAAATACCAACGAATTATCTGCGGCTGCTGAAAATGAATATGCCAAGCAATATGTCGTATTGCCTGATCAAATAATGGATGAAATACTGATAAAGGCCTTTCCGGGTATTGAATCGGTATGTCATAAGGTAGAAAATAATCAGGAAGAATTCTTAAAATGTACGAAAAGGCTTGAGAAGAAAGCGATGAATGAAGCCCGTCAGCGGCGTAAGATTCCGGTAAAGGACTTGCCGAAGCTGACAATGGTACTTATTGCTATCTGTGTCGCCGTATTCATTTTAGTAAATTTGTTATCCTTGATGAATGGCGAACTGACTAGTGCTGCGATTTTCCTTGGTGCTTATTATAAGATGTCTGTTGTCTCCAATTTTGAATATTGGCGGCTGCTGAGCGCCGGCTTTGTCCATGCGGATATTTTCCATTTATTAATGAATATGATGGCTTTGTTTAATCTTGGGTTTTATTGTGAAAAACGTTATACCAAGAAACAGTTCCTGTTGATTCTGCTTGCATCCATCGTGGCCGGCAATCTGTTTGTCTTTATCGGTGATGCCAATATTGCCGGGCTGGGTATCAGCGGCGGTTTGTTTGGTCTTTTGGGTGCATACATCGTATCGCTTTGCGCCGATGGTTCAATCAAGAATCGGATGGTGCGGGTGAATTTGACCTCAACGATCATGATGAATGTATTTATTTCATTGCTGCCGAATATTTCCTTAATGGCACATCTTGGCGGCTTTATCGTCGGCGGTATTCTGGCCTTTATCATGATTGATGTTAAGCGCTGGAAAACCTTGCGTATGCATACGCGAAATGCTTTTATCCTGCTGATAGTTGGCCTCTGTCTGTTAGTGCCGAGAGTTCAGCGGATTGATCCGTTCTATCCGATGACGGACGCGATTTTGATTACTACGGCCCAGAAACTGAATCTTAATGGTTATGCTGAGTTGATGAAACATAATTTCATCAAAACGGCTGAAAGTCAGAATGAATCAGCTTATGAACCGAGCTTAAATGCTGCGCTGAAGCAGCTTCAGGAGGCTAAACATGAAAAGAACTGATGTTTTATCTTGGGATGACTATTTTATGGGATTGGCTCATCTCTCCGCTAAACGGTCAAAGGACCCTTCCACACAGGTAGGTGCTGCGATTGTTTCTGAAGAGCATCGGGTCGTTGGCATTGGCTACAATGGCTTTCCAAGCGGCTGTGATGATGATGTTTATCCATGGGAGCGCGAGGGTGATTTTGGTGATACAAAGTATCCTTATGTTGTTCACGCAGAGCTGAATGCGATTCTTAACAGCAATCAGCTGTGCCGCGGCTGTACAATCTATGTCTCACTCTTTCCATGCAATGAATGTGCGAAAGCAATTATTCAAAGCGGCATCAAACGGGTCGTGTACGAGTGTGATAAATACGCGGATACCGATGCGGTTAAAGCCAGTAAGCGGATGTTTTTATCGGCGGGTGTCGAATTGAAACAGCTCGATCACGATGTGCGGCTGAATGTCGAAATCATTCATCATGACTAAAAAAAGCAGGTTGCGGCCTGCTTTTCTAACGTTTAATTTTATCGGTATTCTTAAAGTGAAGCTTGGCGGCATTCATCAAGCCTTGCTCGCCATGCAGTTCATAAAACTGCTGAATCGGCTCTTCAGTGGCAGGCCCGGCGCCTTTTGGCAGCTTGAAGGAATAATGCTCACTGAGGGTATCCATCGCCTTTAAAAATGCGAAGCGGGCAATGATGGAGCCGCAGGCAACTGCCGGATATTTATTTTCGGCCTTGGTTTCAAAAGTGATGCCGCGTACAATTTCACGTTCATTTTTTAAATAACGGTAATAGCTGGCTTCCGGTGTAAATTGGTCAATCACTGATAAAGCAGGGAGCTGGCCAAGCTTGTTTCGCAGATGCAGATAAGCCTGATTATGCAGTTTGGCTTTGATGCAGTTTAAATTTTGCGTCTGATGTACCTGATTGTATTTGTAATTATCAAGAATCAATAATGAATAGGGGATTTCGGTCATCAGCTTGGGCGCGATTTTTAAAATCTGTTCATCACTTAGCTGTTTGCTGTCTTGAATGCCTAATGACTGCATGAGCGAAGCGTGGCTGGCATCAACATAGGCGGCGCAGACACAGACCGGGCCAAAATAATCACCGGTGCCGACCTCATCACTGCCGGCCTGCGGATAATCATTAAGCTCAGCGGCATGTTGAAGAGGTGGCTGAGAAAGTGTTTTAGGCTCAAAAAGGGCAGCCATTTCTTCCGCATCCCGGCCCTGAAATACAACCTTCTTTGAATCATAGGCGGTAATCGTACAGCCGTCGAGTTTAAGCTGGTACTGGGCGTAGGCCGGCGTCTTTACAGCCTTGCTTCGATATGTTTCAAACAGGGTGTCAATCTGTTTTTGGTTTAATGTTAAAGAAACGGTATTCATAAATTCACCTCGCTCTCCATTTTAACATTGTTTGCATTAAAAAGACAGATGCATTATTATTATAGGGTAAGCAGGTGAAGGAATGATTATAAATAGTCAATATGCAATATTTTTTGATTTGATACTGATTGCAGTTTTGGGAATACTGATCATAGATGGATATCGAAAAGGTTTTTTTTATAAGATACTGAGCTGTCTTTCTTTCTTTTTGGTGCTTTTTATCTGTTGGCGGATTACCCCGGCGATCGCTGATGTGTTTGCGGTTTTCCCAAAGGAATTAGCGCCGTTTGCCAAAACCAATCTGGCAGCATTTTTCTATGGCTATGCCAATCGGGCGCTGATTTTTGTTTTATTGACCGCCGCTTTTATGCTTTTGCTCTTGGTTTTGCGGCCATTAAGCAAGCTGTTTCAGAAGATGCCGGTGATTTCAACAATCAATGCGATGCTGGGCATGGCGTTTGGACTTGTGCAGGGAATGCTGGTCGTTTTGATTGTTTATTTTGTTTTAAATACTCCCTTAGTCAGCAACAGCAAGGAATTTATTTCCGCGTCTTTGATTCGCTATGCGAAGCCATTCAATGATGAAGTTGTTTTATTGGCTGGCGATGTGCTGAATGATTATCAAATGATTGAAAAGGGGGAGAATGCTGATACTAAATCGCTCCAGGAATTTAAAGTCTGGCTTGCGGCGAAAGGCATCAGTGACAGTGATCTTGCTGAATTTATTTTATCAGCAGTGAATTAGGAGGAATTATGAAAGAGAGTTATGAAGCGTTAGAGCTTGAACATATTAAACGGGAGATTTCCCGTTATTGCGCGTTTTCATTAGGTGTCCATGAAATCATGAACGCGAAGCCGTATTTTGACAGTCTGCATGTCAAGCGTGAGCTTAGACGCAGCCGGGAAGCGATTCGTTGTACGATTCAATATGGTACGATGCCATTGGGCGGTGTCCATGATCTAAGAGAGGCACTGAACGGCGCTAAAAAAGGCTTGAGCTTATCTGCTCAGCAGCTGCGTCAGTGTGCGGATCAGGTGCGCTGCGCGCAGGCGGCACAAAATTATATGAAGAATTTTGATCAGGATGTTGAGGCATTACTGGAACTGAGTGATGCTTTAAATCTGCCATTATCAATGGCCGAGGCGATTGAAAAATGTATTTCGGTGAACTATGAGGTTATGGACAGCGCGAGCGCCCAGCTGAAATCGATTCGTAAAACGATTAAAGCATGTGAGGCGGATGTCAATACGGCGGTACAGAGTTTTATTCAAAACAATAGTGCTAAATTGATGGATACGATTACTACAACGCGCAATGACCGTATCTGCGTCTTAGTGAAGATCAGCGAAAAGAATTCAGTCAAGGGTTTTATTCACGGTGAGAGTGCTTCCGGTCAGACTGCTTATATTGAGCCGGAAAGTCTGATTCACGCAAACAATAAGCTGCAGAGCGCACGCAGTGCTGAACAGGAAGAGATTGAACGTATCCTGCAGCAGCTTTCTTCACTTGTGAAAAAGGAAAGTGATGCACTGATCAGCAATTGTGAGACCTTTGGTTTATTAGATGCTATTTTTGCGAAAGCCCGCTGGGCGAAGGAGAATGGTTCCTGTGTTGCTGAAATTGATGATAAAGCACAGCGTCTATATTTGAAAAAAGCACGGCATCCATTGATTGATCCTAAAAAAGTCATTGCGAATACATATGAAATTGCCTTGCCCAAACGAATCCTGTTGATCACCGGTTCTAATACCGGCGGTAAAACAGTAACCCTAAAGACATTAGGCTTATTTGTGCTGATGAGCATGTGCGGTTTTCCAATTCCCTGTGAGGAAGCGGTTATGCCGTTATATGATGGTATTTTTGTGGATATTGGCGATGAACAGTCAATTGAACAGTCTTTATCCACTTTTTCGGCGCATTTATCGAAGCTGGCTGCCATCTGTGACCATGCGACGGATCGCTCGCTGATCCTGCTGGATGAGCTGGGTTCCGGCACAGACCCAAAGGAAGGGGAAGCATTGGCAATCGCCATTCTTGATTATCTGCGGACTAAAAACGCCATGGTGGTTGCTACGACCCATTATTCACAATTAAAGGCTTATGGCGCCCGCTGGGATGAAGTGCTTTTATCCAGTGTTGAGTTTGATATGGAAAAGATGCAGCCGACCTATCGCTATATTGAGGGTTTAAGCGGGAAATCAAATGCTTTTGAAATTGCCCGCCGTTTTGGCTTAAACAATAAAATTTTAACCCAGGCCGCCCAAATCAAGGAAGCAAACAAAACTGAACAGGAGCGCAGTGTGGAACGGCTGGAGGATACGATTCAGCAGAATATGTCGATTCAGAGTCATCTTGAAGAGGAGCTGAAAACGCTGCGTGCTGAACAAGAAGCCTTTGAGAAGGCAAAAGAAAAGTTTGAAGCTGAGCGTGAGAAAATTATCGAAGATGCGAAAGAGAAAGCTTTCTTCCTTGTGGAGGAAGCGCGTGAGGAAAGTGAAGCGATCATTCAGGAGCTGAAGGACAGCAAAGCGGCTAAACCTCATGAATTATTAGCGATCCGCAAAAAGCTTGACAGTGTAGTACCTGAAAGTGAGCCGATCGCAGAGGATGAAAATCATGTCTATGCGGTTGGTGATTATGTGCAGATCAAAAAATATAATTATTATGGTGAAGTTCAGGAGGTCAGCGGTAAATACATTCATGTATTGGCGAATGGACTGAAAATGAAGCTGAAGCCGGAGGAATTATTGCCAGCTAAAAAACAAAAGGTGAAAAAGCCGAAGTCTTCTTATGCGAAATCACTGCGTTCATCAATTTCACTTGAATGCAATGTGATTGGCCTGTATGTCGATGAGGCATTGGCAGTCATTGATAAATATCTGGATAATGCGGTGTTAGCGAATGTGTCCAATGTACGTCTTGTTCATGGCGTTGGTACCGGGGCTTTGCGGAATGCCATTCATGCCTATTTGAAAAAGAATCCAAGAGTGGCGGAGTTTCGCATGGGCGGTCAGGGTGAAGGCGGTTTAGGCGCTACCGTGGTAACGCTGAAAACCAAGGGGAAATAATCATGCCCAGTGAATTGATTAAAAATAAACTCGCGCTGCTGCCGGCTGAGCCAGGCTGTTATTTAATGAAGGATATCAATGGTGAAGTCATCTATGTAGGTAAAGCGATTAAACTGAAAAACCGGGTAAAATCCTATTTTGTAGGTGCTCATAACTATAAGACAACGAAACTGGTCTCTAATATTGTCGATTTTGAATACATTGTAACGGGTTCTGAAAAGGAAGCACTGCTGCTTGAATTTAACTTGATTAAGAAATACGCGCCGCGTTTTAATATCATGTTTATGGATGATAAGAGTTATCCTTACATTAAATTATCGAAGGAAAAGCTGCCGACATTAAAGGTAGTCCGCAATACGGCTGATAAAAAAGCGGAATATTTTGGGCCTTTTCCTGATTCAGGCGCGGCATATCATACGATTAATCTGCTGAATCAGCTTTATCCTTTGCGAAAATGTAAGAAAATGCCTAAAAAAGAATGCCTTTATTATCATATTCATCAATGCTTAGGTCCTTGTATCAATGAGATTGATGAACATGTCTATCAGGAGATGGTCAACGGCATCAAACGTTTTCTGCGCGGTGATGTCAATGATTTGCTTACCCAGCTGAAAAAAGAAATGAATGAGGCCAGTGAAGCGCTGCAGTTTGAGAAGGCACAGGAAAAGCTGGAGCTGATTCGTTCCATTGAACATGTAACGGCGAAGCAGCAGGTACAGTTTAAGGATAAGAAAGACCGTGATGTTTTTGGTTATTATGTGGATAAAGGCTATATCAGTATTCAGGGCTTTTTTCTGCGTTCAGGGAAAATCCTTGAAAGAGCACTGGCTATTCATCCAATTGTCGATGATCCGCAGGCGATGTTTACTTCCTTTATTATGCAGTATTATGGAAAAAATCCATTGCCGGCAGAGATTTTGCTGCCTTCCGCTCTTGATGTGACTTTGCTGGAACAGGCGTTGGATACCAAAATCGTTCAGCCGATTAAAGGTGATAAGCTGAAGCTGGTGGATATGGTTATCGCGAATGCCCGTGATTCGCATCATCAGAAATTTGAATTGGCAAGCCGTGAAGAAAATAAGAAGGAAGAAGCAATGTATGCGTTGTCTTCTATCTTTCATAAACGGATCACTTCTATTGAGATGGTCGATAACTCACATATCTCTGGTGCTTTTAATGTTTCCGGCTTTATTGTGTTTAAGGATGGCGAGCCCTCGAAGAAAGATTACCGCCTCTATCGTTTGGGACCGTATGTCAGCGATCTTGATTCAATGAAAGAGGTCATTTACCGCCGCTATTTCCGAATCCTCAAAGAGAAAAGTCCGTGCAGTGACCTGCTGATTGTCGATGGCGGCTGGCAGCAGATTGAGGCGGCTAAGGAAATTCTTTCGGAATTTGAAATTGATATCACTTTAGCTGGCTTAGTTAAGGATGATCGTCACCGCACAAGCAATTTGATGGACAGTGACGGCAATATCATCGATATTAAAAAAGACAGTGCGCTTTTCTTTCTGCTGACTCAGATGCAGGATGAGGTCCATCGTTTTGCTATCAGCTATCATCGCAAGCTGCGCAGCAAGGCAATGACAAAATCGGTGCTTGATGATGTGGAGGGCATCGGTGAGGTGCGGAAAAAAGAAATCTGGAAGCGTTTCAAATCATTAAAGAATTTAAAAGCTGCCACTGTGGAAGAGCTTGCTGAGGTAGTGCCGCAGCAGGTTGCTAAAAATGTTTTTGAGGTTCTTCATGCAAGTAACACTGACCAAAATGAATCTGATGCATAGGATAGAGTGTCGGAACTAGGAGGGTTACTTACGCAAATGGTCTGTACGAAACGTGAGGCTGAAGTTTTTAATTATCTGATTCAAAACTACAGCACCAAGGAAATTGCCGCGTTGATGGGAATCAGTGATAAGACCGTAAGAAATCACATATCCAATGTGATCTTAAAGTTAAATGTGTCTTCACGTACTCAGGCAATGCTTGAATTGATACGGTTAAATCAATTAAAAATCGACGGTTAAACATGGGCCTTTTCAATAAGGCCCTTATTTACGCAAAGGCTGACTGATTTTCTGTTTAGTTTCTTTTAGTTGTGCTATAATACTGTGGAGGTGATTTTATGAAAACCAAAAGAGCTATCTTTATAGGTAGTTTAATTGTTCTTTTCATATGCTGTTACAGTATAATGAACAAGCATTTTGATCCGCTTGCGAGATATAAATATGCAGATAATGATAATCGGGATTTGATTATTAGTTATTTAAGCAGTGAGGATATTAATTATCTGATTGACCGTCAGCTGCTGCCTGAGGAATTTATGCCGTATTTTGGGATTTCGGATTTTAATATCCGCTATACGGTTTATTATAATATAGCCAAGGCAGCCAGACCTGCTGATGCACAGACGATCGTTGATTTTGTCAATAAATATCTTGATGTGACGTTTAATCATGATAATCTTGAACCTTTGGTGAGAAATTATTCTTATGAGCTGATGAGTGATTTCTTTGAACATGGGGATCGTTATGCCGAGAATGAGGGTTTGTTGATTGATCCAAGCGCCCTGACGGCTAAAATCATTGAAGGGAAAACGCTTTATCGTTATCAGCCGGATGATTTAGTTGATATTGTGAATGTCCCAAGTGTCAACGCATATAGTGAAAATGAACCCATTCAGGTGCGTAAGGAGCCTGCATCAGCGCTATCCTCATTGTGTGCGGCAGCGACTGAGCTGAACGGCAAAACTTGCGGCAATATGATTCTGGTCGGCGGTTTTGTATCGTATGAGGAGCAGGTTGAGCTCTATGAACAGGCGCTGCTTCATTATGGCTATGATGAGGTTGATCAGCATATCTTTAAGCCTGGACATTTTGAAAATCAGCTTGGCTATACCGTTGAACTGCAGCTGGCAAAGGTTGAGGTTGAGAAAGCGGAGGCGAAAGAGGCGACCGCCGATGATGCTGAGGCAGAAAATAAAAAGCAGGAAAATGAACAAATTGCCTGGCTGAAGAAACATATTGCTGAATATGGTTTTGTGTTCCGTTATCCCGAGGATGTGAATGAAAAAGGACATCTTGTTCTGCGGTATGTCGGAGTTGAAAAGGCAAAGGAAATGACAGAGAAGGGTCTAAGACTAGAGGATATAGGATAATGAATAAAAAAATTGGTATCTGTGATTCGGGATTAGGGGGCATTCAGGTAATGAAGGCATTGATGGATGCCAATCCTAAGGTTGATTTTATGTTTATCGGCGATCAGCTGCATGCACCTTATGGCGCCTTATCTAAAGCCGAATTGTTTAAATATGGGGCTAAAATGATTCATGAATTTCAAAAGCGGGGAATCGAGGAAGTGGTTATCGCCTGCAATACGCTATGTGCCAATGTGTTTGATGATTTGTGTCAGGCCTTTCCTAAGATGCAGTTAAAGGGTGTGCTGCAGCCGACTGTTGATCAATTAGCAGGTGAAGATGTGCATGCGGTCTTAGTTATGGCAACCGCTAAAACTATCGCGGCTCATGCTTTTGAGAAAGCTATCCATCAGCTTGATGAGACATGTCAGGTGTATGAGCTTGCCTGTCCGGCCTTAGTACCGCTGATTGAAAACGGCGATGATCAGGCGGCATTATATGCGGCAGCAGCTGATTATGTGACACCTTATAAGGGAAAGGTTGACGCCGTGATTTTAGGCTGTACCCACTTTCCTTTGATCGCTGATGAAGTAAAGCGGCTGTTAAATGTAAAGCTCTACGATTCCAACCAAGCGGCAGTCAATATGCTGACATTGCCTAAGGGGGAAGCAAAAGGTCAGGTTGTGGTTTGCACAACGAAAGATGCAGCCTTGATGAAGCGTCAGATCAAAGCGATTATAAATGAAGACTTAGCCGTTCAAAAGATTGATTTTGAAGACTAAGTCTTTTTTTTTGCCATTAGCTTTTAAACGTGATATCATGATAAAATAAAAATTAATGCAAAGCCAGAGAAAAGAGAGGATTGCCGATGAATAAACTGAAACGCTTATGGGGGCTGATTCCAATCACCGCATTTCTAATCATAAAATTAATACTCATGATGATTGAACAAATGTCCGGTTTAGTGTTAAGAGATCTTCCGTCTTTGTTTTTGTTTGTGTTTTTAATTATATCTATCTTGATTTTAATCTTTTATTTCTATCAGCAGATGAGTATGCATATACGGAGTAAATTTGCCCGCTCTGTAGTTTTATTGCTTTGTTTCTTCTTAGCTTTGGTGAACTTGATCAGCGGTATGATTCAGGGAGCCTTTGCTTATCATTCAGATAAAATTGTGATTGAGAATGGGATCGTGATGGTAGCCAGAGATACCTCATACTTGAATTTTGGCATGGAATACTATGAATATAAGAATGCTGTTTTCAGAGGCAAACAAATACTGAAGCAGATAAGTAATAAAACTTATTGGCTTTATGATAAAGACGGCAAATTAATTGAAACCGGCACTTATAATCAATGAGTGATATGAAAACCATGCTTTAAGATAAAATTAGATACTATTTCACTTTATTCCCGCATAGGATGGATTGAGGTGAAATGATGAACCGAAAGCTCCAAATCGCATATATATTCAGCGCTTTTGCTGTCTTAAGCTACCTTTCAGTAAAAACCATACCGATTGCGCAGCATCCGGATACACAGAGTGTAATGGCACCGGCAGCTGTTGATTCGCTGCTGATTGTTCAAAGAGATCAGGATGGGATTCTGATACCGTTAAATGTTGAATTAAACAGCTCGATGAGTGAACCTGATAAAATGCAGAAAATGATTGAACTTATGAGCAGCGATGTAGATAATAGTGTGTTTGAATCGGTACTGCCCGCCAGCGCCGCTTTAAATGAAGCTGTCATCAGTGATCGTCATGTCAATCTTGATTTTAATGAGGGATTTCTGGCCTATGACGCAAAGGATGAATTAGCGATTGTAGAATCACTGGTTTGGGCGGCTACTCAATTCGATGATATTGATACGGTATCCATCAGTGTCAACGGCAATGCGTTGAATCAGATGCCTTTAAAGGGAACGCCGCTGAGTGAAAATCTTGACCGTCGGTTAGGGTTCAATAATTTTGAAAGTGCCACAGCGACTCTGCATGATTCACATAACCTGAACATTTATTATGTTAAGGAGATTAATGGTACTGAATATTATGTGCCAAAATCCAGACGGATCAACGGCGGCAGTCTGGATGTTAATGATGTCATTGAAACAATTCTTTCTGATATCAGCGTTACATCGACGTTAGCACAGCCATTAGCATTAGAACGTGTGACAATGAGTGAGCCAGTGGAGATTGATGTAGATACTTTAGTTATTCATTTGGATAATTCGATATTGAACGAGGAAGCTACAGGTAAGGAAGAAGCCTTAAATACACTGGTTCTTTCTATTCATGAGGTATTGGGCTTTGACAACATTTCAATTCTTGTAGATGGCGTTCCGGTGAATGCTTCCGGCAGCAATGAAGAACATATTCAGGTAAGTTCTATCGAAGTTAATCGAATTAAGCTTTAAAATTGCTGAAAATAATGGTAAGATATCAGCGGTGATATTTATGAAAATACTTGTGATGAGTGATTCACATGGCAAAAATAAAGTGATGGATAAGGTGATTGAGGCGCACCAAAATCATGTTGATCTGATGCTGCACTGCGGTGATATCGAAACGCCTGAGGATATTTATCCGCAGCTGATAACTGTACGCGGCAATAATGATTATTATTATGATTATCCGGAAGCTAAGATTATTAAGGCTGAACAGCATCGGATTCTGTTAATTCATGGCAATCAGTCATATTATGGCAACCGTCTGCAATTTCTTGCCAAGAAGGCACTTGAAAATACGTGTGATATTGTTTGTTATGGTCATACCCATGTCGCGTCATTAGATGAAGTGAGCGGTATAACATTGCTGAATCCAGGCAGCTTGTGGCATTCAAGAGATGGTAGAAATCCATCTTATGCAATACTGACTTTAACCGATGAACGTATTCATGTTGAGTTCAATTTCTTATAGGCCTGTATAGGGCCTTTCTTTTATGTGTTGAAGCTGTGTGAAATTAATTCAAAAAAAGGTTGCACTTTGCGGTTAATTTTGCTATTATAATTTAGCACATGAAAAGTGTCTACGTAGCTCAGCTGGATAGAGCACACGCCTTCTAAGCGTGCGGTCGAGGGTTCGAGTCCCCCCGTGGACGCCATGTTTAAATTAAACGTCTGATTCAGGCGTTTTTTTTATATGTTTTTGTAATTTGATGTATAAAACAATTTAATTATAGTGATAGTGATCTCACACTCACCGCAAGTCTTTGTCATAAAGGCTTTTTTTGCTTTGCACGAAGTATCATGCAAATGCTGAAAAACGGAATCGGCTCATTTTCACATTAGAAAAGTACAATGTGATAAGATGAAATCAGGAGGTGAATTATGGTAACCGATAATTATGAGAAAGAAATTAGCTTTATCGAATCCGTGCTGAAGGAAGCCGCACAGCGGCTGAATCACATGAAAATACAAAGTATTCATGATAAAACGTCCAGAGACTTAGTTACCAGCAGTGATTATGCTATTGAACAATACATTATCACAATGATTCAGTCACAATTTCCATCGGATCATATCCTTAGTGAAGAAATGAACCAGGATACATTGCTGCAAGAGCGCACCTGGGTACTGGACCCAATCGATGGTACATGCAATTATGCCAATGCGATACCAATGTTTGGGATTCAGCTGGCATTGACTGTAGGGTCAGCGATTGCAGCTGCCGGCATCATGCTGCCATGTCTGAATGAACTTTATCTAGCCAGTCAAAATGGCGGCTGTACACTCAATGGCAAAAAGCTGACCGTAAAACCTGATTCAATAAATCACAGCATTGTTAGCTTCGGCGATTTTAATGAAGAGCGGCAGGCTGCCTCTAAGCTGCAAAGCCAGACCATGAAACGGCTGCGCTATCAGATTATGAAAGAGAAAATGTTCGGCGCGGCAAGTGTTGATTTTGCCTATCTTGCCAGCGGCAGAACTTCCGGTACTTTCTTGATTGCCAGTCATGCGTGGGATATTCTACCCGGCATCCTCATCGCTTTGGAGGCAGGCGCTGTAATCAGCGATGAAAAGGGGAGACCTTTTTGCTTTGACAGTGAAATTGTTTTGGCGGCAAACAGTCAGGAACTGATTGAGCTGATGCGTCAGCCAGAGCTATCATGCTGACCCAAAGACAGCTGACCATTCTGTCAATTCTTGAGGCAGCCGCTGATCATTATACTGCCGCTGCTCAGATTGCCGATGAATGCGGCATCAGCGTAAGAACAGTCAAAAGTGAAATCGAGGCAATTAAACAAAGTTTAAAGGAAGGCTCAAAAGCGGTGCTGCTTGCCATTCCGTCAAAGGGCTATCGATTGGAAATTACTGATATCAAGAGTTTTGCGGCTATGCTTGAAGCAAGCCGTCAGCAGCTTAACTCCGAACATTCAATGAATGAACAGCCAATCCGCATTAAATTTATTATTTTGATGCTGCTGAACAGTACCCACTATGTGAAAAAGAAAAAAATTCAATCAGCACTAAATGTTTCAGATTCCACACTTTATTTAGATTTGAAAGAAGTCAAGCAAATCATCAGCCGCTATCATTTAGAAATGCTTTATAAATCTGGTTCCGGTTACTGCATCCTAGGTAAAGAAAAAGATAAGCGAGCCTGTCTGGCTTATGAAGATGTCTATGCTTTATCACTTGATTCAAGCGCGTCATTTAACGCTGATATGAAGAAAATCAATCATATTAAAGAAATGCTCGTTGAAATCTTTTTAAAGAATCAATATAAAATCAGTGAGGTTTTGTTTGAAAGCTTAATCATGCATTTATTGCTGACATTGCAGCGGATTGAAAAAGGCTATCTGATTGAAGACAGCTATGAGCGTGATAAATGTGATGACAAAGAATATCAGATTGCTCAGGATATATTTGAAAAGTTTATTCATCGCCGGGATATCGATCTGAAATATGAAATAGCGTATCTGGCAATCAACCTGCGGGGAAAAAGAGATTATGTTGATTATAAAAGTGTATCTGATGAAATTATCACTTTTATAGCGGCTTCCTTGGAACAGATTAATTCTGAATTTGGCGTAGACTTTACTCGAAGTATTGATCTGAAGGTCGTTTTAGCGCTTCATTTTGTACCCTTGCTTTCTAGGATGCAGCATGATATGCAGCTTAAGAATTTATTGCTGACAGAAATTAAACAATCATTTCCTTTTGCTTTTGATATCGCTCAATATTTTGGCTTATTGATTTATGAAAAATATCATATTCACATCAGCGAGGATGAGGCGGCGTATTTTACGCTGTACTTCAATTATGGCTTGGAAAATATCGTGCTGAATTCAGAAGGTAAAAAGCTGCTGGTTATCAGCAGTCTAAAACAAAGTGAAACGATACTGCTGCGTCAGAAAATATATCAATGGTTTGAAAAACAGATTCTCCAGCTTGATTTTATCAATCCTTCGGATTTATCAAGAATCAACATCAGTGAGTATGACGCATTATTTACTACGGAAAAGGGAGATACGCTTACTAAGGGCGCGGCTGTGAATATTAACTTATTTCCTACCGAAAAGGATTTTGCGAAAATGAATTTAGCGATTAATGGGTATGACAGCATCGATGCGATATTAAATTGTTTTTCACCTGAATTATTTTATGTGGGTAAGGCTGCTGACCGCTCACAGATCGTTCATCGGCTGATTGATATGGCAGCGGGCTATTATCATCTGCCGCCTAAGTTTGAGGCATTGGTTATGGAAAGAGAAGCGCTGAGCAGTTCTTATTTTGCGAATCATGTTGCGATGCCGCATCCTTTATATCCATTTAGTCCGCAGACCTTTATAGCGGTTGCTATTCTTGAGGAAGGGATTGAATGGGATGAGGGACGGCAGGTAAAAATCGTGCTGCTGGTTTCAACGGAGATGAACAATCCTAAGGCGTTTCAAATCTGGCCTTATCTGTCTTCGTTAGTCTGCAGTGAAGAATTAGTCGGACAAGTCCTGGCGGATACCAGCTATGAAAATTTAATGGCGGTACTGCGGGCCAGCTTGCTGGATAAGTTTTAAAGCTTGCACGAAGTGTCCGTGTAAATGATTAAATTATTACTTGCCATATGGATGATAGAATACAGTTACAGGGTAGCTGGTGTTCATTATCACCGTGACAGAAAGGAGAAAAATATGACGGGAATACTGATTGTTACGCATCATAACCTGGCGCAGGCCTTTATGGAGACAATCGAAATGATTGCCGGTAAGCATGAGTTTTTAGACAGCTTGGGATTAGTGCCCAGCCAGGACCCAGAGAGTTTTCAAGAATTGATTTTATCGAAAGTTCATGGCTTGAAGACGAAGGGTTATGATGAAATCGCAGTTGTGCTTGATTTGTATGGCGGTACGCCCTGCAATCAGACGATCCGCTTGTTGAGAGAACATCAGCTGAAGGTGATTGTAGGTGTGAATTTACCGATGATGCTGCAGATGACGCTGCTGAATACAACCGAGGTCTCAGTGGAAGAACTTGCCGAGGCAGCGATTCAAAGCGGCAGAGAAGGCGTATTTGATGTTGGTAAATCAATTATGAAGCTTATGTAGAAAGGAGTATGAGATAGATATGAGTATCGTGTTAGCACGCGTTGATGATCGTTTAATCCATGGTCAGGTGATGACATCATGGCTGAATTATACAGGCGCTACTAAGATTGTGGTTATTGATGATGTGACAGCCAATGATTCTTTTTTGACAATGATTATCAAGACGCTGGTGCCGGCCAATATCAAAACTGAAGTGGTCAGGGAGGATGCATGTATTGCGATGGTACAGGCGCTTGATGAGCGTGATAAGGTCATCATGTTGGCTAAAACACCCGCGCCGTATGTTATGATGGCGGAAGCCGGCATCTGCCTTGATAAAGTCAATATTGGCGGTATGGGAATTAAGCCGGGCAGAAAGACGATTTACAAAAATATTTCTGCAAGTGAAGAGGAAGTCAGTCAGCTTAAAGCTTTGCTGGCCAAAAAGATTGCGGTAGAAATACAAATGGTTGCTGAAGATCCGGCAATCGATGTAAGTAAATACATCTAAAGGGGTGAAAAGAAAATGAGTATTTCATTATTTCAAGCATTTTTACTAGGTATTGTCTATTATTTAGGAATTATCGGTACACCGTGGACAACCGTTCTAGGCTCGGCAAGTCTCTTTCAAAAGCCATTAGTCGCCGGTACATTGGTAGGTATTATCCTCGGACATCCAACCGAAGGCGTAATTATCGGGGCTGCCATTCAGCTGCCATATATTGCCTTTATATCAGCGGGCGGTACGATTCCATCAGATCCGGGATTGGCAGGTGTGTTGGGAACTGCCTTTGCGATTGTCGGTAATGTTGATCCGGCAACAGCGATCACGATTGCGCTGCCATTTGGTTTATTAGGAACCTTGATTTGGGTGCTGCATATGACCATTGACGTAACTTTTGTTCATATGGCGGATCAGGCAGCGGAAAAGGGCGATTTAAAAAGAATCTGCTTCCTGCATGTAGTGCCGCCCCAGATCCTAGTCTTTCTGATCAGTGTTATACCGGTTATGCTGGGTGCTTATTACGGCGCTGATTTCATGGCTGATCTGGTTTCTAAGTTAAGCAATAATGTACTGCATATCTTACAGGTTATCGGCGGTATCCTGCCGGCTTTGGGTGTAGCGATGAATCTTCGTTCAATCAGCCGTCCAAATACGATGGCATTCTATATTCTCGGCTTTATTTTAAGTGTTTATCTAGGACTTGACACAATCGTTATTTCTGTATTGGGCTTTGTTATTGCGTGGTTCTATACACAGTCACAGAAAGAAAATGTGTAGGAGGTATGAAGATGGAACAAAATTCAACAAGAAAAACTTTAACTAAAAAGGATGTTGTGAAATCATTCTGGCGCTGGACTTTTTTCTCACATGCAAATTATAATTATGAACGTTTATGCGGCACGGGTTTCTGTCATGCGATGGCGCCGATCATTGAAAAATTGTATAAGGATAATCCGGCAGAATATCAGGCAGCGGTACAGCGTCATATGGTTTTCTATAATACGGAACCGCATTTCGGTGGTGTAATTAACGGCATGGTAATTGCGATGGAAGAGGAAAGAGCCAACGGCGCGCCGATTTCCGATGAAGCCATCAATGGTATCAAGACTGGTTTAATGGGACCTTTTGCCGGTATCGGCGATACGCTGTGGCAGGGCACATTAACACCCATTTTATTGTCAATCGGTATTTCATTGGCTGCTTCCGGCAGTATGTCAGGGCCGCTGCTTTATTCAGTCTTGATGATGGGCATCATGCTGAGTATTGCATATTATGTTTGGATGACCGGTTATCGGCTTGGAAAAGAAGGCTTGCAGAAAATCTTAGAAAGCAATCTGATTAAGAAGGTCATTACTGGCGCAAGTGCTTTAGGTGCCATCGTTATGGGTGCCTTGACAGCTAGCTTTGTCAGTGTGTCAACACCGCTGATGATTAATATTCAAGGTTCATCAATGAGCGTGCAAACGGATATTTTAGATAAGCTGTTCCGCGGCTTGCTGCCGTTAATGCTGACGCTGGGTGTATTGTATCTGCTTAAGAATAAAAAGGTAAAGGCGACCCGTGTCATGCTGCTGCTGATTATCATCGGCGCAGTTGGGGCGATCATAGGTATCTTTTAATGAAAGATAATCTGCTTAAACTGACAACTGAGGAACGCAATCCCAATTCGATGAACCTTCCTCATATGAGCATCGAGGCAGCAACCGCGATGATGAATCATGAGGATGAAGCATGTACTAAGGCAGTGCAGGCAATTCTGCCAGTAATTAATCAGGTAATTGAAATCTGTGTTGACACGATACGCAGCGGCGGCCGGGTTATTTTTACCGGTGCGGCACATTCCGGTTATTTAGGGATGCTGGATGCTTATGAGGCCAATGCGACATTTGGTACAACAGATGAGTTCACCGCCATTGTCGCCGGCAATTTTACGGATATGATGAAAACAGACGGCAGTGCTGAGGACGTTGAAGAAAACGGCGGCCTTGATCTGCAAAACCGTCATGTCACAGCTAAGGATTTTGTGATCGGTATCAGCTCATCAGGACGTACCCCTTATGTGATTGGCGCCTTAAGCTGGTGTCAGCAAAAGGGCATCCACTGTGCGGGATTGGTTAATAACAAGCATTCAATTGTTGCTGAGCATTGTGATCTGGTAATGGAAGCGGTAGCCGGCGCTGAGGTTATTACCGGTTCTACACGGCTGAAGGCAGGTACTTGTCAGAAGATGATTTTGAATATGATTACGACAATCACTATGGCCCAATTAGGTAATGTTTATGAAAATCTGATGATTAATGTACCGCCGGTCAGCAATAAAATGCGGACTCGGCTTGAATATATTCTGGATCAGGCAACGAACTGTACGTTAGTGACAGCTCATGAATTACTGGTTCAGTGCGATTATAATGTGAAGGCAGCCTTGCTTATGGCGCTTAAAGGCATCAGCAAAGAACAAGCCTTGGATGAGCTGGCAGCGGCTGACGGCAATATCAATCAGCTGGTTTAGAATTTGAAGAAGCAATAGAAAAGGACATTTTTACCCAATGTCCTTTCTTTTATGTTTACTTAACGGCTGTCTTTCGCAAAGCAGCCATTGCATTGACCGCCTGTTCAGCACTCGCGTAAGCAGGAATACCGTGATCCCTGAATTTCAAGATTGCATCATGGCATTCTTTGCCGCCCTGACAAATCATGATGAATGGTTTATTCAACTCCTTATTTGCCTCGTAGACCTCGATCGCCGCATCACAAATCGCGCTGACATCGGTGACTGCAGTAGGGCAGATAGCCCCTAGAATGCCATCAACCGCCGGATCGCGCAGCGCCTGTTTAAATGCTCCTTTATATTGGATAGCACTTGCGGTACCGGCAATATCAACAGGATTCAGCGGTGAACCAAACATCGGCATATAGGCCCGCATCCTAGTTGCCAATAGAGATGAAATTTCACTCAGTTCATGCAGCGGCAGTCCACAGCGTTCAAAATGGTCACAGGCTAAAAGCCCAGCGCCGCCGCCATTGGTAATCATTACGATATTTTCGCCCTTAAGCGGCGGCTGATAACCAACGGCAAGCGAAATATCAAGAAACTCCTGCCAAGTGACAGCACGTATTGCGCCTGCCTCTTTGATTAAATCATCATAATACTGATCTGGCTCTGGATTTTCACTGGCAGTATGAGCAAAGGCAGCTTTTACACCGATCTTACTGCCGCCGACCTTAATCACTACAATCGGTTTCGTTACTTTCTTACAGGCAGCGACAAAAGCCTCCGGAGAATCAAGACCTTCAATATAAATAGCTAAACACTTCGTATGCTCATCTTTTTGCGCGTATTCAATAAATTCAGAGAAATCGACATCGGCTTTATTGCCTAGGCCGACAAAGAATGACATGCCAAAATGATCTTCCTGACTTGTACCAAGCGCCGCCAGCAAGTTTGCTCCCGACTGTGAAATCATAGCGATTGGTCCAGGAACCGGCAGATAAGGAATGAAACCACAGTTGAAATGATTATAAGGTGAACCCATGCCAACCAAATTTGGGCCAATGAGAGGAATCTTATTTTCACGCAGGCGCAGCGTAATCTTATTCTGCAAATCTTCACGGCCGATTTCTTTAAAGGCACTGGTCGCAATCACTAAAACTTTTGCCTTAATCTCAATCGCATCCTCAACGATGGCAGTGACCAGGTGGGCAGGGACTGCCACAAACACTAGATCAACACGATCATGAATATCTTTTAATGTATGATACGATTTTAATCCAAGCACTTTGTCGGCCCGTGGATTAACCGGATAAATTTTGCCGGTATAACCCCATTCAAGGAGTTCTGCAACAACCTTATTGCCAACCTTGCTTGGATAACGGCTGGCGCCAACTACCGCAATTGAAGAAGGATTTAAAGCATACTGTAAATTATCAACGACATAATCACGTGCTTTATCGATACGCATATTATTTTTCCTCCTTACAAGCAGGGCAGATAACACCTGTATTGACTGTTCGATCCTGTAAAACATCATCAGTAAACACACATTCTTCCCATAAGCCGTTTTCATCATCAAGCCGGCATGTCCATCTTCTCAGCTGGCGTGAAGAAGAAGCTTCCAGAATTTCACCGATTTCGCCATAACTTTGCAGCTTGGCTTTAATCTTATCTAAATCCGTGATTTCTTCATAGCATGATAACATCAAATTATGATGAGCATCAGCGAAATCAAATATATTTGCAAATTCCGGCATCAGACTTAATTCATCACAAATTTGCTCACTGCGCCAGGTTGGTGTATTCTGGAACATTGAAACCAAATAAAAATGCATCTTCAGTCCCAATGCGCGATAATTAAAGTAAACCATTGGAATTACCGATTTTGTTTGTTCAACAAGATACACAAAATCCTTTTTCATCTCATCGGCATCTAAACCAGATAGCTTAGCTAAAACATCATAGTCAAACATATCCGCAACACTTTCACTATTGTTGATTGCTTCAATTATCGCCAGATCATAACTGTCCATTGCCGTCTGTAAGGCAAGCAGCTTTTGTTTTTGCTCAGCACTCCAGAAATATTTTCTGAAATTTTCCTTGGCATCAAACTGATTGACATGTGATTCACGAACTAATCGGCGTACCGGGCAGATGTGTACATAAGCCACTTCATCACGGAAACGGAATTTGTCTAACACACCGCCAAGTAAATTATCAAGATTGCGCATATGATTGCCATTAAAGAAATCAAAATCACCGCCGGCATCCATGGCATAGCCGGTACATATCTGATCATTGTTTTGCATCCAATCTACAAATTCCTGTCTTTGTTCTTCACCGAGACCTTCCTTCAGCTTCACAATCCAATAATAAAGCCCAAAACCTAAAACGCCGACACATGAATTCTTTACCAGCATAATCTGCCGATTATCATACATCTTTTTCAGCCGTGCCTTTACATCCTCCTGCTTCAAACCGACAGCGGCTGCAATATAAGGAAGATTAAAAACTTCCGGATAAATTTGATAAAATGATTTTGCGACATTAAAAGCGGAATAAAATTTATGATCTGTTGAGACAACCCCAGGTTCGAAAAAGCTATAACCCTTGACGTTCCAGTTATAATCATTTAGATAAGCCTGCTGTTCATCAGATCCAATCATATACTTAGGCATTCATGAACACCTCCTTATAGTATCATTATTGCGCTTTTGATATGGGAAATCAAGAACAATGATAACGCTTTCACAACATTCAATAATACTTAGTGATATTACTGTTTGAAGCATTCAAATCCTTAATCAAAGGCCAGAAAAGAGCATTAAGGATTTGAATAATATTAAATGTGTGAAGTTATGTGTTCGCCCTGATAATCAAGCTGAATAATTGAAATTAGTTACAGATTATGTTATATTATCCAATGGATTGAGCAGGGAGGCGTAAAATGAAGGGTATTTATCAAGATATTGTTAATGAAATCCAGTCATTGATTACCTCCGGAGAAGACAAGCAGGCCCGCAGCCGAATCCTTGAAGAATTAAACATGCCTTATATTCCACAGGATGTAGAAGCGAAGCTTAATGAGCTGCTGGATGAAGTCGGCATACCGGAATCCGGAAAAGTTCAGCTCAGCGATGAACAGGTGGAAGCATGGCTGCTGGGAAATAACCCGCAGCGTCAGGTTGCCGCTCTTAACCAGCTTCAAAAAGCGAATCTTCGCAATTATACAGAGCTGATTCAGCAGGTCTTCGACACACATCATGATCTGACGATGGAAAGTCTTTTGATCAGTATGATGATTGAACAGCAGATCAATGAAAGCTTTCACTTAACAAGAGATGGCTTAGACATTGAATTTGTACCGGCTGCTTTGGAATATCCTTTGGAAAGCGAAGGGGTTATTAAAGCGGTTGAATTGCTGCGTGAATGGTATGAAAATGATAATCCTTCATTTTTAAATCTGTGTTTGGATATTCTGGCAAAGGAATGTTATCTGATGCTGCCGATGGCGGTGGATGAAGAGGATAGTTTGGATCTATGTCTGGCTGTTGTACATTATGTTTATCAGGCAAACGGCGCTGAAGATGAATTTAAATGCTTTATTGCTGAAAAAGAACTTGCACAAACATATAGTTATGAATTATTATTAAATAAGCATGACATTTGAAAAAAATGCTCAATATGATGAATCAGGAGGTATGAACAATGAGTTCAACATGGGAATTAAAAGAAAAATCACAAGGTGAGTTAAAGACGACCGTTTCAGGCGATGCTTGGAAAGGTGCGCAGGAAAAAGCATTCAATAAATTAGCTAAGAAATTAGCACTGCCTGGCTTCAGAGAAGGAAAAGTACCGGCAGCAATGGCTAAGAAGCATATTTCTCAGCAGAATATTTTAATGGAAGCAATTGATGAAGTTGCTGGTGAGGCTTTACAGCAGGGTGTTGAAGAGCATTCATTATGGATGATTGCGCGTCCTGAATTAGGGGTTGAAGCAATTACTGAGGATGAAGTAACACTGACTTTTACGATTACAGTTAAACCTGAAGTAACTTTAGGTGATTATAAAGGCTTAGATGTTAAAAAAGATGAATGTGAAGTAACTGAAGCGGATATTGAAGATCAGATCAAGGCACTTCAGGATCGTTATGCTGAACTTGAAATCAAAGAAGACGGTACAGTTGAAAACGGTGATACAGCTGTTATTGATTTTGAAGGCTTTAAGGATGGCATTGCATTTGACGGCGGTAAAGGTGAAAACTATCCGTTGGAAATCGGCAGCAATGCATTCATTCCTGGCTTTGAAGAACAGCTGATTGGTATGAAGAGTGAAGAATCAAAGGAAATCAATGTTACTTTCCCTGAAAGCTATCAGGAAGAAAGCTTAGCAGGACAGCCTTGTGTGTTTAAGGTTACGGTTCATGAAATTAAGACAAAGGCACTGCCTGAGGTTAATGATGAATTAATTAAATTAGCTAACATTGAAGGTGTAGAGACAGTTGAAGCCTTTAAAGAATTTATCAAGAAAGATATGCTTGATTATAAAGAAAAGCAAGCGGATGAAAAGTTCACCAATGAATTATTAACAAAGGTTGTTGAAAATGCACAGGTTGAAGTTCCGGCTGTGATGATCGAATCAGAAACTGACAATTTGGTAAATGATTTTGCTCAGCGTCTAGCTCAGCAGGGATTCAGTCTTGATCAGTTCAAGCAGATGACTGGTCAAAGTGATGAAGCAATCCGTGAACAGATGGCTGTGGATGCTGAGTCTAAGGTTAAAGTGCGTTTAGTGCTTGATGCAATTGCTGTTAAAGAAGCATTAAATCCAACTGAAGAGGAAATTGAAGCAGAATACCAGCGTATTGCTGACATGTATCAGATGGATATTGCTAAAGTTAAAGAATTGATTGACAATGACAACATTTCATACGATTTGCGTTTGCGTAATGCTGTTAAACTTATTCAAGATTCAACAAGTAAGTAAGAAAGACGCTGAGCGTCTTTTTTAACCTATTATAGAGAGGAGCGGTTGATTTGGAAGAAAATAAAATTTATCAATTTCCTGTCGTTTGTACTCGCGATGTGGTTGTATTTCCATACGAAGAAGTATCTATTGAGGTAGGACGCCCAATTAGTTTAAATGCTGTACGTCGTTGTGCGGAAAGCTTCAATAATGAAATTTTTCTGGTAAGTCAGAAAAATGCGATGATTGATGATCCAAGTGAAGAGGATCTGTATACGGTAGGTACGATTTGTAAGGTTGTATCTAATCATAAAAAGGATGGTTTTTCCCGTATTGTATTTAAAGGGATTGCCAGAGCCCGCATCAAGAGCATGACGACACTGGCTCAGACAATCATGGCTGATGTGGAAGTGCTGAATGATGTGCTGGGTAATCAGGAAGAAGAAACAGTGTTGGTGCGGAAGGTCAGCAAAGAACTGGAAACCTTTGATGCGCTTGCAAATCTGATTCGTCCGGAAGTGATTGCGGAATTTGCGAATGGCGTATCAGCACCGCGTTTGGCTGATCATATTGCTCAGATTTTCCCATTTACGGTTGATAAGCGTCAGTATCTGCTTGAAACCCTTGAGGTAAATACACGTTTGATGACGATTATTAAATCCATTGAGGAAGAAAAGCAGTATGCAGCGATCGAAAATGATATTAATCAGAAAGTGCGCACCCGCGTTGAGGAAAGTCAGAAAGAATACTATCTGCGTGAACGTCTGCGGGCGATTAAGGAAGAGTTAGGCGATGTGCCGGAACAGAGTGAGGATGCGGATTCTATCCGTGAAACAATCAAAAATAATCCTTATCCGCAGGCTATCAAGGATAAAGTGATGGAAGAACTTGCCCGCTATGAGATGATGCCTTCATCAAGCGGTGAGGCAGGGGTGATCAAGAGCTATATCGATTGGCTGATAAAACTGCCTTGGTGGCAGATGTCTGAAGATAATCAGGATCTGAAGCTGGCAGAACAACGGCTGGAAGAGGATCATTTTGGCTTGGAAAAGGTGAAAGAGAGAATTTTGGAGTATTTAGCGGTTAAGCAGATGACCAATTCTTTAAAAGCGCCTATCTTATGTCTGGTTGGGCCGCCGGGTGTTGGTAAAACGTCACTGTCTAAATCGGTAGCACGGGCATTGGACCGTCAATTTGTGAAAATGTCGGTGGGCGGTGTTAAGGATGAAGCTGAAATCAGAGGTCATCGCCGTACGTATCTGGGTTCTATGCCAGGCCGTATCATTCAGGGTATGAAAAAAGCCGGTACGATTAATCCAGTTTTCTTAATTGATGAAATCGATAAGATGGCATCGGATTATAAGGGCGATCCGGCAAGTGCTATGCTTGAGGTGCTTGATCCAGAACAGAATAGTCTGTTTTCAGATCACTATTTAGAAGAAACGTATGATTTAAGTAATGTGCTGTTTATCGCAACGGCAAATTATCTTGAAGATATTCCGGCGGCTTTGCGTGACCGTTTGGAAATTATTAATATTTCATCGTATACAGAACTGGAAAAAGCGGCCATTGCCAGACGTCATCTGCTGCCTAAACAGCTGAAGATGAATGGCTTAAAGCCTTCACAGCTCAAAATTGACGATGAGATGATTTTGTATCTGATTAAATTCTATACAAGAGAAAGCGGTGTTCGTCAGTTAGAACGTCTGCTCGGCACTTTATCGAGAAAGGCTGTGCTTGCAATTTTGAAGGACGGCAAAAAATCGATTAAGATTACTAAGAAGCTGATTAACGAATGGCTTGGTCATGAGATTTTTGATTACGGTAAACGTGAAAAAAGTGATCAGGTTGGAACCGTTACTGGTTTAGCTTATACGTCGTTTGGCGGCGATGTCTTACAGATTGAGGTGACTCATTTTGAGGGCAAGGGTAAATTTGTGATTACCGGTCAGCTGGGTGATGTGATGAAAGAATCGGCCAGCATTGCTTATGACTATGTTCGTGCTAACGCGAAGAAGTATAAGATCGACAGTAAATTATTTGAAAGTGAAGATATTCATATTCATGTACCGGAGGGAGCGGTGCCGAAGGATGGACCAAGCGCTGGGGTTACTTTGACGACGGCCTTAGTTTCTTCATTGGCGAAAGTTCCGGTTAAAGCAGACTTGGCGATGACTGGTGAAGTTACGCTGCGCGGCAATGTTCTGCCAATCGGCGGTTTGAAGGAAAAAACAATGGCTGCCCATCGCTGTGGAATCAGTACGGTTATTATTCCGAAAGGAAACGTGAAGGACATTGATGATCTCCCGCAGACTGTAAAAGACAGTGTGAAGATCATACCGGTTGAAAATGTATCCCAGGTCATTGATCTGGCATTAGTACGATGATTACGATCCATAAAGCGGAGCTGGTAATATCAGCTCCCGATCGTCATTCATGGCCGGAATCTGATTTGCCTGAGGTTGTATTGGCAGGCCGAAGCAATGTCGGTAAGTCCAGCTTAATCAATACGATTACCCAGCGCAAGAAATTGGCTTATGTCGGCAATACACCCGGCAAAACGCGGCTTTTGAATTTCTTTAATCTCAATGATCAATATATGCTGGTGGATGTGCCGGGATATGGTTATGCGAATGCCTCTAAGACGATGCTGAAGAAATTCGGCGAGATGATGGAGGATTATTTTGCTGAACGCACGCAGAAACGCGGTTTGCTGCTGATTGTTGATGCCCGCCATAAACCGACTGAGGATGATCGGCTGATGATTGATTTCGCAAGATACTATGATTTGCCATGTTTTGTTGTCGCTACCAAAATGGATAAGCTGAAACGTTCAGAAATTAAAAAGAATCTGAATGTAATCAAAGAAACATTGCTGCTTCGTGAAGAAGAAGTGCTGATTCCTTTTTCCAGTGAGACAAAACAGGGTGTAGATGAAGTTTGGAATGAATTGCTGAAGCTTTTTAATTCAAAACCGATTCATTAAAAAATAGAAACAGCTTTGTGCATTGCACGGCTGTTTTTTTCTATCAAAAATTTGGTAATCTATAATGGTACGATATTTTGAAGCTAGGGTATAATATTTTTTAATAAATGGGTCATACTAATCATCAGGAGGTAAAGCATAATGAAAACATTAAAGATTATTGCGTTGATACTGGTGATTGTCGGTGCCTTGAACTGGGGTCTGATCGGGCTCTTTGATTTTAACTTAGTCACTATGCTGTTTGGCAAAGGAACCTTATTCACACGTATCGTTTACTGTCTGGTTGGTATCAGCGGCTTGATTGCACTTACCTTTTTTGGCAAAATAGATGATTAAGCTTTTATAGAGCAATTGTCACCGCAAGGTGACTTTTAATTTGTGAAATTTCGTTTTTTTATAAATTGGAGTGCTGCGAGCCAATAATTAGGAATGCTGAGTCAATTGATTATTATGAATATTTATTAATTAGATGTATAGAAATTTAAAATTTGGGAATTGTTTATATGTATTTAATATCAAATCCCTTAAATTAAGAGCTTTAAACCGTTTAAAAAGCGATAAAATCAAGATGTTTTAAAATTTATTAAAAAAAACGAAAAAAAGGGTAAAAAAAGGATTGACAAAAGGGAAGAAGATTTGGTA
>NZ_QRQL01000013.1:0-54145 GCF_003475485.1 Dielma fastidiosa | reverse complement strand
TTATAGTATACCATATTCACACGATGATTTCATCTGTTTTTATTATTTTTTAGATACCTTTTCATGATGAGATATTAAACCTTTGATGCTTGAAAATGAAATTTCCTATAATATAAAAAACGAACCGTTAAGTTCGCTTTATTATCTCATTATTTTCTTTGAACTGGAATTTGCAGACTGCAGAAATCAACATCCTTTTGCCCCTGATATTTCACATGATCAAGCAAGCAGATATCCAACGCATCATTGGCTGCCGCATAGCCTTTTTCATCAATATAAGCCAGCAGTGAACGCAGCTGATTTTGATGATGACTCGGCCGGCCATAATAATACATGCAGCAGCATTCAGCAGCCGGCAATGTATGAACCAAGGGTGAGTGCTTGATGATCAGCGAACCTTCCGGTACAAATACAAAGACCGAAGAGGCTTTTAAATCAGTTTGCAGCGCCTGTTTGGGGATGATAACACCAAAACCCAAAGACGGCACAAGATCATAACTGCCCACTTCATCAACAGCTGCCATAAACCTGACCTGAAGCTCGTCCTCATTGCCGCAAATATCCTCTTCAAAAGGAAGTGCTAAGAATGAGCGTTCGTCCACATGGCGAAAATACGGTTCATCAACAGGCTGATTAAAATCAATCGTGTCATACAGCAGCAGTCTTTCATCAACATATTTGCGGGTTCGAATCAATTTTTCAATTTCAGCATCGATGATTTTACGCTGATCCTTTAAAATTTCGACAGCCTCCTGAGGGTCTTGATCCTTAACAATTTTACTGATTACCTCTAAAGGCAGATTCAGCTTCTTCAAAAATAAGATTTCTTTTAAAACATTAACCTGCAGATAGCTGTAATAACGATAACCCTTATCATCCGTTATCTGCGGCCGAAACAAGCCGATATGATCATAATAAATCAGTGTCTGACGTGAGATGTGGTGCAGCTTAGCCATTTGACTGACTGTAAGATACTCTCCTTTATCCATCGTGCTTTCTCCCTTAGTTCAATTTGTTTCACTGCGGTTTATTATTTAAACATTTCCGCAAAGGTTTGTTTTTCATTTACCGCGTTCAATAAGACAGTCATTTTTGAAACATCCCCCAGCAGGATAAAACCGCACAGTTCATTATTCTTAAAATACAGTGATTCAAGCGTATGATGCTCATCATCGCGCATCAGTACCGAACGATAAGTCTGATCCTTTTGTTTGCCGTTATCGCCATAAGCATACAGCGCTGTATTCATTCCCTGGAACGATAAGCCAGGAGAAATCAGCGAATAGCTCACTGCCTCACCAGCCGCATTGGCACCGGCGATTTTACCCATTGACAGTGCCTGTTCCCAGTTGCCGTAATTGATGCCCTCAAACTCCGCGCAATCTCCTGCCGCATAGATATCTGCCGCTGATGTAGAGCAATGCTCATCAACCTTAATGGACCTGCCGCATTCAATACCGGCCTCGATAGCCAGTGATGTATTTGCTTTGATACCGCAGGAAATCAAGACCAGCTCTGCCGGATAGAAAGTGCCGTCCGCTAAGCGTACGCCGCTTACCTGACCCTGATTGCCTTCAATCGCCTGAATAGAAACATTTGTCTGTGTATTGATACCGGCCAACCGTATGCTTTCCTCAAGCATCGAACTAGCCGCAACATCCAACTGACGGCCCATCAGCTGCGGCGCCAGCTCCAGCACCGTCACAGAAGCATGACGGCTTAATTCCCAAGCCGCTTCAAGACCCAATACACCGCCGCCAATCACTACTGCCTGTTTTACCTTCGGCAGCCTTTGATTCAGCTTATGCACATCTTCAATCCGGCGCAGCGCCAATACGCCCTCCTGATCAGCGCCCGCAATCGGCGGAATGAAGCATTCAGCACCGGTTGCCAGAATTAATTTATCATAACGCAAATGATCACCATTGCTTAATACGACTTCCTTTTCATCAATCAGCAGCTTTGCCGCATGCAGATCAGTCAGGTTCAGAATATTCTTTTCCTGATACCATGCCTCATCATGAATCAACAGCTGAGACGGTTCAAAATCCGCCAGCAGTGTCTTCGTCAGCATCGGCCGGTTATACGGCAATGATTTTTCATCACCCAATAAAACAACCGATGCGCTTTGATTGCGTTCTCTGATCGCAGCTGCCGCATTTAAGCCTGCCGCGCCATTACCGATGATTAAGAATAACTCATTGCTGTCTTTATGAAATTCACTAGCCGTATCTTCATAAGGCACAAAATTCTCCTTGCCGACACCGCAGACCGGACAGATTTCAGTTCCCTCTTCAAAAACCTCACCGCAGATCAGACATTTCACCAATTTTGGTTTTGATGCCGGCTTTACCTTTGGCTTATCCAGCAGCAGACAGCCAAAATCATGACCATATGCCACAGCCCCCTCAAGCTCAGCCGCGCTTGGCCGCAGCTTCACACGATAACCATCAACAACCTTCATCTTCAGCTGTTTCAGCCGCTCAGTCAGATTATTGACTGCCTCACCGCTCCATGCATAGCTGCCAAATGCGCTCGCTAATTTACCGCCGTGCGTCGGCGCATGAATCGCCGTTGTTAAATCCCAGATTGGTTTTAATGCGTCCTGAAGAATTGTCGGCGAACCAAAAAGCAAACCGTCTGCCTTTTCAATCTCTTTTAATACTTCATCGGCATCAGCCTCTACCATATCATACAGCAGCACATTAATATCACCGGCAGTTCGCAGCCCTTCAGCGATTGCTTCAGCCACCAAACCGGTATATCCATAAGCGCTCACATAAGGCATGACCACCGTTTTTTTCGCATTTGGTTCACAGCCTTCAGACCACTCGCGATACTGTTTCATCAATTCATCAATACCGCAGTCGATCACCGGACCATGCCCTGTGCAAATCAGCTCCACCTCAAGATCCTGAATGCGGTTTAAGGCCTTAACCATAAAAGGCTTAAACGGACCGAGAATATTGTCAAAATAATATTTCAAAGCCCGCTGATAACCTGCCTGATCCGCTAAACGGCTAAGCAGAATCCCATCAAACGCATAATGCGCGCCAAAAGAATCACACGTTACCAGTGTCTTATCTTCTACGATATAAGTATACATCGTATCCGGCCAATGCAGATTCGGCAAAGGCATAAAACGAAGTGTCTTATCGCCAATTTTTATTTCATCATTTTCCTTAACCGCCTGCTTATTAAAATCACGATTAATGATTTCCTTTAGAAAATTCAGCGCACAGGCAGTACCGACAATCTTAATATTTGGATTTAACTCAAGCAGACGACCGACGCTGCCCGCATGATCAGGCTCCGTATGATTGACAACAATTGTATCAATATCCTCAATATCGGTAATCTGCTTCAATTCTGCCAAATACTCATCAAAAAATTTTTCCTTAGCTGTTTCAAACAGCACAGTTTTATCTGATGTTTTTAGGATATAGGAATTATATGAAGTACCAAACTCCGTTTCCATAATGATATCAAATACTTTTAACTCTTTATCCAAAATACCCGTCCAGGTAAAACCCTTTTTCAGTTCTAAAGTTTTCATCGTGTACCTCTCTTAACATCGGTATTAAAATATCATACTCAGGCTTAGTATGCACATGATTTGCCCATATATTAACAACAATCAAAACAGCGCCTTAATACCTAGGCATACTAAAATCAAACCGCCGAAAATCTGCGCCCGGCTGCCCAGCATGGAACCAAAGCGGCGGCCGAGAAATAAAGCCGCATAGCTTAAGATTGTCGTGGTTATACCAATGATACAAACCGCTGACAAGATATCAACGCCTGCACCGACAAAGCTGACACCTACCGCAAAGGCATCGATGCTGGTTGCGATACTTTGCATAATCAATGTCTTATATGTAAAGATCGTACAGCTCTCTACCTCTGGATCACGCATTTCCTTGATGCCGTCAGCCATCATTTTACCGCCGATAAAGCCAAGAATAATCAAAATAACAATTCCTGAATAGCGGTCAATTACCTCCGCAAACAAATTACCGGCAAAAAAGCCAAACAACGGCATCACTGCCTGAAACACACCAAAAAACAGTGGCATGATTTTCAGTTTCTGATTCGCGCTGATCGGACATACCAGTCCGTTGCTTAAAGATACCGCAAAGGCGTCCATGCTTAAACCAATACCAATCATCAGTATTTCTATAATTCCCATAATTTTATTTCCTCCCGATAAAAACAAAAAACTCACGCACAGTCTAAAAAAACTGTACATGAGTCTCATTCATTAAGACAAGCCAGACACTTTGTGTCATTATGTTGACATGTCACACATCACTGTGCAAATTACTCCCTCATGAAGTATGAGTTAATCTTAACGTAAACCTTATGGCTTGTCAATATTAAAATACATTCATGCGCATCATTGAGTAAAACGCAGAATTATATCTCTGAAATCCTCAAAAGCCGCGGCCTCTTTCAGCAGCGTCATAATATTATCCTGCGTACAAAAGTTAATCAGCGCTTCATATAGCTCTTTAAATAAATATGATTCCTTTTCGTTAATCGCAATCAGCAGGACAATATGAACTAAATGCTGATCCCATTTTATACCCGTCCGTGATACCGCCACCGCAATTCTTGTATGATTGGCATTCATTTTCATTGAATGCGGAATGGCAATCTTGCCAAAAGCCGTCGTTGCCGCTTCATCACGGCGGATTACATCATGATAGAAATCCGCGTTGACATGACCCTGATTCAACAGTTTTTGATGCAGAATATGAATAACTTTAAATTTATCACTCTCTTCATTTTCCTCATGATAGAAAAGCTGCGGTGAAAAGAAATGGTCAAATTCCTGATGCAGCACCGCTAACTTACGCTTTTCGATGATTTCTTCAATGCGGTTAAAGACATCACGGATATCAATGCTGTTAGTAAAGGGGGAAAGCTGAATGATCGGATGGCTGTCTTGAATCGGTATGGTAGTAAATAACAGATCATAAGCCTGATCATTAATTTCATGAAGAAAGGAGACACACTGCACGATGCTGATCTGCGAATCAAAATGAATCAGCAGATAGTTATAAATAAATGATTGATTTTGCTGATAATCAGGACAAAGCAGCACACATTTTAATTTATGAACATCCTGATCCTGCCGCTCTACATCCGCACCGATATGCATCGCCAGATAGGCAACCTCATCCTTAGATATCTGGATATGACAATGCTGATAAAGAAAATCAGCGGCATAGAGCGCGCAGTCAAACAAAATCGGGCAGGCGCTTTGAATCGTATCCAGCAGCGGATTATGCAGCGTAGTATTTTGATTGACGCGGGCCAGCAGATTTTTCAGATGCAGCGCCAGCGGCAGCAGCAGCGTCTGTTCCTGAATCCGCAGATGATATTGCTGATTCAAGGCGGCAATCAATTCTTTACTTAGCTGATAAACGGCATCACCGACACTCTTTTGAATCTCCTTGGGTGAGTTAATTTGACACATATGTATATTCATCATAATCATTGAAGCCATTTCCTCAATTTCATTATTTTGAAAAACAACATGAAAATGCTGCTGAAGCTGGTGAATAATCGTTGCCGCCAAAGGATTTTCAAGCTTTTTATCGGCGCTTAAACTAACCGTCTTAGGCTGATTTAAAATACTATTCAGCATCACGGTAATATGCAGATTCAGATTCATATAACCAAAATCATTGATGTAACAGTTCTCCTTTTTAAAACAAGTATGCAGCAGCTCATTGATATACATCACATCAATAGCGGGAAACATTTCTTTAAGCACTGAGATATCCACCAAATTACCTGTGGCTTCTTTATAGATAATGCTGGTTAAGAACCGGCGCTTATCCCGTTCACTGCCAGTAACATAAAGCAGATCATTGCGGCATTGGAAACGAATCTTGTTTGGTTCATATTCCTTATTCATTTTCTGTAAGAGACTTTTAATCGAAGAATAACTAAGATACAGAATATCACATAACTCATAAAGATCTAGCTGAGTGCGGTGATGAACAAAGAATTCTTTTATGATATAAGAAGAACGTTCAGCATAAGTCTGCGGCACCAAATCCTTGCCGGCGGTGAAAGCCGCCTGCGAATTAAACGTATACCCCTGTTTGCATGCCAAAATCGTATTCGGATGCTCCGCGTTGATCTCATTGACATAATTTTTAACTGAACGTGATGATACAGACAGAAGTTCAGCCAGTTTTGTGGAAGATATGGGTTTATTCTGCTTTCTTAAAACATTCAGCAGCAGCTCATGATTTTTTTTCATTCTATCCTTCCTTTTCCCTATGCTATATTCATTGTAACGAAACCGCTGATAATTATCAAACACACAATTTCACTAAGCCGGTGAAAAAACAAGCATTTTCACCATGAATGGTAAGAATATCAGTTGAAGCATTAATGAAAACTTGTCATAATGACAGCGTAGAAATCGATTTCACAAAAATTCCAACCGAGGAGGATTTACATATGGAAAAAATGAACATACTGCTTTGCTGCGGTGCCGGGATGTCCAGCGGCTTTTTAGCCCAACAGACAAGAATTGCTGCCAAGAAACAAGGGATCATGGCACGGGTTGAAGCTAAAAGTCAAAATAATATCGAAGATGATTTGCCAAATATTGATATTTTATTGATTGGGCCACATCTAGCTTATGCCTATGATGATTTAAAAAAGAGCTGTGACCGCTATAATGTACCCGTAAAGATTATTCCTAAAGATATGTATGCGGGACTTGACGGTGAAGGTCTGCTTCAATTATGCATTGAGACACTAAAAGAAAAGGAGACGCAAAATGGATAAATTTATTAACTGGCTGGGAACCAGCTTTGCCCCTAAGGTTGCGAAAGCGATGGATAAGAAAATCATTCGTACCTTATCCGGAGCCTTAATGGCCAATGTACCAATTCTATTATTAGGCTCATTAATCTCTATTTATAATTTATTTGCCGGTTATGTTTCATTCCTGCCAGATCTGTCACCGGTTTATAATTTCAGCTTCGGCATTCTGTCACTGACCCTTGTCTTCTTAGTCGGTTATCATGGTGCTAAGGAATATGGTTTTAAGGAATATGGCGTATCCACTGGCTTAATTGCTTTGATGATGTTCTTTATGGTTATTAAGCCAACGATTGAAAACTTCCAATTCACGGTAAGCTTTGGACGATTTGGCGGTTCAGGCATGATTTCAGCGTTTTTCTCTGGCATTGTCACAATTGTGATCAGCAATCTATATTTTAAACTGCATTTATTTGAAGATTCAGAAACCTTGCCGGATTTCCTTGTACGCTGGCTGAATCAAGTAATTCCAGGCATTATCGTTTTAGTCTTAACAACAATTTTAATTTACTGGTGCAACATTGATTTATTTGCCCTGATTACTGCTTTATTCTCGCCGCTGATTGAAATTGGTCAAACATATCCGGGTTTTATTCTCTGTATTTTTATTCCGGTCTTCTTCTATTCTTTCGGCATCAACAGCTGGTTTATGAATCCTATCACCTCACCGATTGGCTTAGCCGGTATTACTGCCAACGCTTTAGCTTTTGAAGCCGGTCTGGCACCAACTAATATTTATACGGCTAATGTTACGTTCTCGGTAATCTTTATCGGCGGTATGGGTATGACCTTGGCGCTCAATATCATGATGCTGCGCTCAAAGAGCAAACGGATTCGTAAATTCGGTCAGATTTCCATGATACCATCTTTATTTAATATCAATGAGCCATTAGTATACGGCGCGCCGATTGCCTTAAACCCAATCCTGATGATTCCAATGTGGATCAATGGACTGGTAATTCCAACAATCGCTTGGATTGCTTTCAGTAATGGCTGGGTAACAATACCGCATGCGGTGATGAATGTCAATCAGCTGCCTTTCCCGCTTTGCTCATTCTTAGCGACACATGGTGATTTCCGTGTTATTCTGTTAGTAGCTGTATTATTTATTGTTTCATGGCTGATCTGGTGGCCTTTCTTTAAAGCCCATGAAACGAAGACATTAAAAGAAGAAATGGGGGAATAGGTATGGATGAAATAACGAATTCAACGCTGATCAGCGCCGCAATGGGGATATTAACTTATGCCGGTGACGCACGGATTCATGCGAAGAAAGCATTGCAGGCAATTCAAAGCTTTGATTTTACACTGGCTCAATCAGAGCTTGCACAGGCAAGTCAAAATATTACGGAAGCACATAAGGCACAGACGGAAATTATTCAAAATGAAGCCCGCGGCACGAAATATGAATACTGCATGCTGTTTAATCATGCTCAAGATACTCTGATGACAATCAACAGTGAGGTTGAGCTGATCAAAGAGCTGATTAAAACATTTAAGATTTTTGCCGAAGCGATTCACGCGGAGGTGAAATAATGGGTTTTCCAAAGAATTTTTTATGGGGCGGCGCTACCGCTGCCGTACAGTGTGAAGGGGCTTATGATGAGGCTGGCAAGGGGCTGAATGTCGCTGATATTCAAATCTGTTACACCCGTGAAACAAAGCAGGGCAATACAAATTATACTAGAGCGCTTTTGAAGGAGCGGATTGAGGATGTGACCCAAGCCGTAACAAAAAATTATTACCCGAAGCATCAGGCGGTTGATTTCTATCATCGTTATAAAGAATATATTCAATGGATGAAGGAGGCTGGTTTCAAAGCCTTCCGCATGAGTATCAATTGGGCACGTATCTTCCCTACTGGTTTAGAAAGTGAACCTAATGAAGCAGGTCTGCAATTTTATGATGAGCTATTTGATGAATTATTAAGCAATGGCATTGAACCAATCGTTACGCTGACGCATTATGATATGCCGCTGGGCATTGTCACCCAGTGTCAAGGCTGGTATGGCCGGGCAACGATTGATCATTATGTTCGCTTCGCGACGGTCTGCCTGAAACGTTATGCCAGTAAAGTAAACTATTGGATCGTGATTAATCAGATCAACCTAATTTTTGGTGAATCCTTCAGTTCACTGGGAATGGTGATGGATGAATATGAAGATTTTACAGCTGCTAAATACCAGGCCGTGCATAATGAGTTTATCGCCAGTGCCTTAATTAAGCAGGTGGCTAAGCAAATAAAGCCAACGCTGCAGATTGGCATGATGCTGGCTGATCAGATGACCTATGCCAAAACATGCGATCCGCAAAATGTGGCTGTTGCTATTGAGAAAAATCGGATGAAGGATTATTTCTTTGCGGATGTTGAGCTGCGCGGTGCGTATCCGGGATATGCGAAAGATTACTTTAAACGCAATAACATTCAGATTGTGATGGCTGAGGGTGATGAAGAATTACTGAAACAGAATACGATGGATTTTCTGGCGGTAGCCTACTATTATTCACATTGTGTTGATGAAAACGGCGCCCGCTGTGAGAATCCGTATACTAAAGCGAGTCAATGGGGCTGGACGATTGATCCGATCGGCATTTACAATGCGATGAGTCAATATTGGGATCGTTATCAAGTGCCGATGATGATTGCGGAAAATGGCATCGGTGTCGAAGAAGTGCCGGATGCTCAGGGTAAGATTCATGATGATTACCGCATCGATTATCAGCGCCGGCATATTGAACAGCTGAAACGGCTGATGGATGAAGAAGTGAATCTCTTTGCCTATACGATGTGGTCACCGTTTGATATTGTCAGCGGCAACAGCTGTGAAATGGAAAAGCGCTATGGCTTGCTATATGTCGATAAGGATAACCAAGGTCAGGGCAGCGGCAAGATTCTGCCAAAGGATTCCTATTATTGGTATCGCGATGTAATTGCCAGCAATGGTGAAAAACTATAAAAATAATAAACACCAGATTGAATATCAGTCTGGTGTTTTAGTTATATCTACGTTCAGCAGTTTAATCTCTTTAGATTTTGCATAGGCTGCCGCTAATTCAAGCAGCTTCTCAGCGCCCGCCTTTGTTTGCCAAACCTGCATCTGAATCGTTATGCCTTGATTTTGCTTTCGGCTTGTCCAAGAGCCGATGATTTCGCCATGATATACAATAGCGCCGGGATTTGATACCAGCTGCCAGATTTTCGCATGATGACGTTTGTCAGGTAAAAGCGTCAGTCGGTCGCGCTGGTCAAGATATGGATCATGACCGCCTAAAAGCAGATATTCCCGCTCCGGCTGGCATGGCTTCATCAAATCAGTCAAATCCTCTGCAAGCATAAAAGCTTGTCTGCCATCTGCCATGACCTTTACCCTTTCCTCAGCAAGCAAATCCCATAAGCGGCTTCCCTGCTTCGGAGAACAGCCCAGCCATTGAATCAATTCTTTACGCGTTGCGGGACCGTAACAATGCAGGAATTTACGCACCAGCTGTTTGTTGGCATCCGGTCTTTCTTTAAGCGGATGGCCAAGCCAGTTTCGGTAAGAGGTAAAGGTGGGTGTTTGATTATGACGCTCACCGAAAACAACCAAGCCCTTGGCAGCGCACGGTCTCAGCATGAATGACACGACCGCACCGCCAATCGTTTGCTTATCTGGACTGCCGTATATTGAAGGCTGTTGCCAGATGGTTTGCTTTGCCTTGGGCAATAGCGGCAGCAGCCAGCCGGCGATGGTTTCATCCAGTACAGCCTTGCTGGTGATGATTTGATGATCAAGCTGCGGCATTACCTGAAGCAGTAAGGCCAGAACTTCATCAAAATCCATTTCAAGCAGTTTTAAGGCAAGAGAAATACCCTTGGTATAAATCCATGGTTCATCTTCAGCAGCACTCAAAGCTGATAAGAAAATATCGCTTTCCTCACTTGGAAACACCAGCGGCAGACCGCGCAGGCTCCACGCCTGAAGCAGATGTTTGTCGGCAAGCAGCTGATTGGCAGCAGCTTTTGAATAAGCGGGAATACGGTTAAACAATGCCGTTTCCCATGCTCCCGGCGGCGTATTTTGTAAACCGCATGCTCCTGTCACACTCATCAAATCCGCTGGCTCATAAAAACGGTCCAAATGATGAGCATGCAGCCGATAATAACGGATTTGTTCCATGGTTAATTCTATCATTGATTTACCTCAGAAATAATTTTCTAAACTCATCTTAACAAATCCTGAAGCAAGAAGCAAATCCATAAAGCAGGAAAAAGCAGCATTATTAAAACAAATGCTGCACGTAGATGCTATTTCCTTTAGAAAAATTAAAAAGCCGGCGTAAGAGATATTCAGTTTCATACTATTGATTTTGAAACTAAGCATTCTGCCAGCTGTCTTAAATAACCATTAAGGTTATTCTTTTATATGATAATACCAATGTTCGTCAATAAGCTCACGCGACAAGATTCCTAAATGATAAAAGCGTTCAAGGTGCGCCAATAGTTCCATGCATGCAAACCACTGCTGCGGACAGCTTAATTGATCAAAACGGTTAAGCTGGCGTCCCCATTGCATCCGCATCGCAAAGTCATAGGCGGTCCCGCTTCCCTGTTTGACAACATCAAGCAGATATTTACCTTTTTTCATATGATGATCTAAGGTTTGCATACAGCGTTCCTTAATATCAGAAATCGGACCGTAATGGGCGGGATATACTATTTCACAGTCAAAATCACAGATACGTTTTAATGTATCAAAATTATCCTGCATGCTTGAAAATTCTTCCATCCAGAAATTAATCGTAGGATAAATCTGATTCAGCACACTGTCTGCCGCAAACATAAAATGCTCGTTGATTTCATACAGACCGATTTGCTGGGGTGAGTGCCCCGCCAAATCAATTACCTCAAACGTATAATCACCTACCCTTAACCGCTCATGTGCATGGATCGGCGTGAAGGCAAAAACACCGTCCCCGCCTTCAAAAATTTCACTTTCAGATTTCAATTTAACACATACACTGCGCGGTATCCCAGCCAGCAGGCGATTCTTGCGGATATAATGAGCAGTTGTCTTATTAAGCTTATGAGTGATCATACAGCCGTCCCATTCGCTGGCCAGAATTTCTTTTAAGCAGGGAGCGAAGTGCTGGGCATTGCCGCAGTGATCAACATGCAGATGCGTTAAAAATAAACGAACATCCTTCAGTTCAACGTTCAGCTGCTTTAGGGCAGTACATAATTCATCAGCGGCAGAAGCAGAATGAAAACCAATATCAATTAAAAGATGCTCATCCCTGCCTTTAATCAAATAAACCTGTATCTCCTTGGTAATTTCACTAGCTGAATGCAGGGTGATGGCATAAATATCGCGGCGCAGAAGCTTCATATCAAAAGCATTCCTCGGCGATCCAGCCAACCAGCCCGTTATGCTTGGCATATACAAAACCATCATGCTTCGTGATTACCTTTACGGTATCACCCGGCAACACATTTAATCGATAATCCGTATAATCATAACAGCAAAGCTTTCCCTCATCCTCATACAGATAGGCAGCGCTCAGCCATAGCTTACGTTTTGAGGCAAGATGTTCACAATAGCACTGATCAGCCTGTCTTTGAAGTAATAAAACCTCTCTTTTTGCCCATGAAATAAAGATTGGATCAGGATTAGCAGCCTGTGCTTTACAAATCCGGGCAGCCGGCAGAGAATCCACCCATACGCTGTATGCCTTGCCTTGATCCAGAATTAAGGCATTCAGCTGGCCCTCATCCTTGACTCCATTGCCGCCGTCAATGCCGGTCACATTCATCGCCACATTCGTATAAGGACGGCAATCCGCAATATCCATATGATAATTCAAAGTAGGCCAATGCCCGCAGTACACGTGCTTTTTAAAAGCCGTGTGACCTTCCATAAACGCCGGTAATGTAAGAAAATCCTCCCATGTATTTCGTGAAATCTCCTCATAGCGCAAGCCGGCATGCACAAACAGCATCGACTCACTTTCTAAAATCAGCGGCATATTATCAATAAAGTCCAGCTCCTTGGCAAAGCGCTTGGCAATTGCCTGACGGCATGCTTTGGCATTCGTTTCATCTATCGCAGCATAGCCGCACGCGTGAGCCATTTCATTCAGCAAGGAGGCTTCTCTGAATTGTGTATAGCCAATAAAATCAACCAGTTCCTGCTTCATCAAAGAAGGTACTAAACAATCACAATTTCCCTGCACAACATAGGTATTGCCTGCCGCGCATAATTCCATCACATCATGAAGTACCCCCAATGAATCAGGCCCTTTCTCACCTAAATCACCTAAAAGTATCAAAACATCCTGATCATTAAACTGACACTTTGCAAGCAATTCATGAAATAAGCTTCGGCAGCCATGGATATCACTGATCAAAATTATCCGCTGATTTTCATCAAGCTCAAGCATCTGATGATAAACCCTCTTTTCACCAGCATTGCCTCGTTCTATTTTATCAGCTGACCAGCAGACGCTTGGTTTATTCTGCCCCATCCTCATAAACGACCTTTCCCGCCAACACTGTCATTTTTACCTTTCCGTTTAATTCCCAGCCAATAAACGGCGAATTATTTGCTTTTGAAGCAAAATCAGCAACCTGCCATTTTTCATTTTCATCGAACAGCACCAGATCGGCTGCCGCGCCCACACTCAATGTACCGCCTGGCAGCTTATACACGCGGGCTGGATTGACACTCATTTTTTCAATCAGCTGACTCATGGTAAGAATCTTTTTATGCACTAATTCACTGATACCTAAAGCCAATGAAGTTTCAAGGCCGATGATGCCGCTTGGCGCCTTGACAAACTCCCGATTCTTTTCCTCAGCGCTGTGCGGGGCATGATCGGTTGCGATAATTTCAATTGTATCATCCTGCAAGCCAGTCAAAATCGCCTGCCGGTCCGCTTCCTCACGCAGCGGCGGATTCATTTTAGCCAAGGTTCCAGCTTTTTGGACAGCTGTTTCATTTAATGTGAAATGATGCGGTGTCACCTCCGCGACAATCTTTGGATTCAGCTGTTTCGCAAACCGCACCATGGCCACAGCCTCCTTGCTTGAAATATGCTGGATCGATACACTGGCACCGGTTGCAGCAGCCAGCATACAGTCACGGGCTACCATCACATTTTCAGCATCACGCATAGCACCCGGCAAGCCCATCGCTTCACTAACCGCGCCTTCATTGATGCCGCTGCCATGAACAAAGGCAGGATCTTCCTCATGAAAGCTCAAGACACAATCCAATGACGCTGCCTGTACCATTGCTTCCCTGACTAAGCCGGCATTCATCAGCGGCAGACCATCATCTGTAAAGCATGGCACACCCATTTCCTTCAGCTGCTTCATATCTGTCAGTTCCTTGCCCTTAAAGCCCTTGGAAATAGCTGCCGCCTGATAAAGATGTACAGGACAATCCTTGCTTCTTTCCTGAATATCTTTAATGACGGCCGCATTATCCGCAATCGGTGAAGTATTCGCCATACACAAAACGGAAGTAAAACCGCCTCTGGCAGCCGCGCGTGAACCGCTCATTAAATCCTCTTTATATGTAAAACCCGGATCACGGAAATGCACATGAACGTCAATCAATCCCGGTGCCGCAATGAACCCTGAAGCATCGATGATACGATCATAGGGCTGATTTTCATCCACTTGCCCCACCGCTTCAATCACTCCGTCCTTGATTGCGATATCACCAATCTGATCCAACTGATTCGCCGGGTCAATAATCCGGCAGTTTTTAATTAGCAACATAAAATTCCTCCTATTAAACTAGTATAATTGGAAAACCATTCTGCGTAAACAGAATGGCTATTTTTATTTTATTAATTTGTCCTGTAAAGAAAACAGATTTGTTACATAATGACCGCTGAAGCATGAAGTACAAAGATTTTTTGTCTTAAACGCTTCCTCAAGCTGCTGAATCGTTAAGAATTTTAAAGAATCAGCACCGATAAAGGCACACAGCTCATCAACATTCAGCCGAGATGAAATTAATTCATCATAGGTTGATGTATCAACACCATAGAAACAAGGATGGGTAATAGCCGGTGATCCGATACGCACATGCACCTCTTTTGCCCCAGCTTCCTTTAACAGCTGCACAATCCGTTTGCTGGTTGTACCGCGTACAATTGAATCATCAATCATAAAGACACGCTTGCCGGAAACAATGCTCTTTACCGCTGACAGCTTCATGCGCACACCGCGTTCACGCTGCTTCTGCGTCGGCTGAATAAAAGTACGGCCGACATAACGATTCTTAATCAAACCAATTTCATAAGGCAGACCGCTGGCCTCTGAATAACCGATTGCTGCTGACAGGGATGAATCAGGAACACCGATAACAATATCCCCCTCATGATCCTCAAGCTTTGCCAGCACCTGTCCGGAAATACGCCGTGCTGTATGAACGTTAATGCCGTCAATATTACTGTCAGGACGGGCAAAATAAATATATTCCATCGCACACATCTTATTTTGGGTATATTCTGTATATTTAAAGAAGCTCAGACCTTCCTTGGAAATCTTCACTACCTCACCCGGTTCAACATCTCGGATAAATTTAGCGTTAACAATCTCAAACGCACATGTTTCCGAGGATAAGCAATAGCCTTCATCTAATTTAGCTATTGAAAGCGGCCTTAAACCATTCTTATCACGGATCGCATACAGACAATCCTTCGTCAGAATAATAAATGCGAAAGCGCCCTCAAGCTTGTTGCAGGCCTTCTTAATTTTTTCACTGAAAGAACCGACTTCCTTCTGAATCAAATGAATCAGTACCTCAGAATCACTGCTGCCCTGAAAGATACTTCCCTCATTCTCCATCTGCATTTTTAATTCATGAGCATTAACTACCTGCCCGTTATGAACCACGGCAAAATGACCGGTATGCGCTCTGACCATCAAAGGCTGCACATTTTCGATTTCATTACCGCCCTCGGTTGAATAGCGAACATGACCGATTGCATTGTTGCCGGTCAGCGTATCGATGATCTGAGGATTAAATACTTCTGTAATTAAGCCTTTACCCTTATAGCATCGTACCTTTTCACCATCACTGCTGGCAATGCCTGCCGCTTCCTGACCGCGGTGCTGAAGCGCGTGTAATCCAAAATAAGTCAGTGAAGCTGCGTCACTGGCATTGTAAATTCCGAAAACACCGCATTCCTCATTGATTTTACCGTTTAAAAAATACGTTTTTTCAAGTTCCATTTGAGTCTCCCTTACCGTTATTGTTCATAAAAAAGTCCAATTAAACAATACCATTCTTTACCGCTGTTTTCAATCTTTTTTACAATTTCTGCAATTAAAAATGCTGTTCATGACTAAAAACAGCATTTTAAAAGGCAAATTCTTAAAAAAAACTGCACCAAACGGTTCAAATCTTCACTTTTTGTTACAGATTAGCAAAAGCTTTTTGCTCTTTACACAAACGCTTCAATTTGGTACTGTTTAAGCATAGGAGAACTCATTATGAAACTCAATAACAAACGTACAATTTTAGTAGGTCTTGCATTCATGTCGATCTGTGCCTTTTGGCAGCTTTACGATAATATTATTCCGCTTATTCTATTAAATACCTTTCATTTAAAAGATACGGTATCCGGTTTTATCATGTCGCTGGATAATATCCTTGCATTATTTATGCTGCCGTTATTTGGTGCTTTTTCAGACCGGATCAATACGCGGATGGGAAAACGGATGCCCTTTATCGTCTTTGGCACGATCTTAGCGGCATTTGCTATGCTTCTGCTGCCGATTGCCGATCTCATGCAGTCGATGCTGTTATTCTTTACAGCTTTAGGACTGACGCTTTTTGCGATGGCGACTTACCGCTCACCAGCGGTTGCGCTGATGCCTGATATTACACCCAAACCGCTGCGTTCCAAAGCCAATGCGATCATCAACCTGATGGGGGCCGTCGGCGGCATTATCACTTTGATTCTGATTACATTATTAGTACCCAAAACTGCCAACCCTAATTATTTTCCGTTATTTTTAAGCATTGCATCGATCATGCTGCTCTGTGTAGCAATTTTGTTTATGACGATTAAAGAAAAACAGCTGCGTATCGCTGATGATGAAGGGGAGAGTGAGGAAGCTTCCGCAACCCAGCATGGCAAAATGGAACCGGCGGTAAAACGTTCCTTAATGTTCATCCTGTTTTCCGTAGCTTTCTGGTTTATGGGTTATAATGCCGTCACCACTGCTTTTTCCAAATACGCGAATGTTGTTTGGGGAATGAGCGGCGGTGAGTTTGCGAAGCCGATGATGGTGGCAACGGTTGCGGCAATTATCAGCTACATACCGGTCGGTTCTCTGTCAAGCCGGTTTGGCCGTAAGAAAATGATTCTTGCCGGTGTAGTTTTATTGGCATGCAGCTACCTTTCGGGAATGTTTTTCACAACCTTTTCACCGCTGCTGAATATCGTATTCGGCATGGTCGGCATCGCATGGGCAATGATTAATGTCAATTCTTATCCGATGGTTGTGGAAATGAGCCAAGGCAGTGATGTCGGCAAATATACCGGTACCTACTATACCTTTTCAATGGCTGCCCAAGTGCTGACACCCATCTTGTCCGGCTTCCTCTTAGAATATGTCGGATATTGGACCTTATTTCCATATGCCGCCCTTTGTGTACTGATTGCCCTGCTTCTATTTACACAGGTAAAACACGGTGACAACCGGCCTGAGAAACGCAGTCTGTTAGAAGCCTTTGATGTGGAGGATTAATATGAAGGAGCTGTTTTTATTACTGTTACTTTTGCTGATTTTAGGCTTGTGCTTTTTGATCTTCTTTATGATGCCCCGGTTCTCAAAACGAAAAGCATTGCTGCCTTTTGCTAAATGGAACTATGCGCACCGCGGTTATCATGATCTTGCAAAGGGGTTCCCTGAAAATTCCCTGCCGGCATTTGAACGTGCATGCACTCATGGTTACGGCATGGAGCTTGATGTTCAGCTGACTAAAGATCAAAAACTGGTCGTCCTGCATGATTTCTCTTTATTAAGAGCATGCGGCATTGACGCTCAGGTGGATGAGCTGACTTTAGATGAAATTAAAAAACTAAGATTATTTAATACTGAATGTACGATTCCTACTTTCGAAGAGGTGCTTAAATTGGTAGACGGCCGTACACCGCTGATTGTGGAAATCAAACAGAAGGGTGCAGACAGTGAGACATGCCGTCAAAGCGCAAAGCTTCTGGATCATTATCAGGGCAGCTATTGCGTGGAATCATTCAATCCAATGGCGGTCGGCTGGTTTAAAAATCACCGGCCAAATTATGTCCGCGGGCAGCTCTCCGGTGAATTAAACATGAAACAGCCGGCTAAATTCATCCTCGAAAACCTGCTGGCGAATTTCATTTCACGGCCTGATTTCATCGCTTACGATGTTGAACACCGAAACCGTACAGCCTTAAAACTATGCAAAGCATTATTTAAAGCCCCGATTGTTTATTGGACGGTGAAGGATCGTGCAGACTATGACGCGCTTAAGTCTTCAATCATAATTTTTGAGGGATTTGAAGCCGAACCTATAAAATAAACTAAAGCACAGCTTGAACTGTGCTTTTTTATTTTATATTAGTAACATGCAATGTTGCTGTCGGTTCTTGACTCAGTACCGCCCACCAACACACCGTTTTCCAAACGCACGATCATCTGACCGCGGCCAAAGGAAACACGGGATAATTCAGGGACGATTTCATGTCCCAGCGACTGCAGCTGCAAAGCAACAGCATTAGGAAATTCCGGTTCGATTGTAAACTTCTTGCCTTTAACCCACTGCCAGCGCGGCGCGTCTAATGCCATCTGCGGATTCAAATGAAAGTCAATCAGATTCATGGCTACCTGCACATGCCCCTGCGGCTGCATATAACCGCCCATGACTCCAAAAGGCCCCACCGCTTTGTCATCCTTAGTGATAAAACCCGGAATAATCGTATGATAGGTTCGTTTGCGCGGTTTCAGCACATTATAATGATTTTCATCCAGCGAGAAATCATGGCCGCGGTTCTGCAGTGTTACACCATAGCCTTCAACCACAATGCCGGAGCCAAAGCCCATATAATTACTCTGAATATAAGAGACCATATTTCCTTCACCATCCGCGGTACACAGATATACTGTTCCACTTTTCGGCGGTTCAACGATTTTGGGTTCTTTGGCGGTTTTGCCAATTTCAGCGGCCCGCGCCTTCCCGTATTCAGGCTTTAGCAAATCATGATAATCAATGGCCATGCAATCCGGATCAGTGACATAATGCATACCATCCGCAAATGCCATTTTAATAGCCTCAAACTGCTTATGATAGGTATCCGTACAGTCTTTTTCCTTAAAATCAAATTCCTTTAAGATATTGAGCGCCATCAAGGCAACGATACCCTGACCATTCGGCGGTATCTCCCATACATCATATCCATGATAATTTACACGGATCGGTTCAACCCACGATGCTTTATAATCTTTCAAATCATCAAGCGAAAAGTAACCGCCGTCACGCTTTGATTGTTTCACCAGCTGTTGGGCTATTTCCCCTTCATAAAAGGCTTTCGCGTCGGTTTCACCAATCAGCCTAAGCGTTTTCGCATGATCAGGCAGTTTGACGATCTCCCCGCAGTGATAGCTTTCACCCTGCTTAGTAAATACCTTAAACCATTCGTCAAATTCATGTTTGCCGGCAAATTCTTTCGCAAAGCGCTCACTCGCCCGCTCCCACATTTTGGCTAACATCGGTGAAAGCGGATAGCCTTCTTCGGCATAGCGGATAGCCGGCTGCAGTACCTCAATCAAGGGCAGCTTACCAAAACGTTTGGATAATTCCGCCCATGCCATCGGAGCGCCAGGCACAGTAACCGGTGTCCAGCCAAAGGTCGGCATCTGTTCATGCCCTTTAGCCAGCACTTTTTCACGGCTGATATCAGCAGGGGCATAGCCTGATGAATTTAAACCATAAAGCTTATCCTTCATCCAGACAATCGCAAACGCATCGGAGCCTAAACCATTGGCTGTTGGTTCAACAACGGTTAATGCTGCCGCGGTTGCGATGGCAGCATCCACAGCATTGCCGCCGCGGCGCAATATTTCAAGCCCGGCTGCCGAAGCCTGAGCTGAACCGGTCGCAACCATGCCGTTATTCGCAATTATCGGATAACGGTTGGAAGCATACGGCTGATAAAGCGGATCAAAGTTCATTTTCTTTTACCTCATCATATAAATGACATGCGACAAAGTGATTAGGCTCTGCCTCCATGTATCTTGGTTTTTCTTGTTTACAGATTTCCATACATTTCGGACATCGGGTATGAAATGGACAGCCCTTCGGCGGATTGATAGCACTAGGTACCTCACCCTCAAGAATCTGTTCATTGCCACGCTCAGCCCCAATGGTAAGCCGCGGTACCGATGCCAACAAAGACTGCGTGTATGGATGCAGCGGTTTCTTAAACAGCTTCTTACTCTCACTTAATTCACAGACATTTCCCAAATACATAACCAAAATGCGGTCACAGAAATGCTTTACAACACCTAAATCATGAGTAATGAAAAAATAAGTCAGATGATTTTCTTCACTCAATTGATTCAGCAGCTGAAGAATCTGTGCCTGTACCGAAACATCCAATGCTGATACCGCTTCATCCAGCACGACAAAACGTGTATCCAAAGCAATCGCCCGGGCAATGCCGACACGCTGTTTCTGACCGCCGCTTAACGCATGCGGATATGAATAATAATGCTCACGCTTGAGACCTACCTTTTCAAGCAGCTCCATCGCTTTCTCGCGGCGCACATTCGAGCCGAATTTGGTGTTGATCTTATAAACCTCTTCAATGGCACTGCCAATTGATTGACGCGGATCAAGCGAAGCCGCCGGATCTTGGAAAATCATCTGCATATCCCGGCGCAGCTCACGCATTTCCTTCTTATCCAGCTTAGAAAGATTAATGCCTTCCTCATAGTTGCCATCAAGCTTTTTCTGATATTCTGGATCAAGACAGCGTTCGGTAATCGGCAGGATATCCTTGCCGCGGTACTCAAAGGCCGCTTCCTTGTACTTCATCGCCTGCATTCGATGTTCTTCACTGGTATTATATAAATCAATCATCTTCCCCTTTAAATCCAAATTCTCTTCCACCATTGCCTTGACATTTACCTTGCCGTTCTCAGATCGAATTGCTTTAAGATCTGACAAGGCCAGCACTTCTTCTTCACTCAATTCAGGCAATGCATTCAAACGATCAATTTCTTCACTCGTCGTACGAATCTGATACATGATCGTATTATTCTTTTCATATTTAGCTTCCAGCTCATGATATTTAGAAAGATATTCATGCGCCTGATCAACTTCCTTCTGCGCTTTCGCAAACAGCTCGGCAATCTTAGGCAGATCCTTGCATAAGATCAAAGAACCCACGGTTCTTGAACCCTCACGCAGCTGCCGGGAAGCATTCTTTTTTAACTCTTTTGATTCAAATTCAAGCTTACCGATTTTCAATGAAAGATTATCATATTTCTTGATATCACTTTTTGAGCCATCAACATCATAAGCGTCACGCTGAGCGTAACAAGCCTCAATCTTTTTATCAACCTCAAGTGCCTGTTTATAATATTTATCCGCTTCCTGCTGATACTTCACAAGCTTGGCAATTTCTTTCGCAATATATTTAGGATTAACTTCCTCAATTGTTTTGCCGTAATAGACACAAGAACCGCTGGTCTGCTTGTATAGCTGAAGAATGACTCTTCCCAGAGTTGATTTACCGCAGCCGGATTCACCGACCACGCCGAACTTTTCACCTTCATAAATCTTGAAGGTTACATCCTCAACCGCTTTTAGATTCACATTCTTTTTCAGAGGAAAATATTTTTTCAGCTTTCTCAGCTCAAGAATAACTTTATCCTGACTCATTACATCTCCTCCTCAGCTTTATAACATGAAACAAAATGACCCGGTTCTACTTCAATCGTACAAGGCACCTCTTCAAAGCAGCGGCTATGGGCATATTTACAGCGTGGATTGAAACGGCAGCCTTTGATTTCTTCTGTCAGATTTGGGAAAGTACCGGGAATCGGCTGTATCTCAAATTCATCCAAATCAACATTAGGAACCGCGTTCATCAAGCCAATCGTATATGGATGCTTAGGATTTTTAAAAATCTGCGCGACACTGCCTTCTTCAACCTTACGGCCTGAATAAAGGACAATGACCCGGTCAGCAATTTCCGCAACAACACCCAAATCATGAGTAATAAACAAGATGCCCGCACTCATTTCTTTTTTCAAATCATTAAGCAGCGTTAATACTTGCTTTTGAATCGTTACGTCAAGCGCCGTTGTTGGTTCATCTGCAATCAGCAAATCCGGCTGAGCGGATAATACCATGGCGATCAGCACCCGCTGACGCAGACCGCCGCTTAACTGAAACGGATATTGCTTCAGGCGGCTTTCCGCCTGAGCAATACCAACTTTTTCAAGATATTCAACCGCTAATTTCTTAGCTTCTTTTTTATCCAGTCCCCGATGCAGCATAATATTCTCACAAAGCTGATAACCAATCGTCAGCAAAGGATTTAACGCTGTCATCGGTTCCTGAAAGATCATCCCCATCTTTTTACCGCGGTAGCTGTTGCGCTCCTTTTTAGAAAGCTTGGTCAGATCGGTGCCATTCAGTGAAATACTGCCGGAAACAACTCTGCCATTATTAGGAAGCAGATCCATGATGCATAAAGTCGTGACACTCTTACCACAGCCTGATTCACCCACTACACACAGTGTTTCATTTTTATTGATTGAAAATGAAATATCCCGAAGTACTTCATACTCTTTCTTATTGATTGTAAAGGTAGCCACCAGGTTATTTACTTCAAGAACTTTTTCCATCGCCAGACCTACTTTCTTTCATATCCTTGTTTCTTATTTTAATTTGAAATTCTGAACATAGAAGACACCGCCGGCATCCATTTCTACATTCGTATAAGCAGCGTTAAACGCATAAGCCTGATACTGATTGTATAAGGTTGCGGCAACTGCGTCATCTAAAATCATCTTATTTGCTGCACTGATTGCGGCTGTACGTTCAGCACTGTCAAGTGTCTGCTTACTTGCATCAACTAATGCGTCAAATTCCGCATTATCATAACGAACACGTTTTGAGCTGTTTACTGAATGGAAGTTAGGATCTAACATTTCCGTACCGTCACCCGTTACATTTGACCATGTCAGCACGGTAATATCATAACGGTTATCCTGCTGTGTTTCTGATAAATAAGCCGCCCATTCTAATGATTCAATTGTTACATTATTTAAACCGGCTGCTTTCAGATTCGATTGAATGTATTCAGCTAAAGCAATTGTTTCCGGACGGTTGTTAATCAGGAATACGATTGGTTCATCTGCATAACCGCCTTCTTCTACAAGTTTCTTAGCCGCTTCAAGATCATAGCCGTAACCATAAGTTTCCGCATCACTTGTGTAACCAAATAAAGTTGGACCTACAATACTTCTTGAATAAGAGGCATAGCCGTCAACTGAAGCGATATAGCCATCTGGATCATATGCCATGACGATTGCCTTACGCAGATTCAAATCAGCCATCTTAGGATTTACTGAAGAATTATTGCGCAGTGCCAAATAAGTGATCGCGCTGCTGCTTTCAGCAACACTTTCAACATTTGCGATATTCTTAACACGATTCATTTGATTAACCGGTACTCTTGGCAGGAAGTCTGCTTCACCGGTTTCTAAACGAGAAATAGCCGTTGATGTTTCAGCGATGACGGTCATCGTTACATCTTTAATTTCTGGTTTTTCTCCCCAATATCCATCATAGCGGGTCAGTTTTACCTCAGAGCCGGAAATTGCGCTGACAAATTGGTAAGGCCCGGTGCCGACTGGCTGCGTCATTAAATCCTGTGCCTGATCAGCGGTTGGTGAAATGATTGCGGAATTGGCATGCGCCAGCTTAGCGATCAATACACCGTCAGGATAGCTTGTTTTTAATTCTACATGCGTATCATCAAGTACGTTTACTTCTTCAATTGAAGAGGCGATGGACGCACGGGCTGCACCGTAATTCGGATCTTTGATGCGCTCAATTGTATATTTTACAGCTTCCGCATTAAATGGTGTGCCATCATGGAAAGTTACACCTGACTGCAGTTCAATCGTACATGTCGTACCGGCTTCATCACAATCTGGTTCTGATTTAGCCAGCAATGGTTCATAGCTTGAGCCATCCATACTGCGGCGGTAAAGCGTTTCATAAATCTGCGCATTGACATAAGTAGACGGTGCGTCATTGGTTGTCAATGGCGAAAAGCCAACTGGTGCAGTAGTCAGCACAACATTAAATGGCTTATCCGCCGTTGTTGTATTCGGATCAGTATTTCCATCATTAGAGCCGGAAGATGAACAGCCAGCCAGTGCAAGTACCGTTGTGAAAACGGCAGCCCTCTTTAATAAATTTTTCATGTTTCTTTTTTCCTTTCGAATTTAATCTTTTAAACTTGGATCTAAGATGTCCCTCAGCTTGTCACCAAGAATATTAAAGCAAATTACAGTAATCATAACGACCACACCCGGAATGATAATCAAGCTTGGACGATCCCACATATAATCCTTCGCAATTGATATCATGCCGCCCCATTCAGGTGTCGGCGGCGGTGATCCCAAGCCGAGATAACTCAGTGTCGCTATAGACATAATCGAACTGGCCATACGCATTGTCGCGATTACGATAATTACCGGCAGTGCATTAATCAGCACATGACACAGCAGAATCCGCGTATCTCTGGCCCCCAAAGAGCGGATGGCCATAATATAATCTTCTTCTTTGATCTGAAGCACTTTGCCGCGGGTCATACGAGCAAAGTTAGGGATTGACCAGACACTGATGGCAATCGTCGCATTTACCGTGCTTACCCCCAGCATCGCAACAATCAGCATCGCCAGCAAGATGCCCGGAAAAGTAAACAAGAGATCCATAAAACGCATGATGATATTATCAAGCTTTTTATAGAAACCAGCCAGCAGACCAAATAATACACCGAAGAATAAACCAGTCATCGTTGATACAAAACCTACGGTCAAGGTAATGCGGCCGCCCCATAACAAACGGGAGAAAATATCGCGGCCCAGGTTATCGGTTCCCAGCCAATGCCCTGGCGCGTAAGGTACGCCGGTTGTATTGTTCATACCCCAAAAGCCCGGTGCCAGTTTCACATAGACATCCTGTGCTTCCGGATCATAGGGTGCGATCAGCGGTGCCAGCACCACAAGCAGAATTTCTATCAGCAGAATGATGAAACATGCCGTTGCCAATTTATTCTTTAATAATTTTCTAAATGCCCCTTTAAGAGGATTTTCACGTTTAAGCTCCATGGTCTCCTCCTATTCATAACTGATTCTTGGATCGATCAGAACATAGACAAGATCGACGATCAAGTTAACGATAATAAACATGGCTGCAATCACCAGAACGGTACTCTGCACAACTGGATAATTGCGCTGATTAATTGCATTAATCAAATAAGTACCGACACCATTGATAACAAATACTTGTTCAGTGATGATTGCACCGCCCAGCAAGCCGCCGAAGCTGGTTCCAAATTGCGTGATGATCGGAATCATCGCATTGCGCAGCGCATGAATCAATATTACTTTGTATCCTTTGATTCCCTTTGATTTCGCGGTACGGATATAATCCGACTGCAATACATCAAGCATTGCCGAACGGCCGATTCTCGTAAAGCCGGCAGCTACCGCAAGCCCTAATGAAATCGATGGCAGAATTGCCTGTTTAAAGCCAACGGCTGTCCAGAATGGCTCATTCATGCCGCCTGTCGGCAGCCAGCGAAGCGTTACTGAAAATAAAAGTATCAGCATTGAACCAAGCCAGAAATTAGGAATCGATATCCCTGCCAGTGAAGTTGTCGTCAGCAGATTATCGATAAATGTATCTTTTTTAATTGCAGCGATAATACCTGTCGGAATACCGATCACCAAGGCCACGATCATACTTGAACAAGCAAGATTCAATGTATGCGGCAGGCGAACGATAATTTCCTGAAGAATCGGCTGACGGGTGGTCAGCGACGTTCCTAAATTACCGGTAAGGAGGTTTTTCAAATAAACTCCATACTGCACAAGAAAGGGCTGATCGAGTCCCAGATAGGCTCTTACTCTGATGATATCCTCAGGCGTCGCATTAGCACCGGCTACCAGCTCTGCAGGATCACCAGGCGCGATGTACAGACTCGCAAAAACTAAAAAAGACATCCCCAAAAGCAACAAAAACATCAGTAAGATTCTTTTTGTCACATATTTTCTCATGTCCTACCTCCTTTATTCCTTTTATATCTTAAGAGTTTACATTTATTTCACGCTTTCGTCAATACATTTTCACAAATTTACAGATTTTGTTTACATTTTATTACATCATTATCATTAGAAATCACATTTTATCCCATCAAACCTTGCATATTTAATAAAGAAATGATACCTTTATGTGGTAACAATTTAGAAAAGAGGGGTTTTATGAAAGAATTAGCTGATCTATTCGTTACTTTTGCGAAAATGGGTCTCTTCACATTCGGCGGCGGCTATGCCATGCTTCCCTTATTAGAACGTGAAGTTGTCGATAACAAAAAATGGGCAACCAAGGAAGAAATTATGGATTACTATGCTGTCGGTCAATGTACACCTGGTATTATTGCCGTTAATGTATCAACCTTTGTCGGTTATTATCAGAAAGGCATTGCCGGCGGTATTATTGCAACCTTAGGTGTTGTCTTTCCATCGATTGTCATCATCCTGCTGATTGCTTCTTTGATTCAGGGGTTTTCTCATATCGCGGTTGTACAATACGCGCTTTCCGGTATCCGTGTCGCGGTATGTGCATTAATCTTTAATGCAATCGTATCCTTATCAAAATCAGGGGTTAAGGATGTTTATGGTATTCTGCTGTTTCTGTTTGCCTTTGTGATGGTTGGCATTTTAAAATTATCGCCGGTTTATGTCGTTGTTGTTTCAGCGCTGTGCGGCCTGCTGATCAAAAAAATTCAAGGAGGTAAAAAATAATGTCGATCCTATTAACACTCTATTATGAATTCTTCAAAATCGGTTTGTTTGCGGTAGGCGGCGGTATGGCTACGATTCCCTTCCTGAATGCCTTAATTGATAAATTCCATTGGTTTGATGCCGCAATGCTGGCCGACATGATCGCCATTTCGGAATCAACTCCGGGTCCGATCGGCATCAACATGGCTACCTTTACCGGTTATACCGTAGCAAGCTTTGCCGGCGGTGTAATTGCCACTTTAGGTTTGATCACACCAAGCATCATTGTAATTATTATCATTGCTCAGGTATTAAAGAAGTTTAAAGAAAGCGCGGCAGTACAGGCTATGTTTTATGGCTTGCGGCCAGCGGTTGCCGGTCTCATCGCGGCTGCCGGCTTAAGTATCTTTGCGGTTACCTTGGTAGATACGGCTGCTTATCAGACAAGCGGCAATCTGATGGATCTGTTTCAATGGCTGCCGATTCTCTTATTCTTGATTCTGTTATACTGCACAAATAAATACAAGAAGCATCCAATTTTCTATATTTCAATCTGCGCGGTAATCGGAATTCTGCTTAAATTATAAGATTTATTGAAGCATCTCAGCATTATGGGATGCTTTTTCTATTTTTTCATGAATTGTGCCTTTTGATTTTGATTTAAAAATATTATAATAAAGACAGATAAAACTGGGGTGGAAGTATGTGTAATATAAATAGGAAAAAATCAGGCTTTACATTGATTGAATTGATTGTAGTAATTGCAATCCTGGGAATCTTAGCACTTTTTCTTGTGCCTAGTTTTCTTGGTTATGCGAAGGATGCGAAAGAGGCAGTCTGCCGTGCTAATATGACAAACATCGTCAGAGAATATGAAGCTTCAGCGGCTCATAATTCACCAGCATCAACGGAAGATGCCAAAAAGCTGTTGGCGGCCATCTATGCTTCGCACAATGCAGAAAATAAAAATGGCAGCACCTTTTACACAGGCGGTTCCTACTCAGGCATCTGTTCTGAGGATGGCATATATGGCAATATGATCAGTGATGATTTTGCGGTTTTAACGATTCGATGTACAATCCACGGTGATGGAATCATCGATATTAAAGAATTAAAAGAACGCTTAGAAGCAATTAATTTTGATGATATAGCAAATTTCCCATATAAAAATTTGAATGAATATTTTACTAACGGAAAAACCAACATTGACAGTGAAGCTGTTAGTACAACACCAGAATCTTATGCACCTTATTCTTCCTTGGCAGAAGCCGTGAGTGTCAAACTAAAACAGCAGGGCATTGATACCACAAACCGCAGCTGGCGAATGTATAAACAAGGAAATACTTATAATTTATTTTTAACTGATAAGAAAATTTCTTTGGATGATGTTTCAACTGACATCTGGATCAACTGTACCAAATATGATATCACAAACAAGGAAATAGTTTATGGTAAAGTACAGGTTGTAAAATCCGGTAATTATCCTATTATTAATGGCGGATCATTCAAAGCTGATAATAATTAAAGACTATACCAGGAGCCCTTAATTGACAAGCAGTATAAAAGGCAGAAATCGTCTGCCTTTTATTTTGATGAAATTAAAGCTCTAACTGCAGCTTGTCTATTTTGACCAGCTGCTTTTCTTTTACTTGATAAATGGTTGTGCAAACCTCTTGTATATAACGCCGATCATGCGATACCGATAGGATGCATCCCTTAAAATCACACAGGCATTCACGCAATGCCGGATTGCTCATTGGAGACAAATTACGGGTTGGCTCATCAAGCAGCAGCACATTGCATCGCTCCATAATAAACCTTAATAAGAACAGCTTGGCTTTCTGCCCTTCGCTCAATGAATGAATCGGTGCAGCCATTTCATCACGGGTAAATTTCATACGTCCTAACATTTCTCTGGCTCTAGTCACCGTATCCTTATCATGATCAGGTGCTAAAAAATCAACTGCGGCCATTTCATAAGGCATTTGTTCCTGATAATTCTGCGGCATAATACCAAGTTTCAGATCGCTGCGGTTTTTCAGCAGCTCAATAATCTGCTTCATCAAGGTAGTTTTTCCACAGCCATTAGGACCGATAAAGACCACTTTTTCAAACCCTCTCACATGCAGTTCAAAAGGTTCAATCAATCGCTGATCCGCTACCTCAACGCAAAAATCCGCATCTAAAATAACCTTGCTTGGGTTCCAGTCAAAGTCATCAAACATCACATCGATGGCTTCTTCAACGGTATCCAGCTTTGTATAGCTTTCCTTTTCGAATCGCTTCTCCATACTTTTTACTGAATGCATTTTCTTTTTTAAAAGCCGCGCCGTATGCGGATCTTGACGGCTGCAACTATTTTGCGCATCATGCACAGCATTCAAAATCTTCAACAGCTTCTCACGCTTCTTTTCATAGATTTCTTTTTCTTTATTTGCCAGCTGCTCCGCTTTAATGGCAGATGCCTGATGCTCCTTAACAAACTGATCATAACCGATATTGTAAATTGAATGTCTTACTTTAGTTTTCTTATTGACTTGTTCCAGCAAAATAATTCGGGTGGCAGTTCTTGAAAGCAGCGTTTCATCATGACTGACATATAATAAAGCGCCCTCGTATTCATTCATAAAGCGTTCCAGCCACATTAAGGTATCTAAATCTAAATCATTAGTTGGTTCATCCAAAAGCAAAACATCATAATGCCTGCTCATTAACTTCAGCAATTGCAATTTAACCTTTTCACCGCCGCTTAATGTTTTAATTAATTGCTGCGATGACAGCATTAAAGGATCCAATCTTAATTGGACGCACAGCTTTTCCAAATTCATTAATTCATTGTATCTTTCATATGCAATCTCTTCATCCACGGTTTCTTTTAAACAATAATCACAGATCGTCGAATCAAACCAAGCTGAATCAAGCTTTTGACTCAGCATCCCAATCCGACAGTTATTTTTTTGTATCACACCGCTCACGCTGGCATATTCATCAATCAATGACTGATCATAGACAGCTTTCAGCAGCGTGCTTTTTCCATTGCCTTCTTCACCGATGATTGCGGCCTTATCATGACTGCTTAAAGTCAGACTGAAATCATCAAGAAGAATTGATCCTTTAGCATTTTTTATTGTAAGATTTTTTATTATAAGCATAATTTCCGCACCTCCCAGTGCGGATGATGAGATATAAATAAGAGACACAACGATTAAAACAGCAGTATTATGCGCTTGTTCCTTTAATTGCTGGATCGTTTCTTATTTATTTTCTCATCTTCTCACTTCCAATCATTTCACTCATTCTATCATAAAGTTAAATGCGATTCAAGCCTATTATGAACGACATAAAACAAAAAAAAACGCCCGTTAAGGCGTATCGAATGTTTTTGGAGCGGATGATGAGAATCGAACTCACGTAGTCAGCTTGGAAGGCTGAAGTTCTACCATTGAACTACATCCGCAAATGGTGACTCGTTGGAGATTCGAACTCCAGACCCTTTGATTAAAAGTCAAATGCTCTACCATCTGAGCTAACGAGTCAGTCATAAAAAATTGGCTGGGGTAACTGGATTCGAACCAGTGAAATGCTAGAGTCAAAGTCTAGTGCCTTACCGCTTGGCTATACCCCAATAAAAAAAATGGTGGGAGGGGGCAGATTCGAACTGCCGAACCGTTAAGGAACTGAGTTACAGTCAGCCGCGTTTAGCCACTTCGCTACCCTCCCAGATTTTTTAAATGGTGCCGACTAGAGGACTTGAACCCCCAACCTACTGATTACAAGTCAGTTGCTCTACCAGTTGAGCTAAGTCGGCATAATGGTGGAGGTTAACGGGCTCGAACCGCTGACCCTCTGCTTGTAAGGCAGACGCTCTCCCAACTGAGCTAAACCTCCATCGTATTAGCCATGGGCAATTCGCCCTTGACGCCTTAATATAATACCATTCGCTTTCTGCTATGTCAACAACTTTTTTTAAAATTTTTACAATTTCTTTTTCATCGCAACAGCGGGTTTAGATCAGCGGCTTATACTCACTTCCTCAGATAGTTTATCCTGATAAATCATCCTTATACATTATTAAATGTTTCTTACAGTAAGCCTAAATAAGCGCCTTCCTGTTTGTAAATTCGCCTGAATATGCTATACTAGTAAAAGTTAGGAGGAATACTATGATTCAAATATTCAATACCCAGGCACTCACCTCTCAGCAGCGCTTCACACGGGCAATTATTGCCGGAAGCATCAGCGCAATCGTGATTGCTGTTGTCTATGGCGCATTGATGCAGTACATACATATTGAATCTTCTTTATTATTAATAGTCGTCGGTTATGGTATTGCCATGGCTGTCCAGAAAGCGGGCCGCGGTGTTCAGCAGCGTTTCTCGATACTTGGAGCAGTCTTATGTGTCATTGCCATTCTGATTGCGGATCTGATTACTTATTTTGGCTTTTCCGCATTGTTGAATCCAGCTGCATGGCCGGCCTTCTTTACAGCCTTGCTGCGGATGTATTTGAATGCCAGCATTCAAAGCTTATTAGCCATCGTCTTCAGAGCTGCCGCTGTTGCTGTTGCTTATCAATATTCAAGAATTGTATAATCTGCATAGAATAGAACGAGGTGAATGACATGTTCTATCGTGATACCTGGGCAGAGATCAATCTTGATGCCCTGCGGCATAATTGCCGTGAAATACAGAAACTGACAAACAAAAAAATGATTGCTGTTTTAAAAGCCAACGCATATGGTCATTGTGATTACTGGGTTGCGAAAACAGCCATGGAAGAAGGCGCTGCCATGGTGGCGGTGGCCTATTTGGATGAAGCACTTTCACTTCGTAAACAAGGTTTTACCTCAGATATCCTCGTATTAGGTCATATTCGTGCTGCCGATATTCCGCTGGCACAGACTCATCGCATTACGTTAACCGTTTTGAGTTTGAATTGGCTGAATGAATGTCTGGCATGCCATGATGATTTATCCCATTTAAAGTTTCATTTAAAGGTTGATTCAGGCATGAACCGCATTGGCATGAAAACTTCTGATGAAATGAATAATGCCATTGCATTAATTATGCAGCATAATGGCATCGTTGAAGGCATTTATACGCATTACGCTTGTGCGGATGAAGATGATCTGAACTATTGTGAAATGCAGTATCATACCTTTAAGGCTCTCGTTGACAGGCTCACAATCAAGCCTAAATGGATTCACTGTGAAAACAGTGCTGCCATTCTTCAGTTTCCTGATGAGCTTACCAATGCGGTAAGAGCCGGACTAATCCTTTACGGTGTCTCCCCTATCTCTACATCCGTTGATTTTCAGCCAGTGCTTTCACTTTTCAGCAAGATTACCTGTGTCAAACAGATTCATGCCGGTGAATGTGTCGGTTATGGGGCAACTTATACAGCTAAGGGTGATGAATGGATTGCCACGCTGCCTATTGGCTATGCGGATGGTTTTATTCGAGCCAATCAGGGACGCTCAATGATTGTGGATGGTGAAGAAGTCGAAATCGTCGGCAGGATCTGTATGGATCAATGCATGATTCGGCTGAACAGCTGCAAGCCATTGGGGACACCCGTTGAAATTATATCTAAACAGATGCCGGTAACGCGCGTCGCTGAGGAATTGAATACTATTTCTTATGAAATTCTCTGCTTATTATCAGACCGTATCCCTCGTGTAATCATGGAAAAAGGTAAACAAAAAGCTATTGTAAACCTACGTCTGCACGAAACTTATTAACCGTGTTTAAAAATGAATCACCGGCTCATACTATGAGTGTTAATAAAAATTTGAATTTTTTTCAAAATATATTATAATATAGTTATGACTTGGGAATTAGGAGAAAGAAAATGAAGAATCATAAAAAGAAGAAAGTTAGAAACAAACCAGTAAATAGAGGCATTCGTGTTTCTGAACAGACATCTGAGGAGCAGTTAGAGAAAATCGGCCTGGAAGCTGAAAAGATTTATCAGATGTTTATTGACAATATGAGTAAAGACCTTGACAGTCCGGATGTTTATAACTGTGTTATAGCATGGCAGGAGTATCTGACAAAGTATTATTATAAATGTACAGATATGATTCTTGCCCGCCTCGCTAATTTATATGTAACTGACAAGCGCTTCACAGAAAGTATGGATCAGTTCCAAATTGGTCTTGCCGGCTTTATGAGTCAGGCCATTAAAGCTTATCTGAGAAGAGATCTTCCTAAGCTTCCTAAAGCTGAAAAGCCAGCGCCTGCGGCTAAGGAAGAGAAGGCCGAAGAAGTAAAGGCTCCAGCTAAGAAAAAAGCGGTTAAGAAAACAGCCGCTGATGATGAAGCTGCACCAAAGAAAGCGGCTCCTAAAAAGACAGCTGCGAAAAAAACAGCTGCTAAGACTGAGGTACAAGCTGAAGAACCAGCTGAAAAGCCTAAGGCTGCCAGAAAACCAGCAGCTAAGAAAACGGCTGAAAAGTCAGCTGAGAAGAAGGCACCAGCAAAAAAAGCAGCTGCTAAGAAAACAGCTGAAAAATAAGTATTTGATGATCCCGCTAAACAGCGGGATTTTATTTTTAATCTTTCTCGCACACCTGCTTGACCTTGGCTTCACTGAATGCCTTATAAAAGGTTGAGACAACCATAATACCTAAAGCGATGATACCGGCACTGGCTAATGTGGTAAGTCCAGAGCTGCCTGCCGCTGCCATATCGCCATTGACTAAATAAAGCATGGTCATATACATTCCCTTGCCGGGAACGAGGGGAATCAAACCGCTGATAGCAAAGGTTGTAACTGTCGTTTTTAGAATACGCGCCATGATTTCCGAATAGATTGAAAAACAAAGCGTCGCTGAAAAGAGAGTTAGCATGAGATTTACATTAAAAGCGATTCCCAGTTCATAAACAAAAGCCGCCAGACCGCCGCCTAATGCTGAAAAGCATAATTGCCTGCCGCGGATATTAAATAAGAAGCCAAAGAAATAAACTGCGATGGTCGCTGATAAGACATGAACAATCATAACAATCCCCCTACATTCATCCAGAATGTGATTGTAATACCAGCTCCCAACGCCAGCGCGACAGCTATCAGACAAGCCTCAATTCCGCGTGTCACGCCTGAAAGCAGATCGCCGGAGATAGAGTCACGGATCGCGTTGGTAATGGATAAGCCGGGAACCAGAAGCATCAGTGAGCCAATGATAACCGCATCCTTACTCACGCATAATGGAATTGCTTCAAAAATCAGCGCCAGCAAAGCTATGATTGATGATTCAATGGTGATTGTCACAAATGCGTTAATCTTTTTACACTCTAAAAAATTAGCGGCTGCCCGTACTGCCAAGCCAACCGCAAAAGCACAGAGAGCATCCTTAAGCGTACCATTAAAATATAAAGTAAAACAAAATGCAATCATCGCCGATGCCAGATAACGCAGCGGCATGGTATACAAGGGTTCTTTTTCAATCTGCGCTAATTCATGACCGACAGCTTCAATGCTTAAATGCTGAGAGCAGCAGCGGCGTGATAAATCATTGATCCGGTTAATGCGTTCAAGATTCAAAGAACTGCCCTTTACCCGCACTACCTTAGAATAATTGCTGCCATCAAGCACAAAGGATACAAAAATACCGCTGGGTGTCACAAAGCTGCTGGCTTCCTCAACCTGATAATGTTCCATGATGCGGCTGATTGTTTCTTCCACCCGATATATTTCAGCGCCGCTCTCAAGCAGCAGACGGCCGGCTTTAGCGGATATATTAAGGATCATTTCTGGATTCACAGGCTCACCTCCAATGTCGAGTCTACACCAAATCCCAAGCCTTGACAAGTATAAAAGATAAAGACTACTCAATGATTTTTTTTAACTTTTTTATCAAAAGCAATTGAAATTTATCTTTTTATACGTTATAATATCTAAGCACTTGCCCGAGTGGTGAAACTGGTAGACGCAGTGGACTCAAAATCCACCGGTAGCGATACTGTGCCGGTTCGAGTCCGGCCTCGGGCACCATATGCAGAATACTCTCAAGTTAGCTTGAGAGTTTTTTTATGCAGAAAAAAACAGCTAGCTGCTGTTTTAACTAATTAACGAATCTTACGGCCAATCTTAAGCTGCTGACGCCACTGCGGCGCTTCCCCATCATCGCCCCAATATTCATCCAGTTTACAGATTTGATCACCTTCAAAGATAAAGAAAGAGCATACATGAAATGACTGATCAGCACTCCAGACATGACTGATGGTTAAAATATAATCTTCATTGATCTCAATGCGTTCAACATTGCCATGCCACTCACCTGGATAATCACAATTAGCCTTGATGAATTCTTCTCTGGTAAATTCTTCATTCGTGTTATGCCAGCGAATGATGGCATCCTCAGTGAACATTTCAGCTAAACCCAAACGATCCTGAACTGCAATCTTATGCCAGTAATCTTTAATAAATGCCTGAATATCCATACTTCCTCCTAGTTTTCAATCATCATCTGAATGATTTCTTCATCCGTATCCTTCATGCCGCGGCTGGCGAGCCGTCCGACATTGGCAATCGTCGCTTCAACATTCTGACAGACAATACCTTCACCGCTGTGAAAACTCTTGCCGCGGATTACCATCTGTGCGCCCATAATGCCGGCATCCACCGCTGTCGCAATCTTAGCCGCGCAGGACGGCTTAGCACCATCGCATATCATCCCGGAAGGGATTGCCAGCGCATTGGTAAATACCGCACAGATCTGCTCATAGGTACAGCCCAGCAAATAAGCGATGCCAGCACCTGCCCCAGCCCCGGCGGCAACCACACCGCAATAAGCTGACAGCCTGCCGATTCTCAGCTTTTGATGTACTGTCATTAAATTGGAAATCAATAATGCCCGGTAAAGATTCTCACGGCTGATATTCAGCTCCTGCGCATATACGATAACGGGTATTGAAGCAGTCATGCCCTGATTGCCGCTGCCGGATAAGATAATCACCGGCAGTTCACAGCCGCTCATCCGCGCATCAGAACCCGCCGCTGCCATCGCCTTTGCTCTAGTTTGAAGATTATTGCCATAGGTTGACAGCAGAATCGATGAAATACTGGCACCATAGCTCTGACGCAGCCCTTCCTGTGCAATTGCCATATTACAGCTGATTTGACGATCCAGCACCGCCTTAACATCCTCAATATCCGCATGCACGGCAAAATCATAGATTCCCCGCATGGAAAGCACGTCATAGCAATCTTCCTGACTGCTCATAACGGCATCATCCCCCTGATACAGACATTGACCGTCACGTTCCCTCAGCACTACATTGCAATGCTCCCTCACGATGCGCACCCGTGCCGTATGCAAGTCACTGGCAGCGATGATGCTTATATCCAATGAACTGTCACTGTCAACATGTTCAATATCGATAGGCACACGTTTTAAAAACGCGTCAATCTGACACAGCTGTTCTTCACTCACATTGGCAATTACCTCAAGGCTTGCTTTGGCATCACCAGCGACGATACCCGCTGCCGCTGCTGCCGCAATCCCTTTACGGCCGCCGGTATTCGGCACTACTACACTCTTTACATTCTTAATTATATTGCCGCTGGCCTGAACCGTAACCTTTTTTACTTCATCAGCCAGCACATCACGGGCAATCGCCGCCGCATAGGCAATCGCAATCGGCTCCGTACAACCCATCGCGGGTACTAATTCCTTCTTTAAAATATTAAGATAAGCCTGATAACATCTGTCCTTTTTATCCATTGCTAACCCCTCTTGACTTCTAGTTAATTTTATTATAGCATGAACTCATAATATTAATTTTTTAATATTTTTATAAGATTATTAAAAATAATTTATAGGAGCTATTATGGAACTTAGAACACTCATCACATTTTTAAGGATTGCGGAACTGCAAAGCTTCTCTAAAGCTGCCGCTGAATTAAATTATTCACAGGCAGCGGTTACGATTCAGATTCATGAATTGGAAAAAGAATTAAATACCCGCCTTTTTGACCGCATCGGCAAACGTATCGCATTAACCCAGCAGGGTGAATGCTTCCTTCAGCATGCCCGGCGGATCATTGAAGAAGTCAATCACGCCAAGCAAGCGGTGAGTGAAGATTCAGCACTCAACGGCAGTCTGCGGATTGGTACGGTAGAATCACTGTGCGCGACCCGTTTTCCTGAACTTCTTACTACTTTTCATCAGCTATACCCGCAAGTATCACTCTGTATTAAAACAGCCGCTCCGGACCAGCTCTTAACGATGATGGATCACAATGAGCTTGATCTTGTCTATCTGCTTGACAGCAAAAGAAATCACAAAAATTGGATCAAGGTATTTGAAGCTCCGGAAGAAATCGTTTTTGCTGCATCGAGTCAGCATCGCTTAGCCGCAAGCAAGCAATTAAAACTCAATGATCTTTTAGATGAGAACTTCATCCTTACTGAAAATAATGTCAGTTACCGCCATGCCTTAGATCAGCAGTTATATGCACAGCAGAAAACTATTGATCCTTACTTGGAAATCGGCAACACAGATTTTATTATTGGCTTGATTGCCGCTGACATGGGAATCTCTTTGCTGCCTAAATTTACGATTGAGGAAGCCGTAGCCAAGCAAAGCATCTCAATCCTGCCAGTCAGTGATTTTCAGCTGATCAGCTGGCGGCAGATCTTTTATCACAAAAACAAATGGCTGACCAGAGAAATGGAAGCCTTTCTTAAAATCGCGCTGGAATTATAATTGAATAAACTAATTGCCGCAAACTAGAAGAGAATGGAGGAAGTTAATGATTCAATTAATTAAAAATACACTCTCAATTCATAAACAAAATTGGCCAACCTTGCTTTATTTTGAAATCATACACCGTACAGTCAGTTCATTTCTGATTTATACTTTTTACCAGGAAATCATGTCATTGATTCTAAAAAACACCGGTTTAAGTATATTGACTCAAGAAAACATACGTCTGATGCTGATTCATCCCCTATCAATCCTGCTATTAATCAGCTTCTTCTTATTAATCGCAGCACTGCTGTTTTTTGAAATCACTGCACTGTTAATCTATGGTCAATATGGCTGGCAGCAGCAAAGCCTCAGTTTGCTTGAACTTTACCGTCAGTCAGTGAAAACATCACTGAATTATCTGCGCCTAAAAAACATGCCGCTGCTGATCCTTTTAGTCTTGCTGATCATCCTATCGAGTTTTCCATTTACCGCTTCCTTCTTAAGGTTTTCGATTCCTGAATTCATTAAAGACGCAATGCTTGCCGATGTTAAGCTGGCGCTGCTTTATTGGCTGCTTTTGATTGCGCTTAATACCATCGTATTCACCTTTTTATTTGGTTTCATCTTCATTCAGCAGTCACCGAATTTCTCAGAAGCATGGAAAAAAAGCATGAAGCTGATTGCCAAACAACCCTTCCGTTTATTTGGGAATCTGATAATATTTATGTTATTGCTGCAGCTGGGCCTGATGCTGATTGCTTTAATTATTATCTTACTGCTCGCAGCAAATACCATACTCGCCGGCGAAGGGGCTGGTGCCTTTCGCTTTGGGTTGACTAAGTTTTCTGATTTTTTCAGACTTGCCAATGATATTATTACAACCTCAGCGATGATTTCCTTTATTGTTATAGAAAGTCATCGTTTAAATGATGAGCCGCGGCAGCCAACAGCAAAAAAGCAGCTCTCCCTAACAAAACGGTTAGGCCGAACCCTTATTGGTGCCTTTGCCATTGCGCTGCTGCTGATTTTCAGTGAGGGTGAGATTGGCGGCGCTCTTTATACCAACAATCAGAAGGATACGCAGATCATTGCCCACCGAGCGGGTGCCGCCTTTGCCCCTGAAAACACCTTGGCCGCTTTAGAAGCTGCTATCTCTGCCGGCGCTGACAGTGCTGAAATCGATGTCCAGCAAACTCAGGATGGAACGCTGATTATCATGCATGATACTAATTTCAAAAGAACCACCGGTTATGACAGTCAGGTTTGGGATACTCCTTATGATATCGTTCAGACCTTAGACGCTGGTTCTTTCTTTGCTCCTGAATTTGCCAATGAACCGATACCTACATTAGAAATGATGCTGGAAGCGGCTAAAAACCGTATTCATTTAATGATTGAGCTTAAATCATCGGGCCATGAGCGGCAGCTTGTGGAAACGACACTTGCATTAATTCAAAAATATGGCATGGAGGATCAATGCAGCATTGCCAGCATGGATTCTGCCATTCTTCAGCAGACAAAGGCCATCAATCCAAGCATTGAGACAGTTTTAATCACTGCTGTTTTCTATGCACCGCTGCTTGATTATGATACGATCGATGGTTACAGTATTGAAACAACCTTTGTCAATTATGAAATTGCGTCGCTGACTGATTTCAGCCGCAAAAAGCTCTATGTGTGGACCGCTAATGAGGATGCTAACATCAACAAGGTGCTGCGCTTAGGTGTTGATGGTATCGTCACCGATAATCCGCTGCTTGCCAGCTATTACAAGGATATGCTGATGAGAAATCTATGGATGGATTCATTAACTGAATTCTTCTTTCCTGCTGAGACTGCAAACCAATAGGTATTTCCTTTCAGTATGACAAAGCTGTAACCTATGATAAAACCATTTTCTGCTATAATAAGCACAAGGAAGTGAGTTCATGCTTGAATTAAATAATATTAGCTTTACATATACTGATGAGCCCTTTATTGAAAATCTATCATTAATGCTTGATACCAATGCTCCCTGTATTCTGCTTTCAGGGAAAAACGGGAGTGGTAAAACCACACTGCTCAATTTAATGTGTGAGCTGCTGCCGGCATATGATGGCAGTATAGAACGGCATGGTATGTCAATTGGTTATCTTCCATATCAGGATTGTCTGATTAAAGATGTGAGTGTGCTTGATAATTTCCGTTTCTACAACCGTATTTTTAACGATCAAGACCTTGATCTTAATGATTCATTCTATAATCAGCTCTTACAGATTTTCAGCATTGATTATCAACATAAAAAGGTGAAACAATGCTCCTCGGGTGAACAGAAAAAATGTGCTATTGTCTGCTTGCTTTTATCTAAAGCTGATCTGCTAATCTTTGATGAACCATTTAATGCCCTTGATTTTCAAAGTGTAATAGGCTTTCTTAGGCTCATCAAAGAAATGAAACAGGAACATCTATTTCTGATAACCACTCATACGATGGATGTTATTGGTAAGATTGCTGATCGCCTGTTAATTATGGAGCATGGCAGTCTGAAAGCGGATATTTTAGGCAGAAAAGAAATCGAGGCTTATCTCAATGATCAATACTATGCTGAAATCAAAACCATTTAGGTATAGTCTTGCACTGTTAGGATCTGCAGCCGGTTTGTATCTGCTTACACTGATTTATCCAACTTTGCAAAGACCTGCTTATAATGGCTTCAATATTCTGCAGCCGCGTGAGCAATTTATAGCCTATGAAGCGTTCATCCTGCTGTTCTTTCAGCTTGCCGTTTATCGTCTTTTAAAAGACAAGCGTACTACTTGGTATCCATTGCTGGCTTATCCCAAATCTATGCGCAAAACCTTTATCAAAAAGGGTCTGACAGCCCTGATTGCTACACTGCCAATCATAATTCTCGCAAGCTTTTTGCATTGTATGACAGTGACAAGCCAAGACCTTACCTATCTTTGGATGCTGTATGCAATTCATTTTACTTTCTTTTTATTAGAGAATTATGGAATTGCCGATGGTTATCTAGATACAAGAATTGTTAACATTATCCATGTTCTAACCCTTCCCTTTTTCTACTTTGCTATCGTTAATCAGCATGACTGGCTGCCGATTCTGGTAAATCTAAGGCTGCCCATTACTATACTGCTGGTGATGATTTATGCAGTATTATTCATTTTTATTGACACAAACTGCCGCCGCATCCTCTTTCATGAGATTTTTCTGAGAGATTATTTTAAAAATAATGCAAATGGGCCAATCGTTCTAGTCAATGCTAAAATTGTCAAATGCGGAAAGTTTTTAAATCTTTACCATCGTTTAAATCCGAATCATAATGGATATTGGCGCTTCATCGCTTATTTCGATATTCTGCTCAAGAAGAATAAGACTTTGCTATTAGTTATGCTTGCTTTCTTTTTGCTTAAATTCTACTGGTTATTTTTATGCGCACTGCTATTCTTGATACTTCGATTGTTCATAGATGCCTTCAAGCTAAATAAGTTAAAGTATCGTGTTCAAGGTTCAATTAAGTAATGGAAAAAAAATCAGGACCGCAGTCCTGATTAATGTGTTTCTCCAGCTCTTGCCTGAATATCCTTTTCATTTGATACAATTGCCTCAATTGCGGCAGTTAAGCCCCTGACAATCAAATCCAGACTCATGCTTGGTGTATTTGCCTTATCAAGTACCTGTTCCGGAAGGAAAGGAATATGTATAAAGCCTGAACGCATTGCTGGAAATTCTTTTTCCGCAAGATAGCGAACCCCATAGAGCACATGATTGCAGACAAAGGTACCTGCTGTATAAGAAATCGCTGCCGGTACATTAGCCGCCTTCATAGCAGCTGTCATTGCCTTGACAGGCACCGTAGCGAAATACGCATTCTCGCCATCCTCGTAAATCTTCTCACCGGAAGGCTGATACCCTTCATTATCCTTAATGCGGGCCTCATTCAAATTAATACCGACATATTCCACGCTGATTGCACTGCGGCCGCCAGCCTGACCAATCGACAGTACCACATCCGGCTGATACTCTCTGACAGCCTTTTCAATCACCGCCAGCGATTTATTAAATACTGTTGGAATTTCCAGCTTAATGATTTCAGCACCGCCGATTTCATCAGCCAATAGCTTCACTGATTCAATAGCCGGATTAATCTTTTCACCGCCAAACGGATCAAAGCCAGTTACTAATAGTTTCATAAATGACCTCCTTTAAAAACCTAATACAAGCATTAAAATCACATGGACAACAATCATTGTCAATGCCATTGGCAGCTGTGCCTTGATTACCGCGTATTTACTCTTTGTTTCAAGTACCGCGCTTGGCACAATATTGAAATTCGCCGCCATCGGTGTCATTAGTGTACCGCAGAAACCAGCCGTTAAACCTAAAGCGCCGATCATTGCCGGATCACCGCCCTGCTGAATGACAAACGGAATTCCGATGCCCACGGTAATTACTGAAAAGGCCGCGAAGCCATTGCCCATAATCATCGTGAAAACCACCATGCCGACGACATAAATAATAACGCCAATTAAAATATTACCCTCAGGTATAATACCGCCGATTGCATTCGCAATAACAGTACCGACACCTGCCGATGTAAACACCGCACCTAACGCGGCTAATAGCTGCGGCAGCAATGAACTTCCGCCCACCTGCATCAAAAGCCGGGTTGAATCCTCTGCGGTTTCCTTATTCTTCGGATGAAGCAGCAGCATACCGCTGACTAATGCCGCAATACTTGCAACACCGATAGCAACCGCACTTGGAATAGCGAAGCTCTCGCCCTGCCAAGGTATTTTTATCGTTGACAGCAGCATTGCCACAACGCCGATCATCAAGGCAGGCAGGAAAATCAAATTGCCGACTTTTTCACTCGACATTTTCTTAAACTGCGGATCAGCCTCAGTGAATTTGCCCATGCGTACTTGTTTTGTCGCTGAGAGCACACCCATCGCCAATAGCAGTGCGCCGACTAATTCGGATGGCAATATCTTACCCAAAATGAAAATTAAACCGAGAATCAGCCAAAACAGAAAAGTCCCTATACGCGCCTGTTCATTCTTTAAACCGCGAAACGCCGTCACAACGGAAACAAGACCGCATAATACAAAGACGATTTCGGTCGCAATATTTAAAAATTCATTCATTACATCATCCCATCCCTTCTGATTTTCTTATCCGCAAAATGGAACTGAATCAAAGCCAGAACAAACATGATCACCGCTACCGGAATGGAATTCAGCGCGATTGACTGAAGCGTAACCTCATAACCCGCTTCAATTAAAACACCCTGAATCAGCAAAACGCCGCTGGCGCCATAGAAGCAATTCTGACCAAAGAAATTACCATAGTTTTCAGCTGCCGCCGCCAAGCCCTTCACAAAATCTGTTTCCTTCTCGGTAAACAGTGAACCCTTGCATTTCTCACCGGCTGCTTCTGCCATCGGATAGATCAAAGGTCTGACAAATTGCACATGGCCGCCTAAACGAACTGAAAAGGCCGCCGCAATCGTACGAATCAGCAAATAGATGGCCAATACCTTGCCAGCGGTCGCCTTCTTGATCTGTCCGATCAAATAGGCGGCTCGCTCCTTCAAGCCGTATCGCTCTAAAACAGCGATGATTGGGAAGCTGATTAAAAAGATTGACATCAGGCGATTGCTGACAAAAGAATCACCGATAATTCTCAATATTTCAACAAAAGACATCCCTGAAACTAATCCGGTTACAAGTCCGGAAATCAATACGACAGCCAATACATCAAGCTTTAATGCAAAGCCTGCCACAATGATAACAATACCTATTAATTTAATTGCATCACCCATAATTAAACCTCCTGTTGCTCTAGTATAACATAAAGAAACACTTTTTGAAAAGTGTTTCCCTTAGTGTAATTTTTTACAGCTTATAATAATGAAATTTCATTCTTTGCCTCTTCACTATAACGGCTGATCCGTATTTTATGAGAAGCATAAAGCATCAGCATGATTGATACGATCAGAATCAGCGCACAGCAAACAATAATACTTGTCTTTTCTAAATGGAAATGCATGCCCATCGGTTTAAACATAAACGTATAAAGCAGACCATTTACAATCAGACTCAAAATGATCGATGACATTAGAATCTTTAAGCCATAGAAGATCAATTCACTGAAAATCATCCTGCGGACAGAACGCATTCGAAGACCCAGCATGCGATACAGCACAAATTCACGCCGGCGGTACTCAAAGTTAACACTTGAGATATTAAATACCGCTACCATACCCATTAATGCAATCAGAATAATATAGCCATACATCATGATTTCAAGCAATGCCTTGATCGTCTTTGTTTCCAGCTGGCGGGCGACTGCGTTAATGACCTCAAAGGTATCTACTCCCTCACCCTGCGGCAGCATATTCAGCATTCCCTCAAGCGCGTTAGGATTGCTGCTCTTAAAGAAGACTGTGAAATGTTCCTCATAAGAGCCGACACTTTTTAATTCAGCAATGACCTGCTGCATCATCGCGTCAGAGATAATCATCTGCGGCGTATCCTGCATCGTAAGCCCCGGCAGCTGAGCATGGGTAGAAATAACCTCAAGCTTATCAAAGAGCTTTATATCCGATGGATACAGGCTATAAATATTATTGATGCGGTCAGCATCCGCTATTTCAACGATTTTACGATTATCCGCGTCATATGCCTGATTATACAGGATACCTACCGGCCGATCCAAATTCTTGATAATTTCAAGATTTCTTGCCAGACTATTGCGTTTGATATAGTAATCAAGCACATCATCACTATATGAAATCAGCGTAAAAGTCACGGTCTCATCAATATTATATAATGCCTTAAACTCATCGCTGAACGCGCTTAGATCATTACTTGTCACGTTAACCATTTCCGCTACCAGCATTCTTGAGTATCCATCGCTGAGCTTTAAGCGGGTAATCAGTCTAGTTGGATATTTATCATTCATAATGACTGCCTTAACATCATAACCGGCATCATCGATATTGAGAAACACGCCCTGACGCATATAATCAAATACGGTCTGTGTTGTAATAAACAATGCCATGACACTGCTCAGCAGAAAGATGATTTTACGATAAGGCTTATGATTCTGTTTCAGATGCTTCAGTGTTAATTTATTATCGATGCTTAAAAATCTATTTTGAAGATCAAGATACGGCTTACGTTCTTCATCAACCTCATCGTTGGATAATAGCGTGGATCGAATCGATTTGCGGCTTGTTTTTTTGGCCGCTAAACGCATTGAACAGAAGGAGAAGAACAAGGCAGCCCCACCGCTTAGCAGCATCAGCTGCCATGTATAATGAAAATTAAGCTGGACGGCACTCACAACGATCCGCTTCAGCAGCTGATTCACCACATAAAAGGTGCCGCTTGTGAAACCATAGCCGGCTAAAAGCCCCATCGGCAAAGCTAGACCAAGAATCACAATACCCTCATAGACGATCATCATGCGAATCTGATGACCGGTAGCGCCAATACTCTTAAAGATTGCCAGATGCTTTTCACGATTCAGATACGCATTCGCAAAGCTGCTGAAAATCAATTCACCGGCAATAACTAAAAAGAACAGCAGGAAGAAAACAATCAGCACCAGCATCTGAAATGAAATCAAACGCTCATTAAACACATTATTATATTTAAGTAATGTATCATTATAGCTGAAAGCCGCATATTCACCCTTAAACAGCTGACTCAATGATCCAGTTACCTGATAAGTATCTTTAATATCCTTATAAAGCAGATAAATATCCATCGGCAGATCCGCATTCTCATCATAAGCGGTAATGACTGAATAGAAAGGATTATCATAATCAAAATTGGGAGTTTCAAATACACCGACTACCTCATAGCTGCCGCTGTGCAGCGGTAAAAACTGTTCATTATCCTCAATCGGCGCCGCTTCATCAAGCTTATTGCCCGCTTCACTAACTCGCTCACCAAGGTTTAAAACCACCTGTAAGCCCGGTACCATTTTAATCTTTCCCTCATACTGCAAAGACTGTGAAACAATGATTTCATTGCTGTTTCTAGGCAGCCGGCCCTCAACCAGATCAATATCCAGATTCTGCATCGCCGAGGATGAAAAACCAAGCAGACGCAGATAAGCCTTCTGTTTATTCATTGAATCGCTGAGATAGGAAACGCCATAATGCTGAACCTTCATTTCCTCCTCAATTTTCATATTCATATCAAGATAAGAGGCAAAGTTCTGATTCACATCGGTAAAAACAGCATGATAATTCCCCGTTGAACGGACAAGGCTTTCATTTATACTCACATAGATGGAAGTCATAATCGCCGACATTGAAAAAATCATCGCGGCAGCCAGTGCGATACTGGCAATCGATAAGGCTGTACGATGCCGGTTTTCCTTTAGATACTTCTTTATATAAACGTTCAGAATATTCATGAAGCCTACTTGTCCTCTTTAATCTCACCGGCATTCATTTCAAAAATCCGGTCAGCCTGCATTGCAATATTCATATCATGCGTAATTAAAAGAATCGTCGTATTGGTTCGTTTATTAGCCAGTTTCAGCAAATCGACGATCTCTCTTGAATTCATGCTGTCCAAGTTTCCAGTCGGCTCATCAGCCAATACCAAAGTCGGATGATGAATCAATGAACGCGCAATGGCAACCCGCTGCTGCTGGCCGCCGGAAAGCTGTGAGGGATAGTATTCCATGATTTTATCGATATTTAATGATGTGATGATCTGATTTAAATAACTCTGTTCAACCTCTTTATTATCCAGCAATAATGGCAGCAGGATATTTTCACGGATGTTTAATGTCGGCACTAGATTATAAAACTGATAGATCATGCCGATTTGGCGGCGTCGGAAAATAGTCAGCTGATCCTCACTCAGATTATACAGACTGGTCCGATCAATCGAAACCGAGCCGGAAGTCGGCGGCTCCAGACCGCCAAGAATATGCAGCAGCGTTGATTTGCCTGAACCGGAAGGTCCGACAATCGCCACAAATTCTCCCTTTTTAACAGTAAAGCTAATATCTTTCAGGACTACCGAAGGCTGTTTATTACCGAATACTTTTGAAATATGCGATACTTTTAATATTTCCATTACGTCACCTACTTCTTATAAAAACGAATCGAGAATGAAGTACCCTGATTCAATACAGACTGAACACTGATCGTACCATCCTGACCGGTTATGATTGAATAAGCCATGGCTAAACCGATACCGACACTTTCCTTGCTGACTGTCGAACAGCGGTAGAAACGATCAAAGATAAAAGGCAGATCCTTAGCATCAATACCGACACCATTATCCGATAAAACAAACTCTGTATACATTACCGTATCAAAAACCTCAGCCTTCAGAATACCGCCCTGCGGTGTATGTTCACTGCAGTTCTTCAAGATATTAACAAAAGCCTCACAGGTCCAGTTGACATCCGTTTCAATCAGCGGATTATCACCGCTGACCAAATATTGCTGATCCTTTGTTTCAATCATCATATAAACCGGCTCAATCGCCTTACGCAATAAATCATGGGCATGAATCTGATCCTTCTTAAACTCAATCGTCTTCGCATCCAGCTTAGACAGCTTCAGCAGCGAGGATACTAACCATTCAATCCGCTTCAGCTGTGATTTGATCACCCGTAAAAATTCCTTGCGTTCTTCCTTAGTCAATTCATCACTGTCTAATAGATCTGACATTAAAAGCATCGAGGTAAGCGGCGTTTTAAGCTGATGAGATATATCCGCCAGATTATTCGCCAGCAGCATTTTATCCTGCTTCAGCAATTCATTCTGCTCCTTCATCATCACAGTAACCTTATAAATATCATTTTTAAGCGAACTTAAAGTACCCTCATCATTATCAATGATATCTAAAGCATAATCTTTATTTAATAATCGATTGATATATTCTGAGATATTAATTAATGAATTATCCATTCGTTTCAGATAAAAGTAAAAGATAAAAAAGACCGCGAAGCAGAAAAGCGCAATTAAAACCAGAAAAATCGATACGATATAAAGCTGCGCTTCACGATAATTGCCAACAATATTACCGCTTGCGAAATCCATTCCGTATTTCTGAAAGATTTCTTCTCCCAATTCACTGGTAGACAGATGTTCACTTTGAAACAGCTTAATAACTTCACTCTGAGCATCTGGATATTTCTCAGCGATCAAGCCGATAATCTCCGCATTTCTGCGGATCTGCTGGCGTTCGATGAAATTGACTGACTTCGATGCCAGAAAAAAAACCATACCTACCGTAATCGTCAAGGCCAGCACAAGCAGAATCAAGGTCTGGCGCAGGCGGCGGTCTTTCATTTTATTCACGGCTGATACCACGATATCCGATACCGCGGATTGTTTCAATCAGCTTCGGGTTCTGCGGGTCATCTTCAATCTTTTCACGCAGCCGCTTGATATAAACGGTCAGTGTATTGTCATTGATAAAATCACCGCCGATATCCCAAATGCTGTCCAGCAGCTCTTCACGTTTCAGGATTTCATTTTTACGGGTAGCTAACGTCATCAATAGACGATATTCCATGGCCGATAGAAAAACCTCCTGATTCTTCTTATAAACCTTGCCCTTTAATGAATAAATTTTTAAATCACCTAATGAAATAATTTTTTCCTGATCCGGATTTTGGTTCTTGCGGCGCAAAACAGCCTTCACTCTGGACATCAGTTCTTTAAGGCCAAACGGCTTCGTGATGTAGTCATCACCGCCCATATCCAAACCAAATACAATATCATTTTCATCATCTCTGGCAGTCAGAAAAATAACCGCTGGTGAACCAACTGATTTGGCATATTCACAGACTTCAAAGCCGTTGCCGTCAGGCAGGCCCAGATCAAGAATCAGACAGTCATAGCTGTTTCTTGAAAGCAGCTCCTTAGCCTGTGCGCAGTTTTTCGCTACCATGACTTCAAAGCCTTCCTTTTTAAAAGAATACTCACAGCCTAAAGCGATGGTTTCATCATCTTCGACAATTAATAATTTACTCATAGATATCCCTCATTTCTCATCTCTATGTGTCATTATAACATAAATAAAACATGAATAAATGACTGGTTTGTAACAAGAAAATGATTTCCTTCAATCCTTAAGGAAAATCATGCCATCAATGATGACACCCAGCTGCCTTTCTCGCGGCGCTGTTCCTTCCTGTATTTCAATGTCTCTCTCTTTCTACCTATCGGTATTGGAGTCGCACCCGAGCAAATCCATACAGGAATTCTTTTTATCAGTTCAATGATTTCCATCAAGTAAACAGCCTTTTCTTCTAGTTTGGGTCTATTCACTTTGATTCATTGAACTGATTTTTTTATGTTATCTGAATAATGCTAATATGGCGGTTAGCTGACATTCTTTAATACTCGCTTTTCCTATTTTTTTACCAACCGATGCCCATTGCTCTGCTTGTGTTTGCTTTTCTTTTACGAACACTCGATATTCTCTTAAGATCTTCTCTTTATATCCGATCCCCTTTCTTGCAATTACATAACTCGCTGCCTGATGCACACTCATTCCCTTATCCCGTACATACTTTAATTTTCCAATCAGTGACGTATACGCTGGATCTACTTTAATCACTTCTATTCCTTCATAGACTGCTTTTCGTTCGATGGCTTCACTGATTTGTGCATAAGCAAATTCACTCAGCATTCGATTCAGTCCTTTTGGCTGATAACGCTGTTTCCGCTTTTTATCACTAAAGTCCAAGGCTTCCATCACTAATGGTTTATGAGTATGTACACATTCATGAATGATCTTGCTCGCTGTTTCCGCAATCTCATGCTTTCGCTGATTCCTTGTCTTTCCCTTTAACTTCATCGACAGGATCTGCTGTCTGCACAGATTGCCTTGCCGATCGATGTGGGCAACCGCGATATGATCCACATTGATATCGATACCGATACTGCCTTCTTCCTTTTTGGTCATGATCATTTTTGGTTCCACCTCAATGATCGCTTTGATAATGAAATATTCACCATGGTCATAGAGTTCATAAGCTACGGCTTTACCAGCGGTATTATGCGGTAATCTGACTGCTCTTTCTAATTTCTCTGCATGATGATAAAACTGGATCGGTAAATGAACCTCTTTCTCTGTGCCTCGATAAACCATGATTCCGGATTCAAGATGATATTTGAAGAGGTTATTACTGTATTTTCCCTGCCGTCTGCCAGGTATCAGCATTCGTTTTCTTCGCTCATACCGATAAGCTTCAAGATTTTTATGCAGCTTCTTCCTTGAACCAAAGCAAGCGGCTCTCACACCTAAGTTCAAATGATTCAGTTTATCCGTTTCCCGGTTTAATTTAAAGGTCAGCAACCCGATTCTATGTTTTAGCTGTTTGATATTCGGATTAACGATCTGTACCTCATACAAATAGTCTGCTTCACTAGTTTCATGTTCCTTGCTTTTTTGAATCAATTGTTCTTTATGCTTCTGCCAGTTCTGTAAAGACTTGTTTTCCTTACAAATCTTCTCTTTGATTCTTTCAATCCGTTTAGTACATTCTTTCTTCAATCGCTGATTGATTTCGATATTACTTTTAAGCAGAGCTCTGGCTTCATGTATTGCAGATGAAGGAAAATAATCATTCGTACCATATTTTGCTTTTAGTTGTTTTTGTAAAGAGACTGCATCCTTGACACCATGAAAACAAGTTAAATAGAGTTTCTTATAAGCTGTATGAAGCATAGAGTTATACAGGATCAAATCCTTCTTAATACAACTCGCATCTTCTTCGGATAACTCTTTATAATAGAAACGATTTGAATAAGATAAACACTTCATTGATGTTCCCCTACCCTTGAACAAAAAAGCATCCACTGAGATTCGATTGATACAAAGGAAACTAGGTGATGCTTAGGTTGAATTTAATGATTAAATATATGTTTTTTATTACTTATAGTATACCATATTTACACGATAATTTCATCAAGTTTTATCATTTTTTAGATCACTTTTCATAATGAGATATTGGTGATTTGATGCTTGAAAATGAAATTTCCTATATAATAAAAAAGACACTGAATGATTCAGTGCCTGTATTTTAGAATTGATAAACCATTTCCCCGTTGATGAATGTATAATTTACATTCGTCAAGGTATTAAATATATTGCCGTCACTGACTACGATATCAGCATCCTTCCCAGCAGTTAATGAACCGACACGATCCGCGATACCTAAGATTTCCGCTGGATTGATCGTGATAGCTTTTAAAGCTTCCATTTCAGCCAAGCCCTTCTTGCAGGCCAGTCCGGCACACAGCGGCAGATATTCCTGAGGAATTACCGGTGCGTCAGTAATTAAAGCAATTTTAACACCGGCTTTATTTAAGATACCGGCAGTCGCGAAAGTAAGATTTTTTAATTCAAACTTTGACTTATCAGTTAATGACGGTCCGACAAAAGCCGGGAAGCCGCTTGCTTTTACCTCATCGACAATCAGATGACCCTCTGTGCAATGATCCAGCGTCATCAGCACATCAAATTCACGGGCAATCCGCAGGGCGGTGAGAATATCGTCAGCACGGTGAGCATGCGTTTTTAAAGGGATTTTCTTTTCAAGAACCGGAATCATCGCCTCCAACTTCATATCATAAGCCGGCTGCTTGCTTATATCATCACCAGCCAATGCTTTTTTAGCCATATATTCCTTGGTCTTCATTAATGTTTCACGCAGATAAGCGGCAGTCTGCATCCTTGTCTTAATCTTATTATCACTGTATACACGCTTAGGATTTTCACCAAAAGCACATTTCATCGCCGCCATTGGATTGATTACCATTTTATCAATCACATGTCCATTCGTTTTCCAGATGGCAAAGGTTCCGCCGATCACATTCGCGCTGCCCGGCCCGGAACATACCGTCGTAACACCGCCGCAAGCCGCGTTATGAATTGTCTCATCCATCGGATTCAGCGCGTCGATAGCACGTACATGCGGAGTCAGAGGATCACTCATTTCATTTACATCATCACCTTCAAAACGAATGCTTGATTCCTGCATTCCCAAATGCGAATGACCGTCAATAAAACCAGGATAAATATTCTTGCCAGTACAGTCGATAACCTCACAGCCATCCGCTGACAAATCTTTGCCGACGGCGACAATTTTGCCTTGGTCAAACTTTACATCACCGACAAACACACCGGCTTCGTCCATTGTATAAACGGTTCCGTTTTTAAGTAAAATCATACTGCTACCTCCTCAGCCTTATCAGGCATTCTGTCAATAATTTCTACTTTTACTTTACGATACATGACTATATTATAAATCGTCGCGATCAATTCCGCAATCGGGAATGCGAGCCAGCCGACATAGGCGCCAAACAGCTTAAAGAGCAGCCATGATAAAGGCAGCAGCAAGCCCAGCTGACGCAGGATGGAAGTAATCATCGTAATTGAAGCTCGTTCCAATGACTGAAAGACCGGTGAAAGCGAAATGCTGATTGCCGCGATTGGGAAAGCAAGACTTAAAATCCGCAGGGATACAATGCCCAGCGCCATAATTTCTCCCTCAGCGGAGAAGATTGCCATCAGCTGTTCAGGAAAGAGCTGGAATACAGCTAAAGCAATCAATGTATAGCCAAGTGCCAGATTGGTTGCGAAGCGCCGTGCCTGCATAAAGCGGCTTTTGATCTGAGCACCGTAATTGAAGCTCAGGATCGGCAAGACACCCTGATTCATACCAAACAAAGGCATAAACGCAAAGCTTTGCAGCTTGAAATAGATACCCATAACCGTGATCGCTGCGTCACCAAACTGTGATAAAATCAAGTTCATGCCGGTAACCATAACTGAACCTACCGCCTGCATAACCGCGGAAGGCAGGCCGATGCGAATAATATTGGTCAAAATAGAAGGTCTGAATTTAAAGGTGCGCAATGAAATCGGCAGTTTATCCCTTTTGCGGTACAGCAGAAATAATGCCAGCAGCAATGACAGAAATTGGCCGATGACCGTCGCATAAGCAGCTCCCGCTACATGCAGTGCAGGACAGCCAAACAAACCAAAGATCATAATTGGGTCTAAGATACAGTTAGCAATCGCCCCTGTCAGCTGCACATACATCGATGAAACCATATCCCCGGTTCCCTGAAGAATTGAGATAATGCTTTGCGCAAGCATCTGTGAGAATGAGAAAATCAATACGATCTTCGTATAAGCAATGCCAGATGTAATGACAGCTGGATCGCTGGTGAACAGCGGTATGTATAAATCAACGGCAAACAACCCCAGCAGCAATAAAATCAGATACAGACACATAGTCAGCACCAATCCATGTTCTGCGGTATTAATCGCGTCTTCCTCATTGTGAGCGCCAAGATTTCTTGATACGCATGAGTTGATACCTACCCCGATACCAACCGATAATGCGACAATGATCATTTGGATTGGGAAAGCGAGTGAAACAGCTGTCAAGCCGCTTAATGTATCCTTCGCTACAAAGTATGAATCGACAATGTTATATAAAGCCTGCACCGTCATTGCCAGGATTGCAGGCAGTGACATATTTAAAACTAATTTAGGTATAGGCATGGTAGCCATTTTATTACTTTTTGTATTCATTAAATTCCTCCCTTTTGAAAACGTAAGCGATATGAACAATGCTGACAAAGCTTACGTTTAATTGTACCACTTTTCAGCTCATCAAGCATAGCAGCATTTGCTTTATTTGTTACAATATCCGAAAAAGATGTTTGAAAAACATTTCCCATTGATTCAATGCCTTGACTATCAAGACAGCAGGGCACTACTGTGCCATCACATAAAATGCCGCACATCTGACGCCAGCCTAGACAGCGGCCGGTATCGGAAACATAGGGATTGGCAAGATCAGGCCATTGAAATACCTCATCAAATTGAAGAAACACCTGCTTCATCAGTTTTATTGACTGACGACGCTCACCGGCATTGATGGCTGTCTGAAATTCATTTTCAAAAAATCCCATTGCTTGCTTTGTTTCGGCAGACGGCTCATCACCGCGCATATTCCATAAGCGCAAAGAAACGTATTTATCAGCATCACTGAGCCTACGTGCGGCGTCACTGATACTTTTCAAGTAAGCCAGCTGCTCTGATTCACTATGCTGTGCAAAGCTATGAACGGAGATATTAATCTGCCGCAGATTGTGTGCTTCACATAATCCGTTCAGGCACCTGTCAATCAAGGTGGCATTGGTTGTCAGCTGCACAAACAAGCCGGCAGCCTCTGCCAGCTTCATAAAGTCAAACAGCTGGGGATGAAGCAGCGGCTCACCAAGAACATGCAGATAGATCATGCTTGTATAAGGCTTGATTTCATTAATGACATGACTGAATTCATCGATGGTCATAAAATGCTGAGGCCGTTTATTTTGGATACAGAATGAGCAATGCATATTGCAGACATTAGTAATTTCCACATAAATCTTTTTAAACCGCATACTGCCCTCCTCCAACAAAAAAAAGACCCAATGAAGGGTCGATCACCTGGCAGCTAGTTATCTTCACGGGAG